>JAVBNB010000081.1:0-81717 GCA_031551825.1 Tannerella sp. | reverse complement strand
AGGATATCGTTAAAAACAGGAATAATACGAATGATAAACTACATATTTACGTCTTTATCCTCTTTTTCTATCGCCATCAGGTAAAAACTTACAACTTTCAGGAAAATTGGAAAGTAAACTTGGTTAACGCCGCCTAAAATCCCCCCCTCCAAAAAAAAGAGAGCCGTCTCACTTTTTGAGACAGCTCCTTCCCTGTTGAAAGCGACACTTTATTAATTTCAGTAAAGAATGTTGTCGAACGAAATTAACAAAGCAAACACAATTAACACAAACAAATGTTATTTTTTTAACTTATAATCAATATTTATCGTTATTTTTTTGGATTATCTGATTTTTATGACTATTTTTGACGCAGACTATATAATTAAATAAAGCTCAAACTATAGTTTATAATGAAATATGAATTATTTATAATATATGTTATAACACAAAGATATTTAATTTAAAATTATATAATATGAAACCCCCATGATTAAAAGGACTTATCCAAGCGAATGAAGATTGAGAAATCTATTGGCTCGGGTAGCAGACCAAGACTGTGGCGTTAATATCCACAAGAAAGAGTTGGTCGCCACTATCGGCGACAAAGACACACCAACTCAAACGCATGAGTTTGGAACCTTTACGAGTTCTTTGACAGAATTGAAAACATATTTTTGTCTTAACTCAATACAAACGAATGAATTCAATCTATAACAAGCTATATATCAACATAATATAGCACAATAATTTTACACATGAAAAAAAGTATTCTATTTTCGATTTTAGCAGGAGTCGCTTTCTTATTATCTTCTTGTGGCCCTACCTATACGCTATTGAATAGCAACGCGTATCCCGGACAAAATGTTACATCCTATAAAACATTCAGTATTGAAGAATATGATGCAACGAAGCTTCCTCGTACAATCACTATTTATGATGTACAAAATATTCAACGCGCCATTGCAAACGAATTGTCTATCCGCGGATATAAAGAAGACAAGTCCGGTAATGGAGATTTAACTGTTATTACTACGCTGTATTCAAAATTAGACGTTTCAACTAAAAGTGCAATTCCTGATTGGGCTCCTGTAAGACCAATGGGGGCTGTTGGTTCTATGTATTACAGCTATTATGATAATGCCCAAATTATAGATAACATCAGTAAGGATGGAGTGTTAGCAGTAGATTTAGTAGATACAAAAGCAAAAAAAGTGGTTTGGGATGCAGCGGTAAGTTCTGTGATAGAAGATAATCAGCAGAATATAAAAAATTCGGCAGAAATAAATAAAGCTTGTGATAAATTATTCAGCAAGTTCCCGATACCGGCTCCTACCTCAAAGAAATAATTAAAATTGTAAACTGCACTCCGTTTGTTGGTATAACCTTCGGGGTGCAGTTCAACTTTGGATTATTTTATATTAAGACTTCCTGATCTTATGTGTAGGAAATCCTGTCTTTTCAAAGTTCGCCTTGATAATACCTTCCCCTTTTCCACCATTTAACTCCCTGTCTTTTTGCAATAACCCATAATATAAATCATACCACTCTATTTTGTTCGGCAATTGCTCTTCGGTATCGGGAAAATAGAACTCCTGGCGGGCGTCCATATATTCATTCAGGTTCAGAATGGTTTGCGAGATCAGCTGATCAGTTATACCCTGCCCCAGGTGTTCACGTATTCTCCACAAAGTGCCGGTTATAACCATACCACCTTTATGATTATCTATAAAATAAAAGTAATCCTTATAGGTTTCGTTTGTCGCGCGACAATACTTATGTATGTTACTCTGTGGATTTTCCATTTTATCAGGATAAGATTCCTCAATGAGCAACATCAACTTGCCGATGGTCAACGAATCGGGTATGGGATAAGGGTATATCCACGAGGCGTTCCTGAGCATCTTTAACGGAAGAAACCCCTCACCTACCACAGGCGAATCGTTCAGTGAAACGGTAAAATATTCCAGCAGGCCCATATGAACGTACGAAAGCCCCTTGAATTTTACATCCAGGCCATTTTTGTCCTGTATATACCAGAATGCCCGGTGTCCCACTTCATGGAAGAAAAGCGAAGGAGAAGGATTTGACTTTTCTTCGATAATATACGATTTGGGAGAAGAAAAAAGAGGAATATCGCCAAACATAAATTCCACATCCCTGTCGTCGGTTTGGGAATTAAAATCTATTCGATTGTCAAACAACCGATTATAGTACTCTACCGCTTTGATAATGTTATGTATTGCATAGGCGGAATAATATTCCGGCGAGTATTGTTTTATCGGTTTTTTGAAATCCAGTTTGACAGCCGTTGAAAATATTTGATCGCTGTCGGGATGATTATTCAAATAAACTACAGAATCCAGATAGGCAAAGCTTACCGAATTGATATATGGGGAAACAATTGCTCCTCCCTCATCAATAAAATCCAATGGAATAACTTCTGTTGTAAGCTGACCTTCTTTCAGGTAAGTAACGCTTAGATTGCTATTCCTGGAAGAACAACTGATAACAGTAATAAGCAACAATGTTGCGATAATCGTTTTTAGATAGTTCATATATACAAAATTTGACTTTCAATTCGCTATTCAGTGACTAAAGTATATGGAAGTATGTAAAATACATCATCAGGCAATTATATCCGGCATGAGCAAATACAGCTCCCCAAATAGAATTACTATACACTTTGCATTGGAAAAACAAACGAGCGACCATAAACATAAAAAACATCCACAACAAAGCCGGAAAGAAAGGGAAACTCCATTTTCCCGAATCATAAATAATTCCAAAATGAGGTAAATGCACTATCATAAAGACCAGACTGTCGATAATAGAAGCTTTGTTTTCGCCGTATTGATCCACAAAACATCCATGAATCACTCCTCTATACAGAAGTTCCTCCCCAACCGGACTGAATGTCATACTTACAAGTAAAGAAATATAGAACAGTTTATATCTGTACGCTTCTAACATTTCAGGCGTCAACCCATACACTCTTGACAAATAGACAAAGCTATTGTTTACAGAATATCCATACAACAGATAAGAAATCAAATATGAAATTCCACAGAATGCAGCTCCTGCAGCGAGAGAGTATAGAAGTTTTATCCACTTATCCGGTCTCCGGATGCCAATTGTTTTTCGTCCCTCTGATGTTAATAGAATAACAGGAACGAACCACATAGAAAGAAATAGCAAAAAGATCCCACTGCTTCCTCCATATTTAGCATTATTCAGAGCTATAATAAACCGCAGAACGGCAAATACAACAATCAGAAAGAGCCCTAGTTTCCAATCAAAACTGAAGTATTTTGACCATACTTTGCGAAGAACTGATTTTCGCATAATGTTGAGTTATTTAACACTACAAAAATACAATTTACTTTTCTTTATAAATAGGCATTCATAAAAAAAACTCAATAAAAAAAATACAAAAACCTAACAATCAAAAAATTACACATTGGTATATTTTTTATTCAATTAATCGAATGCAATTTAAATCGTAATTATTTTCTCATCTGCCTTTAAGTATTCAGTCAGAGGCTCCCCCATATACCTGACATTTACTCCAAGCTTTGATAAAAGTTCAGTCACCCCATAATTATCACAACAATCTTTACAGGCTTCAACAGATATTCCATATTGGAACATTTCCAAAACTTCTGTTTGTACCTGAGTGTCATTACCGGCAAGCTTAGCGGCGGCTCCCCAAATAATAACATTCACTTCTTTCCACCAGTTATGTTTTTTTGAATTGATTGCGTACATAGACAACATGTTAAAAACGGTGTCTTTATTATCGGTAGTCCAAAGTATATTCAGCTTATCTTTTTTCATATTCCTTATTATTTATAAACTATTTATAGCAGAAAATCCTGTTCGTATTCCAGTATCCTGTAATACAAACAACAAAAATATCAGGTAATACTTTTTCATTTTATATTTCTTTTTCCATCATGCACACATCAAAGGGCAGATGATCAAATCTCTTTATTCCAGACACGACATATCCCTGTTCGGCATACCACTCTTTGAGTCTGGTATTGGAATCGATCAATCCGATAGAAATACGCTTTCCTCCAAGTTCATTTATCCTGCTTGATGCAAAATCCATCAAACGGAGACCAACACCCAAATGTCTGAATTCCGGAATAACAGCCAATTTTTCAATGTAGAATGTATCCGGTGTACTCGATGATTTCTCAATAGCAATAAATCCTGCCAAATGAGTATTTTCTTTATAAACATAAAACTCTCTATTCTCTGTTAACTGGGATTTCAGTTCTTCACCGGTTATAAATGCATTATTGGTCGGACTGTTTTCTTTCGTCAGTCCGAACTCTTTTGCTACAGTTGCAAAAGCTTCGTTAAGTAACTTTGCCAAAGCGGCAAAATTATCTTGTTTATTAACTTTTTGAATCATTCCATTCTTTAGCATTACATCTATTGTTGCCGAGAAATAATGTCTTTTGCGAACAGGCTTATTTTCGGAATCATTGATAACTCCATCTTATAGTTCAATATTCATTTTTCGGCAGAACCTAACAACCAAAGTACCCGTTTGCCGGACTTAGTGATTTTATATTTCTGATTCCGATCTCTCGGGTTATCAGGGATAGTATAGGCAATCCAGCCCAAATGAAGTAATGGAGCAATATGCCTTCTCCGATTCATCGTATGGTTGCTTAAGCCACTATTAGTAAGAATATCTTCCCTACTATATTCTCCATTATTAACAAAATGCAATATACTTTCAGTTAAAGGTGTTACTTCCTTATTTAGTATATCACTTACTTGGTCACTTACTTGGTCACTTTTATAGAGACTTCCTTGATTATAAGAGGGAGTTACTTGGTCACTTACTTGGTCGTTTTTTCTCTTAACTACATCATTTGCAAAGCGAATGATATCTTCTATATTATTAAAAACAAGAGATCTGCTTGTTTTTGCTACTGGCTTTACAAACGTCTTATCTGCTAATTTATGAGCCGGAATAACAGAAAGAAAATAGGTACTTTCATCATCCGTTTCAAAAACAGGCTTTGGGGAACCGTTTGCTTCCATTGCATCATAAATTGCCGGAAATCCTGTACCTCTTCCTTCGGTCAGTTGCAGCTCTTTCAGAAAATCACCAATACGCCTGTTACGGTATTCACGGGCGACAATACGGCGTTTTGTCTTCAATTCCTTCGCGCCAACCGGTGGAACAGGGCCGGGAAAACTTAATATTTCTATCTTATCCGGCCATATCTGAACTTCAATTGGCGACTGCCGCTCGTAACTCTTATGGTACACACTATTAGACAGAGCTTCTTCTATGGCTACATAAGGAAAATTATAGAACCTCAATGCCTCCGCCTTATTTTTTTGCTTGATAACTTTTTCGGCAATAATATGTGTCTGAATAAATTCCAATGCATTTCTTAATTGCTTATGCAAACAGCCCTTAAAATAGTGTTCCTCAAACTGTTGCCCCGAACCATCTTTATGCCAGACCAACTCTATCCATGAACGAGGAAAAAACTTTTCCGGACTCTGAGAAAAAAATAACAATCCGACATTTACCGGGCGCAAATCTTCGTCCGGGCCTTTGGCAATATACATAGCTTTTGCCAGATCTACCAACGGCATTTTGGTACTTTCTGCATACAAGTCGCTCTTTACCTCTTGCAGATAAGCCTGAATAAGAGCCAGATCAAAGTCGTTTATCGTAGCTTGATTATTCATGCGATCGTCAAACGGGATACGAGCAGTAAGTTCCATTAACTGACGTAGATTCTCTCCTTTTGCAATAATATTTTCGGTACCTACACGTATATAAGGTAACCTCTGTGCTTTTGCACCAAGTGTCGTCGGAGCGGTATATATACGGTTATCTCCCGCCGGACACCAAAGCACCAGAATGTGCCGTCCCTGCAATACATAAGGCTGTATTACCGGAAAGTAATGAGGCTGCACCTGATGTCCCAAACGAATAATTTCTTTTTGAATTTTATCTAAACTATCTTCATCTAATCCTTTTGGCGGCAATTCCGATCTGCCATTGCGTTCTTTAATACCAATAACGATATAACCGCCACCCCAATTGTGAAGGTCATTCGCAAAGGCGCACATGGCATGGACAACGTCCTCCGGATTCCAACCGGCTTTGAACTCAATCCGTTCCCATTCGACCGTATTGCCTTTTATTAAATCGTTTATGTTAATTGGTAAAGCCATAGTATCACAAAAGTAACAAAAGTTATCAAACCAGACAACCTTTCCATACTTTTTATAAATGTATTGCCTTGTACATTGCCCGTTCCTCATCATGGCTTTCCTGATAAGTTATCAAGCGATGTTGTGTCCATCCGCGAGAAAAACATGCCTAAGCTAATAAGCTTGAAGAGGTAATTAAGTTTTAAACAATTCAACTAACCTTTCCAATACTAGAATGGGACAGAAATGTTTTGGGGAACTAAGCATAAACATAACACAAGGGCATTGAGTAACCAATAATTGAATAGGATTATAAAGGAAAGATAGTGCATTATTCTCATTCCATACAAAATACTAACTTGATTTTTTAACAGAATTCATTGGTTTTATAATAAAATCCGACTAAATTTGTATTTGTTTTTTTTTGTTTAACTGAAAAATATCAAAGTTTTAAAGATAAACAAAATGCCGTTTTTTGGTATATTATATCAAGTTAACCTTATGCAGTATGGCAATATAAAACATGAAGATGATTTTGAACGACTCTATCTTTTTTATTTCCCAAAATTAGTCCGTTTTTCGAGAAAATATGTCTTAGCGGAAGAAGAAGCCGAGAATATCGTTCAGGATGTATTTATTATTCTTTGGGAACAAAAAGAACAACTTTCCCACATACAACATATACCTTCATACATATTCCAGTTGACAAAAAATAAATGCATCGATTTTTTGCGCCATCAGATATTGATAGCAGAGAAAAAACAACAATTACAGGAAATCCACATACGCGAATTTGAATACAGGTTGCGCTCTATGAGGCAACTGGATAACAATCTATTTGATGAAAAGGAATTAGAAACCCTTGTTCATGAAGCGATTCAGTCATTGCCTGAACGATGCCGGAAGATTTTCATGTTAAGCCGTTTTGAAGGTTTGAGTCATCAGGAGATTGCGATTAAATGTAATATTTCCCAAAATACCGTAAATAACCAGATTACCCTGGCAATGAGAAAACTAAAAGAATTACTGAAAGACCATCTATATCTTTTCTTTTTTTTATAACAGATGGAAAATAGACCATAACATTATTTAACTATTTCCGGATAGTTATCATCCTTATTCCATTCGACTAATATTAATGAATGAGCGAAAATAAAATTGTTAATCGTATTAGTTATATCAGATGGAAGAAAAGATAAACAACTATTTTTCAAACCTTTTATCGGAAGATGAAAAGCAGCAACTATTTGATGAATTGGATAAAAATGAAGAACTGCAGAAAGAGTTTACCGATGAGTTGAATACATTGTCTCTGGTTATGATGCAAGAGAAAGAAGGCGATTTGCTTTATGCCCGGCATAAACTCAAAGCTTTCAAATTAAAAACCCGGAAGGTTCTTTTACGAAAAATATCTTTTCAACTTGTCAGGTATGCGGCAGTTATTTTATTAACTCTGGGTTGCTTCTCATTATATCAATACTATAAAAGAAATAACACCTCTGCAATAGAATATGCCAGCTTTGAGGTGCCGAACGGCCAGCAGGCGAAACTCTCTTTACCGGATAACACAGTAGTATGGTTAAATGCAGGAACTAAACTACGGTACCCTTCTGATTTTTCAACAAAAAACAGACATGTACATTTGGACGGAGAAGGTTATTTTGAAGTGACCAGCGATAAAAAAAATCCATTTGTTATACAAACTTCCCTGATGGCAGTAAAGGTCTTAGGGACAAAATTTAATATCAAATCGTATGAAGAAGAGGAGGCACATGTTTCCTTAATGGAGGGAAAAGTAGAAATTGCCACCCCTGACGGATTGAATAAACTTACGTTAAATCCGAATGAACAAGTCTCCGTTTCGGGAACTAATGGTATTTCTCTTACAAGACAAAAAAATACAGATGGTATAAAGTTGTGGACATCCGGCGGATTTTCTTATGTAAATGAGCCTCTTTTTTCTATTACAAAAGATCTGGAACGAAGATATGATGTAAAAATCACTATTTTGGATAAAGAACTTTCCGAAGAATTGTTTAGCACTAAATCAACCGAAAAAGAAACAATTGAACAAATACTTGACCGACTAAAAGATACCCGTGAATTATACTATGTGATAGAGAGAAAGAATATAAAGATTTATAAACATAAAAAGAAAATGCCTATGGAATGAAAAAATAAAAAAAACGAACCGAAGATGCGCTAACATCCCCGGTTCCGGTTTTGCGTGTAACGCATTAGTGACGCCTAAATTTATTACAAACAAAACAAACACAAAGGTATGAATTTTATTATAAAAAACTACTCCTGGCAGTTGAAAAAAGCGCCACGGATTGCAAAAAACTTATTAATCATGAAATGTATCTGTCTTTTTCTTTTGTTAGGTACATTAAATTCAGTGGCAAACGTTATGTATTCGCAAAAACTATCCCTTCACTTGGATAATGTGACGATACAAGAGGTTTTGTCCGAAATAGAGAAGAGCAGCGCTTATTGTTTCACTTACAACGCGAAGAAAATCAATGTTTCCCGCAAAGTTTCCGTAAATATGGAAAACTGGGAGGTAAAGGAGATCCTCGATGAAATCTTTAAAGGTAACAATATCGGGTATACCATAAAAGATAATCACATTATCTTGTATAAAAACACCGAAATTCCGGTGCCACAAACCAAAAATACCCAACAGCAAAAAAAGACAGTCACCGGTACCGTGATTGATGAACTAAACGAACCTGTAATCGGGGCGAACATAATGGAAAAAGGTGCTGTCAATGGTACGGTTACGGATATAGACGGCAAATTCTCGCTTTCCGTCCCCGACAATGCCATACTGCAGATTTCGTATATAGGTTACAATAGCAAGGAAGTCCCTGTAGCAGGAACAAACACGTTGACTATCCGCCTGACTGAAGATACAAAAATATTAGACGAAGTCATTGTGATTGGTTACGGTACGCGCGATAAAAGGTCTTTAACTTCGTCCCTTTCGAATATCCGGAACAAGGATATTAAAGATTTAAAAACATCCAGTATGGAGCAATTAATTAAGGGACAGGCAGCCGGAGTTATGGTTACCCAGTCGACAGGGCATCCGGGTGCCGGAGTAACGATCCGTGTCAGGGGTACAGGATCTATCAATGCCCAGAATGATCCGTTGTATGTTGTCGATGGTATGCCGATAGAACCTCCCGGGTACAATGCCAATGTCAATATATTATCATTTCTCAATCCGAACGATGTTGAATCGATAACGATACTGAAAGATGCGGCATCTACTGCTATCTATGGTTCAAGGGCTTCGAACGGTGTTGTTATCATTACAACCAAATCAGGGAAATCCGGAAAAACAACGGTCGATTTCAGCGCTTATTATGGAATCCAACAGATACCCAAGCAAGGAAGATATGAGATGATGAATGCAGAAGAATTTGCTCGTTTCAGGATTGAAGCGCTTCAGGATCAGGCAAAGATTGATGGGGTACCATTCGATCCGAATACGATTCCCGAAGGATACCGTGATGTGACGGGACCGGGTACCGACTGGTATGGGATTATAACACGTGACGTTGCTCCTACCCAGCAATATAATATCACGGTGAGCTCCGGAACGGAAAAGAGCCGGTTGTTGGTGTCGGGTGATTATTACTCGGTCGATGGGATAGTGAAAAATTCTGATTATAAGAGGGGATCTCTGAGGATGAATGCAGATGTGGATATATTTTCATTTGTAAAACTGGGTGTGCGGGTTAATCCGAGTTATAATTTCCGTAATACAGGAGGAAGCCTTGAAGGTGCACCTTTCGGTTCTTTACTGGGACTTGGCTTATGTGCCAGCCCTATTTCCCCGGCTTACTTGTCTGATGGGTCAGTAAATCCGACCATAGGTGCTGCTCCTGAGAATTTTTTATACCCAAATCCGATCAATGTCATTAATGGCGTGACAAATTCCCGGAATGATTTCCGATTGTTATCGAGCGCTAATGTGGATATAAAAATTATTGATGGTTTGTATTTCAAAAATGTTTTTGGAATTGATCTCAATTTTTCTCAATCACGGATGTTCTGGCCTTCATGGGCAGGTACTCCTTCTCTGCATGCTGTTCCGGGTGGTTCTACCGCCGCGCCTAATGCTACAGGAGAATCGACCAGGGATGAATTTCGCTCTTTTTTGATTGAAAACTATTTTACTTACAATAGAATTTTTAATGAAACACATAATATTGATCTGATGTTGGGGCATTCGGCACAGCGTCAGGATTATGACTATGTGGGTGCCACGGGAACCAAATTCCCCGACGATAAAATCCCTTATGTATCAGCTGCTATCCCAGGGTCGACACGCGATGGTGCCGCAGGAAGCGATAATTTTAAATATGCAATTGAGTCATATCTGGCCCGTGTAAACTACACTTATGCAGATAAGTATTTTTTACATGCAACAGTCAGACGGGACGGAACTTCCCGGTTTTCAAAATCAGGCCGTTGGGGTACTTTTCCTTCAGTCTCTGTCGGTTGGAATATGGCCGGAGAAAGTTTTATGGAGCGCTTCAAGTTTGTCGATGCACTCAAACTCAGAGCCAGCTATGGTATAACCGGCAATATCAACATCCGGCAGTCTTTCGGCTATTACCCAAGTATGATTAATGCCAATTATTATTTTAACAATAATCTGGCAGCAGGGAAATATCCTGGTTATGTGGATCAGGGACTTAAGTGGGAAAAAAATAAGGAAACAGATTTAGGACTTGATTTTTCGATTCTGAACCATCGTTTGGGAATGACTGTTGATTACTATAACCGGATTACTTATGATTTGCTGCTTAATCGTCCGACTCCTTCTATTCTGGGAGTATCTTCGTCATTGACCAATATCGGAAAAATAGAAAACAGAGGCTGGGAATTTTCGGTCAATTCAGTGAATGTAACCAATCCATCATTTGAGTGGAGAACTAATTTTAATATTTCTTTCAATAAGAACAAAGTACTTGCATTGAATGATAATAATGATCCGATAGAATATGGAAGCCTTTATTCGGGTTCTATTGTTACAGAAATAGGCAAGCCCATAGGAATGTATAAAGGATTTAAAATAAACGGAGTTTATCGGACAGAGGAAGAAGCAGGTGCCGACCATAATCATAATCCGGGAGCACATGCCGGGACATTACGTATCGAAGATGTGAATAATGACGGACAAATTACCACCGCCGATCGTACCATAATCGGAAATCCTCACCCCAAATTTATTTACGGCCTTAGTAATACAGTAACTTTTAAACAGATAGACTTTAGTCTGCTGATCAACGGTTCGTTTGGAAATAAAATCTTCATGAGTTCGTATGAGTTTTTGAGGAATATGGATGGCCCGTTCAATGTGCTGAAAGAAGTTGAAAATCGTTGGCGGTCTCCGGAACAACCGGGAAATGGAGAAATACCCACTACTAATTATTCGGATCAGCGGCAATATGTCCGTTTAGCTAATAGTGATTGGGTAAAAGACGGATCTTATCTGGGTATTAGCAATATTACCCTGGGCTATTCCCTGTCGCCTCAGGTTTGCAAAAAAATAAAATTTGTCAAAAATGCCAGGTTTTATTGTACCGTCCAGAATGCGTTTATGTTTTCCAGGTTTCCTCTGAATAACCCCGAGGCAAATGTCGGAGGTGGTACAAATTTGTATATGGGCTGGCAGCAAAATCCGTATCCGCTGGCCAGGTTAATTACATTCGGAACTAATATCACATTTTAATTACATTAATGCTATGAAAAGAATATTGATTTTAATTATATGTACTGCCGGATTATTTTGTTCGTGTTCTTCTGATTTTCTAGATTTGAAACCGGCGTTATCTCTGTCTTCCAACAATTATTACCAATCCGAAGAAGATTACCTGACAACCCTGAATTCGGTATACCAGGGTTATAAAAATGTATTGGCTTCTTATTACATAATGGCTGAGCTCCGATCCGATAATACAACCAATCAATTCGATTATGTTAATCGCGGGGCAGATATTATGACTCGAGAACAGATCGATGAATTTACGATGAATGAAATGAATACCAGTAACGGATATTGGGCTAGTGGATTTTTTATTATTTACCGTGCCAATACTCTGTTGAAGTTGCTGGAAAACGCTCCTGCCAACCTATTTAAAACGCCTAAGTTGAGAGAAAGAATAGAAGCCGAATGCAGGTTTGCCAGAGCATTCCACTATTTCAATCTGGTTCGTTTTTATGGAGACGTTCCTTTATTGGAAAAACCGATCGAAAGTACTGCAGAATCATTTGCTATACCAAGATCTCCTATAGCGAGTATATATGAATTGATAAACAGGGATTTGGATTTTTGTATTAAGAATTTACCTGTCAGCTATCAGGATGTGAATGATAATGGGCGAATTACGCAAGGGGCAGCATTAACCATGCTGGCCAAGGTACAGATGACCAATAAAGATTTTTCATCCGCAGTCAATACCTTGAAAAAAATAACTACAATGGGATATCGACTTCAGGAAAATTATAACGACTGTTTTCGGCCGGATAATAAAAACAATTCGGAATCTATTTTCGAAATACAGTATAGCATAGAGTCCAGCGGAAGTAACACACTGATATTCAACTGGCTTCCTCGGGGCGCTGATGCCTGGGAATATGTACTGCATTATAAAGGAGGACTGATATTTCAATGGAATACACCAACCAAAGACATGCTGAATGCATACGAACCGGAAGATAAAAGAAAAGAAATCTCTGTAGCCCTGGGTTATCTGGATAAAGATGGGGTTTTTAATGCTGTCCCGTATATCAATAAATGGATTGTTTATTCTACCATGGAAGTCAATCAGAACGCATGCAATATGCCAATTTACCGTTATGCCGATGTATTGCTGATGTTGGCTGAATCATTGAATGAAATTGCATATGAGCCGGGAGGAGAAGCTTTTTCCCTGTTGAATGCGGTACGTGTCCGAGGCGGATTACCGGAATTGACTTCAGATAAGGTTCCGGATCAGGCTTCATTTCGGCTTGCTATTGAACGGGAACGACGCGTAGAACTGGCTTTTGAAGGACATCGCTGGTTTGATTTGCTGCGTACTAACAGGGCGATCGATGTGATCAGGGCTTTTGGGGTAATCGAAAAAGCAGACCCTTC
This sequence comes from Tannerella sp., assembly GCA_031551825.1. Lineage (GTDB taxonomy): Bacteria > Bacteroidota > Bacteroidia > Bacteroidales > Tannerellaceae > Tannerella. The sequence continues at coordinate 68,384 of JAVBNB010000081.1, read as the reverse complement.
TACCTACAGGCCACCTACAGAGCCTTTTCCTGCAAATGCTTTTGATATACAACCTTATATGCTGCTTTATCCTGTCCCATACTCGGAACGGATTAAGAATCCGAATGTGATTATACAAAATCCGGGATATTGATAACTCCTTCTTAACATATGCATCAATGAAACATTCCATTTTTAATTTATTCATGTTCCTGTTGGTAAGCGGATGTTTATTCGCCCAAACAGACAGAATACCTGTTGAATGGCAGGGAGTGTGGATTAAGAGCGATAAGCCTCAGGCAACTGTCGACAGCCTGATGTACGGCGACCAGCCGGCACCTGTCTTTAGAAAAGAATTTATCATCGAATGGAAAGTAAAAAGGGCTGTGTTATATATCAGCGGACTTGGATACTATGAAGCATATCTGAACGGGGAAAAGGTAGGTGATCACCAGCTTGATCCCGGCTGGACCAACTATTCCAAGCGGATTTATTACAGTACTTACGATGTGACAAGTATGTTGACCGGAGATAAGAATTGTATTGGAGTTATAGTAGGTAATGGATGGTATAATCCATTACCTATGCGTCTCTGGGGACATCTTAATCTCCGGAATCACTTGCCTGTAGGTGAACCCTGTTTTATCGCTCAACTTGAAATCGAATATGATAATGGTAAAAAATACCGGATAATTTCCGACAAGCAATGGAGTGTGTCGGAAAGCGAAATACGCAAGAACAATATATACCTGGGGGAAGTTGTTGATAACCGGTACCGGAAAGATGGCTGGTCGAAACCTGGTTTCGATGACCGTTCATGGAGCCGTGCTCTTTTGGCTGTGGCGCCGGAAGGAATGTTGGTGTCTCAACTCCAACCTCCGGTTAAGATCACAGAAAGGATCAAACCAATCAGGGTAGAAAAGATCCCAACAGGTAAATATTTGATCGATATGGGTATCAATTTTGCAGGTATTTTGCAACTTACAGTGCAGGGGAAAAGGGGAGATTCCCTGACCCTGACTTATGGTGAGTTGTTGTATCCCGACGGAACATTGAATCCGATGACCAGTGTGGCAGGACAAATCAAGAGAAAAGAGCTCGGAGGCCCAGGATCTCCTGACGTGGCGATGCAGAAAGATATTTTCGTTTTGGCAGGTCTGCCGGAGAAAGAAATTTTTCGGCCCCGCTTTACCTTCCATGGTTTCCGTTACATTGAAATCGCCGGATATGATGGCGATCTTTCTCCGGATGATATTACCGGCCTGCGCCTGCAATCTGCCGTTGAACCTGTTGGCACATTTACCTGTTCTGATACGCTGATTAATGCCATACAAAAGATGGCTGTCAATACATTCAGGAACAATATTTTCAGCGTTCAGTCGGATTGTCCCCACAGGGAAAAATTCGGTTATGGAGGAGATATTCTGTGTACCTGCGAGGCTTATATGTATAATTTCGATATGTCTGCTTTTTATACAAAGACAGTGGAGGATTATACGGATGCTATCCGGCCCAATGGAGGAATGACTGAAACGGCGCCTTTTGTGGGTATTGCCGATGGCAGTCCGGGTGGAGAAGCAGGCCCTATAGGGTGGGGAACTGTTCATCCGGCTTTATTGGATAAGTTGTATCGCTACTACGGAAATGCCGGATTGATAAAAGAACAGTATCTTGCCGCTAAACGCTGGATGGAATTCTTGAATACAGTGGCAAAGGACGGGATAATCGATGTAGGACTAAGTGACCATGAGAGTATCGATAAAAAACCGGTAGCTTTAACCAGTACGGCCTTCTATTATTATAACGCTACCTTGATGGCGCGTTTGGCCGGAATAGCGGGTAATGTTCAGGATTCCGTCCGGTATGTCCAACTGGCAGAATCGATCAGAGTTGCTTTTATCCGCAAATTTTTGGAGAAAGGTACAGGCCGCTTTGATATCCATACCCAGACAGCACAGTCTTTTGCTCTCTATTTTGACCTGGTTCCCGATAATGAAATCCGGCAGGCTTTGGCTTGTCTGTTCAATGAAATCGACGAAGTACATAAAGGGCATATTTCGACAGGAATGTTCGGAACTATTTATATGCCGATGGTATTGAGCCGTTATGGATATGGATGGAAGGCTTTCGACATAGTTATCAAACCGGATTTTCCAGGATGGTCCTTTATGCTGGAAAAAGGTGCGACCAGTGTCTGGGAGCATTGGGCCTGGAGTGACAATACATTTTCACACAACCATCCGATGTTCGGAAGTATCAGCGAATGGTTTTACAAATGTATCGCCGGAATACAACCCGACCAGGATGCGGCCGGTTTTAACAAAATAATTATCCGGCCGGATTACATTGACCGCCTGGAATGGGCAGAGGGTACATACCGTTCGGTTAACGGCCTTATTAAAAGCAAATGGAAGAAAGATGCAGAGAGTTTCCGCTTGGAAGTAATGATTCCTCCCAATGCAACCGCTACGATTTTTGTTCCGACTACAGATCCGGTATCAGTAACTGAAAACGGGAAGAAAAAACAATGTACGACCGAGATTTGCTTTGAGGGCAACGCTGTACGATATGCAGTATTCAAAGTAGGGCCGGGAAATTATCATTATTTGTCGTCTGTCGGCCATTAGCTCTGACCGGCTCATTATAAATTAATTTTAAACATACAATTACCATGAAATGCATTTATATTATATTATCTGCAATAATTATTGCCGGATGTAGTAAAACTACGGATTCCTTAACTGTAGAAAATATGAGGTGCGAATATTTGAAAGAACCTTTAGGGATTGACATACAACATCCCCGGTTCAGTTGGGAACTAGAGTCGGTCGAAACGGGAAAATTACAAACTGCATATCGAGTGCTGGTCTCTGCTGATTCGACTTTACTATCTAAGGATCAAGTAGATGCCTGGGACAGCAAAAAAATAAATAGTAACCATACCAATCAGATAACCTATGAAGGCGCTCCGCTCCGGCCACATACTTTTTACTATTGGAAAATACAGGTTTGGGATGAAAAAGGGCGGTTATCCGCTTGGAGTCCTGTTACCCGGTTTTCAACCGGGCCGCTTTCGGCAGATGACTGGACAGCCCAATGGATCGGAGATCCGGAAGCAATTATAGCTCCGGAAAAAATTTATTATCAGGATTGGGGATACCGTTCTGATCTTTCTACAAATCCGGAAGTCGACAAATGGCTCACCATCGATTTAGAGCAGGAACAACCGGTCGATGTGGTAAAGCTTTACCCTTTACAATTGGAAGGTAGTTATTTGTTCCCTTTACGCTTTACTGTTGAATTGTCTACGGACCCTGATTTCAATAAATCGACTGTAATCGTTGATGAGTCGCAACAGGATATCGTCAAGCGGGATTTTACTCCTTATACCAAATCGTTAGCCTCCCCATTATCGGGACGATATCTGCGGTTGAATGTCACTAAAATACCTTCCGTAAAAGATAATCGTTTTGAATATGGCCTCGCTGAGATCGAAGTGTCGTATAAGAACAAAAATATTGCTTTAGGAAAACCGGTACTGACTTCCGATAAACAGATTCCCCAATATTGGGGTAACAGCCGTTGGGATGCTTCGTTAATTACGGACGGATATTTCAAACCGAATAATAATCCTCCGTATTCCCTACCGGTTCCGCCATCTCCATTATTGAGGAAAGAGATAGAGATTGACAAAAAGATTAAGCATGCGTTCTATTATACTTCAGGTTTAGGAATCTATGAAGCATATATCAACGGACAAAAAGTAGGCAGGCAGGTACTTGCTCCGGAATGGACGGATTACGATAGTCATGTCCAGTATCAGACCCATGAAGTAAGTGCCTTGTTAAAACAGGGAACAAATGTCCTGGGAGCGATGTTGGCCGACGGTTGGTATGCCGGAGCCATCTGGTCGCATCCCGAACGGGGCGGTTATGGTTTTTCACGTTATTTTATGGGGCAGTTAGTCATCTGTTTTGAAGATGAAACGTCTGTCACTATAAATACGGACAAATCCTGGAAATATCTTCCGAGAGGCCCTGTCACGCAGGCTTCCATTTTTGATGGGGAATTGTATGAGGCAACGTATCTTCCGGTGGGTTGGAACCGATCCGGATTTGATGATTCGGCATGGAAAACCCCTTCTGTTTATAACAAAACAAAAATCAATCTATGTGCTCAAATGAATGAGCCTATTGCTGTGATCGAAAAAATAAAACCTGTTTCCATACGTAAAATAGCCGATGATAAATATATCTTCGATCTCGGACAGAATATGGTCGGCTGGTGTCGACTGCATTTGCCTTACAATCCGAAACGTCCGATCGTGTTGCGTTATGCAGAAATCTTGGACGAAGATAGTTCGTTGTATATAGCAAATCTTCGCGCCGCAAAACAAACAGATACCTATATTCCCGGTGATGAACAGGTTATTGAATATGAACCGCGGTTTACCTATCACGGATTTCGTTATGTAGAAATATCCGGTTTGACCCGGAAGCCGGATTTGAATCAGATTCTTGGGAAAATGGTAGCTTCATCATCGCCGGTAACCGGTAGTTTTAGCTGTTCAAACAAAGATATAAACCAATTATGGAAAAATATCCGGTGGACTCAATGGGATAATATGATTTCCGTACCAACGGATTGCCCTCAACGTGATGAACGTGCCGGATGGATGGGTGATGCCCAGGTGTTTTCTCAAACAGCTATCTATAACCTAGATATGGCGGCATTTTATACGAAATGGGTGCGTGATATCCGGGATTCCCAATTGGATGACGGCCGATTCCCGGATATAGCTCCTCATGTAGGGTTCTGGCAGGCGTTTTTTAATTCGCCAGGCTGGGCTGATGCGGGAGTAATCGTTCCCTGGAAAGTCTACTTAAATTACAATGACACGGTTATTTTGTCAAAACAATACGAAGCGATGAAGATATTCGTTAATTTTGTTCACAGGCGAAATCCCGATCTGATATGGGTAAATAGTATCGGTAATATGTACGGAGATTGGCTAAACGGCAATACGATTATTGCCGACGATTATCCGCAAACAGGAGGCGCCGTACCGAATGATGTGTTTGCAACGGCCTATTTTGCTTATTCGACAGAATTGCTGTCGAAAACAGCAGAGATTTTAGGAAAACGGCAGGATCATGAATATTATTGCCTATTGGCTGATTCTATCCGGAAAACGTTTGCAGATCATTTTGTCGCTGCGGATGGTACAATTAAGGGAAATACTCAGGCAGGTTACGCACTTGCCCTCGAACTGGACATTCTGCCTGATTCCATACGGAATTTGGCTGCCGGGCACATGGTTGAAACGGTTAAGAATTATAATTTCCGGATGTCGACAGGTATCCATACGACTATCAGGCTGATGAACCAATTGAGCGAGTTCGGATTCCAGGATATTGCCTATACGCTGTTGCTCAGTCGGCGGTTTCCTTCCTGGCTTTATTCGATCGATCAGGGAGCTACTACCATTTGGGAACGTTGGGACGGCTACGTAAAAGGCCGCGGATTTCAAAATCCGGGGATGAATTCTTTCAACCATGTGGCCATCGGAGCAGTAGGTGAATGGATGTACCAGCATATCCTCGGGATACAATACGATGAGTTACAACCGGGTTACAGGCATTTTTATATTAAACCTCAACCGGGTGGAAATCTGGAGTGGGCAAAAGGTAATTATCATGCCATAACAGGAAATATCGGTGTAGCGTGGACCGATAAAAACAACTTGTTTACGTTGGATGTGACGGTTGCGGCCAATACTGAGGCTACGGTTGTTATGCCTTATAAAGGTCAGATAAAAATCGAAACAAACAAGGCTTTCGTTAAAAAATCCGGAAATGAAATCCGGATTGGTTCCGGAAAATATGTATTATCAGTCAGTCATTAAAAATAAAGTTGGACACATATGAAAACACCTTTGATTCAAAAAATTTTATTTATTACCAGCCTTTTTGTCGTATTCGGATTTTCGGCCGAAAGCCGGAATGTTTTTTTTCATCATGCAGTGCCTGTCTGGGCCAGTGACCGGCAAACGGATAAAAACCTGACCGTAAGCTTTAGGGGAAGTTTTCAATGGAACGGACATGAAATGGTCTCGTTTCATGTTGCCGCACATTCCGGTTACCGGGCATACATTAATGGAGTTTTTCTGGGCCACGGCCCTTGTGTGGCCGGCTACGGTTTTTTTCGGGTAGATGAGTACCGGTTGAACGACCTGCTTAAGCCCGGCGAGAATATGATTTCCATTGAAGTGGCCGGATATAATGTGGACAACTATTATATCCTGAATCAACCGTCGTTCCTGCAAGCGGAGGTTAGATCCGGCGAAAATGTACTGGTAACGACTGCAACCCATCTGAAAATGGAAGGAATGAAAGAACGGCCGGTATTATTTGAGGCGGCTATCCTGAATCAACGCATACAAGATATTCCTAAATACAGCTTCCAGCGTCCTTATATGGAGGCTTACAAACTGACTCCAGAATATAATGCCTGGATGACTGACCGTCGGGCCGCATATCAACCGGTACGTTTGGAACAAACGGATAGTAAGGCTTTGACAGAACGGAGGGTTAAATATCCGGATTACAGCATACGCCGGTATGTAGAAAATCAGTCTGACTCTATTTATAAATTCGAATGTAATTCTACCGGATTCATCGGGACGGAAGTCCAGGTTAATGCGCCTTCAAAAATAACTCTTACCTGGGATGAAATTTTGACGAATGGGGACGTGGACATCCGCAGACTCGGATGCAACAGCATCATTACTTACGAATTGCAACCCGGACGATATGTCCTGGAATCGTTCGAGCCGTATACATTGCAGTACCTGAAAGTGCAAACCGAAGGAGATTGCATGATAAGTGATTTTTATATCCGCCAATATGTTAATTCGGATGCATCACAGGCTTCATTCGTTTGTGATGATGAAAAACTGAACAAAATTTTCAAAGCGGCCGTAGAAACTTTCAAGCAAAATGCATTGGATGTATTTATGGATTGTCCGTCGCGAGAACGGGCTGGCTGGCTGTGTGACAGTTATTTTACCTCTCGTGTGGCATTTGATTTATCCGGGAATACGTTGATCGAGACTAATTTCCTGGAAAATTTCCTGTTACCAGCGAAGTTTCGTTACATTCCGGAAGGTATGTTGCCCATGTGTTATCCGTCCGATCATTCCAATGGTAATTTTATTCCAAACTGGTCGATGTGGTTTGTACTGGAACTTGAAGAATACCTGTACAGAAGCGGTGACCGGCAAATGATTCAGAGTCTCCGTCCGAAAGTAATGGCATTACTGGATTATTTCAAAAAATATGAGAACGAAGATGGCCTACTGGAAAATCTGGAAAAATGGATATTTGTGGAATGGTCAAAAGCTAACGATTTCACACAGGATGTAAACTATCCGACTAATATGCTGTATGCCCGGATGCTGGAAGTGGCAGCAGAACTTTACGATCTGCCGAAGTTGAAAACCAAAGCGTACCAGGTTCGGGATGTCATCAGGGAACAATCATTCGATGGAATATTCTTTATCGACAATGCTATAAGAAGAAATGGCAAACTGGTTCCACAAAAGAATAACCGCACGGAAACCTGCCAGTATTACGCATTATATTTCAGCATTGCCACACCGGAATCTTATTCCGGACTCTGGAATATTCTGCTTAATGATTTCGGCCCTAAACGGAAGGACACCAAAGCTTATTCCGAAATTTACCCGTCCAATGCTTTTGTTGGTAACTATCTGCGGTTGGAAATTTTATCGCGTTATGGACATGTGAAACAATTGTTGAAAGAATCTATAGACGAGTATAGTTATATGGCCGACCTGACAGGCACTTTGTGGGAAAATACGACTACAGTCGCCAGTTGTAACCATGGCTTTGCATCACATGTCTCCCATGTTTTTTACCGCGATTTACTCGGTTTCGGAAAAATAGATGCACCCGGCAGGAAGATAGAGATTGTATTTAACGATACGGATATCAGAAAATGTAAAGGTACGATTCCCCTGAATGGTGAAAACATCAGCTTAGAGTGGGAGAAAAAGGAAAAAAAGATTTATTACCGGTTGGCTGTTCCGGATGATTATATCGTATCTGTAAAAAATAATACTGGCTACCGACTATTACCTTTATGAGTAATGTTGGTCCGGTTTGAAAGACCGTCTGTATTTTCTTTCATTTTTCTTTCATAACGGATGAAAAATGGAAGAAAATACATGTCCGGTGAAATGCGAAGCGTTCTCAGCCTGAAACCCGATACGATTTTCTCCGGAATGAAATTAAGAATGTAAATTTACCGTATGCTTATTTTCCGGCTGAAAACATCTCCCGATGAGGCTCTCACGGTCACAAGCCAGATGCCTTTATTGACATCCGAGACATTCATTACCGACATCGCTTCCCGGACATTTGTTTTCATTGTTTTATAAAGTTTTCCGCCGAAAGAATATAAGCTGATCTGCTCGATATCATGCTGCGATTCTACTATGATATGATTTCCTTCTAAGAAAATGTTACATTCTTTTTCCGCCTCTATACTTTCATTGGTAGAACCGCCGTCCTTTCTCACATATAAATTAAAAGAATGAGCGGGAATAGACATCGTTTTTGTCATCTCTTCAGAAGTTACCTCTATGACATATTCTGCCATACTGAAATAATCATCCCAATGGCCTGTAAGCGGAAATTCGACATCCATCCGAATCTCTTTATCGGTAAAATTGCCGGCTAAAACGATCGATTCTTCATCTTTTTGTAATACGATACGTCGTCCCCCATCCCAATCAACCTCACCTGTTTCCATCACCACCATTCCGGGAGAAGCGAATAATTCAGGATATTGATTGCGTAAATCAATCAGCATGGAATAATAATCATACAAATATCTCCGGTTATCTTCTTCAAAATAATCCCATCGTACAGGTTTTCGTCCGGTTCGCCCGTTCTCTTCGATGGAAAAATCATATCCCAATTCTCCAAATTGCCAGATCATTTTAGGGCCGGGCGTACACATCAGAAACGCGGCATTCGTAACGGCCTGCTTCATCCGCGTTTGTTCGTCACTTTTGATGGATGATATTCCCCACGTCTTTGCCTTATACATTGTCCGTTCCTCATCATGGCTTTCCTGATAAGTTATCAAACGATGTTGTGTCCATCCGCGCGATGTGGCGCTTCCTCCGGTCAAGGAACTATTTTCTTTATAACCCATCGCTGTCTGGCAATACGCGTAGTTAATATTATTCCACAAAAACATACCGGCATCCGCAAGTTCTTTTTCTTCCTTGTTCTCACAAAAATGTTCGAGAATCGTGTAAGCTTTAGGGTTAATCTTCTGAATTTGCGAATGATAATCTTTAAGAATAGCGATACGGGAAGCATCATAATACGAAGCGGTCGTTTCAGTAGACTTGTTCTGGGTAAAACCTTTTGTCAGATCGAGACGGAATCCGTCCACCTTATATTCCGTAAGCCAGTAGGTAAGAACCTTCTTAAAGAAATCCCGTGTTCCGGTATATTCATGATTAAAATCGCAAAAGACACTATAGGGATGCGGGGCATCCACATTAAACCACGGATTGTCGACAGCCGGTTTATCTGATTCACTATTCCAATACATACGTGCGAACGGATGCGAAGATGTGGCGTGATTAAACACAACATCCAAAATAACGGCAATCCCAAGCTCGTGTGCCTGATCAATAAAAAACTTGTAATCATCCGGTGTACCATACGCTTTGTCCGCCGCAAAATAAAAACACGGATTATATCCCCAACTGTCGTTTCCATCAAATTCCTGTATTGGCATCAGTTCTATCGCATTTATACCCATCGCTTTCAAATAATCAAGCTTTTCGGTCGCTGCCATAACCGTTCCCTCTTCAGTAAAATCACGAATCAACAATTCGTAAATCACTAATTCTTCTCCGGAATGTGGTTCAAAATCCGTCACTTTCCAGTTATAGCCGGCCTTTCCGGTCTGCATGACAGAAACAATGCCTTCTGTCTGTATCGGATAAGTCGTCAAATCCGGATAAACCAACGAAGGAATATCCTTGTCATTGTATGGATCTAATATTTTTTCCGCATAAGCATCAGCCACTTTAAAGCGGTCATCTATCAGATATTGGAAAGTATACTCCCTACCCGCTTCCAGCTCAGTAACTGTTGTCCACCAATAATCGCCATCCTTATAAAGCTGCCAGTCATTGTCTTTTTTCCAGCCATTGAAATCACCCAGCAAATGTACATGTTCTTTTTCAGGAGCATAAAGCGAAAGAATAACCGTATTTCCATCCACATAGTTAATACCATCAGGAAGTCCATTGGGACGAGGTTTATTTTCAGCTTCGGATGGAATAAAAACATCTTCATTCAATGTAACGAAAATATCCGTATTACCCTCACCCTTGCCTTCCTTTTTCGTATCTCCGCTACGAAAGACAAATGCCAGTTTCAATATATTCTCCGTAGCCGGCACACCATAATAAGTCCGTATATCAGGAGCAATTGTCAACTGCCACAAGTCGTTGCCCAATGAAACCAATTTATATTTTTCCCGGTTATCTCCCCAAGAAGGGGCATATTTCCAATCGCTTCCACTTAAACTCTGATCTGTAATCACACCAGTATGTGCGTAGACATCTCCCGTATAACCTTTTAACCCCTGATTGCCTTTGGTAGCATCAAATAGCACCTTGACTTCTCCCGATTCAGTTACGATAACCGGATCGGTAGTTACTTGTGCCACTATAATAAAAGGCAGCAAGAATATTAAAAATAAAATATTGAATATCTTCATATCTACAAAATTGATTTTTACACTAAGGTAATATGAGTTCAAAGTTTGGAACTTGGAACATTGGAACATTGGAACTAATAAATAATCGTCTTCCGTTGAAAACGAACGGATGTTCCCCTTTCTGGGGAACTATCCGTTCGAAATACAGACTAATACCTAAAAAATCTATACACCTATTGTTTCGCCATTGAGCAGGTAAACTTCTCCGCATTGGAAAGAGATAATGTGATTTTGTATGTACCTGCGGTAACAGCGATATTATCACCTCCGAAAGACAGGTTTGACACATCGCCACCCAGATTCACATCCCATCCGTTATTCGCGCGGAATTTGAATTCACCGTCGGTCAGAGTCGCCGTAACGGTGTATTCAACCTTTTCGGGATCAAATGTCATCGGAGTAGAACTATCCCAACCGCCTGCGGTAGCATTTCCAATAAGACCGAACGTTTCAATTTTTGTCGCGGACCATGTCAGGCTCGAAATATTCGCCTTCAATAAGTAAAATCCCTTTTCTGCACTAAGGTTTCCGGCTCCACCATCAGTAGAAAGCATACCATCGACCGTACCCGCGCCATAATTAGTTCCGTTCCAGTCACGCTGTGAAGTAAATTTAAATTCTCCGTCTAAAGAAACAAATCCGGTATAATTCATAAAATCCGTTGAGTAAACGAGGGGCGCTGTTCCCGGATTCCATCCCTGATGATTTCCGGCTACGTACATGTACGGACTCACACTACCCAATGAGGTAACCGTATAGGTATATTCCATCATATTAAGTTCTATTTTCACCCATCCGGCCTCTTTTATCTTCATTGCATTACCATCAACTACCAATGTTCCGGTTGTGGATTCATCTCCATCGATCGCGCAGCCAAGTACCCCATCTCCCCATACATTGTCAGCTTCTTTATTTTCAAAAGCATCTACACGAGTCTGAGGAATTACTTTCCAGTAACAATCTGCCGGTACTTTCACCATCGTTGAAAATACAGGATTTTCATAGACGTCTCCACTCTGATTAAGCTTGATCAACTTGGAAACATCATCCGCCACCCAGTCATTCATATTTCCGATAAGATAGTACGCATTATCAATAAACGGAGCTTTCGGAGTTACAGTCACGGTTATCTCTACCGACGCGGCACGAAACACCTGCCCGTCAACATCTACAAGCGCGTATGCTACTCCTTTCATACTCCGGGCTTCGGGACGCTTTCCGTAAAGAGCGGTTACTACATTCTGCAGTTCCGATGTTTTAACCTGCCCGTTCTCATTCATGGGAAGAACGCTATCTCCATCAAGACTAATTTCATATCCGTTAACCGTACCTCCTTCTGTCACCGGAGCAGAAAATGAACAAACCGCAACCATTTCCGCACTGACTTTGCTAAGGTCTATCGGCGGAACAGCCGAAGCGGAAAAGGAAATACTTTTCGCGGCCTCCTGTTCCCAACTCTGCGGCTCCGCCACACCCTTGTTAAAATCCTCATCACAAGCCATAAAACAGGCAAAAGCGGCGGATACCAACAATATATATAATAATCTATTTTTCATACAGACAAAATTTAATTAATATTATTCATAATACCCTTTTCCGGTCATAAAGTTAAGATAAGCACGTTTACCGGCGCTTTGCGTATAGCGTTCCTGGTCTCCTCCCGTCCCGCGGTAAGAAATAATACCGTTCGAGAATACGATAAACTCCGAATGCCACCAATCTTCACCTTCAATGCTCACACACAGTCGCACTTCACTGGTAGCTCCGAAAGGAGGAGAAACAAAATATCCTTCACCATCGGATGGAACGGTAAACAGGTTCTGCTCAAGGATAGACCATTCTTTATTATAACCAACCTCACCGATCAGATAAACATTTGGTTTTTCAAAGTTTATGGTGTATTTAATAGTACGTCCTTCGATTGTTGATCGGACAACCACAAGATACCACCCGGCATTCGTCACTTTCAGGTTTCCATCGCCACCTAATCCGGCTTTCGCGTTATCGACCAATGTTGCAGAAGAACCAAATTCGATGCCATCCCATGTTTTCTCAATATTGAATTTCATTTCGGCGTCTTTTTCACAGTAGAGAATATGCCAGAATGTTCCGTTGTTATCCCACGTAGGAACCATTTCCATCGATTTAGCCCAATCCCAGTCACCGATGCCACTACCGACAATATTCATTTTTGTAGGTACAACGACAGGGCTAAGAGCAAAAACCGTTCGTACCTGGTCCAAACTTACCGAATTGGAATAGATTTCTCCTGCACTATTTGTCAGTACAGCTTTCAGGCGCACATATAGTTTGGATGTCAACGGAAAATCACTTTCGGTTTTCCCCTCTTCAAGAGCGAGATTCGTTTGGGCTACAGCCACTTCCGAAGCATCCACCTCCATTTTTGCCGTATTATAAGTCGTAGGTAATATGGCATATTTTCCTTCCGTCGAAAAGTCATCACTCAAAGAAACCTGAACAGTGTATACCGTCGCTACCGTAAATCCGTAATCCGGCTGTGAACATGTCAGCTCCACACTCGAAGATTTTTCAAGATCATACACAGCGCCGCTCGCATAAGCCGGTGTATTCAGTACAAATTTTGTCGGATTATGTAATGTCGGGTTTGAGTCACGATCGTCTTCACACGCGGCAAAAACAATTGACAAACCTATCAGTAACATCATCCATATATTATTTTTATTTTTCATATTTACAAAAATTAAGGTTCGACATTTAATATCCCGGGTTCTGTTTCAGGTTCGGATTTGAAACAATATCACTGTTTGGTATAGGATACAAGTTAAAAGTACTACTAAAGCTTGTTCCGTTCTGTACTCCACCTTTCCACTGCCACGAATATCCGGTATTACCTCCAAACTTGTTGAAACGTATCAAGTCGGAACGACGGCGTCCTTCAAAGAAAAATTCACGCGACCATTCATCCAAAATATTATCCAGCGTATAAGATGTTTCCACCCTTGCTTTAGCACGGCGGCGAAGCGTATTGATCGCCTCTGTGGCTTCTGCCGTTGGCCCACCGTTCTGCCGGACTTTAGCTTCTGCAAATGTAAGGTAAGCCTCAGCCAAACGCATCAAAGGCACATCCATATCCGTATATTTGGAATCGCTCGTGGAAGCGCCATCCGCACGCAGGTTTGTAAATTTCACACATGAAAACCCTTCGACAAACATCTCTTCATTGTCAATGGATAAGGTACGATTAATACCGAAAAACAAAGCGCGATTATCCCCTGAGGCAGCAATCAAACCTTCCTTGGCATCATTCGGTACATTTCCGTTAGGGAAAAACTTATAAAGTAAATCCTGACGACACCTGTTTCCTGCCCATTGTTCCGATGTTCCGTACCCAGGCATATCGTCCGTCTTCTGTGTGGACGCTATCAGGAAGAGAGAGCCTCCGTAATTCTGTGTAGTCACCCCATCCTGCAGTATTGGCAAAATGATCTCACTATTCGCTTTATTGACTGAACTTCCGTTATTATCGGCCATAAAAAGGTGTGTATATTCCGAAGATAACTGGTAGGAGGAGTTTATTGCCATTTGCGCATACTCCGCAGCTTCCGCCCATTTGGATGTTCCGGTATAAATCTCCGCGTTTAAATACAAACGGGATAACAGTAACCAGGCGGCAGCTTTATCAGCACGTCCGTAAGCATTCCCCCTAGGTTCTTTCATTGACTCCGAAGCCTCCTTCAGATCCTGCTCTATAAAATTAAACAGATCGGCACGGTTTATCTGTTCCGGATTCGCTGTGGAAACTTTCGTAACAAACGGAACATTGCCGAACATATCGATCAGATAGTAATAATTAAGTGCGCGTATAAACTGCGTCTCCGCACGTTGTAACACACTCTCGCTATCACTATAACTCTCTATCTGTTCGAGGAAGAAGTTACATAAAGTTATATTGAAATATAAACGATAATATAAGCCCTGAATCTGATTATGGGAAGCTCCCCACGCAGCATGATCCAATTCGGGTATACCCGGGTCCGTCCAGTTACAATGCGCTTCATCGGTAGGCAACTCGTTCAGATTCCATATCAAACGGGAGAAATCCGACGTTCCTTCATCAATACCGTCCACATCACCCGAACCAACCGGCCCGGCCGGTCCTTGTATGCCCGTAAGCCCCATTGTTGCATAAATTTTTGTAAAGACCTCATTCTGGTTAAACTCCATCGTTGTACTCGGGTCAATTGGCTTAACATCCAAATCATTTATGCACGAAGTAACACCAAACACCACAAATGCGATGATGGGTATTATAAATTTTATATTATTATTTTTCATATCTATTCTCCTTTTATTGATTAGAAATTAAGCGTTAATCCGATAAGTGATACCAAAGGACGCGGATAAATGTCTCTATCAATACCAAAAGTCAGATCAGTACCCGTACCCTTTGCGATTTCAGGATCAAGACCTTTGTATTTTGTAATGGTAAACACGTTTTGTACAGCGGCATATACGCGTCCTGATATTTTGTATCCGAACAATTTGTCAAAAGAATAACCGACTGTTATATTATCACACTTCAGGAATGACGCGTTCTGTACAAAATAATCGGACAGATAATAGTTTCCTACTCCCGCCCAGTTATTTTCGACGACCATTTTCGGACGATTGATAAGAAATCCGGACGGGGCATACAACATTTTCATATTGCTGCTATTACATTCAACATCGTTATAAACATAATTATTCAGGCTGGCGCGTAACGAAAAACCAAGATCCCATTGTTTATAAATAAATTTGGAAGTAAAGCCCATCAATACATCCGCCATCGGATTTTTGTAAAAATACATATCACTCTCATTTACAGTTCCGTCACCATTACGGTCGACAAACAGGTTCTCTATCGGCTTTCCGTTTTCATCGTACACCTGCTGATAAACATAGAAAGAATAGGCAGGATATCCTACGGCATGAGCCTGACAGGTAGCGCCCGTATTGGCGGATATTCCTCCGGTCATCACATAGTAACCTTCACCATCCCCGCTTGTGAGCTTTGTAATTTCGTTGTCATTATAGGTGATATTAAATCCCAGATCCCAGGTAAACTCCTTCGTGACAATCGGTTTCGCATTGATGGAAAACTCAACCCCTTTATTTTCAAGTGAACCGATATTGGCATTCACCTGATTTTTAAAGTTTGTACCTGCCGAAACATACACATAATTAATCAGGTCTTTCGTGTTGCGGAAATAATAATCAAACGAACCAGTAATACGTCCGTTAAGAAAACCAAAGTCCAGACCGGCATTATAGGTCTCTGTCTTTTCCCACTTCAGATCCTTATTATACGCATTCGGCCGGTATGTCGAACCGTTTCCATATCCTATCGGATAATATGCTCCATCTATATTTGCTGTGTAAGAAGCAAAATAGGCATAATCGGAACCGATATTCTGTTGTCCCGTAACACCGTATCCCAGGCGTAACTTCAAATCGGACAATGCCTTGACATCACGCAAGAAACCTTCTTCCTTGATTTTCCATCCGAGTGCGAAAGAAGGAAATGTTCCCCAGCGATTGTCCTTGCTGAAACGTGAAGATCCGTCATAACGAAGAGTTGCGGTAAACAAATACTTATTCATCAGAGAATAGTTCAAACGTCCGAAAAATGAAACAAGATAATTTTCAGAAGCCCATTCTTTTGATGTAGGTAAATATTCCTTTCCGGGATATTCCGAATGTGTAGACTGATAATACCCGTTATAACGATTGTTACCTTCGTGGTGAAAATGCTGCCACTCATAACCTGCCATCACATCCAAATTATGGATATCAATCGTTTTCATATATTGAAGATAGGCATTAAACGACAAATTGTATTTGTCTATCTCCTCATATCCGTAACTGCCATAATAATTATTGGAAAATGAATAAGGACTTACATCCGTTGTCTGTTTTCCTGATGAAATATCCATACCTCCGTTCGCATGAACACGCAAATCCGGCAGGAAACCAAACGCATAATCAGCCTCCAGATTACCCACAAGAGATTTTGAGTCGGCATGATCATTTTTCAATTCCAACGTCGATACAGGATTCGCGGGAGCAAGGGAATTGGTGGTCAATAACCACGTCGGGTCGTTAATTGACGCCCCGCTTGAAGTCCATTGAAAATATCCGTCAAAATATTTTTGATAATCTGCTCTTGTATCATACACAGACTGGGTCGGATCCATCCGAACGGAATTACCGATGGCCCCGCCGTCGGCGTAACGGTTTTTGGCAAACATCGCTTTCAGGTTTCCGTTTATTTTCAGTCTGTTATCAAAGAAAGAAGGAGATATATTCAATGAAGCCGTGTATCGTTCGAAATCAGATGTTTTAATAATACCGTTCTGATTTGTATAGCCCAATGATAAACGGTAAGGTATATTTTTTATTCCGCCATAGATACTTATATTGTGATCCGTCGAAAGAGCTGTCCGGTAAATCTCATCCTGCCAATCCGTATTTGAGGTGCCAAGCGCTTTGTAGGCATCACTGTCCTCACCATACGTATTTTTTACCAATGTTTTATAATCATCGGCATTCAACACATCCAGCGTACTTTTGATATTACTCATGGAAACATTCCCGTCGTACGTCACACGTGCAGTGATACCTTTATCGCCCGAAAGCTGTCCTTTTTTAGTCGTAATAATAATCACACCGTTAGATGCGCGCGAACCGTATATTGCCGTAGCAGAAGCATCCTTCAGTACGGTAAAGGTCTCGATATCATTCGGATTCACCATAGACAACGGATTCGAAAGACCTTTCACTCCGTCATTGTCCATTGCCAGCCCGTCAATCACTATAAGCGGATCGTTACTCGCGTTAAGAGAAGAACCTCCGCGAATACGTATGGTAGCGCCACCTCCCGGAGTTCCGCCATGAGAGACAACGCTCACCCCGGCAATCTTTCCCGATATCATATCCTGGGCATTCGTCGTCAGACCACGATTCATCTCATCAGGTTTAATCGCTGTGACAGAGCCTGTCGCATCATTTTTCTTGACCGTACCGTAACCAATCACGACCACTTCTTCCAGAAGCTCCGTATCTTCTTCCAGAACGATTCGCATAAATTGTTTGTCAGCCTTCAACTCCTGGCTTTTATAACCGATATAGGAAATTACTATGACAGAGTTTCCTGCCACCGAAAGAGTAAAATTGCCATCCATATCCGAAACTATACCATTTGTAGTTCCTTTCTCCACTACATTAGCTCCTATAACAGGTTCATTTGACACATCCACCACTACACCTTTGATTGTAATGTTCTGTGCAAAACTACCTGTCGCAAAAAGAAAAGTCATTACCAACAGGTAAAAAACCCTTTTTGGAAAAATTAGTTCAATCTTTTTCATTCTCAATATATTTAAGATTAATAATCAGTTTTATTTGCTTTCCCAATGAAAGCTTCTTCACACAAGAATACGAAATCCTTCATGTCATCAGATAATTAACAAATAAGCTATCATTTCACTTCTATGATACTTATCGCATATCCTCCTCCGGACGCAGCTTTCAGCGTCAGCTTCGTTTTATTGTTTACCTGTATTTTCTTTATCGTATATGATTTCGGATTCGTGTCATAACCGGCATCCGCACCATCCGCATAAATGATTGCCGTATATTTTTTACCGGCATCTAAGAAATCCAATTTCAGCTGTGACGTATGGCCGTTTTCATCAGCTGTACATCCTACAAACCAGTTATTTGTTCCCTTCGCTTTACGGGCAACGGTAATATAATCCCCAGGTTCAGCCTCAAGATACTTCGAATCGTCCCAATCTACAGCAACATCCTTGATAAACTGAAATGCGTCTATATATTTTTCATAATTTTCAGGTAAATCCGCCGCCATCTGCAGAGGGCTGTACATCGTAACATATAAGGCAAGCTGACGTGCAAGCGTTGTACGTACACGGGAAGTATTACCCGGATTAACATTCTTGATATCAGGTTCGAATATTCCCGGGGTATAATCCATTGGCCCGCCAATTAAACGGGTAAAAGGAAGTACGGTCGTATGGAAAGGTTTATTTCCGCCAAATGCTTCATATTCGGTACCACGCGCCGATTCGTTTCCGATCAGATTCGGATAGGTACGGCAAAGTCCTGTCGGACGAACAGCTTCATGGGCATTCACCATAATCTTGTATCCGGCGGCTTTCTCTACGGCATAAAGATAATGGTTTACCATCCATTGCCCGTAGTGATACTCCCCGCGCGGAATAATGTTCCCAACGTAACCACTCTTTACGGAGTTATATCCGTAATCTTTCATCAACTGATAGGCTTTATCTATATGACGCTCATAGTTGCGGACAGATGCCGAGGTTTCGTGATGCATCATTATTTTTACACCTTTCGACCGGGCGTATTCATTCAGCGCCTTGATATCGAAATCAGGATACGGGGTCAAAAAATCAAACACATAATCTTTGGACATCCCGAACCAGTCCTCCCAGCCCTGATTCCAGCCTTCCACAAGCACCTGGTCAAAACCATGCTCCGCGGCAAAGTCTATGTATCTACGCACTTTTTGATTATTTGCAGCATGTGTACCGTTGGGAGTTGCTTTTGAATAATCTGTGACCCCGAGACGGATAGATGGAAAATCATTTGTATAAGACCACGTTGAAAGGCCGGTGATCATTTCCCACCAGACACCAATGTATTTAACCGGTTTAATCCATGATACATCATCCAAGGCACAAGGTTCATTCAGGTTTAGCGTCAGATGCGAAGCCAAAATGTTACGCGCGTCATCACTCACGATAATCGTACGCCAAGGTGAATTGCAGGGAGTCTGCATATATCCTTTCTTGCCTTGTGCATCAGGGGTCAGCCACGAACGGAAAGTCATCGTTTTATCATCAAGTTCCAATGACATACAAGAATAATCAATCAATGCCGCTTCATGAAGATTGATATAAAGCCCGTCATCCGTTTTCATCATAAGCGCAGTCTGTACGCCCGTACCGGAAAATGGTGTTTGCGACGTATTAGGGGTAATCGCCTCTTTCATTAGCCCGCGTATTTCCGACAAACGCGATTCCGTATAATCATATTCCTGTGTGTCGTAATCACCCGGTATCCAGAATGCCGTATGGTCGCCCGCCATTGCGAACTCCGAATATTCTTCCTTAATTACAAAATAATTCAGGTTTTCCTGTTGGGGAAACTCATAACGAAAACCCAATCCGTCATCATATAAACGAAAACGTATAGCCATGATACGTTCATCCGATGGCCGGTTTAGCGTAACAACCAGTTCGTTGTAATGATTACGAATCGTTTTCACCTCTCCCCATACCGGATACCAGGTTTCATCAAATGAACCCAGTTTTGTATCTTTCAATATGAATCCTTCACGTAAAGAAAAATCTTCTGTTTCGATACCAAGTTTGCTCGGCTTTACAACCACTTTTTGTTTGTAGAGCAGTTCATACGCCGGCATACCTTTATCATCTATATGAAATCGCATCAAAAGATTTCCATCCGGAGAACTCAATTCTTCGGCATACAGAAATTGTGCGAAAACAATTAATAAAAAAGTAAAAAAGATTCTTTTAAAAATTAACAATTCGTGTCTCATAGTTCCATTTTTAATGTTATAATTATTTAAAATATCCATCCCTAAAAAAATCATATCAAAGATAAGTCACGAAAAGAGATCTGTTTTTTTAGTGAAACAAAAAGTAAAAAAAATGAAACGTCTTAAAACTACAATACGCTAAATATAAGAAAATTAATCAAATTTCATAGTTGTGAAAATATAAATGAAATAGAAAGCCTCCAATCATCCTTTATCTAAAAACAATTTCTTTTTTAACATAAAAAATGTTGATTTCAAATATTATCCTTTTAATTAAAATTTATTCAGACAGATTAAATTTTACAACAAGAGAAGCAAGCCCCTCCACTGAAACATTATTCGTATCTCCGGAAATAATTCCGCCCGTAAATACGTCCTTTCCCGCAGGATGATAAGATTGAAGAACCTCCCTGTATTTATCCCAATCTATCATACGGGCTTCACGTGAAGCATTCACAAATACAAAAACGGCGCATTCTTCATTATAACGGATATAACTATAGGTATTATCATGCGACGCGAAATGCATCGTCTTTCCCGAATGTATAACCGGTTCCCCTTTCCTCCAGTTAAACAGTGCCCGGTAATATTCAAAAACATCCTGTTGCTGCGCAGTACGCTGTGCAGGGTCGAACAAATTGACCGGATCATCCTGCCATCCTCCCGGAAAATCAACACGCAGTCCGCTATGCCCCAATGAACGATCTTTCGAAACAAATAATAATTCATCACCACTGAAAATTTGCGGCACTCCTCTTAATGTGGCCAACAAGGTCGCGACTAACTTCGCCTTTTCTGGGTTCCGGCCGATAATATCGGTAATACGCTCCGTATCATGATTCGCTGCCATAATAAGCAAACGATGCGGATCGTCAAACAAAAAATCATGCGAAACCGAACGATAAATAAGAGGCAATCCCTCGTTCCAAGCGACATCATCTTTCGACAAAGCCTCACAAATGGCATTCTGCAATGGAAAATCCATCACTGACGGAAGAAAAGAACTAAATCCGTCTTTATTTTTTGTACCGCCATCCCAGTAAGCCAGCTGTGAAGGTGATAAAGTCCAACATTCACCGACAATATTCATCTCGGGATATTCGGCACGGATTGCCTTACACCATTCCGACATAGGCCGTTTTTCATTATACGGATAAGTATCCACACGAAGGCCATCCAAATCCGCATATTCAATCCACCACACAGCCCACTGTTTGAAATATTGCAGCAAATCCGGATTATCCAGATTCATATCCGGCATACTTGTGTCAAACCAACCGCTCTCCTGTATCTTCAGGTCATACATAGATGCGTTGGGATCCATATTCGCCGATAAAACATGATTTGTCTGTGTATAATAATCAAACTGATGGATCCAGTCGCTATATGGCAGGTCGCTCATCCACCAGTGAGATATGCCGCAATGATTCATTACAATATCCATGATCACTTTCAGGCCCCGTTTATGACTTTCCGCAACAAATGTCCGGTAAAGTTCATTATTTCCGTAACGGGGATCTATATGATAATAATCACCGCACGCGTAACCGTGATAAGAAACTTTCGGCTCATTATCCAACAAAAGCGGGGTACTCCATATAGCCGTTGCTCCCAAATCCGAAATATAATCAAGATGATTGATGATCCCCTGCAAATCCCCGCCATGACGTCCCGACGGATTCGCCCTATCGGCCTTCTCCGCCGTATCATTCGTAGAATCATTCGTCGGGTCACCATTCGCGAAACGATCCGGCATCAGCAGGTAGATCACATCCGCCGATGAAAAACTTTTACGTCCGGCAGAGCCTTCACGACGATTTTCCAATTTATACTTGTATTTAAGCTTTTTCCGGCCTTTACTCAACAAAAAAGTATATTCACCGGCAGGAGCATCGGAAGAAATAGATACATCAACAAACAAATAATTCGGACTTTCCGCATTGCGGACACGACTCACAGTAAGGCCTCCTTCCTGAACAGACACATCACAATCACATAAATCATGACCATAAAACATAATAGTTAGTGGCATACGCATACCTACCCACCAGCTAAGTGGCTCCACACGTATTATTTCCTGTGCCGAAGAAGGTATAATACAAAAAACGGTAAATATAAGTGTATAAATTAGCTTCTTCATATTTTATATTTTTAATTAAAACAGAAAAATAGATATCATCAAATATACAAATTTAACTCATCAAAAACAAGCTTTTTTTGCTTTTTATTCAGAAATCGAATAAACAAAGAAATAACAAGGAGGAAACATAACACATTATGAAAATTCACTCGATTTGACAAAACTAATCGTTAATTATGAAACCAAAAATCGTATCTTTGCCAAAGTAACCGCAGTAGTGGCAGATGAAAAAACAGATTGCCGGACAGGTTTTAAGGAATATTAAAAATATGGCAGAAAAACAGTTTCAATACGAAATTCAACCCTATCAGGAAGATTGTATCGGAAATATAATCAGCGTTTTTGATGCTTTGCAACAAAATCTGCCATTTTGTGATGTGATGGCCGAACACCACACGCCACGCAATTATCATTTTCCTGTACAAGACAGCAGGAACATTGATATAATGATGGAAACGGGAACAGGTAAAACGTTCACATTCATCAAAATAATGTTTGAACTAAACAAAAAGTTTGGTTACAAAAAGTTCATTATCCTCATTCCCACCGTTCCTATTCGTGAGGGAACAAAAACCAATCTCGAAGATACCAAAGAATACTTTAAGCAATTTTACGCCAACGAGCGAGAAAAAGAAATCGAAGTTTTTGCTTACGAAAGCGGACAAATAGCAAGTGTAAAACGATTTATAGCAACAGAGCATTTGTCGGTACTTATTATGACACCAAGCTCTTTTGATAAAGACAGCAACATTTTGAATCGACCGCTCGAAAACGAAATTCATGCGCCGAACTTATTTGCTGAAAATACTGAACCGCCAAAAAGTTATTTGGATTGTTTGAAGCGTTTAAAACCGATTGTCATAATGGACGAGCCGCACCGCTTTGATGGCGATGCATTCAAAAAATATTTTGAAGGTTTCGATAATTACTACTTGCGCTTTGGAGCAACTTTTCCGAAAAAGAAAAATAATAGCGATACCACCATTCCGCTTTCAAATGTGGCTTATACGCTTGATAGCATTTCTTCGTTTCGCCAAAATCTGGTAAAAAAAATTGTTGTCTACACGCAGGACATTGTACAGAATCAAGATTCGCTTGTGAAAATTGAAAAAGAAGGAAGCAGGTATAAAGCAATCGTTCATACTTTATCAAATGGAGCAATTGTTAAAAAGACATTGGGCATAGGCAATATTTATAACGGAAAGAGTATCAGAAAAATCAATAAAAACAACATCGTTTTGAATGACGACAGTATCGAGAAAGTTGATTACACACTCTCTGATGACGCTTTGCGCTCAATGATAAAAGAAACGATTAAAATTCATTTTGACAAAGAAAAGGCCTTGTTTGAGCAAGGAATAAAAGCGCTCACCTTGTTTTTTATCGAAAGCGACACTGAACTATATCGTGGCGAAAATCCCAAAATCAAAAATATTTTCGAAGAAGAATATATTAAGCAACGCGGCGAAATTGTACAGGTATTGCAAGCAACGCCCAATAGGGCATATTTACAATATCTGCAAAACGATTTCGACAGCAATGGCAAACTGCAGGTAAACGAAGGCTATTTTTCAGGCGACAAAGGCAATACGGATGAAAAAATAAAAGCGGGCGTTGATTTAATTCTAAAAGATAAGAAGCAGCTTCTTTCATTTGAAAAACCTACACGTTTTATTTTTTCTATTTGGGCATTGCAAGAGGGCTGGGACAATCCGAATGTATTTACCATTTGCAAATTATCAAATCAAGGCAGTGAAATTTCAAAACTCCAACAAATCGGGCGTGGTTTGTGTCTTTGCGTTGACCAAAATTTGAAACGCCACACCATTGCGACATTTGACAACAATCAAAATGATTTTTGGAAAATCAATAATCTAGATGTCGTGGTTTCCAATCAAGAAATCGGTTTTGTTGACGCTATCCAAAATGAAATTTTAAGTAATTCGTTCTTTGTGAATGATACATTTACCGAGCAGGATTTAACAAGGCTTTCAAATTTCGTCCAGGAAAAAAGCAAAATCCGCCCGAAAAAGAATGTTGTTATCAAAGAGCAGCACCTTGCGGAATTTCAAAAATTGTGGAATACAATCAACCGCAATGCTTTTTATATGCTTGACAATCTCGACCAGGACAGCGAGAAAAACTTAGTTATCAATATCAAAACCGAAATAGAAGCATTGAATATTGACGAAATCCTTTTGCAAACCATCCGCAAAGAGTTAAATACAAATAGAATCGGACAAACCGATGCAATTACAGTACAACTCAAAGAGGCGATTTCACACAAAAGCAAGGTGGATTATTTGCAATTTGTGAGCGATTTGTCAAACAATACTAAAACTCCGCTTACCTTTGTGGTAAAGATTTTCAACGCTTTATCGGACGATTTCAAAAATAAAATCCTTGCCAACAATCCCGCGCAGGCGCTTAAAGAAATGACGGAAATTGTGCGCAAAAACCTTGTCAGCACGATAAAAACGAAAGTTCAGTACAATGAAATTAGCGGCACAGTTTTGCCAAATGTTTTTTTGAATGAAAATAACGAAACCTATCTAAAAGCAGGCAGCGTTGGAAAATTCCAAAAGGATATTGATAGAGATTTTTCACTTCGCGAAAAATGGATTTTTAAAGATGTGATTGAGTACGACAGCGATTTCGAGATTGAAATTATCGAACAAGACCCCGATATGAGCGAAATTGAAATTTTTGGAAAACTGCCAAAACTCAAAATTAAAACGCCACTTGGCGAATACAATCCCGATTTTTGTTATGCCGTGAAAAGTGCCGCAGGCAACAAACTGATTCTTGTTGTGGAAAGTAAAGGCTATAAAACTTCTACCGCTATTCCGCACGAAGAAAAAGAAAAAATTGAGTTTGCCAAGAAATATTTTGAATACCTGAACGAGCATTACAAAGAAAAAAATATCAAAATTTCATTCAAAGAACGAATAAACAACACGCAATTAGCAAGTTTAATAAATCGACCCGAATAGATATGACACTCCAGGAAAATTTTATAAACAAAGGCTTTTCGGTAGTTGAAGCCGAAAAAAACGAAAATCGTTTGTTGGAATTTCTAAAAGAAAATTATCCACAAACCATTCGTGGCAACGAAGTGAAATGGGACGAATTAAAAAACACTTTAGGCCTGCCTGTTGATGAAAAGGTAAACGGTTATGGTTTAAATTTCGTTGGACGTAATGTGGCAAACGCCAAATACAAGCAAAAAACAACCAAAGAGCTGAAAATAAACAAAGTGTTCTCAAAAGATTTTGACAATGCGCAAAATCTGATATTGAAGGGAGACAACTTAGACAGTCTTAAAATTCTCAAATCACATTATAACGGACAAATAAAATGTATTTACATTGACCCACCCTACAATACGGCAAAAGACGACTTTATTTATCCCGATAAATTTAATAAAGAAGAAACGGAAGTCTTAGGATTGGCAAATATCAGCGAGACGGATTTTGACAGAATGCAGTTTAGTTTCAGTACAAAAAAATCACACAACGGTTGGCTGTCATTTATGTATCCGCGCCTAATGCTTGCCCACGATTTACTGGCAAAAGATGGGGTGATCTTCATCAGTATTGACGATAATGAACAGGCAAATTTAAAATTATTATGCGATGAGATTTTTGGAGAAGATAATTTTTTAGGACAAATAATCTGGCAAACGGCAACCGATAACAACCCAACCCAAATTGCTACAGAGCACGAATATGTGATCGTTTATGCGAAATCTATTTTGATACAAGACTTTTGGGAAATACAATCAGATAAAGGGCTGATCATTCAAGAGAAATATGACGAGTTGAGATCATTGCATGGGAACGACAATGAACTGATTCAAAAATCGCTGCGTAAATGGATAAAGCAACAAGCCAATGGCGATGATTTATCGGGCGTCAGTCATTATTCTTATGTTGATGAACAAGGTGTATTCTATCCGGGCAATTCAGCCAATACAAAACCAGGCGGATATACTTACGACATTATACACCCTCAAACAGGTCAAATCTGCGCCAAGCCGGAATATGGTTACAGATGGCCACTTGCAACTTTTACCGCGGCAGACGCAAAAGGAGATGTA
The DNA here is from genome assembly GCA_031551825.1 of Tannerella sp. Classification (GTDB taxonomy): domain Bacteria; phylum Bacteroidota; class Bacteroidia; order Bacteroidales; family Tannerellaceae; genus Tannerella. The sequence continues at coordinate 41,705 of JAVBNB010000081.1, read as the reverse complement.
ATGTGGGGAGAAACAGAAAATACGATACCCAAAATAAAAAAGAGGCTTGATACGGTAACACAAAAACTCAAAAGTTATTACTATGAAGATAATAGGGGAACAACGGCAGATTTGAAAAATTTATTTGACGGATACAAAGTGTTTGACAATCCAAAATCTGTCAATTTCATTAAACATATTCTCAAATTCGCTACGAAAGCAACGTCCAATGATGTCATTCTTGATTTTTTTGCAGGTAGCGGCACAACAGGACACGCCGTAATGCAACTTAACGCCGAAGATGGTGGAAATCGCAAATTCGTCCTTTGCCAGATAAATGAAGATATAGATCCCAAAAAGAAAAAGGAGGCATTCCAATTTTGTGAAAAGAATAATTTACCTCCTGTTATTTCATCAATCACTTGCGAAAGAATAAAGCGGGCGGGCGATAAAATTCAAAGAGAAATAGACAACAAACAAGAAATCTCCAATACCGGCTTTAAGGTTTTTGATGCGGTAGATGCTCCAAAGTTGGAGATTGAAGACGGACAAATTATCCTACAAAATATCGAAAATGATCCGCTTTCGCGCATTTATAATATGATTTTTTCAGTCGGAATAGACAATCCAACCGTAATGCCCGAATGTGTCTTAGAAAATTGTTTGTATAAAATCGGCAACAATCATTACATAACCAACGCCACAGAATTAGACAAATCGGAAAACAAACATTTCTTAGCCAATGCAATCAAAAGCGGTAAAGTCTACGTTGACGGTTGGACAGCCTCAATCAATACTACCTTACAAAATATCAAAGACGATGTAAAGATTGTATTTTGAGGATTTTTATAACCGTTGATCATTTGAAATTAACAAGCGACCGCAATATAATAATTAAACAAAATAGCTTATGAAAAATGTAGCAATTCTTTTTGGAGGAAAATCTGCAGAACATGAAGTTTCGTTAGAATCTGCCAGCAATATTTTCAATGCCATTGACAAGACAATTTTCAGACCGATTCTGGTTGGAATAGACAAAAACGGCAATTGGTTTTACAATAAAAAATATCAAGAAAAAAAGAATGTCAATTTAGTGAAGGAAAATTTTTTTACCGAATCCGGATTTGTTTATATATCCTGTTCTACAGGAAAGGCAGGAATCATTAATAGTGATACCCATGAACTTTTAGACTGTTTTGATATTGCTTTTTCTATTATTCACGGGACATTCGGCGAAGATGGAACACTGCAAGGATTCCTTAAAACAATGAACATTCCATTTGTTGGTTGTGATATATTAGCTTCTGCCGTCGGAATGGATAAAGACGTGACCAAACGACTGCTAAGAGATGCAAATATTCCGATCGCAAAATTTTACACCTTACATAAGCATTTCCCGGACCAGTTTTCTTTTGAGGAAATTTCCGGCCAACTAAATCTACCCCTTTTTGTTAAGCCTGCCAATGCAGGTTCATCAGTAGGAGTAAGTAAAGTAATGAACAAAGAAGAATTTGAAATTGCCAAAGCAACAGCTTTCAAATTTGATAACAAAATCTTGATAGAAGAAGCGGTTATTGGAAAAGAGGTCGAGTGTGCTATTATAGGAAATGAACAAACTAAAGCCTCTGTTGTAGGAGAAATTATTCCCACAAAAGATTTCTATTCATACGATGCTAAATATGTCAGCTCCGACGGAGCAAAACTAAAAATTCCTGCGGAAATAGATGAAGTAATATCCGAACAGATCCGGAAACAGGCAATAATAGCATTCAAAACTATCTGCTGCGAAGGAATGGCAAGAGTTGATTTCTTTCTACGAGCGGACAATACATTTGTATTAAATGAAATCAACACATTACCCGGTTTTACAGGAATCATCATGTATCCTAAATTATGGGAAGACACAGGGATTCCCTATAAAGATTTGATAACAGAATTGATAACCCTTGCATCACAAAGGCATGAAAGAGATTTGGCCTTGTCGGATGCGATCAAATGACGACAATATTACATAAAATATTCCAAAAGCAACTATGGGAATATTTATAGTTCATTCGTGATATTGTGCCCACATTCAATAAAATACATTTTAATTGACGAATTTTTAATCGTAAATTTGTAAAAGTTTAAATATCATATTTATGGCGAAAATAAATGTAACAGGTACTGATATTACGATTATTCAGATTGCCAATTCGGATTATATATCACTTACAGACATGGCACATAGCCAAATGGAGGAACATATCATTATAAAATGGCTCAGTCTGAAAAGTACTATTGAGTATATCGGCGAATGGGAAATTTTGTTCAATCCGAATTTTAATTATACCGAATTCGGTACAATTAAAAATTCAGCAGGAAGCAATAATTTTGTTCTTTCTGTAAAACAATGGATTGCACGAACCAATGCTATCGGAATCACAGCAAAGGCTGGTCGCTATGGTGGTACGTATGCCCACAAAGACATTGCATTTCACTTTGGCATGTGGATAAGCGCCCGATTTCAATTATTATTGGTTAAGGAATTTCAACGCCTCAAAGAACAAGAGCAACAACAAATAGGTTGGAGTGCAAAACGAGAATTAGCGAAAATCAATTATCACATCCATACTGACGCTATTAAATACAACCTCATTCCTGCAGAACTGACACCACAACAAATAAACATCATATACGCCAACGAAGCCGATGTCTTAAATGTTGCATTATTTGGAATAACGGCCAAGCAATGGCGTGATGCAAATCCCGATTTGAAAGGCAATATTCGTGACTACGCCACAATCAATGAGTTGATATGCTTGTCGAATATGGAAAATCTCAATGCTGTATTCATCAATGAAGGACTTCCTCAAAAAGAACGCCTGATTAAGTTGAACCAAATTGCTATTCAGCAAATGAAAGTCTTATTTGAAGTGGAGAACGGCAAACTACTCAAATAAGTACAAATTTATAAAAAAACCTCTCACAGATTCAAAAACTAAAAAACATGAAACAGCAAATTTTTGAAAGCAGAAAAAAATCATTCCAGAAAATCACAATGATTTTTTCGATTCTCATAGGACTCTGTAGTTGTGCAGGAACGATCAATACAACAAAATCGCCAAATTACAATGAGCATAAATACACAAAAGCCTATATTCTTTCGGCTGAAAATTCGCAATATATTAAGTTCAAGTTTGGGGTAATAACCCCTTATGCTTACATCGTATTGCCTGATGATCCGGCAAGTCAACATGAAGTTATTGGTAACACAGATAGTATTATAAAAAAAGAGCTTGAGAAATATGGAATTATTGCCGAGATTGGTAAAAAGGGAGACCGGCCTGAAGATTTTGACTTGATTGTTGAATACCAAGATACATGGCGATGGGACTTTAAAAAGATTCTTGATAAATTAGAAATTGTGTTTATCACACCTGACGGAAAGGAGGTTATTGGGGAATCTACGTATAACATATACAAAAACAAAGAATTACACAATTTTCCAACACCAGAAAAAGAAGTTCCCAAAATGATAAAAGAGTTGCTGAATAAATAAAAGAAGATATAAATTACTACCTTTGAATCCATTAATTTTAATTTGATACAGCATCATGAAAAGCAGGATTTTCGCGTTGGTTTATTTATTCATCGCATTATTTACAATTGACATGGCGGCATCGCCAGTGGAAAAGGAAAAGCAGATTTATGAATGGCGTATTTATACGCTTAATGGTGATGGTGAGGTTTTAGATCGGTTTTTCGAAGAAACTCTGATACCGGCATACAATCGTCAGAACATTTCCGCCGGAGCTTTTTCCCTCTATAAAAAAGAAGAAAAAGAGAAACGGTTTCTTTTATTTGTATATCCCAATCTGGAAACGTACCAGAAAGTGAGAAATGCTGTCTGGAATGATAAAACTTTTAGAGATGAAGCTCTTTCATTTTTTAATGAAACGGCTCCCAATCCGGCTTACTCGGAATACACGACTTTTCTGTGTGAAGCATTCGATAAAATACCTGTAATGAGAACGCCCGGTAATGAGCGGACATTATTCGAATTCAGACTTTATCATAGTCCGAATGAAGATGCGAATCAACGCAAAATCAAGATGTTCAATATGGAAGAGATCGATCTTTTTGACAAAGTCGGAATCAACTCCGTATGTTATGGCGAAATCATGGCAGGCTCTTCTATGCCGGCATTGATTTACCTGACATGGTATAAGGATGAGGACACACGAAATGAGGCTTGGAAAAAATTCAGCGCACATCCGGATTGGGCTGTGATGAAAAAGAAAACCGAATATTCAAATACCGCGACAAATAATCAGTCCATCTTGTTGTCGCCATTACCATTTTCTCAATTTTAACGGAATTTCTCCTTTCCTAATGAATAAAAACCGGTTGTAGCCCCAAGGTCTCAATCGGTTTTCGTGTTATATATTCAGGATTCAATTAATTAATGTTAGATTTGTATCCAAAAATAGGTCATGATAGATTTACTGCTGAAAAACAATGAAATAAGAAGATACCAGAGTGTGAGTGAAATAAATGAAATGCCGGATTTTTTAATTATTCAGTTAAACAACTACACACAAGCTGACATGGATTGGGCAAAGAAAAAATTTGACCTTGATTTTTCAATTATGGCCCGCTATGAAGACATTGAAATCAGTTCTCATTTTTTAGAGGATAAGGAACAAGTTTCTTTTCATTTCTCAATTCCTTTCTACGACAAGGAAAAACAACTGACGGAACAGGAATTGTTCATCATCTTATCGGCAGGCCGGTTATTCTTTTTTCAAAGTTCCGGATTTGATGAGTTCGTCAATGAAGTTTATTCCCACAAACTTACAACATTTCAACAGCAGACAACAGATTTGAATATGGTTTTCATCCGGTATATAGAGTTTATATCGGATTATTATGCCGACATAACCGAAAACTTGGCAAAAAAAATTAAAACGTTAGCGTCTAAAGTCCTGGTTGAGAAACGCTTTAAAGCTGAAGACATGGACATTGTTACACAATACAATTTTCACAATTTACTTATCAAGGAATCTCTTAACGAAACCATGCGGATTTACAGATTACTAAGAAAAAGCAACTTCGGGAAAGATGAATTAATCAATGAACATATTCATACCGAATTAGCAGACTTGGTTGTTGTATCTGACTATATCCAATTCAATTTCGATCGATTGGACGACCTGAAAGACAATATGAATAATAAAATCGACTTAGAACAAAACCATATCTTCAAAATACTCACCGTAATAACCCTGTGTCTTTCGTTACCAACAATGATTGCAGGAATCTACGGAATGAACTTTGATGTAATGCCGGAACTCAAATGGCTCTATGGTTATCCTTTTGCTATTATGATAATGATTTTGGCTGCCGTTTTACCTTATTTTTATTTTAAAAGAAAGAAATGGCTGAAATGACAATGACAGAAGAAAAATGTAGTCGAATCAGCAAAAAATACAATTCATATTATTTGCAAACAACATCAATCGTTTATCTCTTTTATGTCACAAAGAAAAAAAGCTATACTCGACCAAATCAAACAACATAAGGCGCTGCCTATCATGGTGCGTTTGCCACACAACACGCCTTTCAGCGAAGAAATCGTCAGGGAGTTGAATGAACCCGTAAGGCAGGGGTTTTATTCCCTGATGTTGGTAGTTAAGGGCGAATCGACACACATGGTAGATTTTCAAGACATCACGATTACGGACAATCAATTAGTATTTGTAACCCCATGGCAAATTCACGCGATGGATAAAACCGCCGGAACCATATCGTACGGAACAAGCTTCGGGGAAGAATTGATGAACTATTTCCCTGCGTCTTTTCCCTTTTTTACCAACCCTTTCGGGAATCAGGTGATTGAAGTGCCTCTGCCTGTTTCGCAACGGATTATTCTTGTTTTTCAGGCGTTTAATAACGTATTACAGGATAACGACGCGAATCCGGAATTGGTTTTGACTTACCTTAATGCTTTGCTTACCGAATGTAACTGTGCCTATTTCAAAGACAGGCAACCGGCAACCGATGCTAAAGACAGTCTGTCTGATTTTATTGTATTCAAAAATTTCATGGAGGATAATTTCCTGAATCATCCGCCGGTAGAAGAAATAGCCGAAAAATTAGGTATGAATACCAATGCGTTGTATCATTTAGTAAAAACCAAATGCGGTGTTTCTCCGAAAACCTATCTGACCGAACGACTGATATTGGAAGCCAAACGCAAATTATACCTCGAGAATGTTACAATCAAAGAATTGGCCTACGACCTGAACTACAATGATCCGGAATATTTTTCACGGCTATTCAAAAAGCACACAGGTAAAAGTATCCCCGAATACAAGGTATCTGTTCAGGATTTATCAGGCTCTTAATTCGATTTATCCGGCTTGATTAATTGTAACCGCCATATCTTTGCACTCAATAAATAACATTAATAAAGCAAACAATATGAAAAATTTGAGTGTATCCAACAGCAATATCAGTCTTTCTCGTCTGGGGCTTGGCCATATCAGCGATCATAATCCTGCCGGCAGGGAGGAAAGTATCCGAACCATACATACTGCCTTCGATAGCGGAATCAACTATCTGAACACCGCTGATTTTTATGATAGTGGCGCTCACGAGATGCTTCTCTGCGAAGCGTTGAAAACCCGCAGGCGGGAAGATGTTTTTATCTCTGCAAAATTTGGCAGCATGGTTGCCCCGGGCGGCATGTATTATGGCTTAGATTTGCGTCCGCATGCGGTAAAAAACTACTTGGCTTACACATTAAAGCGTTTAGGAACGGATTATGTTGATTTATATCAACCCGCGCGTATTGACCCGAACATTCCGGTGGAAGATACCATTGGCGCTGTCGCCGATTTAGTAAAAGCAGGCTATGTAAGAAATGTCGGCATTTCCGAAGTGGACGGCAATACTTTGCGCAAAGCGAATGCAGTACATCCCATCGCTCTGGTCGAAGTGCAGTATTCCCTGTTGAATCGTTCGATTGAAAATTCGCTGCTCCCTGCCGCACGCGAATTGGGAATCGGAGTCGTTGCTTTCGCCAACCTGTTTCATGGATTAATCGGAAGTAGTAATCCACAGGAAAAATTGACAGCCCTGAGCCGAAGAATGCCCGCAGCTACAGTCGAAAATATGAACAAACTGATGCCCCGCATGGATGAACTGAGAACCATTGCTGAGAAGAAAGGCATATCCGGCCAACAGCTTGCCATTGCCTGGGTGTTGGCGCAGGGTGACAATATTTTGGCGCTAGTCGGTTCGCGTACGGTCGGGCAACTTCACGATACAATAAAAACGATAGATATTGAGCTCAGCAAAGAGGATTTACAACAGATAGAACAAATCATACCAAAAAAATTAGCGTCTAATTCTTCCATGCTGGAAATGAATCTGGATAAAAACGGATTGTTTATCATGAAATAAAAATATCGGTATGAAAGAAAAAATAAAAATAAAATCCGGGGATAAACATTATGATAAATTAAATGTTTTTTAGAATATTAACACGATTGACCCTATTATATGTACGTTAAATCGTCGTATTTTTGTACTCTATAAATAAACGATTATTTATCGTATTTAAATTGTAATGAAATTTTGCATATCAAAAATAAACTGCATGGATTTAAATAAAATTTTTTCAGGAGTAATTTGCCTGATGATTATGTCTTCTTGTGGAAATAAGAAAAATACAGACAACCCGGCTGCATTAATTGAATATCCGGTACAGGCAATTGAACGACAGAATGTGACTATTGATTCCGAATATCCGGTTACCATCAAAGGACAGGAAGATGTTGAAATCAGACCGCGTATAGATGGTTTTATCGATGCCATCTTCATTGACGAAGGGTCTGCAGTTAAGAAAGACCAGGTCTTGTTCAAAATAAATTCACCGTCAGCAGAGCAAGCCTTATTATCTGCTCAGGCGCTGGTCAGTAGTTCGAGTGCAGCACTGAACACTGCTAAGTTGAATATTGATCGCACGCGCCCTTTGGTTGAAAAAGGGATTATCAGCAAAGTACAATTAGCAACCTATGAAGATGCGTACAAACAGGCCCAAGCCTTATTGAAACAGGCCCAAGCCTCGTTAATGAATGCTCAGGCTACGATTGATTGGACAAAAGTTAAAAGTCCGGTTGATGGAGTTGTAGGCGAAATTTCATTCAGGCAGGGTAGTTTAGTTGACAAAAGTAATATTTTGACCACCGTTTCCAGTATCGGAAACGTATACGCTTATTTTTCTATGAATGAGAAACAATTGATGACCTTTCTCAATAACCTGGAAGGCCAGACTCAGGCTGAAAAAATTAAACATATACCTCCTGTCAAATTAGTACTTGCCGATGGCGCGGAATATCCGGAAGCCGGAAAGATAGAAACGATTACCGGATCCATAAACTCAACAACAGGAACTGCCAACCTGCGTGCTGAATTCTCCAATCAAAACAAAATCCTTCGCAGCGGAACCAGCGGGAAAATATATATCCCGACGCAGATGAATAATATATTCGTAATCCCTCAAAAAGCGACTTTCGCTCAACAAAATAAAGTACTGGTTTATACTCTTCAGGGAGATTCGGCTGTTCAAAGAGTTATTACAGTTGTACCTTATGACAATGGTGCGAGCTTTATCGTAACAGACGGACTTTCAGATGGTGATAAAATTATATCCGATGGTCTCTCCACCCTCAAGAACGGAAAAAAAATCAAACCTCAGAATTAAGTATCCGGATATTCCAATTGACTTAGTCAATTTTCAATTTGCTTGAATTCTCAATAATTAAAAGACTATGCTAAGAATATTTATAGAACGCCCGGTACTTTCGACTGTCATATCCATCATTATTGTAGTACTGGGGATCATTGGCTTATTAACCCTGCCCACCGAACAGTATCCAAATATCGCACCTCCCACTGTTGTAATTTCCACGAATTATCCGGGAGCAAACGCTGACGTGGTCATGAGTAGTGTGGTTATCCCCCTCGAAGAACAAGTGAACGGAGTAGAAGGAATGACTTACATGACATCTACGGCTTCAAACAGCGGAACGGGACAAATTTCCATTTATTTCAAACAAGGAACCAATCCCGACATTGCGGCCGTAATGGTACAAAACTTAGCCGCACAGGCAAATTCTCTCCTTCCTCAGGAAGTGATCCAAGCAGGGGTAACAGTCAGAAAACAACAGAGTAGCAATATTCTAATGATATCTCTGACTTCGGATAATCCTGACTATGACGGACAATTCATCCAGAACTACGCGAATATCAATATTATTCCGCAGATTCAACGAGTGCCGGGAGTAGGACTTGTCAATATTTACGGAACCCAAACTTATTCTATGCGTATCTGGTTAAAACCGGATGTCATGGCAAGTTACAAAATAAACCCATCTGAGGTAATTGCTGCCCTGAAAGACCAGAACATTGATGCTGCTCCCGGAGAATTAGGCCAGAATGCTAATCAAACTTTTCAATACACATTGAAATATACCGGTCGTTTAAAATCAGTTGAAGCATTTGCGGATATCGTCATTCGCTCAGAAAACGGACATGTCCTTCGAATAGGCGATGTAGCCGATGTGGAATTAGGTTCTCTCAATTACAATGTAACGACCAGCATGGACGGAAATGATGCGATTACAATGAGTATCAGTCAAACCGCAGGCTCCAATGCGCAGGATGTCATTAACAACATCAAGGCTGAACTTGAGAAAGCGTCCGAAACGTTTCCTTCCGGCTTAAAGATCGTTTATCTGCAGGATGCCAATGAATTTCTGAACGCGTCCATCGAAAAGGTAATCCACACTTTACTTGAAGCATTTATCCTCGTATTTATTGTGGTATTTATTTTCCTTCAGGATTTCCGCTCCACGCTAATTCCGGCAATTGCCGTCCCGGTGGCAATTATCGGCACATTCTTTTTCCTCGAATTATTCGGTTTTTCGATCAATCTACTTACTCTTTTCGCTTTAGTTCTGGCGATTGGAATTGTAGTAGATGATGCTATCGTTGTAGTTGAAGCAGTCCATGCGAAAATGGATGCGGGAGAAAGGAATCCCCGGAAGGCGACTCTGGAAGCTTTGACTGAAATAGCCCCTGCGATTGTTTCCATCACCCTTGTTATGGCTGCCGTATTTATTCCGGTCAGTTTTATCGGAGGGACAACAGGGGTATTCTACAAACAATTTGGTTTGACTTTGGCGATTGCTATTAGTATTTCAGCAGCCAATGCTTTGACCCTGAGTCCGGCATTGTGCGCTTTATTTTTAAAAGCCCACAACGAAGATCAGAAGAAAAAACAAAATTTACTGAAACGCTTTTTTAATCTCTTCAATAAATTTTTCGAAAAAGCAACCAATCACTATAAATCAACACTTCGTTATTTGGGAAAAAAGAACCATCGCTGGATGACCGTGGCTATCATTGTCCTATTTTCTCTTATTTTCGGCGGAATAATGAAAGTTATACCGACCGGATTTGTACCTCAGGAAGATAGCGGCGGAGTATTCGGATTTGTCACTTTGCCTCCGGGTACATCTTCTGAACGTACAGAAGATTTAATGAAACAATTGGATGCAATGGCAAAAAAACTTCCTCATGTTAAATATACGGAATACATTGCGGGTGTCAATTTCATGAGTGGCCTGGGTAGCTCGTACGGAACTTTGATGATCAAGATGGAACCCTGGCAAGACCGGAAAGTTACTGTACAACAGATTGTCGCCATGATGAAACAACAAACAGACACTATTACAGAGGCTACATTCCTGTTTACCGCCATCCCTACCATACAGGGATTCGGCTTGAGCAGCGGCGTCGAACTTCAAATGCAGGACAGAACGGGAGGTGATCTCAATCAATTTTATGAAGTAACCAATGGATTTTTGAATCAAATGAGGCAACAGGACGAGGTACTGATGGCAATGACCACTTTTAATCCGAATTTTCCTCAAAAAGAAATCAGCGTTAATGTAGCCAAGATAAAAGAAGCCGGTATCAATTTAAGTGATGTGATGAGTACGCTTCAGGCCTATATCGGAAGTATGTATATTTCGAATTTCAATTTATACGGAAAACAATTCCGTGTGATGCTGCAAGCGCCTCCGGGGTACAGGGCGGATGAGTTATCATTAGACGGAATGTATGTAAAGACACAGTCGGGAGAAATGTCTCCCGTCACAGAATTTATAACATTAGCAAACACTACAGGGCCTCAATCCCGAACCCGGTTCAATATGTATTCTTCCATGGCAATCACAATTATCCCCAATTACAGCAAAGGATATAGCACCGGAGATATTATTAAACTAATAAACGAAGACTTAAAGAGTCAACTACCGGCCGGCTATTCTTATGAATATTCCGGCATGACCCGGGAAGAAGCGCAAAGCGGTAGTCAGATGTTCCTGATTTTCGGGTTATGCCTTATCTTCGTTTATCTATTATTATCCGCTCTTTACGAAAGTTATATCATTCCATTGGCAGTTATATTCTCATTGCCCGTAGGATTAGCCGGAGTCTTTATCTTCATTTTTGTAGCCATGATTTCAGGAAGTGGTATTGTCAATAATATTTATGTCCAGATTTCACTGATCATGTTGATCGGATTATTAGCGAAAAATGCGATCCTGATTATCGAATATGCCAGCCAACGTTACAAACAAGGAATGAGCATCGTTGATGCTGCCGTAAATGGAGCGGTTGCCCGTTTGAGGCCTATTTTGATGACTTCGTTTGCATTCATTTTTGGGTTGTTCCCATTGGCCATTGCCACCGGCGCCGGCGCTATCGGAAATAAATCTATCGGAATCAGCGCTGTCGGAGGGATGATCTTCGGAACATTAATCGGTATATTGGTCATACCGTCACTTTATATTATTTTCCAGACAATTCAGACGAAATTCAGTAAATCGGGACTCATCAATACGAAGGATGAGACCATTAACAAAGATGCATCCGATCATGAAAAATAAAATCAAACATATCATTTTCGTAGGAACAATACTTGTTTTCGCTTTCTCCTCCTGTCAGGTAGTCAACAAGTATAAATCACCGGAAATCGACGCGGCACTTCTGTTCCGGGATGAAAATCCTGCAGATACAACGACGATTGCCAATATTCCCTGGAAAGAATACTTCAAAGATTCTCTCCTGCACGATTTAATTTCGGAAGGATTAGAAAAAAATATAGATATACAAGTGGCCATCAGCCGGATCAAAGAAGCGGATGCCAATCTGGGAATTGCCCGGGCTGCATATTTTCCAACCCTTTCTTTAGCCGCGCAGGATACATACAACGCTTATAGTGTGCAAAACGGACAAAAAGATGTACTTGGATACTCAACCAATCAGTTTACTTTGGGCGTCGCCGCCATTTGGGAAGTTGACCTTTGGGGAAAATTGAATCGTCAATCACGCGCCAAGTATGCTCAATATTTAAATAGTTATACATATAAAAACTTGGTGCAAACCTCTTTGGTCGCCAATATTGCCAACACTTATTATTCTTTGTTGGCGATGGATGAGCAGTTGAAAATCATGGAAGAGAATGTTGAATTGTTAATCGAAAGCGTGAATACGATGCAAGCGATGAAAGAATCAGGATTGCTGAATGCAGCAGCAGTCGAACAAAGCAAATCATTGCTATTCAGCACTCAAGTCGGGATTCCTGATTTACAAATCAGAATCCGTCAGACGGAAAATGCATTGAGCGCTTTGCTGGGACGCAAACCCGGCCCTATCAGCAGATCAACTTTGGCGGAACAAACGGTTCCGGACGAGATGCAATACGGAGTTCCGGCACAAATGCTTTCGAAGCGCCCGGACGTACAACAGGCGGAATTATCTTTCCGTACGGCTTTTGAGTTAACCAATGTGGCACAGGCAAGCTTCTATCCTACACTTACCTTGAATACAGGTTCGGTTTTTGGCTATAGCAGCACCGATTTTTCCGATTTTTTCAAACCGGAAAATTTAATTGCAAACGTAATCGGAGGGCTCATTCAGCCGCTATTTGTAAAAAAGCAACTCACGGGCAACCTGAAAATCGCCAAAGCCCAACAGGAACAAGCCTTGATCAATTTTCAACAAACAGTGCTGGATGCAGGCAGGGAAGTGTCGGATATTTTATATGGTTATCAATCTTCCATCAGCAAAAATAGTATTCGCTCCAAACAAATCGAATCCACAAAGACTTCCGTTTATTATACTCAGGAACTATTGAAAGCCGGAGAAGCCAATTACACAGAAGTCATAAATGCCGAATCAAATAACTTACAGGCACAACTCGGGCAAGTCAACGATAAACTCGAACAATTGAACTATACCGTTAATTTATACAGGGCTTTGGGTGGCGGAGTAGAGTGATTTTCCGGGGCACTTATCGCACGATGTCTTCCGGTTACGTTGGAAAATGATATTTCTCACCGCGCACGTCAATACATATGCTCGAACGGCTTTTCCAAAGCGGCTTAACGGTTTTCGTCTTTTCCCATTGATCCAATTTAGCTTTCAACTCCTCCACTTTATCCGGATGAGTTTCAGTCAGATTGACAAGTTCCGAAGGGTCATTCTCTAAATTAAACAGGAATATCTTTTTATCTTTTCTCAGGATATACAATTTATAATTATCTATTATACAAGCTTTCACATACCCGTTACGCCAGAATAATTCCTGATGCGGAGGTTCTTGTTTTTGTCCTGTAAGGTAAGGCAACAGATTGACACTGTCATACACCCGGTCGTCGGGCATAGCCACACCGGCAACCGATACAATGGTACTAAAGATATCTAAAGTTGAAATACGCTGTTCATACACTTGGCTCACACTCGATAAATGTTGTGGAAAACGGATGTAAAACGGCACACGCAATCCACCGTCAAAAAGTGTGCATTTCCCACCTGCCAACGGCGCGTTTTCGGTTGCCCGGGTATATGTGGCACCACCATTATCACTTGTAAAGATAATCAACGTATTATCTAACAAGTTATCCCTTTTCAAAGCCTCAATCACGTCGCCCACAGCGTCATCCAAGGCTTCAATCATAGCGTAATACACTCGTTTCACGGAATCCTTCTCATTAATCCTGTCAAAATAGGCCTTGGGCGCCTGAAACGGATCATGGGGCGCGTTGAAAGTCAGCGTCAAGAAAAAGGGGTTGTTTTTATTGGATTCAATGAAACCGATCGCTTTTTCGGCAAACGAAAAAGTGAGATAACCCGTATCAATCACCTCCTTATGACCTTGCCTGATAGCTGTAGGGCCTGACCGTTTTTGCCATGCCGGAAGTTCGGAAAATGCCCAGGGTAGGCGCACATTCACATAGCGTGAGGTATCAACTGGATCATCAACATAACGGGTCAACGCACCTGAAAAATAATAACTATAGTCGTATCCATGCTCTTCCGGAACGGTTTTCAGATCAGAACCAATATTCCATTTACCTACCAACCCGGTCGTATAACCCGCGTCACGCAATAGTTCGGCAATCGTAATTTCGGTTTTGGGAAAATTGGTATTTAACCTGCGAATGGTACTGGGACGCATTTCTTTCATGCTTCGAACCTCTTTACGGTTAAACAACATGTTCCACATAAGGCTACGCATGAAGCTTTTGTCGTAATGGTCATGAGACATAAACTCATATCCGAAACGATTCTGGCAACGCCCGGTCAATATTCCCGCACGCGAGGGGCCTGATATGGGAGAAGAAGCATAGGCTTCCATACACCGAATACCTTTATCAGCAAGACCATCTATATTAGGTGTACGTACCGAAGCATTTCCATAAGCAGCCAAATCACCGATTCCCAAATCATCGGTAACAATCAGCAGAATATTCGGCCGGGGCTTTTCATGTGCGCAAACGGGAAGTACACATGAAGAACATACAAATAAGGATAATAGTTTTTTCATAAATCATCGTCTACATTTTTTCCTATGTCCGGTGCAAAGATAAGACATAAAAAGAGAAGCTTCACTGTGATTTTGATGATAGTTCGTCCGGACAATACAATCTGTATATTCCCGCTTTGACCCATAATCCAAAAATAGATCGGAACCCTTGTTTTCCAAAAAAAAACATTACCTTTACAATTATATTGTGAAAACACGAATATGAGAAGAATTTTTTATTTTGCAATAATCGCATATTGTTTGACAGAGATGATCAACGCGAACACATCGCCGGATAACACGAAATTGTTAAACCAATTGGATAATACGATAAAAAAACGCGAAAAATACCGTATAGAAAAAGAAAATCAGATAAATGACCTCCATAACAGCTTGAGACAAGCCTCTACCGACGAAGAACGTTTTGATATATACTCCCGGTTATATGATGCCTGCATTGCTTACCAGACAGATTCCGCATTGCAATATATAAATGAAAAAACAATCTTACTTTCGACGCTTATTGACGACCGATATTATTATGATGTGGAACTCAACCGCGTTAACGTCATGATAATAACAGGTATGTACAAAGAAGCCTTAGATATCCTCGAAAGTATTCCACAGGAAAAATTGTCCAAAAATTTAAAAGAAAGATATCTGCATTGCTACCGGACATTATACGGGCGCATGACAACTCATGCCGTAACGAAACAAGAAAAGGACAGGTATTTAGAATATACGGACAATTACCGGGACTCCCTCCTCGCCATATTGCCTCCGGACGGAACAGATTATATAATTACAAAAGCCGATCAACTCAATACGCACGGGCAATATGACGAAGCGATCAAGCTGATTAAAGAAATGACGGACACCTGTACCAATATGGAAAGAATGAGGTTTTTAGCCTATACACTGTCGGAATCCTACCGTCAGAAAGGTGATAACGAACACAGGGAGCATTACCTTATATTATCAGCCATAGCCGATCTGCAATATTCCATAAAAGAATATATCTCACTCCGGGAATTAACATTTTTGCTTTACGAAGAAGGAGATATAGACCGGGCTTATGAATACATGAAATGCTCGTTGGAAGATGCGACATTTTGTAATGCCCGTTCACGAACAATAGAAGTATCTGAGATCTTCCCGGTGATCGATAAAGCCTATCAACTCAAAAGCGAACGAAAACAAAGGATTATATATACCCTGTTTTGCGCGTTAAGTATTCTCGCGCTATGCCTTATCGTAACGGTGATCTACATCTACCGCCAGATTAAAAGGTTAGCTGTAGCCCGGAGAGCCGTATCAGAAAGCAACAAACAACTGCAAGCCTTGAATCAAACCCTCACCGAAACAAATATCATTAAGGAAGAATATATTGCGCAATACATAAGCCGCTGTTCTGTCTATATTGACAAAATGGATCAATACCGAAAAAAACTGAGCAAGCTGGCCTCCGCGTCTAAATTAGAAGAATTGTTTAAAACGATTAAATCCGATAAGCTAATTGATGACGAACGAAAAGAATTTTACAAAGAATTTGACCATACATTTCTCGGTATATTTCCAGATTTTGTCAAATCCTTCAACGAACTATTAAATGAAAACGACCGCATACATCCTAAAAATGGTGAATTATTGAACACCGAATTACGAATCTTTGCATTGATAAGGTTAGGAATTACCGACAGTACCCGTATAGCCGAATTTCTTCAATATTCGGTGACTACTATTTATAATTATCGCAGTAAAATTCGCAATAAAGCGGCAGGCGATAAAAACGAATTCGAATCAAAAATCATGATGATAAAATAAATATCTATATTTGCTATGCTCAAATGTCAATGCAATACATGAAAATAAAGTTCTTAGTCCAAATCATCCTGCTTAGCATATTTACACAAGTTATCAACGCATCCATCAATGTACAATCTACGATTATGACATCTAATGACGGACTTGGGAACAACGTTGTACGGCATATTTTCCAAGACAGCAGAGGATTTCTATGGATGAGTACATTAAACGGGTTGACCCGTTATGACGGCCATTCTTTCGTAACTTTCAGGCCTGAGGCGGGAAATGAGATATCTTTACTCCGCCACCATGTCACACGAGTGACAGAAGATTCGAATCATTTTCTATGGATAAACGTTTCTCCGGAGTATTTCAGTTGTTATGATTTGAAAAACGGCTGTTTTGTGGATTTTACCGGATGTGGCGAATATAATGAAAAACATCAATATAGACTGGAGGCTTCGAACGGTGATAACTGGTTATGGCATAACCGGAATGGCGCCAGAAGGGTTTCTTTTAAAAATGGACAGTTTTTATCGACTGTTTTTAAGAAAGAAAACGGAAAGCTCCCTTCTGATTTTGTAAAACAAATTATAGAAGGGATTGGCGGTTCTGCATGGATTTGCACTGACAATGGCTTAGTAAAGGTTGAGAATGAAGAATCCCGGATAATAATGACAGGCGTTAATATCTCCGATGCAATTGCATATAAGGACACCTTGTATTTTGTTACTTCCGAAGCTGAAATTTATAAAGTGGATCCGGACGGGAAAAAAGTCGAATACGTTCAGACCATTGACAAAAAAGACAAGTCTTTTGAGATCACATCCAATTTTCAGTTACAGGAGGACTGGGTTATTCTTACTTCGGAAAAAGGGTATGTTTTCCGTTTATCCGAACAGAAGATTGTACCCGATGTAACGATGGATGTTCCTAACGGACGACATATAAAAGATGATCACAACAATCTTTGGATATACGACGATAAAGGTTTGATTCGCCATATAAATATAGATACGCGTACTGTGAAAGACATTCATGTCGCGGCAGACAATAAAATTTCCGAGTCGTGGTGCAAAATCATTCAGGATTCAAGAGGGCTATTTTGGATATCTACTTTTGGTGACGGACTTTACATTTATAATCCGGCTACAGAGGAAATGACGCATTTCACTTATGAGATAGGAGGCGTCAATCATATCTGCTCCAATACACTGGCTTCTGTCATGGAAGATCGCTCCGGCGGGATCTGGACCACTTCCGAACCATCCGGCATTTCCCGCATTCAGGTTCTGAATGATGGAGCTACTTATATCTATCCGGAAAAAATGAGTCAGGTAGATCACATGAATACAATCCGCTCAATTACCCGTATGCGTAATGGCGAAATATGGCTAAGCAATCGCAACAGTGAAGTGTATATCTATGATGAAAAAGTTGAAAATAAACTGCGTACGCTACATTTCCCGTCACGAATATATAAAATATTTGAAGACAGAAATGGCAAAGTATGGTTAGGTAGTCGTGGAAGCGGTCTTTGCATCGATGGAGTATGGTACAAGAAGCGGCCGGAAGATCCCCAATCCATATCCGATAACAACATTTATGACATATTCTGCGACTATAAACAACGTATGTGGATCGGAACTTTTGGCGGCGGCCTGAATCTGGCGCTCCCTGAAGACAGCACATACAAATTCAATTCATTTTTGAGGGATAATAACAATATGCAGTTTATCCGGTTTATTGCAAGTGATAAAAACAACTGGATATGGGTTGGCAACAGTGACGGAATTTGTGTCTTCCATCCCGATTCGCTGATAAAATCTCCTGATAAATATTACAAATATAATTACAATGGCAAACTGTTGGGTAATGAAGTTAAATATATTTTATGCGACAGGAAAGGGCAAATGTGGATCGGCACATTAGGTGGCGGCTTGAGTTTGTGTCTCCCTAATGATGATTACGATAATTTATCCTTTAAACACTATACGACAGGCAGCGGATTGGTAGGTAATGATGTGCAGGCTATCGCGGAAGACCGCGAAGGAACATTGTGGATAGCTACCGAATATGGAATTTCACATTTCTCTCCGGAAACAGAGTCCTTTGAGAACTCTTTCTTTTCCACCATAGCACAAGGGAATGTATTCAGTGAGAGTACAGCCTGTAATCTGCCGGATAACCGATTGCTTTTTGGAAGTAGCCACGGATTGGTAATTATTGATCCGGAAAAAGTAAAATCTCCACATACTGCTTCGGATGTAGCACTTACCGGATTAAAGATAAACGGGATCAGCATGTCACCAGGCATTGAAGATTCCCCTTTAACATACGCCATAAGCTATACAGATAAGATTGAGCTAAAGCATTATCAAAATTCATTTGTTGTCGAATTTTCCGCCTTTGATTATTCCGTAATAAATAGTGCTAAATACATGTATAAGTTGGAGCCTTTCGATAATAACTGGAATACACCTTCTTCGTTGAATTTCGCTACCTACAAAAAACTGCCTCCCGGAACTTATAATTTACAGGTAAAAGCCTGCAATTCTGCCGGTATATGGAGTGACAAAGAGGCCACTCTCGGAATAATTATAAAACCGCCATTCTGGAGATCACCTATCGCGTATATCATCTATTTCTTACTCATCGGTATCATATTATATACGACATATCGCCTGATGCGGAAATTTAACGCTTTACAAAACCGGATTCAGATCGAAAATCAACTAACGGAATATAAACTGATGTTTTTTACCAATATTTCGCACGAATTTCGTACACCGTTAACACTAATACAAGGCGCATTGGAGAAAATTGAAAACGCGAGTTCCATTTCAGGAGAAATGGCTTATCCGATACGTCTGATGAACAAAAGCACAAACCGGATGCTTCGTTTGATAAACCAACTATTAGAGTTCCGCAAGATACAGAACAACAAATTAACATTGATGTTGGAGGAAACCGAAGTTATTTCTTTTCTGCAGGAAATCGTCCAAAATTTCGAAGACATGGCAAATGAAAAGAACATAGATTTCCGTTTTGAACATCCGATTGATAAATATAATATGTTTATTGACAGGGGAAAATTAGATAAAATTGTCTACAACCTCCTTTCCAATGCTTTTAAATATACTCCTAACGGAGGAAAAATCCGATTTGCAGTTTCCATTGACGAAGAAAACAAAAAACTTATTTTTTCAGTAAATGATACCGGGATAGGCATATCCAAAGAAAAGCAACAAGAGTTATTCTCTCGTTTCATGCAAAGTAATTTTTCACGCGACAGCGTAGGTATCGGACTGTATCTGACTTATGAATTAGTCAATGTACATAAGGGAAGTATCACTTATCATGAAAATACGGGAGGCGGCTCTGTTTTTACAGTTTCCTTACCATTGAACACATCACAGTATGAAGGAAAAGATTTTATAATTTCAGGCAGTATACAAGAAGAGTCTTTCGATCATGAAAAACCGGAAGGATACGCAAATACAAATTATCTGTCCACATCTGAAAATGCAAAGGAAAGGAAAAGGGTATTGCTGATAGAAGACGACAGCGACGTAAGTAAATTTTTAGAAACAGAACTAAGTCATTATTTTGATGTTATAACCGCCCCGGATGGTCTTTCCGGATTAGATAGCGCACAAAGTATGGAGCCGGAACTCATTATCTGCGATGTATTGATGCCGGGCATGAATGGCTTCGATGTGACCCGCAAGCTAAAAACAGAATTCATGACCAGCCATATTCCGGTTATTCTTTTAACGGCCATGGGCACTTCCGAAAATCAATTAGAGGGGATAGAAAGCGGAGCCGACGCTTACGTCACAAAACCATTTAGTCCCAAATTATTGCTGGCACGTATTTTTCAGTTAATCGAACAACACGAAAAGCTGCGCAATAAGTTTTCGAATGACCCGACACTGATGAATCCGGTTCTTTCTACTACGGAATTAGATCAAAAATTCGCAGAAAAATTGTCTGCTATTATGGAAAAACAATATGCCAATCCGGATTTCACAATTGATGATTTCGCCGCAGAATTTAAATTAGGGCGTACGGTCTTTTTCCGTAAAGTAAAAGGTGTAACCGGATACACTCCAAACGAATATATTCGTGTTATCCGTATGAAAAAAGCAATCAAGTTCCTGCAGGATGGTGGTTATAATGTGAGTGAGGTTGCTTATATGATAGGAATGAAAGACCCCCATTATTTCAGCCGGAGTTTTAAAGAACAGTTCGGGGTCGCTCCTTCAGCCTACTTACATGGTGGAAAAACGAATGAAGAAAAATAGAGTAAAGATCGCCCCGACAAGCCTTCAGCATAATTAACCAGATACATGCGAATGTAGTTTTGTTCACAAACCTGTATTATTGTACGTCCACCGGAAGCTGTGCACGATTCTCCACGAAGATGTATCGATCTTCACATTTATACCCCTTCCAAACATTGGTTCTTTTGCAATTTAAAAATACTTTTGCACAACAATTTTGAAAAAAAACATTAATTATTATTTATTAATCTATAAAATCCTATGGAAAATATGCAAAAGAAACGTCGGACAATTTCTCTCAAAGAGAAATTATCCAAATTGTTATTCTCTACCTTATTTTTGATAACGGTAACTGCCTTATCTGCTCAGGTTAAAACTATTTCCGGAGTAGTCATTGATAATTTCGGTGATCCGGTCGGTGGCGCAAGCGTTGTGGTCGAAGGGACTACAAACGGGGATATTACAAACATGGATGGAAAATTCACATTGTCGAATGTAGCCGAGAATGCTACACTGAAAATCAGTTACATTGGTTATACAACACAGACAATCAATGTACGGGGACAGAATAGTTTCAATATTACGTTGTCTGAAGACGAGCAGCAGTTGGAGGAAATTGTAGTCATTGGTTATGGTTCGATGAAGAAAAACTCAATTACATCAGCCATCTCTAAAATGGATGCGAAAGCGATCGAAAACCGTCCAATGGCACGTGCAGAAACAGCGCTACAAGGACAATTGGCAGGGGTAACCGTTCGTACGACAACCGGAGAACCGGGTGCGGATATGCAAATACGCGTGCGTGGAGCAGCCTCTGTAAACGCCAGTTCTGACCCGTTGTATGTAGTAGACGGAGTACCCATCACCACATTAAGCGGAATCAACCCTGCTGACATTGAATCGATAGAAGTATTGAAAGACGCGGCGTCTTCGGCTATCTATGGTTCCAGAGGGTCAAACGGAGTGGTTATTGTTTCTACAAAAAAAGGAAAAAGCGGCAAACCTCAGATTTCATTCAATGCCAGCTATGGTATCCAATCACTTGAAAAGAAAATGGACGTCCTGAGCGCTGTAGAGTGGATGGAATTCCGCACGAAATGGAATGACGCGAGCTACCTTGCGGCAGCCAAATCAAAAAACGTAGAAGCAAGCATCAGCGATTCCAATGCCCAACGCCTTTCAAAATTAGGCCTTACCACAGCCAACTACAACTACGTATTAGACGAACGTTGGTTCAACTATATGAGTGACGATATGAAATCGACACATACCTATACCCCGACTACAGAAGGACTAAGCCTGTTGGACTGGCAGGATGAATTCTACAAAGACGCGGCTATCCAGGAATACAATCTAACGGTCTCGGGAGGCAATGAAAACACAAAATATATGTTTTCAGGAGGTTATTTGAATCAGGAAGGACTTGCTACCGGAACCTCTTATGAAAGAGCTGCTTTCCGCGCCAACATTGAATCCACAATCAACAAATACATCTCCGCGGGGATTTCTATCGCGCCGACCTATACCAAAAGCGAAGGTTCGGGAAGAGCAAACGGTAAGGACAGCCGCTCACACATGGTATTAGTTTCAACGCCGGTTTCCGAACCCGGAGCAGGATATATGACGAATGTGGAGCCGAATGACCGTTATCTCTGGGCAGGTAGCACCTCCAGTCCGACTTATTTCATGGATAAGAACATCCGTGAAGACGAAATGGTACGCCTTATTGGAAACGCGTTTCTACGCATAACGCCGTTAGAAGGGCTTCGTGTTGAATTATCGGCATCAGCCAACTACTATGACTTAGATGGATCCACTTATACATACTCCAGTACAGGAGGTACATGGACACAGGGAGAAGGAGCCAACTCATCCGGCGGACATAACACGGAACGTATATGGAGTACGCTTATACAGGCATTAGTAAATTATGACCGTACATTCGGAAAACATACAGTCGGTGCAATGCTCGGATCATCAACTGAAGAAACCAATATCGGATTCAAGACCGACCAGACATTCAATAAACCATTCCCGAACGACGCAATCATTTATTCATTTGATGGTTCGAAAGTCGCGGTTGGTACTGACAAAGTAACCCAGCAAACTCCAAATAAACTGGCTTCACTATTCAGTCGTTTAAATTACAGTTTTGACGAACGTTATATGATCTCCGGTAGCTTGCGCTATGACGGTGGTTCTGTCTTCGGGGCGAACAACAAGTGGGGTTTGTTCCCTGCCGTTTCCGGAGGTTGGTTGATTTCCAACGAACAATTCTTCAAAAACCTAAATTTAAATTGGTTAAACTTATTGAAATTGAGAGCAAGTTATGGTGTAACCGGTAATAACTCAATCAGTAACACGGCTGCCTATCCGTCCCTGACTGCTGTAACTTATGGCGGTAGCGCGGGATACAACGCAAATTCGTTAGGTAACGCAGACCTTGGATGGGAAAAAACGCACAGTACGGATGTGGCGATGGACTTTGGATTCCTGAAAAACAGAGTTCAATTATCATTAGACTGGTATACCAAAACAACCAAAGACCTTTTATACCAGGTACCATCAATGGGAGCTTCCGGATTTACCACCGTATGGGATAACTTAGGAGAAATCTATAACCAGGGATTTGAAATAGAATTGAATACGGCCAATTTAAACGGACAGTTCAAATGGAATACCTCCCTCAATGTTTCATACAATAACAATGAAGTAAAATCGCTGGGTATTGACGATACTCCGATCTATTCCGGTTTTGATAAAAACAACCCTTCTAATGTATTGATGGTTGGAAAACCGATTAATACATTCTATATGTACGATGCGATCGGTGTATGGAAAACACAAAAGGAAATTGACGACTACAGCGCTGCACATGGTGGAAAACCAGTCACATTCGAAGGAAAAACCATTGTTCCCGGTGATATCCGTTACCATGATGCAAACAACGACGGTATATACGATAAAGAAAACGACAGGGATTATTTAGGAAGTCCGACACCTAAGTTCGTATATGGGATGACAAACACATTCTCTTACAAGAATTTTGATTTATCCATACTATTGACAGCACAGACCGGAGGTAAGATTTTCGGCGTTTTCGGCCGTGCAAACGACCGCCCGAGCATGGGTGCAAGCAGTAATGCATTAGGACGCTGGAGAGACGCCTGGTGGTCGGAGCAGGAACAGGGCAATGGCAACGTACCCTACATCCTCAGTACAACAACCGGAACTACGCTTGATTCACGCTGGCTTTATTCCTCAGATTATCTGCGTATCAAGAACTTAACTCTCGGCTATAAACTTCCGATTGATCCTAAAGTCATTTCTCATGCCAGAATATATCTATCCATCGAAAATTTAGCCAAATGGGACAATTATTATGGCGGTTATTCACCTGAGGCGGCAAACACTGCTCCCGACACCACTACTCCAGGCGGACAAAGCGCATTGGGACTCGACTACAGCGGCTATCCCTTAGCCCGTATTTTTACTGTAGGTGTAAATATTACTTTCTAACTTTTAAACTTTTTGTAATATGAAAACAATAATTAATATTAAAAATATCATAGCGGCAGTTGTCATTTTGTTTGCTGCCACCTCTTGCAATGATTTTCTGAATACACCGCCAGCCGATTTGCTCAGCTCCGAAGGATTTTACCAAACACCATCCCAATCGGAACAAGGTATTATCGGTGTATATGCGGGGCTCCGGTTTATATCCAACGACGAATATTTATATCTGTCGGAATGTCGTTCGGACAATACTTGGGTAGAACCTCAGTCAAACGCCCTTAGAGATTATTGCGAAATAGGAACATTCCGGGCTGGTGACGACATTGCCACCATCAATAGTGCATGGAACAGGTGGTATAAAGTGATTTACGATGCCAACGTGGCGCTCGTAAAAATTCCGGGTTGTGACTTCGGTTCCAATACAGCAATGAAGGACCAGTTCCTGGGCGAAATGTACTTCATCAGAGGATGGGCATACTTTGAATTGGTAAGATTATTCGGAAATATTCCGATCATCGATTCGCCGATGTCTCCTACAGAAGTAAAAAATATAGCTCAGTCCTCACCACGGGAAGTCTACGACAAAATTATCATACCCGACCTGACTACAGCTAAATCAAAACTACCTGTCAGCACAAAGATGGTAAACAGTAATAACGCCTCGATTGCCAAAAGCGGACGTGCGGACCAAATCGCAGCTCAGGCCATGCTTGCACGCGTTTATATGACAATGGCCGGATTCCCTATCAACGATAATTCGGCTCTAAGCCTTGCCGAAACCGAACTAAAAGCAATAATTAGCTATTCTGAAAGCAACAGCAATAAATTCTGGGCGCCCGATAGCACCGAGTGGCGGAAACAATGGATGCCGACAGATGAATACTTTAATAAATATTCTATCTTCGCCATTCAGTATCGCAACGGAGGTACGGGAAACCCGGCAATCTTCAATTACAGCCCGGCACTTCCACCTACATACACAGGCAGAAGAATATTCGGCAACTCCATTTGGGTAGAAAAAAGCCTGATGTACGAATTTGATCGGACTTATGAAATAAACGGCAATACCCTCACAGACGCCAGAGGAGTTGGTTATTCGATTATCACCGGATACGACGCTGAGCCAAACTATCCCGCGTATTCACAACAAACTGAAGATTTGACGCTTCCGGATGGCAGCACCGTTGAGGTTTTTACCCGCACAATGATTTATAAATACCTGCCGACAAAGAGGAAGATTGCAGCACTGGGTCTGTCCATTGATGCGGAAGCCAATATGATTGACGATGAAGACTGGGCCGTTAATTATCCGGTCATTCGCTACGAAGATGTTCTCCTGATGTATGCCGAAATTCTGGCTTCCAAAGATATTTCCGGAGCAATGAACATTGTGAACAGGATACGCGAAAGAGCAGGTTGTTCTCCGGAAACTGCTTCTACATCAGCCGATGCTTTGAATTTTGTCAAACGTGAACGTCGTATCGAACTTATGGGGGAAGGTGTACGCTGGTTTGACCTGATACGCTGGAATGAATGGCAATCCGCCATTACAAGTATGTTCGACCGCTATAATAACCCGGACGGAACAGACAAAAGTGACGTGAAGAACGGACGCTATCTGTACCCTATCCCATTGAATCAAATGAATGTAAAACCGGGATTCTACAAGCAAAACGAAGGCTATTAAAATAAAAGAAGTGTTCTTCCCGGCGAAAGATTTTTGCAATATGTTTCGCCGGGAAGTGACAACTTTCCGACTCACCTAAAAAACTCTCTTTCCATAAACACTAATCACTCCCCTTTCTGATTTATTAGTTTTAACAATAAAATATAAACAAAAGTATGAATCCGCTATTCAAACGATTTTGCTTTTGTATGGGCATCCTCATAACCTTCGCCGGATGCACGACAAAACATGACACAACAGAAATTCCTTCGTTCGACTGGATCGAATCGGAACAGCCGATTGACTTTTCGTGGGTACGGGAAGTCGGAGCAAAATCATTCCCAACCCAGCGCATTGTCAACGCAAATACATTCGGAGCGGTGAACGACACGACAATCCTAAGTACACAGGCAATACAAACTGCCATTGACGAATGTCACAAAACAGGAGGAGGAACGGTAACCTTGAAGCCGGGAGGCTATGCTACCGGAGCGTTGTTCATAAAAGAAGGTGTTAACCTTGAAATAGGTAAAGATGTTACATTATATGCCAGCACCGACATTTGTGATTATCCGGAAATCCGTACACGGGTTGCCGGAATTGAAATGATATGGCCATCGGCAGTCCTTAATATTATTGATGCCGACAATGCCGCTATTTCCGGCGAGGGACTCATCGACTGCTGTGGCGAAGTTTTCTGGAACAAATACTGGCAGATGCGAAAAGAATATGAGAAAGAAGGATTACGCTGGATTATAGACTATGACTGTAAACGCGTACGAGGCATATTGATATCCAATAGTACAAACGCGACCCTGAAAAACTTCACAATCATGCGCACAGGTTTTTGGGGCATACAAATACTTTATTCTAAAAATTGTACGGCCAATGGTATAACCGTCAACAATAATATCGGCGGACAACACGGCCCCAGCACAGACGGCATTGACATTGATTCTTCTTCGTCAATCCTAATTGAAAACTGTTCCATTGATTGTAATGATGATAATATCTGCCTGAAAGCGGGAAGAGATGCCGATGGACTACGGGTAAACAGGCCTACTGAAAATATCGTTATACGTGGGTGTAGCACAGGAAAAGGTAGCGGAGTAATAACCTGCGGAAGTGAAACATCAGGAGGAATCCGGAATGTATTGGCTTATAACCTGCAGGCAAACAAAACACCTACGGTTTTACTGATCAAGTCGGCGCTTACACGAGGCGGATTTGTAGAGAATATATACATGATCGACGTCGTATCAGACAGCGCAAAAAGAATTGTATCGGCAGACATCAATTGGTATCCGGCTTACAGCTATTCCAAACTACCTGAAAAATACGAAGGACAGGAGATTCCCGAGCATTGGAAAACCATGCTGACTCCGGTTGAACCCAAGGAAAAAGGGTATCCGCAATTCCGGAATATCTATTTAGCAAATGTCAAGGCCACAGCGGCAGACCTATTCATTACGGCTGCCGGATTAAATGATTCGCTGCGCTTACATAATTTTCAATTATATAACTTAGATGTGGAAGCAAAGAAAGCCGGAAACATAACATGGAGTGACAGCTTCATCCTCAAAGACATCCGACTGAAAACAACTGAAAACGACCCGTTAGTTTCGGAAAACAATATCAACATGAAAATTGATATACAATATCAGTAAATTCTTCATAGTCTCAAGTTATGGGCTAACGCTTAGAATTGAGTTGAATACAAGCGGCTCTTAGCGCTTACTCTGAAAAAAGGATTTCATTTCGGCGGCGCACTCATCTTCCATGACGCCGCTACGGACTTCGGTCTTGGGGTGTAGAGCATTAGGAGCATATTTGGTAAAACCGCGCTTTTCATCCGGTGTACCATAAATGATAGCAGAAAGTTGTGACCAGCCGATAGCTCCGGCGCACATCACACAAGGCTCCACTGTCACATACAAGCGGCAATCCGTCAGATATTTGGCACCCATAGTACTTGTCGCGGATGTAATGGCAAGCATTTCGGCATGTGCGGTCGGGTCGTTCAGGCGTTCGGTCTGATTATGGGCGCGTGCGATTATACGGTTACCACATACGATAACGGCGCCTACAGGCACCTCGTCTTCCTCCACAGCAATACGCGCTTCGGCAAGCGCCTGCTTCATAAAATATTCATCGGAAAATGGATTGATCATCGCCTCATCTCATTTTCATTAAACAAAGTCGGATAATCTTCTTCCATTATTTTCCATACATGGGCAAGAATGGTGCTACGGTACCAATTTGATTTATTTGCAATTTTATATTTACGCAAATATCGTTCGATCGCGTTATATTCCGTATCATTCAACATAAAAGCAATGCGATGTTCACGCTTTGCATCATTTTTCGGCAACACCTCTTTTTTTTGCCGACCTTTCCCCAATTGCTTTTCCTTCATAGTCTCAGGCACTTCTATTCGAGGCCAAAGATAGCGAAAGTTGAGAGTAATGCAAAAATAAATTTTTGCATTATCGAACGAAGCTATCTCCATGTTTTGAATAAAGATACGATCTTCTTCGCATAAAACGGCAATTCCGTCTACAAAAACAGCAGGTTCGTCTCATAACTCGTAAGCGCCCGTTTATTGCCGGTACTTTTGACCCAGAAATAACAACAATCAAAATAATAAAACAATTAAAATCGTATGAAAAAGTTAGTATTTTCAATATCGTTCATTATTTGCATCTTGTTTTCAATAAACGTATATGCTCAGGAAAACAAACCTGTGCAAACCATCCGCGGCGTAGTAATCGACCATGCTTCAGGCACCCCGCTTCCTTTTGTATCGGTCAGCCTTTTAGACTTGCCACAGAAAGGAACGGCAACCGATGAAGACGGTAAATTCCTGATAAATAATATTCCTGTAGGCCGTCACGATCTGCAGGCGACATCTATGGGATACGAACCCGCTGTTTTTCGCGAGATCATGTTGACATCGGCCAAAGAAGCCTATCTTGAAATCCAACTGAAAGAAAATATTCAGGAACTTAGCGAAGTCGTTATCAAACCGCGCATCAATAAAAAGGAAACATTGAATAAAATGGCATTGTCGGGCGGCCGTATGCTGAGTGTAGAAGAGGCAAGTCGCTTTGCCGGTGGAATGGACGACCCCGCACGCTTAGTAAGCTCATTTGCCGGAGTATCGCCAAGCGTTTCGACCAATGGTATTTCGGTTCATGGAAACGCTCCGAGTTTACTTCAATGGCGTTTGGAAGATGTAGAAATTCCCAATCCCAATCATTTTGCTGATGTCGCCACATTAGGAGGAGGAGTATTGTCATCGCTCAGCGGCAATGTACTGGGAAATTCGGATTTCTTTACAGGAGCTTTCCCAGCCGAATATAGCAATGCTGTTTCAGGCGTATTTGATATGAAATTAAGAAACGGCAATAACCGGAATTTTGAGCATACTTTCCAAGCAGGCATATTGGGATTGGATTTCGCATCCGAAGGACCAATTAATAAAGCGCAAAATTCATCTTACCTATTCAATTATCGTTACTCGACTACCGGATTGATGAACAAATTAGATATGGCGTCGTCCGGAGGAGTGCTGGATTATCAGGACTTAAATTTCAAACTGAATTTTCCAACCAGAAAAGCCGGTATATTTTCTGTATGGGGAACCGGTTTTATTGATAAAGCCGAACCCGACCTTGAATATAATCCGCAAAAATGGAAGTACAAAGACGAGAGGGAAGCCTCTACCGCTAAACAATCTTCGGCATCCGGCGGAATAAGCCATCGTTATTTTTTTGAAAAAGATGCTTACCTGAAAACAACCCTTGCCGCTACTTTTGCGAAAAATGATATATGGGAAGATGTTTATGACGATCAATTGAATGTAAGTCCCGCCCTTGATTTCGAGAGCCGTTACACGAATTTGGCGCTTACCTCATCTTACAATCGTAAATACAATTCAAGGCATACAAATAAGACCGGATTTACGATTACCAATATGTCGTATGATATGGATTTGAAAGTCTCACCTTTTGAGACAGAACCCTTACAAACGATATCAAGAGGGAATGGCAATACCAATTTGGTTGCGGCTTACACAAGTTCGTCCATTGATTTGAATGATAATTTATCGATGACACTTGGTATCAACGGACAATGGCTTGCTCTGAATAATGATTGGGTTATTGAACCGCGGGCAGGAATAAAATGGCAAGCATCAGAAAAAAGTTCTTTTGCTTTTGCTTATGGTTTGCATAGCCGCATGGAAAAAATGGATGTCTATTTTGTGCAAGCCAAAGATGGTAGCGGAGATTTGGTAAATAAAAACCTCGATTTTATAAAGACACATCACCTGATGTTGTCTTATAATTTTCAAATTTCGGATAATATGAACCTCCGGATAGAACCTTATTTCCAATATTTATATGATGTTCCGGTAATGGCCGACAGTTCTTATTCCATCCTCAACCGGAGCGCTTTTTATGTTGAAGAACCATTGGTTAATACGGGAAAAGGACGAAATATCGGTGTAGATTTTACACTGGAAAAATATTTGACAAAAGGATTGTATTATATGATAACTGCATCTATTTTCGACTCCCGGTATTGTGGTGGCGACGGCGTTTGGCATAGCACAAAATTCAACCGTAATTTTATTGTTAACGGACTGATTGGTAAAGAATGGATGCTGGGACGAAACGAACAAAACGTACTGGGAATTAACCTGAAAGTAACAGTACAAGGTGGCGACCGGTATTCACCTGTTGACGAACAGGCTTCGTTGGCTCATCCGGATAAAAAAACTCAATACGATGAAACACAAGCATACAGCAACCAATTTTCACCTATATTTTTAGGAAATTATACAATAAGTTACCGGATAAACAAACAAAAAACAGCTCACGAATTTGCAATCAAAGGCATCAATGCAACAAAATATCGGGAATATTACGGACATGAATACAATCTGAATACCGGTATTATCGAACCTAAAAGAAATGCTACGTCATTACTTAACGTAAGCTACAAGCTGGATTTTTGAAAAACTGTTTAAAAATAAAATAAAAACAGTATCTTCGGAACAAAAAATAATATCAACCAATGATAAAAAATTCGTTATTATACGATATTCTATTCACTCCCCGGTTTAAGATCCTGAGACATTTGCTATTACTTACGATATTGGCAGTCATAGCATTCAATCAGGTTTTAGGAGAATTTCAACAACATCATTCGGTTTTGGGCCATACGATTTATTTATTGGGGTTGAGTTTTTGGATCTTATACCTGATCGCGGCTTACTCCAATTTGTATCTATTGATTCCACGTTTTCTGCTGAAAAAAAAATATGCTTTGTACTTACTCGGATTCTTTCTCCTGATGTTGTTATTGCTGGCAGGAAAATTGCTTGTGGAAGCAATCGGATGCTCTCTGATGAATAGTTCGCTTACTTATGCCCAGACCAATATCTATGATAATATATCCTATTTTGCTTTAAATATAATCTGTATTGCCGGAATTTCAATGACTGTTTTATTGAAGCAATGGATGGATGATGACGTGCAAATCAATCGATTGGAAAACGAACTCCTCCAATCGGAAGTCGACCGGATGAAAGAGCAAATAAATCCTCGCTTTCTATTTGATATACTCAATACAACTTCGGCATTGGCAAAAAACGATGCAGACAAAGCCTCTGATATGTTATTCCGTTTAAGTGAATTATTACGATATGAACTATATGATTGCAACAGAGAGAAAGTTTTTCTGAATGTTGACATCCAATTTATAACGAATTATCTGAATTTGGAACAGTTATATGCTCCCGATTTTGAATATACAATCTCTACTAAAGGAAAAATAGAGCATCAACTTATTCCACCCTTGTTGCTTATTCCTTTTGTTCAAAAAATGCTGATGAAAACTCGCAATCAAATTAAAAACAATGGTTTACGAATAATTGTATCCGGCAATAATGATCGCATCCGGTTTAACTGTCAGGCAGACGATATTGTCCTGTCCCGATCCGATTTTGCGATCGTCGAACAACGATTGCAAATACTATACGGAGATGATTACCAACTTTTGGTAAATAAAGATTCGATTGAACTACAATTAATGCATTCAAACCATGTTCAATAAAACAGACGAAAAGATCACGGAATTGCTCTTAGCTCCCCGATACAGGATATTGAGGCATTTGTTGTTGCAATTGCTCGTTTTCGGTATGGCTATCAATGTATTTTGGGACAATCCGAACGAAGTGCGGGCTCAGCCTTACGGGGCCTGGATTATTTATGCCATGTTGATTAATGTCGTTGTTTATTTGAATATGTACTTGTTGGTTCCTCGATTTCTGTTAAAAAATAAAATCTGGAAATATATTTTATCATTGGCAGGGCTAACAGTATTTGCCATCTTTAGCATCGGAATACTTCTAAACATGTTGCCTTCCTCAGATGACCAGCCGGCGCCCGAAGGTGTTTTGGGGATTTTATTGGGTCTTACATCATTTATTCTCAGGTTCGGACTTTTTGTTGCCGGTACGTCAGCGCTGCTTTTGTTCAAATATAAAGCAACACAAAACCAACACATCAGTGAATTGGAGTCAGCTACATTACAATCCGAGCTGGCATACCTCAAGAGTCAAATCAATCCTCATTTCCTTTTCAACATGTTGAATAATGCCAATATCATGGTGCATGAAAATGCTGAGGTTGCATCGGAGATATTGACAAAACTGAACGAAATGTTACATTATCAGCTGAATGATAGTATAAAAGAGGTCGTTTCCTTAAATAAAGACATTGAATTTCTGAATGACTTCCTTGAGTTGGAAAAAACTCGTCGCGACCAATTTGAAACCATTTTGTCGAAAGAAGGCGATATTGATTCGGTTCAATTACCACCGTTACTATTTATTCCCTTTGTGGAGAATGCCGTGAAACATAGCGCAAGTGAAAACCATTCGTATGTCCATGTGCATTTTAGCATACAGAACAATGAATTATCATTTATCTGTATAAATTCAAAGCCAATTCGTCCGATAAAAAAGCAAGAAGGCGGTTTAGGTTTGGTAAATATCAAAAGGCGGCTTGATTTGTTATTCGGAAATAAATATTCATTGGAAATAAATGACGAACAATTATCCTATACTATCAATTTACGATTAAAATTATGAAGTGCATTATAGTTGATGATGAGCCTATCGCTCGTAAAGGGATCAAAAAGCTGGTTGAACAGATTTCCCGGTTAGAATTGCTCGACAGCTTCAACAGTGCGGAAGCTGCAAGCGAATTTATACAAACAACCCAGGTCGATTTGATATTCCTTGATATCCAGATGCCGGGGATAAGCGGCATTGAATTTGCACGAAGCATACCCAAACATACGCTGATCATTTTCACCACAGCCTACTCCGAGTACGCGCTAGACAGTTACGAGGTGGATGCGATTGATTATTTAGTCAAACCGATTGATCCTGCCAAATTCAGGAAAGCGGTAGACAAAGCGATCACCTACCATTCCCTGCTATTAGAAGAAGACAATAAAAGTGTGGAAAATGTCGAAGACGACTATATTTTCGTCAAATCCGACAGGCGTTTTTTCAAAATACATCTGAAAGATATCCTTTTCATTGAAGGATTAAAAGATTATGTTATTATCCAGATGGATGGGCAACGTATTATCACCCGGATGAACATCAAAAACATACACGACTTACTTCCTAAAAGTATCTTTCTAAGGATAAACCGGTCATATATCGTGAATAAGAATCATATCGATTCCTTTGACAACAACGATGTTTTCATCAAAAATTACGAAATCGCAATCGGAAACACATACAGGGACACCTTCTTCGAAGAATTTACAAAAAACAAATCTCTATCATAAATTCATTCGGAATTGCCAAACATCACCCTAACAGTTCTTTCATCTCATTATAATTCAGAATTCGTCCTTTTCTGTTTCTGAATTCAATGATCCCATCTCTAACCATTTCTGATATGGCTCTTGAAAGCGACGGACGTTCTACTCCGAAATAATCGGCAAGTGAAGTTATGCTTCGATCCAGTTCAAATAAACCGTTCTTGTCCAACTGTAAGATGTAATATGCGATTTTAGCTTTTAAACCCTTTTGTGAAAAAATCTTCAGTCTTTCGGAGAGAAATTGGACACGGTTTGCGATAAAAGCCATAAACCCCCTCAAAAAAGCCTTGCATTTTACCATCTGTTCTTCAATAGACGTTTTGCTGATAAGGATAATTTCACAATCCTCCAAAGCAGTTACATCTACCGGAAAATGGTTTTCGTCAGCAAAAAGAAAAGCTGCAGCCAAAGGATAAGGCGCTGAAATCTCTTCTATCGAAAGCGTAAGGCCTGAATCGGATACTATTTCCGTTTTTACGCGACCTTTGGAAAGCATATACAGAGATGTTACCTTATCACCCTGACGGGCAACACACTCACCTTTCTTATAGGTCTTTATCGTATGTTCAATGGTACATTCAATTTTGTCAATCTCTTCCTGGGATTTTTCGCGACAGGCAGTACAGAAAAAAAGTAAGTCGGAATTCATAGCTTTCATTTTTTTACAAAAATACATATAATAAATTTCATTACATGTAACCAATGTCACATTTTTTACCCATACGCCATTGTATTTTTGTGAAAAATAAAAACGATGAAAGCAAAGAGGAATATTATAAAGATTAATGAAGAACTGTGTAACGGTTGCGGATTATGCGTTCAGGGATGTCATGAAGGGGCTTTACAAATGATTGATGGAAAAGCCCGTATCGTAAGCGAATTATACTGTGACGGATTGGGAGCCTGTATCGGGGAATGTCCGGCCGGAGCTATCACGCTGGAAACACGCGAAGCTGAACCTTATGACGAAATCGCAGTCATGGAACGGATTGTCCCTAAAGGAGAAGCCACCATTCTGGCTCATCTGAAACATTTGAAAGAGCATGGAGAAAAACTCTATCTCCAAAAAGGCATACAATATTTACAAGAAAAAAAGATTGACATCAATCTTAATTCTATCCTGTATCAGGATAGTAAACCCCCATTGGCTTGCGGGTGTCCGGGAAGCATGGAGCGTTCGTTTCTGAGAGAAAAACCGTCAATGTCAACCGGAAAACCATCACCTGTTATGGGCTTTTATTCTAATGGCATAGCCCAAAATTCCGACGCAGACAAAAGGACGCAGACTAATGAGAATACCAATCCCGGTGAACCCGCATCGTTTTCGGTTTCCCAACTGAGCCACTGGCCGGTACAGTTACACCTCCTGAATCCTCAGGCTGGATTCTTCCGGGAAGCGGATGTGGTATTGGCGGCAGACTGTACGGCTTATGCCTTTGCCGATTTTCATCGTCGTTTTATTCAAAACCGGACATTAGCCATTGCTTGTCCGAAGTTAGACAGCAATAAGGAAACATATATTGCAAAAATAATCGAAATGATAGATGCGGCTCAGATAAATACCATAACAGTGGTTATCATGGAAGTCCCATGCTGTGGTGGGCTGTTGCAATTGGTAAAAATGGCTACGGAGCAGGCATCACGAAAAGTTCCGGTTAAAAAAGTCGTCATCGGCCTTCAGGGAGATATAAAAGAAGAATGCTGGATATAAATTATACGAGTACTAACTAAAGATTAAAAAATTATGAACATGTTTTGTTTTCAATGTCAGGAAACAGCTCAGAATAAAGGCTGTACAATTAAAGGAGTATGCGGTAAAACTTCAGACGTTGCCAATCTGCAGGATTTGTTACTGTTTATGCTGAAAGGAATATCACACCATACAGTGAAATTACGTGAAGCCGGTACACAAATTCCGGACACAACAAACCGTTTTGTGATGGAGTCATTGTTTATGACAATCACAAACGCGAATTTTGACAAAGAGCGTTTTGTGAAAAGAATACGTGAAGCGATTCTTTTACGTGATGAACTTGCCCGACAAATCAAAAACAACGGACTGGCGCCCGAACAATGTGTCAACTGTGATTGCACAAGCTGGAATGCTGACAGTCCGGAAGAAATGGAAGCCAAGGCTGCAACAATAGGGGTACTTAGAACTGAAAATGAGGACATACGCTCCTTGCGGGAGTTACTGACTTACGGAGTTAAAGGAATGGCGGCATACGCCGAACATGCGGCGAACTTAGGTTACGAAGACAACGACATTCATACCTTTATGCAAAAGGCATTAGTTGACACTACCCAGGAAAAGTCTGTTGACGAACTCATCGCATTAGTTTTACAATGTGGTGAATACGGAGTTAAAACAATGGCTCTGCTTGATAAGGCAAATACCTCCACGTATGGAAATCCGGAAATAACCAAAGTCAATATAGGAGTACGTAATAATCCGGCTATTCTTATCTCCGGCCATGACCTGCGTGATATGCAGGATCTTCTGGAACAAACCGAAAATACAGGTGTTGATGTTTATACACACAGCGAAATGCTTCCGGCGCATTATTATCCGGCATTCAAAAAGTATAGCCATTTCGCCGGAAATTATGGTAGCGCGTGGTGGAGACAGAACGAAGATTTCGAATCATTCAACGGAGTTATTCTGTTTACGACCAACTGCATTGTTCCTCCCCGTTCGAACTCGACATACGCAGACAAAGTATACACGACAGGTGCCGCAGGTTTCAGTGGGTTTCCACATATCGAAGACCGCAAAGATGGCAAACCGAAAGATTTTTCAGTATTAATTGAACATGCCAAACGTTGTAAAGCGCCTGTCGAAATCGAAACCGGAGAAATCATCGGAGGTTTTGCTCATGAACAGGTATTTGCTTTGGCTGACAAGGTGGTTGACGCCGTAAAATCCGGAGCTATCCGTAAATTTATTGTAATGGCGGGTTGCGATGGCCGCATGAAAAGTCGCGACTATTACACAGAGTTTGCAGAAAAGTTACCGAAAGATACAGTCATCCTGACGGCTGGTTGCGCCAAATACCGGTATAACAAACTACCACTCGGAGACATTGGCGGCATCCCGCGTGTCTTAGATGCCGGACAGTGCAACGACAGCTATTCTTTAGCATTAATCGCGCTGAAACTCAAAGTCGTATTCGGTTTAAGCGATATTAACGAACTCCCTATCGCCTACAACATTGCCTGGTACGAGCAAAAAGCCGTCATTGTACTACTTGCCCTGTTATCACTCGGCGTCAAAAACATTCATCTCGGCCCGACACTTCCCGCTTTCCTGTCGCCCAACGTAGCGAAAGTCCTGATTGATAACTTCGGTATCGGCGGCATCACGACACCCGACGAGGATATAAAAATGTTTTTAAGCTGAGAATAAAACATTGACAAAATAGAAAAACAGAGAACCCGTAACTTACGGAGGTTCTCTGTTTTTATAACCAACCTTTATTGAATCTGATAATTTTGCACCACAATAGTGCACTTTTTGTTATTTTTTGCACTGTCATAGTGCACATATTGATTTAAGTCTATTGAAAAAAGTACAATCTTTACTCTTTTATCTACATAAAGGTTATCTTTGCCGGCTTAAAAAACCATTATTAATCATAATTTGCAAAATCAGGAGCCTGATCTCTTTCCGGTAATACTATAGTACTGAATCGGAAAAATAGAACAGTAAAAAGACAAATGAAACTGACAATACCAAAACAATTTAAAAACGAAGACTGGATAGCAACAATCTTAGGATTATTACTAATCACAGTAATCATCCTGTTTCCGACAATTATTCCTAAATTTCCCAAAACCCTAACGGAAACAGACTCCTGGTATTCCCTCCTTATTTTATTTCTGATTTCATTTGTCTTTTCCGCTTCAGGAGCCAAAATACTGGGAGAAAAAGTTCGTCGTTTTTTTCCGGCTTTTCTGCTTATATTCTCCATATCTATCATATCGCAGAGTTTAACTTACATCCCGGCGATCAAAACGGCAGGACTGGAATCCGTTTTTTTCTCTGTTATCATCGGACTACTTATCCGTAACACGATCGGACTACCGCGATGGATCATCCCGGCTGTAAGAAGCGAATACTATATAAAAATTGGGTTGGTATTGCTTGGAACAACAGTGCTTTTCAATGAAATAATGAAAGCCGGAGCATTCGGACTATTACAGGCAATAGTTGTAGTAATGTCCGTTTGGTATTTTACATTTTGGCTGGCGCGGAAATTAAAAATCGATAGTGAAATGGGAATTATGCTTTCAAGCGCTGTTTCTATCTGTGGAGTCTCCGCAGCGATCGCAACTTGCGGGGCCATAAAAGGAGATAGCAGAAAACTCTCATTCGTCGTGGCAATCGTGATGGTAGTAGCCATACCGATGATGTATATAATGCCTTTATTTGCAAAATGGCTCGGACTCTCGCAGGAAGTCGCCGGCGCCTGGCTCGGTGGCACAATCGACACGACAGGAGCTGTTGTTGCCTCAGGAAAATTCCTCGGCGAGACGGCGGAAACCTATAGTGTCATTATAAAATCGTCACAAAATGTACTTCTCGGAATCGCCGCTTTTGCCATTTCTGTTTATTGGTCGCTACGGGGAACAAATCAAAGCGAACGACCTACCGGAAAGGTTATTTGGGAACGTTTTCCTAAATTCGTACTGGGCTTTGTACTTGCTTCCCTCCTTTTCAGCTTTTGCTTTCCGGTTGAACAGGCAAAGGCACTGAGTGGTTCAACAAAAGCAATGCGCGAAGTCATGTTCTCACTAGCTTTCGTTTGCATTGGCTTAGAAACAGATTTTCGCTTCATTTTCAAAAAAGATAACAACAAAAACATACTGACATTTGTCATCGCACAGACCTTTAATGTCCTTATAACTTTAGCCATTTCATACCTGCTTTTCGATGTAATAGCAGGATA
The DNA here is from genome assembly GCA_031551825.1 of Tannerella sp. Taxonomy (GTDB): domain Bacteria; phylum Bacteroidota; class Bacteroidia; order Bacteroidales; family Tannerellaceae; genus Tannerella. The sequence continues at coordinate 2,669 of JAVBNB010000081.1, read as the reverse complement.
TTAAAAGCATAAGCATCCTGTGGATTTTCAATAAATATATTACCCCTGGATTTGTTTTTATGTTCTTTGATTTTCATCCATATTCCCGAGATAGCAAGCTGATATCCGTTTTTTTATATGATCAATTGGTAATGTCATCAATCCAGTCAAAAATATTCAATGCATTGTCAATACTGAAAACATGACCGTCGTTCGGGTCTGCGGTAGTGACCACAATCAAATTTTTACCTGGTTTTATAAATACAAATTGTCCACCCTTGCCCCACATAAAAACAATTCCACGGCTTTCGTCAATCCACCAATAATAACCGAAAGATTTACCGGAAGTATTGACTTGTCCGGCAGAGACTTTGGTACTTGTCATTTCGTCTATCCACGCAGAACTCACAATCTCCTGTCCGTACCAGATTCCTTTATTAAGTACCAGATGTCCAATCCGCGCCATTTCGCGTGGTGTTGCCAATATTCCGAATGCACCCATCGTGATTCCGTCTTTATAAGTTTTCCAATCATAGTTTTTGGCACCCAATTTTGAAAATAACACTTCTTCAGCCCAATCCTTGGTTGTTTTTCCTGTTTGGTCCTGCAGGATAGCGGAAATAATATGCGGATCACCATCGTTATAGTTGAATTGTTCTCCTTGTCTGCAAAATGTGGGTAAACCTAACACAAAATCAAGACTATTGGACGGGATCTCTTTCAAAAGTTTATTGGATTCACCATTGAAGCCGTCGTTACTAAAGGCAATTCCCGATTCCATTTTCAATAAATTACTGATAGTGATTACGCCTTTATCAGAGTGGAAGCCAGCTTCCGACGACAAATATTTTTGAATATTGTCATTTATATCATCAATAAACCCTTGCTCCATGGCAATACCTGTGAGGATACCCATTACTTGTTTGGTACACGACCAAATGGGCACAGGTTGCGTTATTTCGTTCGTATTTTTCGTGTAGCTTTCGGCAACCAGTTTGTTATTGCGAAACACAAGTAGACTTCGAACCTGCCATAAATCGCTACTTTCGTGGTAATACTTATAAATTTTTTGCAACTCCGTTTCATCGATACCTTCTTGTGAAGGGGGCGATATTACCCAACCATCATCCAAACTTACGGGTACATAAGTTGTGAATGGCAATTTCAAATTATCCTCTTTCAGGCAAGCGGTAAGCCCGATACAAGACACAAGCAAAACCAGCCATTTTATTCTTAAAATGATTTTTTCCATTGCAAATAGTAGTTTAGACTTTGAAAATGAGCATTAAAGTAGCTGTCGATATAATCCATTCCAACAGCAAACGAGTGTTTTTTTGAAATATTCGGAATGTACTCGATAGATATATTGGTATGATTGTATTTATCGAAGCTCCCGAATCGCATGTTTTGATTGGGTTGTGTAAAAAAGTCCAAAAATTTGAATGAGTAAAAGTAAGGGCTGACCTCTTCGGTTCGGGAAACAAAGCCCGCAATGGAATTTTGCAAGGATACTTTGATTTTTCTTTGATTCCATTGGTAGCTATATTCAATGCACGGCGCTATCCCGATTTCGCCATACCAAAAAAGTTGTGCACTGTGCTGTTCAGGATAAACCTGATAACTGTAGTTCGTTGCAAAACTCAATCCGAAGCGAAAGTCATGATTATTTTTTTGATAAACACTTTTGATACCCGAAAAATCAATAGGTTTAAAATTAATATTAGCCGCTATCATGCCTCTGTTATAAGGAACACCCACTGCTATTCCGGGTTTGTAGAGCAGTTCCCACTTTTTTAAAAACCAACTTCGGTGGTAATGAAATCCGATTTGCGGCCCATGATAGACCATCCCCTGATTGAGTTCGTCTTTAAGTTGCAAGAATCCCACATCAACAGAAACTTCATTCTTGTTTTGAGCCAAACAATTGTTGTCAAAAAGAATTAAAGCACAAAAAATGCAAAGGATCGTTGGGTATAGTCGTGGCAGACCAATAATCAAAAGCAATTTATTCATCAGATCAACAAAGTAAATCTCAGAAATGGTTCAAAGTTACATTTTTTGATTTATTATGTGACAAAAAGTATTTAGTCGAAAATCATAACTTATCTTTTCGGTTTTGCGGTTGTGTGGATCTATGTTAATAATTTGTGTGTTTGGTATAGATGTAGGTTTTTAACGAGTATGGTCGCGACCGGATGCCCAGTTTATATCTTCTTAATCATCTCAAACTGTTTTCCTGATATTTCAACTTTTTTAGCTTTTAGAAAATCCACAATCGAAGTACATGAAATATCTGTATTTAATAATTTTGTTGTTACAATTTTATTCAGTTTGCTGACTTCACGAAGCAATGACGAAGCAATTCCTTTTCTTCTGAAAGGCTTGTCAACCGCTATTTGTGTAATATCTCCCGAATTGGGTTCAAAAACGCAATAGCCTGCGAGTTTTTTGTCAACAAATGCGCCTAAACTGATAAAGTCTTCTCTTGTTCTTCGAATGGATTCAAAACTATTCTGCCATGAAGGATAAAAGTCCCAAAAATCCGAAACGGAAAGATGTTGTTCTATGTCGATTTTCTCAATAGAGTATCGAGAGTCCCCATTTTTGATTTCATGATGCATGTCTTCATTCTTCCAACTAAAATAGTTGAACTCACGGGTTACTTCAAAGCCGATATTTCGATAAACAGA
>JAVBNB010000082.1:0-49850 GCA_031551825.1 Tannerella sp. | reverse complement strand
CGGATATAAGCCGAATAATATTCACCCGGCGCACCATCGATACTTAACGCTTTTTCCTTTCCGGTAGCTTTTTCTTTGACATATACATTGCTGTTTTTGATAAATGCCATGTATTTTCCATCCGGCGAAGGTACGGAATCTCCTGTCCGCTGCTCATCTCTTTCTGCCCAATAACGTCCTCCTGATCTCCACGGAGAATTTTCCTTTTCATTCAGAATACGTTGTTTCATCGTATCAGGCATCGCTGTAATACTTTTCTTTACAGCATCCACAATCACATATTTTTCACCTGTCGGGGTATCCTTAATATACCAGAATTTATGCGAATTGTCTATCCAGCGCGGCATAATGTTCGCGTTGGGAACAGCATTCTTATATTTTTCCGGTAACGACAAGGCTCGTTTATAATCTTCCATCGTTCCTTGTGCAAAAAGCGATCCGGAAACAGCTATAAGACTAAAAATGGCAATAATTAATTTGTTTTTTATCATTTGATTGGTTGTTTTATCGTTTGGCTTCGTACTTTTTTCTTGCTAAAAAAGTACCAAAAAAGCAAGACTTCGTGTGCTTCGCTCGTTCAGCCGGACGTTCCGACAGCTAAAATCTGTCTAACTCGCTTCGCTCAAACAGGATAAATTTTTGACGCTGTCTCCACTGGCTGAACGGCTTATCACACGAGGTCGGTTCTATTCTTAACTTATCGTTCTTAATTCTTTGTTTTCAATATTCAACTCTCTTTTAAGAACGGATAACTAAAATGAGTGGGCGGAACGAACGCTTCTTTGATTGTGCGGGCATTGGTCCAGCGGATCAGATTTAACGGGCCTCCGGCCTTATCGTTCGTTCCCGATGCTCTGGATCCTCCGAATGGCTGTTGTCCAATTACAGCTCCCGTAGGCTTATCGTTGATATAAAAATTTCCGGCTGAATAACGAAGTTTATCCAATGCGGTCATAATCGCGTAACGATCGCGTGCGAAGATGGAGCCTGTCAGTCCGTAAGGAGAAGTACGGTCGCAAAGTTCGAGCGTTTCTTCGTAGTTGTTATCGTCGTATACATAGATGGTGATAACCGGCCCGAATATTTCTTCCGTCATTGTTTTAAATTGTGGATTCGTAGTCAGAATCACAGTCGGTTCGATATAATAACCGATGGATTTATCCCCATTACCACCAAATATTACTTCTGCGTCCGAAGCCTGTTTCGCGTAGTTGATGTATCCCATGATATTATCAAAGGAAGCTTCATCGATCACCGCATTAAAGAAATTCGTAAAATCCTGCGGATCTCCCATCTTTATATCTTTCAGCATATCGCCAACTTGCTCCCTCACTTCTCCCCAAAGTGATTTAGGTATATAGGCGCGCGAACCGGCGGAACATTTTTGTCCCTGATATTCAAAGGCGCCACGAACAATAGCTGTCGCTACTTCAATTGTAGGAGAGGAGGGGTGAACGAAAATAAAATTTTTGCCTCCCGTTTCACCGACAATTTTGGGATATGATTTGTATGTTTCCAGATTATTGCCCATCTGACGCCATAATGTATTAAATGTAGCTGTAGAGCCTGTGAAATGGAATCCTGCCAGATCCGGACTGGATGTGACCACTTTACCGATCACGCTTCCCTGTCCCGGTATAAAGTTTACGACGCCATCCGGAAGTCCCGCTTCCTGAAAAACTTTCATCAACAGGTAGTTTGAATGGATAGCGGTGGTAGAAGGTTTCCATACGGCCACATTTCCCATCATCGCAGGCCCCATATTCAGATTGCCGGCAATGGATGTGAAGTTAAACGGACTCAGGGAAAAAACAAATCCTTCCAATGCGCGATACTCCAACCGGTTCAGGATTCCCTTTTCCGAATAGGGTTGATCGGCATAAATCTGTCCGGCGTAGAATGCGCTGAAACGCAAAAAATCAATCAATTCGCACGGAGCATCGATTTCTGCCTGGAACGGACTTTTGCTTTGTCCGAGCATCACCGAGGCATTCAACAGATAACGGTATTTTGTAGAAAACAACTCGGCTACACGCATCATGACCGATGCACGTTCCACCCAGGGTAGTTCAGACCATCCCTTGTGTGCCTTCATAGCTGCGTCAACGGCCATTTGAACTTCTTTCTCACCGGCTTTATGGTAAGTCGCCAATACGTGCTTGTGATCATGGGGCATTACTACCTTTCCGGTATTTCCGGTACGCACTTCTTTTCCTCCTATGATCAAAGGGATATCCCATTCCTCTGATGATAGTTGTTTCAATGTCTGTTTTAATGCTGTTTTTTCCGGACTTCCCGGAGCGTATGATTTAACCGGCTCGTTTTCCGGTTTATGAAATCTATAAATTGCATTGTTCATAATCTGTAAATATTAAGTTTATATTTTATTTAACGAGAACTTTTTTAGTAATATTGCTTTTCTGTGATGAAAATGTGAAAACATAGACTCCGGAGGATAAATTCCCGGAAGGGATCGTATAAGAAATATCATTGATATTTGTTTTATAAACAGATATACCGTTTAAGTTCAAAACATTCAACAGCGCCGGTTCGCTTAATTGGTTTTCAAACTGTATATGAACAGGACTACCTGTTCCCGTATCACTCTGATAGATCTTTACAACATCTTCATTCACTTCTTTAGCAATCACTTCGTTCGAAACATTCAGGTCAAGAGTCCAGTCATACCACTTTTTATTGATATCTGCTGCACTTGTTACACCTTCACCAAGTTTCAAACGATAGTCATAATGTGCAGTTCTTGTTTTTTCTCCTTCGTAGATATAATTAAGGTTTGAGATAACGGCAAAAACAATTCCGTTTGCCGGTTCCTTATCCAATTTAAGTACACATTCGCCTCCGAACGACGGTTGTCCGTATACCGTTTCCCCGGCTTTAGTCCGGTAACATAACTGACAGGACATATTCTCTCCCAACGGCTGGAATATGACGGAAATCTTATTTCCTTCCACATGAAGCGGTATCTGGTTTCCTCCCGACCATCCCGGAGTGGTGCGGTATTCCGGAGTCAAAATACGAGTAGCGTTATCCATCGTAGTTGCAGCATAAGGAGTTGCTTTCCATGCAGGAGAATTAATCCAGTAAGGTTCCCATTCAGGGCCGATATTTGTGCCGAAATAGTTATTTACTAATTTTTTTATAGCATCCGTCCATTTTCCAAAGTCAAGCAAAGCTTGTTTGGCCCTGTATTCCATGATCAAACGGCGTGTTTGTTCGCTACCTAATGTTTCCGCCATACCCTCCAGCACTCTTCCTTCGCAATATCTCCATACCCATGGAATACTACCATTTCCCAGCGTTTGTCCCATATAAACCGGAAACATATTTCCATATTGAGTACCGCCAAGGTAGTTTTTCCAGGTGCAAATTTGCTGGGAGCCTTCGGACTTATTGACTCCTTCTGCCGATGGGCCTCCGAATGTTTCGTCCTGAAGCCAGCCGCTATAGCACTCAATAGGCATAAAAGGCGCGATAAAAGGCGCTCCGTTTAGGAATCCCATTTCACTATAATCACCGGAACGTTCCGAATCCATCTCCTGCTGTAACCAGGTGTTTCCTCCTTCGTGGAACCATGCTGCCTGTTTACAGCCCGGCATGTCCGCCAGAATAGAATGGATGCCTTCATGAACGACTGCTCCCATCTGGTAATTTCTGTCGGATTCGGTAAAACCGCAATTCGGGTCAAATGCATAAACCGGATACCATGACAACAGTACCATTGGCCAGTCTTCTCCTTGATAATGAATCGAACCTTGCCATCCGCCAAGATCGGTTGTATTATTCGCATTATCCGTATTCAGTCCTGAACCATACAGATAAATAGCGCTACGATATCCGTTTTTTGCACGTTTATCGGGCGGCCATCCCATTGTATTGCGGATGTATTCAAAATCTTCATTCATTCGTTTCAACATCGGAGTAACTGCTGCTGCCGTAACCTTCGGGTTTGCACTCGGGCCCCAATGAAATGTCCACCAGCCGTCGGAGATCGTTCCTGCAATCTTCGTATCATCGATAAGATCCTTTGTCGGTTCTTTAATATCCGGATATTCCTGCGTGAAATGATAATTCAGCGTGGGACTGTATACCGGCCACTGGTAAGAAGCTCCCGAAACCCCGGTGTTTACCGTCAGATGAAAATATTGGGTGGTTTCCATCCCGCAACTGTTTACATAAATAACCTTATATGTTCCGCTTTGCTCTTTTGTCAAATTGGAAAGTGAAACTTCCCTGTTTGCGGCGGTAAATTTATCCGGCCCGCTCCATACCCACAAACCGCCTTGGTCATTGTTTGTCAAAACAGGCGAAAATGTCACGCTGCTTCCTGCGTTTAAAGAAGCGTAGCTTTGTTGTTCGCGTGTAGAATTATTCAAAATTACATAAGGCTTAACTTCAGAGGCATCGCAGCTTACACCTTCCGTACCGAAAATTTTCCATTCATGGACACCGGTAGATTCGGTATTACTCTTCATGAAGATCCTTACTTTCCGGCTCTTTGCTTCGAAGCTTAATTCGTTGTATTTGTCTAACTCGGTTCCGATAGATCCTGCTTTTTTCCATTCGGTTCCATCCCAGTACTCGATGTAAGCGTCATCAGGAGCCAATAAGCCGCCGTTATCACTACACCAGAATATGGCAGATCCCGTTAGGTTATGGGCAATCGGCCATGCATATTCAATCCAGTTGTATTGGCCGGGTGAAGGCCAGTTTCCGTATTGCTTTTGATTACCTATATATCCGGAGGTTGCCGGAGCGATATCATCATTTATGAACTCCAGGGTTTCCCAGGAGGAGCAAAGGGACGTCGTAACTTCCACATTCGGCAGAAGTGCCAGGTTTTTTACTTCGTCAGTCACGGCAGCCGTTTCAGCCTTTGCCATGCTGCCCGATGTCGCGGTTAATAATGCCGCAGACATAATTAAAAGTTTAATATTGTTTTTCATATGATGCTTGTTTATAATGGATTATAGTTTCTATTCAACACTCCATTCAAATAATCCGGCCGCGTTCTTTTCCGGTAATACAACTTCCATCTTAACGGCAGTTGTCGTTACAGGTTCGAATTTGACACGGTTATTATCTCCTTTTATGGTACCGTATTCAGTTGTATTCTGTACAGCTTTCCATTCCCCCGAATTATTTTTGTAGTATATTTTCCAGCTTTCCGGGATACGGCATCCGCCCCATGGGCTATCATCATACCAGAAAACAGAAGATGACGATATTTTTGCAGGAGATGTAAATTCATATTCAATCCATTCGGTCGTACCTTCTTTTGGCCACCAGTGATAATAGGGGACAGAACGGTCGTTTTCATCAGCCGGAATCAGTCCGTCATTAATGGCCGAAATAGATTTTACCTGATGCGAAGCTGTTACCGTAGCATTTGTCGTAGCAGTCGGCGGCATTACCGGGCGTGTCGCGCTCAGATCCTGAGGCAGCCATACGGACATTTCTCCGCTTCCGCGATGCGCCCAGGCATAATACGGAATCAATGTAAGCGACACATCTTTTGTTTGTAATCGTCCGGATTCATCGTAGAGTAATGTTTGCGCTTCTGTTTTTATCTGATTAATGCCATATAACAAATCATTTTTTCTTTCTACGGTGAATTCCGGCTTGCGATTCATGAATACACTCAGTACGCTGAAATCATTGTCCGGCCATTCCGCACAATACACAATCGGGCCACGTTCTACGGAGATTTTACCCCTGTCAGCTTCTACTTTATTATTTGCTCTTACCGTACGAGGCTCCATGTCAAAATGTACATCTACCACATCCCCTTTTTTCCATGCGCGATTAATAACAAAATATCCTTTATCCAGCTTGCTTTCAACTTGTTTCCCGTTCACTTTTACCTGATAAGTCAAATCTTTGTTATCCGTATATTTGTATAGATTGCTCGGAACGACTTCGTCCTGCACCCATCCCGGAACACGTACTTTCAGAGAGAAGGTGTGCTTTCCTTTCGGATTAACTGTGATTTGTACGTCTCCATTCCAGGGATATTCGGTTTTTTGTACAATTGATACGGCTTTACCCTGAACTTTCATGTCGGAAGTATTACTCATAAAGAGGTTTATATACAGATCATTATCATGTACGGCATAAATATATCCCGGAAGCGAGGGGATAAAACGACATATGTTCGAAGGACAGCAAGCGCATCCGAACCAGGGTTGACGCTGATGCTGTCCGATTGATTCAAGCGGGTTCGGATAGAAGAAACCTCCTCCGTCAAGCGATACTCCGGATATCAACCCGTTGTATAAAGTCCTTTCCAATACGTCGTAATATTTTGATTCGCCATGCAGGAGGAACAAACGATAGTTCCAGTACACATTACCGATAGCGGCACAGGTTTCGCAATAAGCGGACATATTCGGCAGTTCGTAATTTTCACCGAAAGCTTCACCATGGCTTGTAGCTCCGATACCTCCTGTAATATATAGTTTTTTAGTGACCACATTATCCCAGATTCTATCAATTGTATGAATATAACCCGTATCTCCTGTCAAAGCAGCCACATCGGCTATTCCGGAATACATATAGGCTGCGCGAACGGCATGTCCGACAGCTTCGTCCTGTTCAAGAACTGGCTTGTGCGCCTGGCTGTATTCATCCGTACGTTCCGTATATCCACGTTTATCAAGGAAGAATTTAGCTAAGTTAAGGTATTTCTTATCTCCGGTAACAAGGTATAATTTAGCTAATGCCATTTCAGCAATCTGGTGACCTGGCACTTTTACCTGTTTTCCCGGCGCGTCACCGATTTCACGTTCTACGCAGTCGGCATATCCGATTGCTATATCCAGGAAATTGCGTTTTCCTGTCGCCTGATAATAAGCGATAGCGCCTTCCACCATGTGTCCAAGATTATAGAATTCATGACTCAGGTTTTCCACTTTTTCCCACCGTTCACTTCCGGCCCATTCGTGCGGATGTTCCGGATTCATGGTACGGGCGGTGAACAGATATCCGTCCGGCTCCTGTGCCGCAGCGACAATGACTAAAACACTGTCGATGTATTTTTCGAGTTTTTTATCCGGATACGTCTGCATGGAATAGCTGGCACCCTCAATTGTTTTATAAACGTCAGTATCGTCAAAAGACAATCCGCCCACAATGTATTCCGAACTGGGATTCGCTGCTTTAACGAAGTTCTCGTATCGTCCGGTTTCTTCGCACTTACTGAATGCTAGTGGAATAGTCACTTCACGGCTGGCCTTCAGTCGTTGTCCCCAGAACGTATCGGTCACTTTTACCGAAGTAAACGGTACCGGAGTGATCGGGTAGCCTCCGCTTTCTGTCTTTTTCTGAGCCTGGGCACCGCAAATCATTGTTGCAGCTAAGGCGATAATGATAATTTTTTTCATAAGGATATAATTAAAATTAAGTTGTTTATCGTATGTTCGTTCTTTTTTCTTGATAAAAAAGAACCAAAAAATCAAGACTTTGTGTGGCTCACTCCGTTAAGCTTAACGCTCCGGTCGGCTAAAATCTATGTAACTCGCTTCGCTCAAACAGCATAGATTTTTGACGCCTCACTGCACTACTTAACGGCTCACCACACAAGGTCGCTTCGCGTTCTTTAACGCAAAGTGTTAATATCTTCTGCGCTTACAACCGTGTCATAAACTTTCAGTGAATGAAGACATCCACCGAAAGGATGTTCCCCGTCGAATTTGGCGCCTAAAGTTAGCTTATTGCATTCGCCCACGGCAAGGAAAATATCTTTTTCTTTGATAAATACGCCGTTAAGATATATTCTCTCTTTGTATCCGTCAAATGTCACTACTACATAGTTCCACGTTTCTCCTGTCGGAAGTTCCTTTAATCCCATGTCTTCATACCATCCATGATGCATGGTGATACCGCTTCGCGGGCTTGTTCCGTAACCTAATATGATTTTATGTAATTCGCCCCATGACTCATTCATATCAATAATACATTCATTTTCCTTCGGATTGGTTGATGCAATCCACGCGGAGATGGTATAAGACGGATTTCCGGTCATCGTATTCGGCAATCCGAAATCGGACTGATATTGTTGTCTGCCGTTGAATACAAACGCTTTTCTTCCATCTATTTCTTTGATAACGACCGGCATACCCAGTGCATCAAAACCCTGTTCCGGATTCAGTTTGTTTTGGATTCTACCTAGAAAAGAACCCTCTTCATAACTGTCGGCATTGATTTCAAACAACAATCCTTTTCTTTTTTCAGCGGCTTTATCAGATTGTTTGTTAAATTTCTCATGATTGTTGTCAAACGGATCTGTCCCGTCGGAAAATACTTTTACATTCCAAACAGCGGGAATATAGCCGTTTTTTTCATTACCCGTAAAAGTCAGACGGATGTATCGCGCACGTATATCGCTGCGATCGATCATCGGACTTCCGGCAGACAGATTATTTCGCCTGTCGGCAAATACGGTCCATTCTTTTCCATCAACAGATGTTTCGTACAGATACTGATAAAAAGAGGTTGCGTGTTCAAATTGTGTCCAGATACGTTTCACCGACTGTGTTTTACCCAGATCTATCTCCAGCCATTCTTTTTGCCCTGCTTCCGGCAGGCCTTTCGCACGCCAAAGGGTGGCATTATTATCGTCAATTGCGTACTCCGGTTTGAAATAATCATCATACCGGGAAGATGCTTTTATTTTTACCTTTTTATCTAATACAAGATTCTCGGAAGGGTTTGTATTCTTTTGTAGAAAACCGACTCCCTCATGTCCGGCCTTTATTTTGTTGATTCTACCGTCTTTATCGAATGTCATTTTGTCTATCGCTACCTGACGGTGAAACCCACGTGTATATTGTGGTATGTTATGGCGGTGATAAACAATGTAATAATTATCGCCTTCTTTTAATATACTGTGATGTCCGGGACCATGAATCGTGCTATCCGCATTTGTTTCCAGTATTGGGTTATTGTTTGCGAATTCATAAGGTCCCATCGGGCCGGCTTTACTCGTCGCATATTGCACGCGATAAGTATGATCGTGGCAGGAGCCGGAAGAATAAGTCAGATAATAAATCCCGTTACGTTTAAAAACGAAGGGAGCTTCAAAAAAGTCCGTTGCCTGTGTATTTGGGATCAATGTGGTGTCTGCAAAACTTTTCATGTCGGGATTCAGTTTTCCGGCTCCACAACCATGATTAGGGTATATTCCCCACGTTCCCCAATACAGGTATGTAGAACCGTCATCATCGATGAAACTTTGTGCATCCAGTGTTATCGACATGGAAACATATCTGTCCGGTATGAAAACAGCCTCGTCTGCTCCGAATATATTTTTCCATGGGCCGGTAGGATTGTCAGATGCGGCACAGTAGATTTTACACGCCTGGCTATAATAGTAATAATATTTACCATCTGTTCCTTGCATAATATCCGGTGCCCAGATCTGTCTTGTCGTAGGCCAGTCCATTGGTTTCAATGTCCAGTTCACAAAATCCTTGGACATCCATACCTGTGAAGGGCCAAGTCCTCCCGCTGTTCCGTCGGTCGTGCAATAAAGATAATAAGTATCCCCGAATTTCCGGACGGTAGGATCTGCGAAATATCCCGGAATGACCGGGTTTCCGGCCTGCGAAGAATTCCATTTTGCTACTTGTGCATTTGTAAACGTACAAATGCTTAGTAGTGATAATAGAAAAAACGATTTTACTTTCTTCATTTTTTATATATTTAGTTTGCTAATAATCACTCATTATTTTGCCGGATCCGGAATATTCTTTGTTACTGTCGTCAAATATCCGAATCTTTGGGTCAGCCAGTTTTTCAATTTTTCAATTTCGGTCACATAATACTTATTGATAGGCCAACGTTCGAGATCACGTTCCATCGCACCGGCTGTTTCGATTGCCGTTTTATCCGTATAATTAATTATTTCATCAAGTAATCCGACGGAAATCTTATTCCATCGTTCTTTATATTGAGCTGTGAATGTAGCATTTTTGAACATTCGGGTAAAGAACAAAGGAACTTTGTATCCTCCAATCTGGCTGGCTGGATCTGTTCCCAAAACCAGTTCTTTATAGGATGCGAAATAATGATGCCCGGTGTACATGGTGTTCCAGTCAAAGTCGAAACCTGCGTCAAAATCCCATACGGGCCCCATAAAATATTTTCCATCCTTGTCTTTATACATAAAGACGCTGCGTGGGGCAGCCAGTTCCACATTGTATGTGATTTCCTGAATAATCAGATAGTCAATAAAAGATTGTATATCCAGCAATTTATCAACAGCTTCATAATTATAGCTGTTAATAGCCGTTTCGAGCGCGGCAAAATCAGTTTTTATGACTTCCAATTGCTGTGTTGTCCGGTCTTTTGGACTTTTGACACACACCGGCATACTGAAAACTTTTGACCAGAAGTTATCGTTACCATTAGGATTCAGACTGGGACCATCGTCTAAATCAAGAGAAATGAGATATCCTTCATTATCGTCAATGTCTACACGGCTTTTAGCGACTTCAATCTGTTCCGTAAGCTGATACAAACCGATATAATCACCGTTCAGTGTAACTTCCACAAATCGCGTATGGTTCGTAAATTTGAAACCCATATATTCCGACATCCGGAAGGATATGGCATTCATCAGATGGGTCGGGTCGCGGTAGTTTGCCAGAAGTACCCAGTCTTTGTTAGCATCTAATCCGAGGATTTCCGATTTTTCATCCAACTTGATGCGGTAAGGTTTTTTGTCGTACCATAGCCAGGTGGAATTACCACGGCCACGGATACGGGCTGTTCCGCTATAGTCTTTGTAATGTTTATTTCCGTCTATCGTTATGTTGCAATTTGTATATTCTTCTTTTGATGTAATAGATGATAAATTCTGTGTATTGATAGATATTTTCGGAAGCTCATAAACAATAGTATCCGTATCGTCGTCATCAATATCCGTTATTTCTTCTTTGTCACCGGAATCACATGAAAAGATCATTGTGCCGATGATAAAAAGAGTAAGGTAACGATATATTTTATACTTTATAACGGATATTGCCATGTCTTGATATTTTTTATTTAAAACAAATCAACCGCAGACCATGCTTTCACTAAAATCTACGGTTGATTTTGTTATTACTTAATAGTGATGTTAAAAACAAACGTAGCCTGTACGCCCTTGCCTGCTTCATATTCATAAACAAGCGCCTGCTTAATCGTGAATTTATCGCCGGATGCGCACTGCTTCGGATACTGGCCGATTACAAAACTGTAGCCGGACGCGTCGAACTCGGAATAAACTCTGCCGTCAACGCCCCAATTACAAACATCGCCTTTCGCATTATACCAGTGGCCGTAGCCATTTGCCGTAGTCTTCGCATTCAAAGCTCCGGTGGTTCCTTCAACTGCGTAGAATTTAATCTTTGAACCCATTGCCGCCGTAATTTCGGAGGGTTGAAGGACGAACGCACTGGCTAGTTTGTTCAAATTATCAGTGCTTAATGTAATCGTCGATCCCGGGTACGTATCTGCGCTGTATGGGAAGCTCACATCGAATGTAAACATTACATCTTCGTGATCTTCATCACCTGTAAAGTCAATACTACCCAGCAGATTTGTATTTGTAAATTTTACTTTATAAGGCCATTGGTCGTCATTACTTTCATCTTCATCCCACGGATGGGCAACGTATGAACCTGGAGCTCCCAACACAACAAACCAAAGTTTTTCACATCCGTCCGGAATTGTGAATTCCACTTCCATACCGGTTTTTCTGTTCATTTCCGAATAAACGCGTTGTCCGTTTTTGAGTAATGCCACATATCCGTAACGCCATCCCGCTCTTGTCAGGCTTCCCTTGTTATAGCTTTTTACGGTTTTATTAGAACCATTTACGGAGCATACACCCGGATCATCAGAAGTTAAGGACGAACCGGGTTGTAATCCTTCGAAAGTAGTCGTTACAGTGGTCCCTGCTTCAGGCACATTCAGTGGAATTGCGTTATATCCCGTCGAACCCGGACAATGGCTGTAAGCTACCTGATAGCTTCCATCCGAAAGTTTATAAAACTTATAGCTCTGCTTTCCGATATAGTTGCTGCCATAGCTGCGTATCGCGTCAATATCCCAGGTTACGAATTTAGTCGCTGCATCATACATTTCTTGATTGAACTGATCTATTGTGAGGTTGTTCATGCGTATGTATGCTTCCATTGGGTCTTCCGGGCTTACAGCTTCCCTCCATAATTTTCCAATGAACTCAATGCCGTGTTTATCAGCCCAATAGTAATGAATAAAATAGCTTGCGTAACGTTGCCATTCATGACCAATGTGACGGAAACAGTTATTGGTATATTCCGTAAAGTTATACGATTCGAAAGCTTCGGTAGGGTAGGACTGGTAGGATTGCCATTGGGCTGTTTGCTCCCAAAATCCATTACCACCGTTTCCTCCGAAACCATAGCGAAAACCACGTGAAAAATCGTTCGCACACGCTCCTGAAGCTAGTAAATCAGCGTATACCTGATATTGGAAACTATGTCCGATTTCATGTGCGATGGTAGAACCGACAGGTTTACATGTACTTGGATTTATCCACAAGCCGCCGATCACATCATCGTAACCGCCGCCTGTAGCCAGCCATTCCGTTTGATATAAAATATAGATCTGCATTTTGTATTTATCCAAATTAGACATTCCGGAGCCTATAGTTGCAAATTTCAGTGTATTGACGTTCATTTCATAGAATACCTCCGCTTTTTTCAATAGATCGTCTATATCAACGCGTAAAGCTTCGGAAACAGAGGATGCATTCGGGTTGCTGCCAAAACCGGCCTCCCAAAAAACAATAAAATGTTCCGATTGTTTACTGCGGACAAGCGACCATTTGGCATCTTCGCGCAACCAATCCATGTTTTTGAATTCATTCGGCTTATACAGTT
Source organism: Tannerella sp. (assembly GCA_031551825.1). Lineage (GTDB taxonomy): Bacteria > Bacteroidota > Bacteroidia > Bacteroidales > Tannerellaceae > Tannerella. The sequence goes on along the minus strand of JAVBNB010000082.1, from coordinate 36,924 downwards.
TGTTATAATCCTGAACATCAGCCGGATCAAGAATGATCACAGTCGGACCTTCCGGTTCCGGATTTTCCGGATTTTCCGGCTCAGGCTCTGGGATAATTTCCCCTTCCTTGTCGTCACCGCATCCGGACAATATTGGAACTGAAACTCCAGCAATGAACAGAAAAAACAGCAAGCGGAAGCATAAGCCGGAAAATACCGGCTTATGCAATTCCAGGTTGTTTTTAAATAACTTTTTTATCATGTTTACTATTTATTCAGCAACAGGCGCTGTTAGTGTATAAGTAACATTGAATGTTACCTTTCCGCCGTTGCATACAACAATAAATTTTGTTTTTACCACATCGCCGGCAACCGCGTTACCCGGATGGTTTCCACCGTACAGGTAAAGGCTTGTTTCATTATTACCCAAACTGCACCAAATAATACTTTCTCCCCATGTACCTACCGTACCGTCCGCTTTGATCCAGTAACCCGGCACATCGGCTGTATAGCTCGGAGCCTCTTCCGCAACTTCACCCAGGTAAACTTTCAATTCTCCGGTTGAAATCGCTTTATGAATCTGATAAGTTGTCATTTTGAATGCGTTGCGCAGGATATCTTTTACATCAACCTGAACAGAACTATATGATTCGTCCCAGGCTTTTGTCATTTCAATATCTTTTTCAACTGTTTCAGGATCTCCTTTCGGAGCTGTTTCCGGATCCTGATAGCCAACCACATTTACGGTGATTTCAAGCATCTCAATTTTGTTGTTAGCTAAGAAACCATACTTAACCGTAATGACATCACCTTCATCTAAGACATTCGGCATCTGTCCGATACCAATATACTTTTTACCGTCATCATCCGCATCAAGGGATGTATAAACGCTGGCTCCATCTCCCCATTGGCCGGCAAAACCTTCCAGGTCATACCAGAAACCTTTGGTTCCGGCATTGTTTTCCTGTGCATAACTACCGTCTGCATTTACAGCAATTGTTTTTGCATCATCCAAAGAAGAAATACCCAGATCACTCAATGTACGTGTCACATCAAATTGAACAGGATCCGGATCATATCCTGCACGTGGTGTTACGTTAATGCTAAGTTTCTGTGTATTGACTACAGTAGCCGTTACCTGGCCGGCTGCTTTGGCATTAACAGTGATAACAACAGCAACACGTATTTCATTGTATTTCAGACATTCGATAAATTTAACCGTTTGTCCATCAGTAAGATGGCCGGGATATTGTCCTACGGAAAACGCGCCGGTTTCGGAACTGAATTCCGCAAATACCATCGCATCAGTACCCCACACAGTAACATCTCCTTTTGCATCCCACCAGTGTCCCCACGCTTCAGCATTTGTATTTTTAGCTGTTCCGTTATCCGCTCCGGTAGAACCTTCAATAGCAAAACCTTTGATTTCAGGCGCTCCACTTTGTCCGGAAATACCTGCTAACAACTGTTCTTCTGTGATTCCAAATTTTGCAGCAATCTTATCTGTTTCGATTTTTACGGTTCCGCCGTCATAAAGGGTGGCGCTTATCGTTACATCCAGCTCATATTTAAGTACCAGATGAGCATTCACATTATTTTTCAGAGAATCTCTGATACGTTGTTGTTCATCCAGCTCAGCTTGTTCTGCCGGAGTCAAATTATGTATTTCTGAAAATCCGGTATTATCACCGCAACTTACTATTCCTATGAAAAAGGAGGCTAGGAATAATATATATATATGCATTTTTTTCATTTTGAATTTGTTTTTTATTAATATTCAATTGATTAATCCGAGTATCCTTCATTTTGTTTTAATGAGATATTAGCATCCATCGCACTTTTAGGAATCGGGAAATAGTCCCAGTGCTTTTGAGTAGTGGCATCTTTGCAGAACCATGATTTTCCATTAAATACATTACGTCCGTCAGCCATTTTGAAACGGATCAGATCCTGACGACGGTGATGTTCGCCTACAAACTCCCATGCGAGGTCGTCTAATAACCCGCCCAATTCGATATCGGCACCTCCTTCAATTGTTGTTACATAATTTCCCCAATTGTTATATCCTTCGCTGGTATATTCACGATGTCCGTAATCATATTTGCTTCCGCCTTTCAGGTCTGCAACCGTACGCACTGCTTTGGCAGCAGAATCAAATGAGCGTTTACGAACTTCTGTTATCAGATCCGCTGCAGTTTGCTCGTCACGTCCCAGGCGAAGCAGGCATTCCGCTTTGATAAACATAGCATCTGCCAAACGGAAGAAAGCTACGTCATTACCGTATGTGCCACCGGTTCCGGCCTCAATTTCGCTTTTTACGAAACGATAACCTTCCTGTTGATAAGCACCCGGATTATCAATCGAGTGAACTCTTAAAGAGTAATTCAAAACGCCTTGTCCCGCCCAGTCGTCAGCAGAGAATGGAATCGGATCTCCGGATTGTGGAATTGTTTTCCCTTCGGAATCCTTCGTTGCAGATCGTTGCACGCCACCTGTCCATGTATTGGCTAAACGTTTGTCATCTGCATTATAGCTTTCGATAAACTGAGGTATTGCACAACTGCCATTCCAGGGTGAGCCTGTGTAACCGTAAGCTGCAGCTCCGGCTCCAACAAGGCATTTATTTACTAAATAATTATGAGATGCGTTCACCTTATCCAACGGAAGAGCAAAAATGACTTCCGGCGAGCTGGAAATCGTTACTTTAAAATTGTCTAAGTAATTTGCCGCCAGGCTATATCCTCCGTCATTAATCACTTCGTTTACTTCTATCAAAGCCTTTTCATAATACTCATTGCCGGAAGTACGGAAATAAGCATTGTAATTCAGATAGAGTTTAGCCAATATCACATTCGCCGCATAACGATTCGGATATCCATGTACTTTAGCTGTTCCTAAATCTTCTTTTATAGCATTCAATTCACTTACACAGAAATTGAAAATATCCTGTGCTGTGGCTTGTTGGGGTAAATGTCCAGGTTCAATATCCTGAGTTGTTTCCAATGGCACATTACGAAACGCGTCAAGTAAAATATAATAATTAAGAGCACGAACAAAACGCATTTGCGCCTGATCACTACCGGTTTCAGGCAACACATCCAAACATTTATTGGCATACCCGATACCTACATATGCATAATTCCATAAACCGTCTATATGTCCTTGGCTGGTATTCCAACTATGTTTGTGCATTTGTACATATAAATCACCCCATCCAACACCAAGACGTTTCGGAGTCATATAAGTATCACTGCATTCTTCCATCAAATCGAAATAACCATTCCATCCCCAGTACAGATAGCGAAGTTGAACAAAAGCTTCCCCCATCATATAACCAACGATTTCGGGATCATTCACATCAATTGTTTCGTCGGTCAGTTTATCATATACCGTTTCTGTTAAATCTGTGCAGGAGCCTAATGTCAGTAAAGAGCCGGCAACAAATCCTATAATTGTATTTTTAAATAGTTTCATAATTATTTAGCATATTAAAAATTAATATTAACACCAACTGTAAAAGAACGAATGGTCGGGTATTTATCACGGTTGTCAATACCAGGTGAAAGCCAATCTATGTTGCTACCGGATCCTACACTGCTGGAAACTTCCGGATCCAGTCCTGAATAGCCTGTAATGCAAAATAGGTTCTGTCCGGAAACATAGATGCGTGCTGAATTTATATATTTGTTATCGCGATTGAACTGATAGGTATATCCCAATGTTGCGTTTGTTAGTTTTACAAAATCGCCTTTCTCCAGATGGTCGCTCCAGAATCCCTGGGACATTGAACCGGATAGCCTGACTTGTTTTTGTTTACCTGTTTCCGGATCAATCACGGCATTACCGTTTGTATCAACGGCTCCATGCCAGTTTGCTGCAGATTTCAGACGATTGTATGCGATCGAATTATTTTCATAAAAACTACGCTGCGCATTCAGAATCTTAAATCCGAACTGACCGGTAAACTGCAAGTTCAGGTCAAAACCTTTATATATGAATGTATTGCTCCAGCCGGCATAAAGTTGTGGCAAACCGCGGCCTAAATCCTGACGGTTTTCTTGTTCATTGTATTTAGCATCAAATTCTTTTACAACCCAATTACCGGCATCATCTTTTACTTCGACCAGAACAACCCCATCTTTGCTCACCCCTACGGATTTTAATCCCCAGTAATTTCCGACGCTTTTACCAATTTCCGTATAATGTGTCGGAACAGAAATCGGGTCGCCCAGCCCTCCACGTTCATGAAAACTATCTGTTTCATACAGGTCATTGGACATACTTAATAGTTTGTTGTTATTATGTGATAATGTGAGCGTTGTATTATATTCGAAATCTTTTGTTCTCAAAGGTACCGCATTGATCATCACTTCAATACCCTGGTTGCGAATCTTGCCCACATTCGCCTGTGTACTATTATACAGATTGGGAGGAACTGGAACCGGATAATCATACAATAAGTCAACCGTTTTTTTAGTGTATAAATCAATTGAACCGCCTAAACGATTATCCAGGATACTCCAGTCAATACCAAAATTCCATTCTTGTGTTTTCTGCCATTTCAGATCTGGATTCGGATTCTGATAAACTTTCAAAGACGGAGTCCATACACCGGATTGGCTTAAGTGATTACCGTAGGGATCATAATCATAAACATTTAAAGACAAGTAAGAGTCTCCTGGAATAACACCGGTAATACCTTGCCCGACACGTAATTTGGCAACATTCAACCAGGTGAATTGTTTCATGAATGCTTCATTATGTGCATTCCATCCTAATGAAACCGAAGGAAATGTTCCCCATTTATTATTATCACCGAATTTGGAAGATCCCTCACGGCGAATACTTGCCATGATATTGTAACGGTCGTCATATCCGTAACTTACACGTCCGAAGAAACCAATCAATGTATTGTCATTTTTATAAGATCCCAGGCTAACTACCTTATCCGGATCTTTCAGGTAAGTACCTTGTGCCAAATTATTATATAGATAAGATTCTGACGGGAAGTTGCTGTTACCAGCGTTGAATCCGTCGTATTCATTATATAAATAGCTATAACCGACTAAAGCAGATAATCTGTGTTTTTTTACATTCAGGTCATATCTGGAGGTCAGTTCTAAGTTTTCACTTTTACCGTTGGATGATGATTTTCCGGCCGACCCCCTAATATCTCCCGTTTTCTGACTGTAATAGTTACTGGTATAATAAGTCTCGCCGGTTGAAGTATTTTCTCTTAAAGATAACATCAGGTTTGTTTGCCATCCTTTAATCGGTTCAACAGTAATATTACCTGTAAGACGAGCAAGCTGAGAGCGAACATCTCCAATCAGTTCATTTTGGATTGCAACCGGATTGTAATATTGGAAACGGCTGAATTCTTCGTAATACGTACCATCCTGATTGTAAACAGGAGAAGATGGATTATGAATTAACGCTTGACGGTACACATATCTGTTGTCGTTATTGTCAGATTGCGGATTCCTTTCATTTTTAGAATACAATATATTGATATTGAATTTTACAATGTCGTTTAATGCGTACTGTGTGAAATCTAATTGTGCTTTCAGGTCGGTTCGATCACTTTTTCGCATAATTCCATCTTCATCACTATACGTAACGTTTCCTGCATAAGCAGAAGATTTCGTGCCACCCCTCATGCTTAAAGAATGATTCTGTGTATACCCGGCTTTACGTGTTACGGCTTTCAACCAGTCCGTATCATAACCTTCATATTCAAAATTCGTGAGTCCGTAGATAATATCATTCGTATCCATGAATTTGGCTGTTTTATACCAGTCTGAAAAAGAAACGTATGATGAATAGTTTATTTCCGAATGAGATTCACGTTTTCCCGTTTTTGTAGTGATTAAAATCACACCATTGGCTCCCCGTGTACCATATATGGCGGCAGCGGAAGCATCTTTCAATACATCTATCGATTCGATATTTTCGGGGGCTACGGTGGTTAATGATCCTTCTATTCCGTCCACGAGAACTAAAGGTGTAATATCTCCTAATACTGTATTAACACCACGAAGCATCATTCCGGATGATGAATTCGGGTCACCGGATGATTTAACAATGTTCAGACCTGCAATTTTTCCTTTTATCAGATCGGCTGCATCACCAATTTTACCTATGGTAAAATCTTCCGCTTTTACACTTACAATGGCGCTGGTCACATCACCTTTACGCTGTGTTCCGTAACCAATTACCACCACATCGTCCATGATTTTGGAATCTTCCTGCAAAGTAATATTAAACGAAGTCTTGTTTCCGACAACTTCCTCCTGGTTTGTATAACCAATGTAAGTTATCAATAACACCGATTGTGCATTTTTTACCGACAAACGAAATTTTCCATCTAAATCGGTAGACGTACCGTTTGTTGTACCTTTTTCTACAACATTGGCTCCGATAATGGGATCACCCTGATTATCGGTTATTGTACCCGTAATCGTAATAGACTGTTGCGCAATTTCAACAGTTCCTGTTTCCCTGCTTTCAGGAGCAGCTTGTACGGATAGTACGCCGGCACCTGTGCCAAGAAAAACATACATGACAACTTTCAGCGCTTTTTTACTGAAAACTGTTCGGTCATAAAGTAAATTCATGTCTCTCATAATTTAAAAATTGTGTTTAAAATATAGTTAATTAAAAACCTTCCACTCTATAATACCACCGGAATATCCTCTCCGGGTAACGTCTACAACCTGCGGGCCTTTTTCTTCAGCCATCTCTTTGTCGGCTTCCGGCCGTTGAAGCTGTGCTACGATTTTTAGTTCAGTCGTTGTTACCGGATCAAATGTTACCTTATTGTATTTGTCCAATTCGGTACCGTAAGATGACGGGTTCCGGACTTCTTTCCAGTCGTTTCCGTCTTTGTATAACAGCTTCCAGGATTCCGGTTCTTTGTATATCACATCGTAATGTTCGAAGGCTAGCCAGTAGACTTCCACGCTTGAAACCGTTTCCGGTTTGTCGAACTGATAACCGACCGACTCTTCTGTCCCGGATTTCAGCCACCAATAATGATAAGGGGTATTGAGATCACCGGATGACTTCGGTTCAAACTGATCGTTGAACCCATAACCATCAACCTGCCGCGCTTGTGACGCAATGGTTGGTTCGGGTTTTACAATCGCAAACTCTTTTGCCTCCGGTATGAATACGACTAATTGTCCTTTGCCGCGGTTATTCCACGTGCTGTAAGGTATAGCCTTGAAAATAAAAGGCTTTTCGGAAAGTGTTTCACTATCTTTATCTTTTTCGATTCTGACAGCGTTTCCCGTCAGAACCGTAACACCATTTGATATATTTTCTTCGTAATCGGACGTTATTTCCGCATCGCGGGGAATCACAATATCAAAAAGGAATTCCTCCGGCTGATCTACGCTCTCCAATGCATACACAACGGGACCACGCTCCATAGATAATAAACCTTTGTCATAGTTGACTTCCGCACATGCTTGCACTCTTTTAACCGGCATATCCATCTGCAGGCTCACTTTATCTCCGGGTTTCCACTCGCGGTTGATCACTGCATATCCTTTGTCCATAGACTTTTTAATTTCTTTGCCGTTGACAGATATCTTTATATCAGATTCGGCATTTTTTACATAATGATAGAGAGGAGAGGGGACGGGACTTCCTGTAGCCCAACCCGGCATACGTAACATTAGTGCAAACTTACCCGCGTTCGAAGGAGTAACGGTTATTTCCACATCACCTTCCCATGGATAATTTGTTTTTTGAACTAATTCTATTTTATTATCATCTAGTTCAACCGCTGCATTTCCTTCGACATACAGGTTTACATAAATATTATTTTTGTCGGTTGCATAAGCATATCCCGGAACAGAGGCCATAAAGCGCGTTACATTGCCCGGACAACAAGCGCATCCGAACCACTCTTCACGTTCTTGTACGCCATGTGAAGCCATTGGATTATCATAAAAGAATTTATCTCCGCTCAGTGATACACCGGCTATTACCCCGTTGTATAATGCGCGTTCCACCACATCGCTGTACTTAGCTTCTCCTGTAGCAAGAAACATCCGATGATTCCAGTAAACATTCGCTATAGAGGCACAGGTTTCACAATAATTATTAAAGTTGTTTAATTCGTAATCCGGTCCGAAACCTTCACCTTGGGGGCGGGATCCGATACCTCCTATGATATAGAGCTTTTTGCCGGCCATATTGTTCCATACACGTTTAACGGCATTCAACAGTTCATCGTCGTGCTGCAATACGGCAACATCGGCAACACCCGAATAAAAATAGCCGGCACGTACGGCATGGCCTACAATTTCATCCTGTTCCAATACGGGTTTATGATCCTGGCTGTATATCCCCGGTTTACGTCCGTTGGAAAGGCGTCCGGCTTCGTCCACAAAATAGCGCGCCTGATTCAGGTATTTCTGTTCTCCCGTCACATGATAAAGTTTAACAAGCGCCATTTCGATAATCGGATGCCCCGAAGGATATTTGATTTGGTCTTCACCCAACCCGAATGTTTCACAAACCAGATCGGCATTTTTCAATGCGACGTCTAACAATGAACGCTTTCCGGTCGCTTTATAGTGGGCGACAGCAGCTTCATACAAATGCCCGCTGTTATATAGTTCGTGACTGTTGATCTTCTCCCAGCGCGAACTGCCCCACCAGCCGGATAACCGTGTACATTTATTAGTTACACAGGTCGTTAGATACCCATCCGGTTCCTGTGCTGCTGCAATAAGTGTTATCACGCTATCTAAATAGGCATCTAATTTCGGGTCATACTTTACCGCCAGCGAATAAGATGCGCCTTCTATAATCTTATACGGATCAGTGTCGTCAAAAGAGAAATCTCCTTTATGTTCGCCTTGCATAAGCCCTCCGGCAATCGCGAAATTGTCGAAACGTCCATTGATTTCGCATTGATGAAAAGCCGACGGGATGGATACCGTCCGATTAATTTCTATCCGTGGAGCCCAGAAGTTGTCGGTGAAATGTACATCCGTAAACGGAACTTCCCGTATTGAAATATTCGTTTCCGGATCTGGTTTATTCCCACAAGAGAAAAACATTGCACTCATCAGTAATATCGATATAGAATTCTTCATATTTTAATAATTTGTTATCCTTAAAAATAGAAGCGCCGGAAATCATTGGAATCTGCTTTTATGATGATTTCCGACGCTCCTGGTATAATCAAAAACGACGTTAATATCCTGGATTCTGCTTTAAGTTCGTATTTGTAGTAAGTTCATCCAAAGGAATTGGAAACAAGCGCGTATGCCCGTCTTTTATCGCCGTATGGTTAAACCAATTTTTCGTATGATAAGTGCCGAAACGGATCATGTGCGTGCGACGTTGTGCTTCGCAAGCGAATTCCCAGCCATATTCATCATATAAACCACCTAAAACAACAGGTGTTTGATCGCCCGGCACATCAATATTGTTATCCCAATCTAATGTGCCGTATTTTATTTTAGTATCTGCCTTCAGGTCGGCGGCGGTAACAGTTGCCTTTGCCGGATCGTCAAATACGCGTGCGCGGATTTGAGACACGATGCCGGCTGCTTCACTTTCATTCTGACCTAAGCGCATCAGGCATTCCGCTTTAATCATCAATGTCTCAGCATAACGGTAAAAAGAAAAATCATTTTCCCAGTTCCAGGAAGTTGCCACATTAACTTCGTATTTATATACGCGGTAACCATAATCAATACTGGTCATATTAACACCATCTTTGAAACAGGTTAATGAAGGAATGTAATTCCGGCATGTCCAGACTAAATCTCCGGTACTTTTATTATACTGAGGACCCATTAACCATGTTTTTTCCAAACGTTTATCGCCTTCCTGATAGGCATTGATAAATTGCGGATTTGCACCGGAACCTCCCCAGCATTGGTAAGTTGTACCGAAAACTAATTTGGAAACAGGAGGATACCATTTTGCAAATTGGCCAAAGCCGGCATAGACACGATCGTAAGGTACTGCAAATATGATTTCTTTATTCTTGTGATCAACTGCCATTTTAAAGTTGTCCGAATAGTCCGCTGATAATTGATACAATCCGGATTCTATAATTTTATTGGCACATTCCAATGCTTTTGCCCATTGTGCCGTACCGGTATAGACTTCCGCATTCAGGTAAAGACGCGCTAACACCATATATGCTACCCATTTATTCATACGCCCATAAGTCATGGAATTTGCCTCGCTGCTCAGATCCGGTAAAATTTCCGTTATTTCCGAAACAATGAAATCATAAATCTGCTGGCGGGTTGATTGTGTCGGAATCTCATCTATAAAGGCCGTTACCAAGGGTACATTTCCATGTGTGTCGATCAAGATGGAATACCATAAAGCGCGTATGGCGCGTAATTCTGCCATGGTTGCGTTTTTCAGATCACCGGTTGGCAGACGGTCGTCTTTTACCTGATCCAGGATACGGTTGGCACTGTTTATCCCGCTATAGCAATTTTCGTATGTATTTTGGGGTTGCCATTGTTCCGAAGTCCATTGGTGCTGATGCATACGACGATATGTACCTGCATCATCCCAGCCGTTCGGGCGGGTAGGAGTAATGATACAATCACCCGGTTCTTCCTGTACATCGAAATATCCCTGCCAATTCATGATGTAAGTTAAAGGTGAGTATGTACTGGCAAGAAGGGATGCCACGTCCTGTTCCGTTGCGATAAAATCTTTTTCCACAACTTCCGAAAAAGCCTCTTCTTCCAGATCGAAGCAGCTTGTAAGTAACATGCACGGCATTATCAAATAAAATGCCCATTTATATATCTTTTTCATTATTAGCTGTTTTTTAGGTTAGAATGTTGCATTAATACCAAATGTGAATGAACGAACGGTCGGAAATTTATCACGACTGTCAAGACCCGGGTCATTTCCTGTCATCCTTACTTCCGGATCAATTCCGCTATATCCTGTGAAAGTCGCCAGGTTCTGGCATGAACCGTATACTCTCAGATTTTTAATATATTTGGTTCTGATCTGGTTGAAAGTATAACCAAGAGTTACATTATCGATTTTCCAGTAATTGCCCTTTTCTACATACTCGCTGACATAACGTTGAGAATCATTGATCTGAACTTTGGTTCCAGTAGGCTTGCCGGTAGACAGGTTAATTTCATCATGATAATCAAATGCGCTATTCAGCACATTATATAGAATTGTCGGATTGCCATAATACATTTTTTGAAAATTCAGGATTTCATAATTAAAGGCTCCACGCATCGTAACAGATAAATCGAAATTTTTGAAACGTAATTGATTGTTCCAGTTCAGGAATGTGGTTGGAACGCCATTGCCTAACACTTGCTTGTCTTTATCATCCGCATTTTCAGCAAGATCATAATAAACACCGGTAACATTTCCGTCAGCATCACGATTCAAGCGCTCAACCACCCATTTACCATCTTCCGAGAGCCCAACAGATTTCAATCCCCAGAAATCTCCGATTGGCCTTCCGATCTTATTTCGATGGGTGGATTGTTGTATCGGCTCTCCGGTTTGTCCCCAGTCAAAATAATCGACCGGCGAAGTAAATTGGTCATTACCAAGGGCTCTTAATTCGTTTTTATTATAAGAGAAAGTAATGCTCGAATTCCAATCAATGTCTTTTGTTCTGACTGGAACAAAATTCAATGCAACTTCAACTCCCGCATTCCGGATTTCTCCGGCATTCGCCTTGATATAATTGTATTGGTAAGGAGGCACAGCTACCTGATAATCCCAAAGCGCATCTTTCGTATCACGCAGATAAGCGTCGATTGTACCACCTAAACGGCCGGCAAATAATTCGAAGTCAAATCCCACATTGTATTCGTATTTTTTCTCCCATTTCAGATCCGGATTCGGATTTCTTGCCGGAATCAATGTATTGATCCATTTACCGTCATACAGGAAATAACCGGAATAACTTAAAGATGCCAATGAAGTATAAGGATCCTCAATATTAGTTCCCGTAATACCAAAACCTGCACGGAACTTCAGGTCATTTAACCAGTCTATACCTTTCATCATATCTTCCTGACTCAGACGCCATCCTAATGAAATGCCCGGGAAATTACCCCATTTGTGATCGTCTCCGAACTTCGTTGAGCCTTCACGGCGAATAGAAGCCATCAACAGATAGCGGTCGTCGTAATTATAAGTAACGCGGGCCAGCAATGCGATTAGTTTTTCCTTCATTTTGTAAGAAGCAATGCTTCCGTCACCGGTTTTAATACCCAAACCGGAATTCATATCGTTGTAACTATAAGAATCTGTGGGAAAATTCCGGTTGGTCATGGAAAACGATTCAAATACATCTTCCTGATAACTATATCCGGCAACAGCTCCGATTGTGTGTTTGTCAATCATTTTATTGTATGAACCCGTAAATTCGGCAAAATCACTTCTGAAATCACTGGCATATCGGGATGCATATCCGTTATATCCGCTTTTTGTTGTTGTACTATGTTGATGTGTCAGGTAAGAACCGTTTATGTTACTTTGTCCTTTTCGTGTATAGGTTCCTTTAATAGAAAGGCCGTCGATCGGACGAAAATCCATTGTTCCGGTGAAACGTATGTTCCGGTTGCGATATTCGGCTTCACGCTCATCTAACAATGGAACCGGATTGTTATAAAAATAAATATTTCTTTCTAAATAATCTCCGTTTGAATCATAAACAGGCTGAGTCGGATTCTGTATACATGCCTGACGATAAACCTCTTCGAACAGTCCGGAATAAATATCAGTAAATGCAGTCTTTTCATTGGCAATAATAGAAAAAGTGGAGATCAGTTTGTCGTCAAACATGCGATGACTGACTTCCAAACGTCCGCGCATATTATCCACATCTGACTTTTTTATCGTACCCTGACGCTCTTCATAAGTAATATTGGCCAGCATACTGGTTTGTTTGCCGCCGCCGCGGAATGTCAGATTGTGTACTTGTGACACACCTGTACGGCTGATTTCATCCAACCAGTTTGTATTAGCTCCGAAGTCCTCATTATTCGCTCCACCGAAAGACCATCCTTCCGACCAACGTTTGCGCAAATCACTAGCATTCATAAAATCTGGTTTTTTAAGCTGATTTGAAATCGATACATATCCGCTGTAATCAATGGTAGCAGGCGTTTCTCCTTTTCTGCTCTTCGTGGTAATAATAATTACACCGTTTGTGCCGCGTGTACCGTAAATAGCTGTTGCGGAACCGTCTTTTAACACATCGATAGACTCAATATCTTCGGGTGCTACTGTTGCAAATGAGCCCGGAACTCCGTCAACAAGAATCAGCGGACTACGGTCTCCCTGCAATGTAGTCGTACCGCGCAAAATTACGGACGTGGATGCCGTAGGGTCACCTGTAGGTAATGAGATCTGTAAGCCGGCTACTTTTCCCTGTACCAACTGTCCGGCATCCAGAATCGCTCCTTTATTAAAAGACTCCGATTTCACACTCGTGATCGCACTGGTTACATCCGCTTTTCGCTGTGTACCGTAACCAATTACTACGATTTCTTCAATTGCTTTCGAGTCTTCTACCAAAACAATATTGAACTGGGTTTTAGATCCTACGGTTATTTCCTGAGGAATGTAACCGATGTAGGACACAACCAAAACAGTTTGTCCGCTTTTAACGGATAAATTGAAATGCCCGTCAAAATTAGTAGATGTACCGTTTGTCGTACCTTTTTCCACAACGTTAGCCCCGATAATCGGCTCTCCTGAATCATCCATCACTGTTCCGGTAATTGTAATGGATTGTTGCGCAGTTCCTTCAATACTCATTTCCCGGCTGTCAGGGATAGCATGCGTATAAAACGCGTTTACACCTGCGGCGAGAGTAATCGAAATGATGACTTTTCGCATACTGCGGTAAAAAGTCATTTGATCAAAAGTTAATTTCATATTTCTCACTCATTTAAAGTTAAACTTATATTAGATTCTCTGTAATTTATATTTTCAGAATAATTTCCACAAGATTATTTTCGTATTAATGACAGGGCAAATCCTCCTCCGGAAGCTAACAAAATATTAAGCTTATCGGTTGAAGCGACTGTAAACTTCTCTTTTTTATAATCGGAAGCCTGTCTGTCCGCGTTTACTCCGTCCTTAAACAAGACCGCATTAAATTCTCCTTTCTCAAGAAAAGAAAAATCAATGCCCAGTTCACGTTGATCCCAGTTGGTCATACCTCCGATATACCAGTTTTTGCCGACCCTGCGGGCTGTAATAATATATTCTCCCATGACTCCGCTGAGAATACGTGTTTCTTCGATTCCTGAATTAGGTATACTAATGATGAAATCAGTACATTCCTGTTCTTTTTTATACGCGGTAGGATTATCCGCCAACATGGTCAGGGGAGAGTCATGAATGATATAAGCGGCCAGCTGATGACAACGCGTTCCTTGGCTCATCGGATTGTTATATATATCCTTAAAGTCCGCTTTAGTCGCGTTGCGCATGGCTCCCGGCGTATAATCTACCGGACCGGCCATCATTCGTATATAAGGTATGGTTACGTCATATTGCATCATATCTTTTTCAATGGAGCTCCATTTGACCTCTTCCATACCGAAAACGCTTTCAAAATTAATGATATGGGGATAGGTGCGGTTTAATCCGGTTGGTTTATAAAATCCATGCAGATTGAGCATCAATTTATATTTCGCCGTAGCTTCGGCAATCCGGTAAGTCATTTCTACAGCCGACTGATCGTCCCGATCTAAAAAATCCACTTTGAAACCTTTTACTCCCATTGCCGAATATTTTTTGCACGCTTCTTCTAATTGTTCATCTAACACATTGAATACGGTCCACAATATGATATCTACATTTTTACGATTGGCATAACCAATTAATTCCGGTAAATTAAGATCGGGTATGACGGTAAGCATATCGCCGGATTTCGGATTATACCAGCCTTCGTCAAGGATTACATATTCAATACCGTTATCAGAAGCAAAGTCTATATAGTACTTATATGTATCCATATTAATTCCTGCTTTGAAATCAACGTCGCTGATGCCCCAGTTGTTCCACCAATCCCACGCCACTTTGCCGGGTTTCACCCAGGAATAATCGCCGACCCGGTTGGGAGAGGCTAATGCATAAACCAAATTGTTTAGCGGCATTTCGGTATCATTTTCCGATACGGCAAGTATCCTCCATGGAAATGTGCGCGTTCCCCAGACTTTTGCGATATAATCTTCGCGTTCGGCAACGTAAGTCATGTGCCGCCACGGATAACGTTCCATACGAGAAGGATATCCGGCAAATTCACCTTGCAAGGTTGTCTTTTTTCCATCCCCACGTATAAACATACCCGGATATGCTTCTAATTCAGATTCTGTTATCGTTAGTTTCATTCCATTGCCATAATCCACCGTTGCCGGTAAGAATGCAACTTTGTTCACTTCGGTTTCCGACAATAAAGTTTTCGTATATAGGTTTTGGAAAGCCATTGCGTAGGGATCTTTATTTGCCGCTGCCGTAGAATAGGCAATATAAGTTACATAATTATCCGGAAAATTGAATTCCGCCGTTTCGTTTTTAATGATAACAGAGTCCTTCATTGTGGTATAAAACCGGTATGCGATCCCTTCGTTGTAAGCCCTGAAACGTATTCCGAAATTCCCCTTGAATGAGAGGTCCAACTCGTTATACGTTGTGGTGAATGACATTGTGCGGTAGTAGGGGGATGTTATATTTTCCGAAACTTTCCGGATCTTATAATTAGCAACACGTATGTTTTTTCCGGATTCATCGCCCGAGAAATTAAGATTTATTTTACTTTTGTTCAAAAGACTTATTTCCCTATGTTTTAGCTGATATGTGATAGTCCCATCAATAGAAACAACGACTTCTAATTTTCCGTTAGGGGATTGAACGGTATATTCCTTGCCACCGATTGCCTGAGAAAGGCAAAAAAGTAAAGGTATTAGAAATAGTTTCGCAGTCTTCATGTGTTTGGTACTATGTTTATGATGTATGTAACACAAATTAATGTTCACAAAAATAGATTGATTTCATATTTTTATATAAAAAAATCATCCAATACAGTAATATAATTGTTTTTTTGACACTTAATATGCTTTTTGGATTATTTTACTTATTATTAGACTATTAAGTGTTTATATTAGATTATTTTTGTATTATTATGGATGATTTTGATATTAATTCAAAGGCTTGTTGCACGTTTTTTTAACAAATAAGAAAGGTTAACCTGTGCATTCATTCTTTTTTACACGAACAGGATACTGGAAACAAAAGAAGTATCTAAAAATAGCAAAACAATCTATATATCCTCTCAATAAATCGATATATCTTTGTTTTTCAGGATGTTCTCTATTTCAGATGTTCCGCACAGCCTTTGGATCTTTTTTTTATCAAATTAGATTATATTTCTACTTGAAAAGTTAAAAGTATACTTAATTTGCAAGGACAACCACAACCTTGTTTGATAAACTCTAAAATACATAGTAATGATAAAGATCCTCAATTTAATTATGTCTGCATTGGTCGGCCTGTTGCTGCTGATACCAATGCGTTCGGAGTCCTCTACTGTTTCTGTTTCGAAAAACCCCGTATTGGCGGAAACCAAGTCAATCACCAGAGTCGAATCGATTTATGTCGAATGTCCGGCAGGTACAGCGCCCAGATTGCCTTTTCTGGTTTGGGTAACCTATTCCGACGGCAAGTCGGAATATCGTCAGACCCGGTGGGCCAATTCGGCTCGTTCCGTTGAAGAAGATCAGGCTAACCCGGCAACCCATCCCGTCGGATATGAATATACTGTAAGCGGTTATATCATCGGTGATAATTCCACGGCTAATGGTTTTCCGATCACAGCCCATATAAAGGTTGTTTCCGGAGGATATCTTACTCCGTCAAATGTTCCGGTAGCTGAAACGGTACCATTGGATAAAGTGGTCATTACCGGAGACAACAGGCTGACTTCCAACAGAGAGCTTGCAATTCACGAAATCATGAGTTGGGACGTATCCCAACAATTATATAACTATAGAGATACATACGGACTAAGCACGGATGGCTATACGATGGCCGACGGTTGGGATTCTCCTACCACCAAGCTGAAAGGACACGGTTCAGGACATTATATGTCTGCTTTGGCATTCGCTTTTGCCAGTGCGACGAACCCGGAACAAAAAAAGATTCTGCGTGATAACATGACCCGGATGGTCAACGAACTGCGCGAATGCCAGGAAAGGACTTTTGTTTGGAACGAGGAGCTGGGTAGATATTGGGAAGCGCGTGATTTCGCGCCGGAAGCCGAACTGTTCGAAATGAAAGGCACCTGGAAAGATTTCGATAATCACAAAACGGAATGGGCGAAATACGGTTACGGCTATCTCAATGCGATTCCGGCGCATCATGCCGCCCTTATCGAGATGTACCGCGCCTATAACAACGAGAACTGGGTATGGGCGCCTTATTATTCTATTCACAAGCAGTTGGCAGGTCTGATTGATATCGCAACCTTTGTCGATGATCCGGAAGTGGCAGCGAAAGCTCTTTTAATAGCTAAAGACATGGGATTGTGGATTTGGAACCGGTTGTATTACCGTACGTATGTGAAGATGGACGGAACCCAGGAGGAGCGCAGAGCCAATCCCGGTAATCGTTACGAAATGTGGGATATGTATATCGCGGGAGAAGACGGCGGAACAGGCGAATCGTTGGCGCGACTCTCCGGAATGGTAAGTGATCCGGAGGAAAAAGCGCGTTTGCTCGAAGCTTCGACTTTCTTCAATAGTCCGGCATTCTATGATCCGCTGGCTAAAAATATCGACGATATCCGTACACGACATGCCAATCAGCATATACCGAAAATCATCAGCGCTCTCCGTACCTTCAGGGGTAATAACGAATCCTATTATTATAATCTGTCACAAAATTTCTGGGAGATGATACAAGGACGTTATCGTTATTCTTCCGGAGGTGTTGGCAATGGAGAAATGTTCAGGCAACCGTATGCTCAAATCCTGAGCATGACTACTAATGGAGCGCCTACTTTGAATGAAACATGTTGCGCTTATAATCTGGCTAAACTGACCCGGGATTTGAATTGTTTCAATCCGGACGATGCCAACTATATGGATTACTATGAACGTGTTTTGTATAACCAGTTAATAGGTTCGTTGCACCCCACCTGCTATATGACGACTTATCAATATGCGGTAGGCCTTAATGCTTCAAAACCATGGGGTAATAAGACTCCGCAATCGACCTGCTGCGGTGGTACGGGTTCCGAAAATCATGTCAAATATCAGGAAGCTGCCTATTTTGTTTCCGACAATACGCTTTGGGTTGCGCTGTATATGCCAACCACCCTCCATTGGGATGCTAAAAAGATTATTCTTCAACAGGACTGTCTGTGGCCGGCTGAAAGTTCCACCATCCGGCTGAAAGAGGGAAAGGCGGGTTTCACGATGAAATTACGTGTACCTTATTGGGCCACCGAAGGATTTGACATTAAACTCAATGGCGTTTCGGTAGCGGCCGATTATCAGCCAAGTTCTTATGTTACCATTCCCGCGCGCGACTGGACCAGTTCCGATGTGGTGGAAATTGCCATGCCATTCAGTAAACATATCGACTATGGCCCCGACAAGATGGAAACAGCCGGGGGAGGACGCAACCAGCCCGACATTCAATATTCTCCAATGTGGGCAGGTACCCTGATGTACGGCCCGTTGACGATGACAGCTACCGGCGTGGATGATTGGGAACAGGCGACACTCACAGTTGATTCCTATTTAGAAAGTATTATACTCAATGAACCGGGCGGTGGTTCAAACGGTTCAAACGGCAATCTTTACACCCTGACCCAAGGTGGCAAGACTTTTGAACCGGATTATTTTAGAGATGAGAATTCTACTCACTATTTCAGGATAAACCTTGTAGACGACATGATTTCTGAATTCAGAGGGTTGTTGTCAGCCAAGCTGAAGGATGCATCCATATTTCAGTCTAAAAACTATACCAAAGCATCTTATAAAGCATTGAATACCGCTATTGCCGCCGGCGAAAAACTACGTAACTCGAATAGCGCTACCCAAAGTCAAATTACAAACCAGATCGGCGCGATCGATCATACGATAAATAGCTTGGAACCTGTCAAATTAGATAAATCGGAACTTACGGCTACCTTAAAAGAAGCCGGATCTAAGATTCAGGCTGACTATACATCGGATAAATATACGGCCCTTCAAATGGCTGTTGCGGCTGCCAAAGAGGTAAATGAAACAGGCAAGTCACAGCTACCGGTCGATAAGCAGATACTCGCTTTGCGTAAAGCGATGGATGATCTGGTATTGGCTAATAGCGTAGATAAGAGTTATCTAAGCGAAGTTCTAAACCTTGCTATGGAAAGAAAAAATGCACAGGAAGCCTGGAATGCACTCGCAGTAAAGGTGCCGGAATATTCACCCTGGGCGCCACATGCATACCGGCGCCTGATGTACCAATTAGAAAAAACACAAAACGTTTATCAGAATAAGGATAAGAACTACAATCAGAATGAAGTCAACTCGGCAGCTTCTACACTCAATGCTGCTATTAACACGATGAGACCGGGTAACTTGCCGGAGCCTGAAGATCTTTATCCGCTGTCAACTTTGCTTAGGCAAGCGAGCAGAGTTATCCCTGCGGATGTAACACCGGCGATAACCGAAGCAATCGAATATGCCGAAATGGTGGTCGCTTATGTGAATGATGGCAGTGGCACCCATGATATGATACAAAATGCCACGGAAAAGCTTCGGGAAGTGCTTAAATAATAAGAGGCTCTTTTCAAATCCCCTTCACGGTCGGGAGGGGATTTGAAAATATTTTGATGTAATTGTGTGGTAAAAATAAATGATTAACTTTGCACAAATTGAAAACTTGATATTTGGAGCAAATGTGTAAGTTAACCCGTACCTTATGTCTACTGATTTTACTGTTTTGCCACATCTATGCTTATGCGGAATATTTCAATTTCAGGCATTACGAGGTGGAAGACGGTCTTCCTTCCAATACTGTTCGCAGCTTAACCCAGGACAGCCGGGGATTTATGTGGTTTGGTACCGAAAACGGACTGAGCCGTTTTGATGGATACTCATTCAAAAACTACACATCCATACCGGGCGATACGACTTCTTTGGGTAACAATTACATCTACGCTTTGCATGAAGATCCGCAAAAGAGGCTTTGGGTAGGAACTGATGAAGGAGTCTATATTTACAATCCGGAATTAGAACAATTCTCATTCTTCTCTAAAACAACCGATAAGGGAGTTTTTATCAATAGTCATGTGACCTGTATTCTGGAAGATAAAGAACGGAATCTTTGGTTCTCCACCTTTTTACAAGGTGTGTTTTTCTATCATCGTGAAAAAGATATTTTGTATAACTATACACATGACGCGAATGATCCGAACTCACTTGATTCAGATATGATTCTTGCGCTGTACATGGACAATCGAAACGTAGTCTGGGCGGCCCCGCAAAGGAAAAACGGGGTATTAAATCGATATGATCCCGCATCAGACAAATTTGTTCCTTTGCAATTAGTATTAGACAACGGAAAATTAAATGATTTCGGAGTTTATGCCATGGTAGAAGATGCGGATAATAACTTCTGGATAGGTACATGGAGTCATGGGCTGTGTAAATTAGATAGAAAGACCGGAAAAATTGAATCATATCTTGTTCCCGGAACCGTAAATGGAATTTCTCACATACATGAAATTACGGAATATCATCCGGACATACTTCTTGTAGGTTCGGATGACGGTTTGGTGATTTTCAATACACGCACGCACGAGAGCGAATTAATGACAGCTTCAGAATACAAAAGCAGCACCTTGTCCGATAAATTTATATACCCGATTTTTAAAGACAGAGAAGGGGGCCTGTGGGTTGGCACCTATTATGGAGGTGTGAATTACGCATCTCCTCTGAAAGGAGATATTGCAGGATATTCTCATTCTAATTACCGGAATTCGATAGGAGGGAACATTGTTAGTTGCTTTGCGGAAGATACGCATGGTAATATCTGGATAGGCTCTGATGACGGAGGCTTGAGTTGTTTCAATCCGGAAACGAAAACGTTTACGAATTATAAGCCGGAAAAAAATCAGAACAGCCTTTCTTACCATAATATTCATGCGCTGTGCTTAGACAATGATAAATTGTGGATCGGCACTTATTCGGGTGGACTGAATATGCTGGATTTAAAAACAAACCGCTTCAAGCATTATTTTTCCAGTGCGAATGATCCTTTTTCTTTGTATAGCAACAGCGTTTATTCCATTTATAAAGACTGCGATAACGATCTATGGCTGGGAACCATGGAGGGCATCTGTCTGTATGATCGTGAAAAAGATCATTTTATCCGGATGAAGGAGATCCAAACCACGATCATTGATATTGTAAGTGATCCGGATGATAATTTATGGTTTGCTACCTGGGGAATGGGATTATTCCGGTATGACAAAAGAACGCGAATCTGGCATAACTATGTACATAATCCGGCGGATACCGCATCCATCCCAAATAACCAGATTAACACGCTTTACGTAGACGCAGATAACCGGCTTTGGTTAGGTACGGACAACGGATTGGCTGTATATAACCGGGAAAGCGATTCATTTCGAACGATTCCGATCGATATCGGCAATCGTAAGATTTATTATGTGATCAATATTGATGGGGAATTATGGATTACAACCAATAACGGATTAATCAATTATGCCCTTGCCGACGGCAGGATCGGGCGTTTTTATAAGAGTGACGGGTTACAAAATGATCAGTTCAATATAAAAGCCGGATTGTTGAGTGCTTCGGGATATTTATACTTAGGAACAACAAACGGATTCAATATCATCAAACCCGAAGACATCGTTGAAAATGAGCACATTCCTCCGGTATATATAACAAATATTCAAGTGTTTAATAAAAGCCTGGAAGTGGAAAATCAGGGATTGCTTAAAAAATCCGCGATTCACGCGAATACAATTGAACTATCGTATTTGGAAAATGTTTTCAGTATAGAGTTTGTCGCTCTCAGCTATAAAGCGCCTTCAAAAAATCAATACAAGTATCGGTTGGAAGGCTTTGATAAAGCCTGGATTGAAGCGGGTAATCAACGAAAAGCGACTTATACGAATCTTTCCGCCGGTAAATATTATTTTCGCGTAATCGGCAGTAACAATGATGAAGTCTGGAATGAAGAAGGCGTAACACTGAAAGTCATTATTCATCCGCCTTTCTGGCAGACAACGTGGGCGTATTTGTTCTACGCGTTGTTTATAATAGGAATATTCGGGTTCATCTTATATCGGATACGTCAGCGAACCGAAGAGAAACATAGAGAACGCATACGGCAATTGCAAGTGGATAAAGACCGGGAACTTCATGATGCGAAGATAAACTTTTTTACATTAGTAGCGCACGAGATACGTACTCCCGTATCACTGATCATCGGTCCATTAGAAAAAATAATGGAGAATATACATACATTGCCGGATTTGATGCAAGACAGCCTGCAAATCATCAATCGCAACAGTCAACGACTTTTGTCATTGATTAATCAATTGCTCGATTTTCGCAAGGCCGAAGAAAAAGCATTCATTATCAATTTTTCTTCTCAGAATGTATATGATTTGCTTAACAATCTGTATATAAGGTTCAAACCATTGGCCGAACATAAAAATATCACCCTTTCGATGGAGGTGGAAAATCAGGAGATGGAAGCTGTTGTTGATGCCGAGGCTTTGACCAAAATTGTCAGCAATCTGTTAACGAATGCGATAAAATATGCTAAAAGCAGTATTGTCTTGTATAGTACGGCCGGAGAAGATCATTTCATGATAAAAGTGACGGATGACGGGTCTGGTATAAAACCCGGTGAACAAAAAAACATTTTCCTGCCCTTTTATCAGGTTGCGCAAGGGCAAAAGCCCGGAACAGGGATCGGCTTATCTTTGGTAAAACTTCTTGTAGATGCTCATCATGGTACTGTAGAAGTGGAAAGCGTTCCCGGGAAACAAACCGTGTTTATCGTAAAATTGCCCTTATATCAAGGAGTTAAAAATGAGGATCCGGCGAACGGATCGTTATTAAGTGAAGATATTATTCCGGATGAACAGGATACGGAGTCTGTTGAAAAAAGTATAAATAATGATGACAAACAATCATTGCTTATAGCGGAAGATAGTTCTGATATGCGCCGGTTTTTATCGGATAGCTTACGCCGGTACTACAAAGTGATTGAAGCTAAAAACGGAAAAGAAGCGCTTGAAAAGCTGAAAAAACATCCGATTGATATCATTATCAGTGATATCATGATGCCGGTGATGGATGGAATCCGGTTCACGCAGGAAATAAAAGATAATATCGAATTAAGCCATATACCGGTCATTCTATTGACGGCCAAGACAGATAAAGCGACGAAATTGGAAGGGATGCAAACCGGAGCCGACGCGTATATAGAAAAACCTTTTTCGTTAAAGTTACTACAGGCGCAGATTGATAACCTTCTGAAATCAAGGATGAATCTGATGAAGAAATTTACGGAAATGCCGTTTGCACCACTGAATAGCGTTGCTGAAAATAGCGCGGACAAGCAATTCCTTGATAAGATGAACAAACTGATTGAAAAAAATATTTCAAACCCGGATTTTTCAGTAGATCTATTAGCGGAACAGCTCTGTATCAGCCGTTCGGGCTTATTTGCCAAAATGAAATCACTTGCCGGAATGACGCCGAATGAGTTAATACAACTAATCCGGCTCAAAAAAGCGGCCGAACTTTTAGCCGGAGGAGAATTGCGTATAAACGAAATTTGTTATAAAGTCGGATTCAATAACCCGTCTTATTTTTCAAAATGTTTCCAAAAACAATTCGGGATGTTGCCTAAAGATTTTATAAATCACAAAAAAAGTCTGTAATAATTTGAAGATAGACTATTGTTTTATAGAAATAGACGTTTGTTCTATTCTAAAATCAAGTATTGGCCTATTTTTGACAAGAAAATAATAGCATGTTAAACAATTAAATCATGTTCACTAAAGAAACTTATATACAACGTAGAAAACAATTGAAAAAATCTGTCGGTTCAGGATTGTTGTTATTCTTAGGTAATGACGAGTGTGGAATGAACTATGAAGATAATACGTATGATTTCAGACAAGATTCTACATTCCTTTACTACTTCGGATTGTCGTATGCCGGACTATCGGCTGTTGTCAATATAGATGAAAATGAAACAATTATTTTTGGTGATGAAATATCAATCGATCATATTGTCTGGATGGGTACGCAACCAACTTTGAAAGAGAAAAGTGAGACGGTTGGAGTTCAAAATGTAATGCCCGCCGGACAATTGCAGAAATACCTTGGATCGGCCGTGAATAAGGGACAAAAAATACATTTCCTGCCAACTTATCGGCCGGAGCATAAACTAAAACTGCAGGAATGGCTGTCAATGCCCATTTCAACACAGAAACCTTCCGCGGACTTTATAAAAGCGGTGGTAAACATGCGTAATTATAAATCGGAGGAAGAAATTGCGGAAATAGAAAAGGCTTGTGATATAACCGCCGATATGCATATTGCAGCAATGAAAGCGGTTCGCGTGGGGATGAAAGAATATGAAATCGCCGCAACAATCGCCGATGTAGCGCTTGCTGCAGGCGGACGATTAGCTTTTCCGACAATCGCAACGATAAATGGACAAATTCTGCATAACCATTATCATGGAAATACAATTAAAGAAGGCGATATGTTCCTGATTGACGCAGGAGCCGAGACGGAAATGGGGTATGCCGGTGATATGTCGTCGACCATTCCGGCCGGCAAAAAGTTCTCGCAGAGGCAAAAAGACATCTACGATATACAGGTAGCATCTCATCTGACTGCAGTCGAAGCATTGCGCCCCGGTGTCTGGTTCAGGGATGTCTATGATTTGTCCGCTAAAATTATTTGCGAAGGATTGAAATCGTTGGGTATTATGAAAGGAAATAGCGATGATGCCGTATTTTTGGGAGCGCACGCGATGTTTTTTCCCTGCGGATTAGGGCACATGATGGGCTTGGATGTTCACGATATGGAAAACTTAGGCGAAGTATGGGTCGGATACGACGGCGAACCTAAAAGTACACAATTCGGACGTAAATCTTTGCGCCTTGCACGTAAATTAGAACCGGGTTTTGTGCTGACGATTGAGCCGGGAATCTATTTTATTCCGGAACTGATTGATCTATGGAAAAGTGAAAACAAGTTTACCGAATTTATTAATTACAGCAAATTAGACGAATACAGGAATTTCGGCGGATTACGTAATGAAGAAGATTTTCTGATTACGGAAACAGGCTCGCGCCGGTTGGGGAAAAAGATTCCGCTGACAACGAATGAAGTAGAAGCATCAAGATGATAGTAAAAAACGTTCGTTTGTTAAAAATCACGAATTTAAAATAAGTTCTTGATTTTTTTGTGTTGTTTATTTGCTGATTCTGAAATATATGCCTATCATTGCAATACTAAATCAGTATTCGATGCAAAAAACAATTGATCATATCATCGTTAATATACTCGATAAATCCGGAAAAGGTTTGTATGAGTGCTGGATGATTTGACTTTCTCCTCATTGCATTATCGGCAACTTCCTGTCTGAAGTATGCTGATTCCGAATTTCTTATTATTTATTTAATCGTTTATTTATCAGTTAATTATTATATTGTTATGAATGCAGCAATAGCACAACGCACACCTAAGAGTGCATCTAATTTTGCGCCGGCAAACGAAGCTAATGCACTGGGTATGAATGACCGTATCAAACGGTTGCGTCAGGAAAGTTTTGAGGCTCAGCCTTCGTTAACCATCGAAAGGGCGCTGATCGAAACACGTTTCTATGAAGAAAATGAAGGTAAACATCCGATACCGGTATTAAGAGCGCTTAATTATTATGAAATATGTAAACAGAAAACGATTTATATCGGCAAAGATGAACTGATTGTCGGGGAACGCGGCACAAAACCAAAAGCTGTTCCTACATTTCCGGAACTGACCTGCCACAGCGTAGAAGACTTACATGTATTAAATACGCGTGAACTGCAACGGTATACGATCAGTCAGGAAGATATTAACACTTACGAACGTGAGGTAATCCCTTACTGGAAAGGCCGGACAATGCGTGAACGTATATTCAGTCATGTACCCGAAACGTGGCGTGCCCCTTATGAAGCCGGACTGTTTACCGAATTCATGGAACAACGCGCACCGGGACATACGGCGCTTGACGGTAAAATATATAAGACGGGCCTTCTTGACTTGAAGGAGCGCATCGCTGGAGAGTTGGAAAAACTTGACTTTATGAATGATCCGGAAGCGACGGATAAACAGGAAGAATTGAAAGCCATGTCAATTTCCTGTGATGCCGCTATTTTATTTGCCGAACGTCATGCCGATCTAGCGGACGAAATGTCTCTTACGGAAACAGATCCGAAACGCAAAGAGGAACTTCGTAAAATAGCGGAAGTTTGTCGCTGGGTGCCGGCTCATGCTCCACGTACGGTATGGGAAGCAATCCAGATGTATTGGTTTATCCATCTGGGAACCATTACCGAGTTGAACGGATGGGATGCCATGAATCCGGGCCACTTTGATCAGCATTTGGCTCCTTTTTATGAAAAAGAGGAGGCGGAAGGCACCCTTACGAGAGACGATGCCAAAGAACTTCTTTCCTGTTTCTGGATCAAGGTGAACAACCATCCTGCACCTCCGAAAGTAGGTATTACAGCGAAAGAAAGCGGCACTTACAATGACTTTACAAATATCAATATCGGGGGAGTAAAAGCCGACGGAAGTGACGGGGTAAACGAAGTTTCGTACATCATGCTTGAAATCATAGAAGAACTTCATATTCTCCAACCGGGAAATTCCATCCATATAAGCAGTCGCACGCCGGATCGCTTCCTCAAGGCCGGTTGTAAAGTGATTCGTCAGGGGCACGGATATCCCTCTGTTTTTAATCCGGATGTTTATATTCAGGAAATGATCCGTCAGGGAAAAACCCTACAGGATGCGCGTGAAGGCGGTTGCAGCGGATGTATTGAAGTAGGCGCTTTCGGAAAAGAAGCCTATTTGCTGACAGGCTATCTGAATGTCCCCAAGATATTAGAAGTTACATTGAACAACGGATACGATCCTGTTTCCGGAAAGCAGGTCAGCATTCAAACCGGTGATCCGCGTGAATTTAAGAATTATGAAGAGTTTTACGATGCATTCCTGAAACAATTGAGACATATTGTAGACCAGAAAGTTCGTGTCAGTAATTACATCGACCGGATGTTTGCCAAATACGCGCCGGCAACATTCCTGTCTCTCTTCATCGACGATTGTATTGCTAAGGGTAAAGATTATTATAACTGCGGCCCCCGTTATAACACAACCTATATTCAGTGTACCGGCCTGGGGACGGTTACAGATAGTCTTTCAACATTGAAAAGGCATGTTTTTGAAGATAAGACTTTTGCTATGGACGAACTGCTGAAAGCGGTTGCCGCTAATTTTGAAGGATTGGAAGCGATGCGTCAGACCATTATCAACCGCACTCCGTTTTTCGGAAACGATGATGAATATGCGGACAGCATCGCAGTCCGCGTGTACAACGACCTGGTTGATACAATTGACGGTAAACCGAATACAAAAGGTGAAACATTCCGCTTGAATATGCTTTCTACAACTTGCCATGTCTATTTCGGGAAAGTACTCGGGGCAATGCCTAACGGACGCTTAGCCGGTTTTGCTATTTCCGATGGAACGTCTCCGTCACACGGGGCTGATACTCACGGACCTTCCGCTGTCATCAAATCAATGGGTAAATTAGACCAGATAAAGAGTGGGGGAACATTGCTGAACCTGCGCTTTCTGCCAAACTTGCTGAAAGGAGAAGAAGACATTTCCAAGCTTGGATCGCTGATACGCAGCTATTTTGCTTTGGGCGGACATCACGTGCAATTTAATATCGTAGACACGGCAACATTATACGCAGCACAGGAAACACCTGAAAATTACAGGGATCTGTTGGTGCGTATGGCCGGTTACAGCGATTATTTTAATGATATGAACACCGATCTGCAGGCGGATATTATCGCACGTACGGAGCAGGAAAGTTTTTAAATGTACGCTGAGACAGGAAAATGGCTCTTTACTTTGATATCAAAAGATACTCGATAAACGATGGGCCGGGCATCCGGATTACTATATTCATAAAAGGATGCCCGCTGTCGTGTATCTGGTGTCATAATCCGGAAGGAATTTCTCCGAAAAAACAGAAGATGTACACGAAAAAAAAGTGTATAGGCTGCAAACATTGTATCGAAACATGTCCTGCCGATGCGCTGACTCTGACTCCCGAAGGGATCAAAAGCGACAACGAACGGTGTGTGCTATGCGGACAATGTGTTAAAGTATGTCCTTCGATGGCAATGGAAATGTCCGGTACGGAATATACGGTTGATTACCTGATTCGTGAGATTGAAAAAGAGATGATTTTCATGGACAACTCCGAAGGTGGAGTCACTTTCTGTGGCGGAGAACCACTTCTGTATCCTGATACACTGTTGGAATTACTATCCCGTTGCCGGGAAATCGGTGTCCATCGCGCTGTAGATACGACACTGTTTGCAACAGAGGAAACCGTTTCGGAAATCATGAAAGAAACAGACCTATTTCTTGTCGACCTGAAACACATAGATTCCGACAAACATAAGCAATTCTGCGGTGTGCCGAACGAACGGATATTATCCAATCTGCGTATGATAGCAGAAGCCGGAAAAGACTTTTTTATCCGGATACCTTTGATTGAAGGAGTAAATGCCGACAATAACAATATAATCCGTTCAGCCGAATTCTTAGCATCCCTACCATGGAAAAGAAAGGTGGTAAATATCCTGCCTTATCATGAAATTGCCGGAGGAAAACACGAGAAATTAGGCACCGTGTATAATCCTGGTAAGATCCCAATGACTATACCTTCACTGGAGCGGCAACAATACTGTGTCGAAATATTCAGACAATATGGAATAGACGCGACAATCGGGGGATAAAATTAATCATTGCCGGTCCAGTTATATAGATTTACTTTCTTGTGGCGGCTCACCTGTTCGTCTACTTCAGGAAAAAAACGTGACAGGATATGATACAACCCCGGATCATAAATCTTCAGTTCCTCCCGGGTATTGATCTTATTGTGTTTGCCGTCGCCATTGTCATTATCCACCTCCGCATTCACATTAAACCAGTTCTGCACTCCTTCCGCCCAATATTCTTCCACATTGGTAGCGGCATATACGTTTTTCCAACGTCCTTTAGCCAAAGCCGCATCTAACGAATCCCGCAGTTCCTTGTTAAAATCAGGGTCAATGGCAAGAATTCCGGCTCCATGAATGGTATGTGCAAATTCGTGAATCAGAATAT
Source organism: Tannerella sp. (assembly GCA_031551825.1). Lineage (GTDB taxonomy): Bacteria > Bacteroidota > Bacteroidia > Bacteroidales > Tannerellaceae > Tannerella. Next base: position 7,441 of record JAVBNB010000082.1, on the reverse strand, counting down.
CTTCCGCGTGATACTTATCGATCTGATAAGCTAAGATATTTTCTTCCGCGCAGGTAGAGAACGGATTCCGGCGTGAACCGCCTAAACCACGCGCGCGCACATCCCAGTTGATCGATGTATCCGCTACTAAATGCGCGTGTTCGGGAATATCGGTTGTGCCCTCATAACGCGCCATTATTCCGATACGTGTATTTTTACCTGTCAATGTATCTAATACCTCTTTCGGCAATGCGTCGGTCAACGCTTTTATACTGATGTAAGCCGCGTAAAAGCATGAATCAGGAACACGCCAGGAACTGACTACATGAATTCCGTTCACACTCATGTATTTCTTATAAAAAGGATCCAACCCTAATTCTGCGGGAGGCGCTGTAATCTTGGGCGTATCAATGAGCACTGCCATTTTTGCAATAACTTCTTCTCCGGCATGTTGAGTATTCTTCTGAAACGATTGTGTACAACCAATAATGATTGAAATAAACAGGAAAGTTACAACCAAGTATTTTGACTTTTCCATAATGATATTGATTTAAGATTGTGTTATTTCCGAAAACGAACTTTTTCGGTTTCAAATATAGCAAAAATTGAGAGCAAAACAAAAATATTTTTTTTGTTTTGCCGAAAGCAAGCTATATTCTGTTTTCTGACCAAAATATATCAAATTATTACAACATAACAAAGGATATTTGTTTTTATTTTACAACAGTTTATATTGGATATGCTGACAGAAAAATAAAAGAGATCATCCTTTTTAAACCAGATAATCTCTTTTATTAAACAATTTTGTCATCAAACTATTATTGCGTCCTGCCGGAAGAACTATCTTCTCTTGTATTTGTACTGCGGCTACTTTCTCGCCGCGTATTGCTTCCTGACGTTTCGGAGCGGCTCGGTACTTCTGTCGAACGTGTTTGGGTGCTTCTGCTCGGAGTTTGTGATTGTTCCGATCTTGATGTTGAAGCCGGTTGTCCGGAACGATTGGAATTCGTAGATCCATCATTCTTCCGTGAAGACCTGCCTGTCGGCTCTGTTTTACCGGAATCAGAACGACCCGTCTGTGATGGTGTACTTGGTTGTACGGATCCACTTCTGGGCGCTGTTCTACCTGAAGTGGAACGACTTGGCTGCGACGACCGATTCGGTTGTGTAGGCCTATTATTGATGATATATACAGGTCTACCGTATTGTGGAAAACTCATTGGCGGATGCACCGGAGCAACATATATGACTTCATCCTGCAGATACTCGTAGCCGGTAAGATAGTCATTCCAGAATTCCAATGCGTAAATTTCACCGTAACCGGTACGAAACTCCAAGACCTCCTGATAACCTTCATTCGTCTGCCGTGCCGCCAACACGCGATTCGGCTTTCCTGCAACTCGTATAACCTGTTCGGTTGTCATTCCAAACGTTAGCTGGTTCAGGTCTAAACTTTTGTATGTAGCACATGCTGAAAGCAGAAATGCGATACAAATTAGAATACTTAGCTTTTTCATATATAAATCTCCTTTTCAAATATCATTTATAATATTTAGAGCAAAAAATGAGCCAAAGTTTAATCGGAAAGTGTTATAAATTGTTATAACCACAAATTCATTATTGATTTGCACTATATTTGTACACAAATTTATAGCAATATGGCAATAGAAATATCGCAATTGGTCAGGGATAATATCCGAAAATTAAAACCTTACTCCTGCGCACGTAACGAGTTTAAAGGAGAAGCTTCCGTATTCCTTGATGCAAATGAAAATCCGATGAATGCTCCCTATAACCGGTATCCGGATCCATTACAAGAGAAATTGAAAGGGAAAATAGCAAAGATAAAGAATATTCGTCCGTCGCAAATTATGCTCGGCGTAGGCAGTGACGAGCCGATAGACCTGATTATACGTATATTCTGTGAACCGAAAGAAGATAATATCGTGGCAATAGATCCCACATATAACATGTACAAGGTTTGTGCCGATATCAGTAATGTGGAATACCGTCCTGTTTTGCTGAACGATGATTTTTCATTAGAAGCAGAACGTCTGCTGGCGGCAGTAGACAAACAAACAAAGGTTGTCTTTCTTTGCTCGCCAAATAATCCGACAGCAAATGTACTGAACCGTAGTGAGGTACATAAAATATTAAACAATTTCGGAGGGATAACCGTCATCGATGAAGCATATATCGATTTTTCTTCTCAACCGTCATGGCTGACGGAATTAGACAAATTTCCGAATTTAGTTGTCTTACAAACATTCTCCAAAGCATGGGGGCTCGCGTCTGTGAGATGTGGTATGGCATTCGCTTCGGAAGAAATAATCAGTTACCTGAATAATGTAAAATACCCATACAATATCAATACGCTGACACAAAGGTTTGTAAGCGAGCAGTTGGATTACGAAGAGCGTAAAGATGAATGGGTTAAGATGTTGTTAGAGCAACGCGATGTTTTAGCGGAAAAGCTTCAAACGATATCTTTTGTAGAAAAAATCTATCCGTCGGATGCGAATTTTCTATTAGTAAAAGTTCCTGATCCTGAAGGTATTTATAATAAATTAGTGGATGATGGCATAATCGTACGTAAACGCAATAATTTATCCCTGTGTTTCGGATGTTTGCGTATTACCGTCGGTACGGAAGAAGAAAATAATATACTGATAAACGAATTGAAACAATTATAATTTTATGGAAGTAAGAGGAAAAATTATTGTCGTACAACCGCTTCAGACAGGCGAAGGCAAAAACGGTGTATGGAAAAAACAGGATTATGTAATAGAGTATGATCAGAGTTCACAGTATCCGCGCAAAATGATGTTTAATCTCTGGGGAGATAAGATCGATCAGTCTAACATTCAGGAAGGGCAGAACTTAAGAATCAGTTTTGATATCGACTGTCGTGAATATAACGGCCGTTGGTACAATGATATCCGCGCATGGAAGGTAGAAGCCGATGACGGTATGCCTGCGGATGCCGGTTTTGTACAAGCAGCCCAACCCTCGTTAGCGCCGGAAATATCCCCATCCGACGATGCCTCGGATCTGCCCTTTTAGAAGAAAAGGATAGATAGGATATTAAGATATTTAATTGACCGACCTCGTGTGGTAAGCCGTTCTGGCAGAACGATGCGAAGCGCACGAAGTCTTGCCTTTTTGGTTCTTTTGTGGTAAGACAAAAGAACAAGATTAAAATGAAAAAAAGAGCTTTATTCATCGATCGTGACGGAACGCTTATCATTGAGCCTCCCATAACTTTTCAGGTAAACACGCTTGAACAATTAGAGTTTTTACCGGGCGTGATCCGTAATTTGTATTTTATACGAAAAAATCTTGATTTTGAACTTGTTATAGTAACAAATCAAGACGGATTGGGTACACCGGCAAATCCGCAGGAGAATTTTGATTGCGTACAAGGAAAGATGCTTGAAATTTTCGCGAACGAAGGTGTTGCTTTCGACAATATACTGATCGATCCGTCATATCCGGAAGATCACTCTCCCAATCGCAAGCCCGGAACAGGTATGCTGAAAAAGTATATGAACGGCGATTATGATTTAGCAAACTCTTATGTGATAGGCGACCGTCAAACGGATATGCAATTAGCCGAAAACATGGGATGTAATGGGATTCTGATAACCGCAAAAGATAGTGCGGATCACAGTAAAAATGACTTTGAATGTAAAGACGGCTTTTATTCGTGTGATTCATGGGATCAGATAAAAGAGTTGCTTTTTGCCGGCGAACGCCGGGCAACTGTTCTGCGTACAACGAAAGAAACGGACATTTTGGTCCGTATTGATTTAGACGGTAACGGCACATGTAAAATATCAACCGGTATTGGCTTTTTCGACCACATGCTTGAGCAGATCGGCAAACACGGAGGATTAGACCTGACCATAAAGGTCAAAGGTGATTTGCTTGTCGATGAACATCACACGATCGAAGATACGGCAATAGCACTCGGAGAAGCCTTATACAAAGCATTGGGTGATAAACGGGGAATCGAACGTTACGGATACTGTTTGCCAATGGACGATTGTCTCTGCAGCGTGGCCCTCGATTTCGGAGGACGTTCGTGGCTTGTCTGGGATGCCGAATTTAAGCGGGAGAAAATCGGAGATATGCCAACGGAAATGTTCCTTCATTTCTTTAAATCATTAAGCGATGCCGCTAAAATGAATTTAAATATCAAAGCCGAAGGTGAAAACGAACACCATAAGGCAGAAGGTATCTTTAAAGCATTCGCCAGAGCCATTAAAATGGCCATAAAACGCGACGTCTACAAATACGATCTCCCAAGCACGAAAGGAGTCCTGTAAGAATTACGAATATGAAGGGAAGCGAAGTGGAGCTTTGCTCCCTGAGCGTTAAATAAGGACCGGCCTCGTGTGGTGAGCCGTTAAGTAGTGCAGGAAGGCGTCAAAAATCTATGCTGTTTGAGCTTGTAGCGTAGCGAAAAGCGAGTTACATAGATTTTAGCCGACCGAAACGTTAAGCTTAACGATGCGAGCCAAACGAAGCCTTGATTTTTTGGTACTTTTTTATCAAGAAAAAAGTACGAACTATCCTAAAAACCATCTCGCCGCCTTAGGAACAATACCGTAAACAATCGATACGATCATCCAGGAAAAAGCGAAAACGATAATGGCGGCAACGGGAATAAGTAATGGCACCGGAACCGCTATTTTTTGTGCCGCCAAAAATCCCACTCCGACAAAGAAGTAATGTACCATGTAAATACCTAAGCCGCACTTAGTGAGATTGGCTAATATTTTTTTCCAGAACGAAGATTCGATGACTACTTTCTGAGCGACAATAAATACGGCAATCGTCATTAACAATACATTCGGCGAGCAATATGTCCAAAATAATTCGATCATCTCTTCGCTTGATTCCGGATTCGCAATCATGCTACTAAACCCCGTATAAGTGGCAGCGTAACCGATAGCGAATAAAGGGATAGCTATCAAGAGGGTTTTACTCAACGTCAAAGTATTGTACTTATTCAGATAATATCCTAAAAGCAGGTATCCGTTGAAGCCTGCGAAATAATACAACATACCGTACGCGTTCCATGAACACGTTCCCCAGAAATAGGTAGATATATACTGATAAGCATACGGAAGAAACAACGTGACTCCCCATATAATCAGAAACATTTCTGTCGTTTTACGGCTGTATTTATCAATCCATGCCGAGAAAAACGGCATAAATAGATATAAGCCGATAAGCATGTAAATATACCACATGTGAACGGCGTATACGGAGAAATTGAACGGTATTTTGCCTATATTAACAAGCGCATCCGATAAACCCAATGACGGGACATTACCGTATGCTATAGAGTAGGGGAAGAATACTCCGATAGTTGTTTCATTACCTCCAACGATTCCTGTTATCCAAGGAAACAGATTATAAAGCAAGGACCATATAAGAAACGGAACTAATACCCGTAAAATTCGTTTTCTGTAAAATTTTCCGGGGGATATATTATTGATCGGCAACAATAACAAACCGGTCATCATAACAAACAAAGGCACACAAGGACGAAGAAACGAACCATATAAAGCGCCCCAAATTCCATAATCCGGGTTGTTTTTTGCGTCAGGAGCAAGATTGAACGGATCACAGCAATGTGAACAGACAACTAAGAATATAGCAATAAAACGTAAAACATCAAGCCAAACATACCGGTCATTCGTGTTTTTCATATTCGCAAAATTTGAATTTTGGATTTGGAATAAATGATTAGGCTTGTTTCAGGGCTTGTTCTACGTCGGCAATCAGATCCCCGATGTCTTCGATACCAACGGAGAAACGAATCAGATCCGGCTCAACACCTGCCGCAATAAGCTGTTCATCGGACATTTGCCGGTGCGTATGACTTGCAGGATGAAGCACGCATGAACGGGCATCTGCCACATGTGTCACGATTGAAACTAATTCCAACGCGTCCATAAAACGGATAGAACTTTTACGTCCGCCCTTTATTCCAAATGTAAGCACGCCACAGGAACCGTCAGGCAGGTATTTCTGCGCCAATGCATGGTATTTATCTCCCGGTAATCCGCTATAGTGTACCCATGCCACTTTCGGATGCGCGGTAAGATATTCCGCCATTTTTCGGGCGTTTTCACAGTGACGAGGCACACGCAAATGCAGTGTTTCAAGGCCTATATTTAGTAAAAATGCGTTTTGCGGTGATTGTATCGAACCTAAATCACGCATAATCTGGGCCGTCGCTTTCGTGATATATGCCAATTTTCCGAATTTCTTGGTATACGTGATGCCGTGATAAGACTCATCCGGCGTTGTCAGGCCGGGAAATTTTTCTTTATAAGCATCCCAGTCGAAATTTCCACTGTCGACGATCGCTCCACCCACAGCCATCGCATGTCCATCCATATATTTTGTAGTAGAGTGGGTTACGATATCCGCGCCCCATTCAAATGGACGACAATTAATCGGAGTCGCGAACGTATTATCCACAATGAGAGGCACGCCGTGTTTATGTGCTAAACGGGCAAATTTTTCGATATCAAGGACGGCACAGGCCGGATTCGCGATCGTTTCTCCGAAAATGGCTTTTGTCTCAGGGCGGAAAGCCTTTTCGATCTCTTCCTCCGAAGCATCCTGGTTGACAAACGTAACATCAATACCCATCTTCTTCATGGTAACACCATATAAATTGAATGTGCCGCCGTAAATTTCGGAGGCGCAGACAATGTGGTCACCAGCTTCACATATATTAAAAACCGCATAGAAAGAGGCCGCCTGTCCCGACGAGGTGAGCATAGCAGCGACACCGCCTTCAAGCTCCGCGATTTTTAACGCGACATAGTCGTTGGTCGGATTTTGCAAACGTGTATAAAAATATCCGGCCTTCTCCAGATCAAACAACTGGCCCATCTCTTCACTGGTAGAATATTTGAACGTTGTACTCTGATAGATCGGTAATACACGCGGCTCTCCGTTCCCCGGTTTCCAGCCTCCCTGCACACAAATAGTGCTTCTTTTTTGCTTTCTCATTTTGACCTGTATTGTTTTAGTTTGATATTTCAGTAAATAACATATCCTGCAACAGCCGCCAGGATGATTGTCCGTATGGCTCCCCATTTGAAGAAATATGAAAGCGCAAATGTACCGATAAAAATTAAAACGCTTGCATAGTCCGTAAAATTCTGTTTGTTCATCAGCAGTATGGCGGCAGCTGCGATAAGTCCTATTGCCGCAGGCTTCATACCGGACAGAGCAGCCATAACATACTTGTTTTCACGGAAAAGCATAAAAAAACGGCAGATTAGTACCATGATAATAATCGACGGCAGACATACGGCAAACGTTGTGATAGCCGACCCTAATATACTTCCTCCGGTAGCCTGGTATCCGATGTATGTCGCACTATTGATGGCGATAGGGCCCGGAGTTATCTGAGAGATAGCGATAATATCCG
>JAVBNB010000091.1:0-33732 GCA_031551825.1 Tannerella sp. | reverse complement strand
TTACTAAAAATAAGATGTATATGCAAATAAAATGACGGAAATAATTAGGGGATAACTAAAAAAACAAGAAGCGAAAATAAGAAAAATCAAGGGAGGATTCAAATGTAAAAGAGCTGCCCCAATTACTTTTGAGACAGCTCCTTTTTATTTTTGTTCCGTTCAAAATTTAACTTGTTTTTGTTCTATTGTTCAAAAAATGTTTATCTTTGCAAGTCTAAGCAGGCTGTACAATGATTTGTGCGGAATTTGTTTATTTGTGCTAATGGATCGAATTATTGGGCATATAGAGCATTTATTATTACAGCATGATTGTGTGATAATACCGGATTTTGGGGGATTTGTCCTTCAATCCCTACCGGCTGTATATATAGATGAAGAACATTCTTTTATTCCGGCACGAAAAGAAATCGTATTTAATCCTACCCTGGCGCATAATGACGGACTTCTGACGGAGTCGTACATGCAGAGTTATTCGGCAGATTTCAGTAAAGCTCAGCAATTAGTCAGAAAAGACGTTGCGCTGATGAAAGAATTTCTCGATGATTATTCAGAATTACAGTTAGGAAAAATCGGGCTTTTTATCAAGGAAGAGGGACGTTTGATCTTTATACCGGGTAAAAATAGTGATGTGCAGTTTAGTACCCGCTCATACGGACTACCTGTTTTTCATTATCTACCATTATCTGCCCGTATTCCTGTAGTAGTGAATCCTGTTAATGTATCTGCGATGGCGAAAACAGGAGCAGTCGCACCATCTGTAGAAACGGAAAAACGCGGTAAAAATATAATTTATAGTATTCCTGTAACACGGACATTTTTACGTGTGGTAGCTGCTACGGCTGCCGCTATACTTTTATTTTTGTTTATATCCACTCCGGTGAGCGATGTTAATAGAGCGTCTTATTCAGCCAGCTTTATACCACAGGAGATAATGCCGAAAAAAACGGCCGATGAAATCGTTTCAGAGGCTTTCTCTATTTCCGATGATTTAGCATACAATAATTCGGTTTCGGATAAAACCGGATATGTCCCGGAGTCAAATAAACCAGCATCGGTAACTGATAGCAAAACAGTTTCTGAAACGACTGAAACCACATCTTTGAAAGCGACATCTTCGGAAAAGTCTGCTCTTGTTGTAGCGACTAATGCCGAAACAAAAGCGGAATCAAGATCAACGTCCTCTAAATCCTCTTCCTCCTCTAAGTCATCTTCCGCAAAATCGTCTTCTACTAATGGTAGTAGCGTAAAATATTATGTTATAATAGGAAGTTTTAATAACAAAGCACAAGCACAGAGTTACATTAAGCGACTGCAAGGTTCTGAAACGGCTAATGCCGGAATACTTGTCAGAGATGGTCGCGTACGCGTGTTTGCACAGAGTTTTACAACAGAAAAGGCCGCTCAGACATATATGACTAAAGTACGTCAGAATCCTAAACATGAACAAGCGTGGATGTACAAAGGACGGTAATGGTTGAGGATAAAAAGATATGATTCGCGATGAAAACACAAAATGATCTCATTAATAAATCAAAAATATTTTAAGTTTTAAATTTATGGCAGAAGCAAAAGAAAGACTATTCTCGGAGTTTCCGCCCGTGTCTGCTTTGGAGTGGACAGATAAGATTACAGCCGATCTTAAAGGGGCCTCATTCGAGAAGTTGGTATGGAAAACCGGCGAAGGATTTGATGTAAATCCTTTTTATAGTGCCGAAGACATTCAGGGAATGGTGACAACAGCGTCACTTCCCGGTGAGTTTCCGTATGTTCGCGGAACAAAAATCTGTAATTCATGGCTTGTACGTCAGGATATTGATGTTGTCGATTGCAAGTCGGCAAATGAGAAAGCCAAGAATTTAGTAGCGAAAAAAGGCGTTACATCACTTGGTTTTCATCTGAAGGGGGATATGGTCAGTGCAGGAAATATAGCATTGCTGCTTGATGGTATTTGCCCGGAATGTACAGAACTGAATTTCAAAACATGTAATCGTAAAGCTGTTGAATTAATCGGTATACTTGCTGATTATTTTAAGACATCAAACGCAGATCTGTCTAAATGTAAAGGTTCTGTGGCGTATGATCCGTTGAAAAAACCGTTGGTAAAAGGAATAGCGCTTGATGGCGAATGGGTGAACGAAGCTGTAGCTGTGGTTAAGGCAGGCGAAGTGTTGCCGAAATATCGTGTACTTGCTATTAACGCATGTTGCCTGAATGATGCGGGTTCGTATATTACACAGGAATTGGGTTATGCGCTTGCGTGGGGTAATGATGTTTTGTTCAAGTTGTCAGAAGCTGGAATTCCGGCAGAAAAAGCAGCTAAAAAAATAAAATTCAATTTTGGTATTACTTCCAATTATTTTATGGAGATAGCCAAATTCCGTGCCGCCCGTTGGTTGTGGGCTGAAATCGTAAAAGCCTACAATCCTAAGTGTGATTGTCCTGATGGATGTTGCGGTGATGATTGTTGCAAAGATTTCTGTGCATGTGCTTGCAAGATGAAAGCGCACGCACGTACATCGGCATGGAATATGACGGTCTTTGACGCTTATGTAAATATGCTTCGTACGCAAACGGAAGCGATGTCGGCTGCTATTGCCGGTGTTGATTCTATTGCGGTATTGCCTTATGATGACGCGTTTAAAACTCCGGATGAATTTTCAGAACGCATCGCGCGTAATCAACAGTTGTTGCTGAAGGAAGAATGCCATATAGACAAAGTAGTGGATCCGGCAGCCGGTTCGTATTATATAGAGGTGCTTACGCAGTCTTTGGCGGATGCCGCTTGGAAGTTGTTCCTTGAGGTTGAAGATAAAGGCGGATTTGCCATTACTGCAGATAGAGGTGAAGTTCAAAGTGCGATAAACGCGTCAAACGTTAATCGTAGAAAGATGGTTGCTACACGTCGCCTGAGTTTGCTCGGAACCAATCAATATCCGAACTTTACAGAAACAGCAGGAAGTTCGATCGAATCTTCCGATTGTGGTTGTGGTTGTGGTTGTGGTTGTGAAACCGGAACTGTTACGAGATTAGATTTCTCCCGTGGATCGTCGGATTTTGAAGCGCTTCGTCTTGCGACGGAAAAGAGCGGCAAAACACCGAAGGTTTTTATGCTTACAATCGGAAATTTAGCTATGCGCTTAGCACGCTCACAGTTCTCTTCGAATTTCTTCGCCTGCGCAGGGTATGAGATAATAGATAATTTGGGATTTGAGACTGTAGAAGAGGGCGTAAAAGCTGCCCGTGATAAAAAAGCAGATATTATCGTATTGTGCTCAAGTGATGATGAATATGTAACTTTCGCTCCGGAAGCGTATAATCTGATCGGAGGAAAAGAACTCTTTGTGGTGGCAGGAGCTCCTGCATGTATGGATGACCTGAAAGCTGCAGGTGTTGAATATTTCATTCATGTGAAGAGTAATGTGCTGGAAACGTTACAGATGTTTAATCAAAAGTTAATACACGAATAAGCATGAAACCAGATTTTAGAAATATAAATATTAAAACAGCCGGTTTTGCTGCATTGAACGCGGCAGAATGGGTTAAATCCAATGGCATTGAAGCCGACTGGAGTACACCTGAGCAGATTCAGGTAAAATCCGTATACACAAAAGATGATCTTAACGGGATGGAGCATTTGCATTTTGCAGCAGGTATTCCTCCTTATCTGCGTGGTCCTTACAGTGGAATGTATGCGATGCGTCCGTGGACGATTCGTCAGTATGCCGGATTCTCAACCGCAGAAGAATCAAATGCGTTTTATCGTCGTAATTTGGCATCGGGACAGAAAGGTCTTTCCGTAGCATTCGACCTTCCGACACACCGCGGTTACAATGCGGATAATCCCCGGGTAGTAGGTGATGTGGGAAAAGCAGGGGTTTCAATCTGTTCTCTTGAAGATATGAAAGTCTTGTTCGACGGTATACCTTTGAACAAAATGTCTGTTTCCATGACCATGAACGGAGCTGTTCTTCCTATTCTCGCGTTTTATATAAACGCTGGGTTAGAGCAGGGGGCTAAGCTTGAAGAAATGGCCGGAACAATTCAGACTGATATTCTGAAAGAATTTATGGTGCGTAATACGTACATTTATCCACCGGAATTTTCGATGCGTATCATTGCTGATATTTTTGAGTATACATCTCAGAAAATGCCAAAGTTCAACTCTATCTCAATCTCCGGCTACCACATGCAGGAAGCGGGCGCTACAGCAGATATAGAGATGGCTTATACGCTTGCGGACGGTATGGAATATTTGCGTGCGGGTATTAATGCCGGTATTGATGTGGATGCTTTTGCTCCGCGCTTATCATTCTTTTGGGCAATCGGAATGAATCATTTTATGGAGATTGCGAAGATGCGCGCGGCACGTATGCTGTGGGCGAAGATTGTAAAAAGTTTCGGCGCTAAGAATCCGAAATCATTGGCTTTACGTACGCATAGTCAGACATCCGGGTGGTCGCTGACGGAACAGGATCCGTTTAATAATGTCGGACGTACATGTATAGAAGCGATGGCCGCTACATTAGGACATACACAGTCATTACACACGAATGCGTTGGATGAGGCGATTGCATTACCAACGGATTTTTCCGCACGTATTGCGCGTAATACGCAGATTTATATCCAGGAAGAAACTCAGATATGTAAAGAAATTGACCCATGGGGAGGTTCTTATTACGTAGAGACGCTTACAAACGAACTTGTACATAAAGGATGGGCGTTAATACAAGAGATTGAAAGCATGGGAGGGATGGCGAAGGCGATCGAAACAGGCCTTCCGAAAATGCGTATCGAAGAAGCGGCAGCTCGCACACAAGCGCGTATTGATTCAGGTGTTCAGGCCATTGTCGGTGTGAATAAGTATCGTTTGGAAAAAGAAGATCCGATTGATATTCTTGAAATTGATAATACGGCGGTTCGTGAACAACAGATTGCCCGCTTGAAGGAATTGCGTGCTAACCGGGATGAAGCAGCTGTACAAAAAGCGTTGGCGGATATTACGGAGTGTGTTAAGACGAAAAATGGAAATCTTTTGGAGTTGGCAGTTAAGGCTGCCGGTCTTCGCGCTTCATTGGGAGAGATATCAGATGCCTGCGAAGTAATTGCAGGACGTTATAAAGCAATAATCAGAACAATATCAGGAGTGTATTCATCAGAAACAAAGAATGACAGCGATTTCAAAAAAGCTTGTGAATTAGCTGAGGAATTTGCGAAGACAGAAGGGCGCCAACCTCGTATCATGATTGCAAAAATGGGACAAGACGGTCATGACCGTGGCGCCAAGGTGGTAGCGACAGGTTATGCGGATTGCGGATTTGACGTGGATATGGGACCATTGTTTCAGACCCCGGAAGAAGCGGCTCGCCAGGCAGTGGAAAACGATGTACATGTGTTAGGTGTATCATCTCTTGCTGCGGGTCATAAGACGCTTGTTCCTCAGGTGATAGAAGAATTGAAAAAACTCGGACGTCCGGATATTATTGTCGTAGCAGGTGGTGTTATTCCTGCACAGGATTATGACTTCCTTTATAAAGCGGGAGTAGCAGCTATTTATGGCCCCGGAACTTCCGTAGCCAAAGCGGCATGCCAGATTCTTGAAATTTTACAGGGAGAATAGTTTTGAATAAAAATCTCAAAAGCGGCTGTCTGTAATAGATGGCTGCTTTTTTGTTCATGCGAAGTCCGCTTATTATTCAGGAAAGACGCATTTGATGGTGAAGAACACTTTTTGTAATTTTTTAATAGAATATAAAGCATAAAAAATATAAGTGCGGATATTTTTGTGGGAGTTGTATTTTTGCACTATATTTGTAATTGTTATTAGTGTTCTTTAATAGGTAGTATTAATTTAATTTTATTTTTATGAGAAGTTTAAAATACTTATTTGTGTTAACTGTTCTATTTGCGGCGGTATCGACAGCAAATGCTCAGTTTCGTTTTGGAGTAAAAGGCGGTGTGAGTCTTTCGAATGTGAAATTTGATGAAGATATTTTCAGTTCGGATAATGTTACCGGATTTCATGTGGGACCATCCTTAGAAGCAATGTTCGCAAAAGGCGGTCTTGGTTTTGATGTTGCAGTGTTATATTCTCAGATCGGGTTTAATTCTGACGCCGGGGATGTAAAAAATGATTATCTGGAGGTGCCTGTAAATCTGAAATTTAAATTTGGAACTCCCATTGTAAATCCTTATTTATCTGCCGGTCCTTATATCGCCTTTCGCGTTGCGGGAGATGAAACCTGGGATATGAACGTATCAGGAGTAGAACAGCAGATTGAAGCGCAAAGCTTTGGCGCGGGATTGAATTTTGGTGCCGGTGCGGATCTTTTCAAGTTTTTGCAGGTGGGTGTTACCTATACTTTGGGGTTAACCGATGATTATAAAACACTTGTTTCCGGAGATTCAGGTGATAATAACGGAAAATCCCGTACATGGAAGATAAGCGCGGCTATTTATTTTTAATAATATCAAATTTGTAAAAACGGTATTTCCGGATAAGATATGAAATACGCGGAAGTTATACTACCATTGCCTCTGGCCAATACTTATACATATAGTATTCCGGAGGCAATGGTGCATTTAATCGGTATATACTGCCGTGTGGTTGTGCCATTCGGGAAAAAGCATTATTATACGGGTGTTGTTGTGGAAATTCATGACGAATGCCCGGAACAAGGCTATGAGGTGAAAGAGATTTTCGTATTGTTAGACGAAAGTCCGGTCATAAAAAAATCACAGTTATCTTTCTGGCAATGGATTTCATCTTATTATTTATGTTCATTAGGAGAGGTTTGTCGTGCCGCTTTGCCTGCAGGGTTAAAAATAGAAAGCGAAACAGTTGTTACTGTAAATTCTGAATATGAATCCGATAAGCCACTTAGGCACAACGAACAAAAAATCTTAGACGCATTGTCTTTATCATCCGGTTTATCCGTGTCGGAATTAGAGAAAAATACCGGATTGAAAAATATTTTTCCTATTATTAGTACTTTATTATCGACCGGAGCCGTTGAAATAAGTGAAACACTAAAGCAGGGTTTTAAACCTAAAACGGAAACGTATGTACGCTTGGCGGATAATATACGAACAGAAGCTGATTTGCAAGATGCGTTGATGTTGATAAAAAGCGCGAAACAACAGGAGAAACTGTTTTTTTATTATCTTGAACTTAGTGGGATAGCAACTTTTGTCAGCATTGATAGCAAAGAATGTACTGATAAAAATTATACATTAAACGGAGTAAAAGCGAAGGTTATATCGAAAAAGACACTGTTAGAACGTTCCAGTATGAATACTCCGATATTGAATGGGCTGATACAACGAGGTCTTCTTATAACGGAAGAAAAGACCGTAAGTCGTATAGAGGCTTCGGATATGGATGTTCAGGGTATTGTTGTATTATCTGAAGTACAACAAAATGCCTATAAAGAAATAAAGAAATCCTTTGAGACAAAAGATATAACATTATTGCATGGTGTTACATCGAGCGGTAAAACGGAGATCTATATTCACCTGATTCAAGAGATGTTATCAAAAGGGTTGCGAGTGCTTTATTTATTGCCGGAAATAGCGATTTCAACGCAGATTACAGAGCGTTTGAGAAAAGTTTTTGGTAAAAAACTGCTGGTCTATAATTCCGGAATATCCGATAACGAGAAAGTCGAAATATGGAATAGCATGCTGCGGTCAGACGAACCATTCGTTGTATTGGGGATTCGTTCTTCTATTTTTTTGCCGTTTTCCAGTCTTGGATTGGTCATTGTGGACGAGGAACAGGAGCCTTCCTATAAACAACAGGATCCCGCTCCCCGCTATCATGCCCGTAATGCTGCTATGATGCTGGCATTTCAGTATGGAGCAAAAACATTACTCGGATCAGCAACTCCTTCATTAGAATCCTATTTATGGGCAAAGAACGGGAAATATGGATTTGTGACGTTGGATTGCAGGTATGGGGGAACTTTTCTGCCTAAGGTTGAGCTTGTTAATACAAGAGAGCTTCGACGCAAGAAGCGTATGAAGAATGCTCTATTTTCCCCACTTTTAAAAGAAAGTATTGATGAAGCTTTGTTACGAAAAGAGCAGGTTATTTTATTTCAGAATCGTCGTGGTTTTGCTCCTTTTATCATCTGTCAGAATTGCGGTGAAATACCACATTGCATAAATTGTGATGTGAGTCTGACCTACCATAAACAGATGCATCGTTTAGTCTGTCATTATTGTAACTATTCGATTTCTTTACCGCCAAGATGCCCTTCATGTGGTGGTGGAGAACTGAAAATGCAGGGGTTTGGTACGGAGAAGATCGAAGAGGAAGTAGCGTCTTTATTTCCTTCGGTTAAGGCTGCGCGACTTGATATGGATACAGCTCGTACCAGAAGTGCGTATAGACGAATTTTATCTGATTTTGAGGAAGGTAAAACACAAATACTGATAGGGACTCAAATGGTATCCAAGGGTCTTGACTTTGAGAAAGTAAGCGTAGTAGGCATACTGAATGCGGATGGGATGATGAATATTCCGGATTTTCGTGCGTACGAGCGCGCTTTCCAAATGATGCTTCAGGTAAGTGGGCGTGCCGGAAGGCGTGAAAAGCAGGGATTGGTTATTATACAGACATCCCAGTCTGAAAATCCGTTGCTACAGATGGTTCAACAGTTTGATTATGAGGGAATGGCTCGAACCCAATTAAAAGAGCGTCATGATTTTCACTATCCGCCCTATACGCGTTTGATTTTAATCGTTCTGCGTAGTCGGAACGAAGAGGTTTTAGATGAGATGGCAGAGGTGTATTCCCAAAAACTAAAAATTCGACTTGGGGATAGTGTTTCCGGGCCTGTATATCCGCCGGTGACACGTGTTCAGACATTGTTTGTCCGTAGAATAATGCTTAAAATGGATATTTCCTTATCGGTACCCGATACACGCAGAGTGTTGGAGGAAGTGCGGGCGGAGATGCAGCAAATACCACTCTTTAGGCAGATTATTCAGCATTATGATGTGGATCCTCAGTGACTTCCTGTTCCTCCTTATTTTCATTATGTTCTTGTAATTCCGGATAGCTGATACGTGTATGATACATAATTTTCAATCTTTTCAGAAATATGTCTTTTGTTATTTCGATATCTCTGAATGTTATCGGCGCATTTTTCATCAAACCGTCGGCTATTTGACTGTCGATTATTTTATTTATTAATTCTTTGATATTTTCATCCGTGTATTCTTTAAGGCTGCGTGATGCAGCTTCTACAGAGTCAGCCATCATCAGTAATGCTGTTTCTTTGGTAAACGGATTAGGACCGGGATAAGTGAATGCTTTTTCATTAACAGGTTTGTCCGGAAAAGCATTTTTGAAAGAATTGTAGAAAAATTTTGTTTTGCCTCTTCCGTGATGTGTTTCTATAAAATTGGTAATGGCTTTCGGAAGCATCGCTTTTTCCGCCATTTTTATTCCATCGGTTATATGTGAAATGATGATCTGCGCGCTTTGTTCGAAAGACAATTTTTCATGCGGATTGAATCCTTTCTGGTTTTCCGTAAAAAACGCGGGATTATTCATTTTTCCGATATCATGATAAAGTGCGCCGGTACGAATAAGCTGTGCATCCGCACCAATTTTTTCTCCGGCTTCCGAAGCGAGAATGGATACTTGTATCGAGTGCTGGAATGTTCCCGGAGCTGTTTCCGAAAGTTTTTTTAGCAGCGGGTTATTTATATTTGAAAGTTCCACTAAAGTAATCGGTGAAATGTATCCGAATATTTTTTCTAATATATAAATAAGTACATAAGAGAACATTAACAAGAAGAAATTGATACCGAAATAGATCATCATTTCCCAGTTTATTTTATTGAAATCACCTTCCTGATACAATACGAGACCTATATAGAATACGACATAAGAGATAGTGACAAACACGGAGCATGTGAATAATTGCGAGCGTTGTGATAACTCTTTAAGGCTGAACATAACAACAAATCCGGCAAGAATCTGTAATAAAAGAAATTCATAAGGGAATAAAGCTGCTAATGAACAAATAAGAATAGTTATCAGATACGAAAATAGCGCTGTGTGAGAGTCGAAAAAAGTTCGTATGACAATGGGTATAATCGCATACGGAAGGAGGTAAATGTTAATCAGGTTATATTTGACGCATATTTCTGATAATAAACATGCACCGAGAATGCAGAATAGTATAAATGTCAGATTTCTGCGTCTGTAAAATATCTTTGGGTTGAATGTTACTAAGTAAAACCCGAAACAGGCGAAAATGCCAAAAATGAGAATGAATTGTCCGATAAGAAAGATGTTCTGGCGTTGTGCACCTCCGGATTTTGTTTCGTGTATGGTTTTTAGTGAGCGTAGAACGCTGTATGTGTGCTTGTCAATCACTTCTCCCCGGTCAACAATGCGTTCTCCCGCTTGTACAATACCGCTTGATAAAGGAATATTCTGAATCAGATCTTCCAATATTTTATTGGATGTTTCCGCGTCATACAATAGGTTTTCCGTCAGATATTCGTTGATGTTGCATTCCGTAAGAATGTCTTTCTCGATATATGTGGGGGCATTATTGATGATATCTTCGTATGCGGTTTTGACAGAATAAATATCAGATAGGTTTCTGACTCCTGAGATACTATTGGTGAGGACATGAATACGTGTGCGATTTTCTTTTCGCATGAACTCAAGATCTGTCGCAGAAGTAATCCCTTTGTTATAAGCATTACGCAAGCTGTTTTCTATATATCTGAGTACAGGCAGGGGTACTTTGGCTTCCTGCAGAACGGACATCTGATGAGTCCAGTTATCTTTTTTCAGATTTTCTTCCTCCGGATTATACCGGAAATAAGGCTCAAACTTTTTTTGTATGCTGTCTTTAGTCGCTTCAATTTCGCTCGCCTCTTTATATATGGGGAAGTCGGACGGAGCTGTTAATAACCCGTACCTCCATGGTTTGCCTTCGTTAAACTGATAACGAAATTTACCTTCACGGGGAAAAAAAAATGCAATAATAAATGCTGTAATTATAATATACAATGCCGATAGCACCGTCGATCTCTTTGTATTCATAATGTTATTATTTGCTTGTGGAATTGAAAATATAACTTTTTCATGGCGAAATTACATAAAAAATTTAGTATAAGAAAAAAAAACGTTACTTTTGCGTTTTTCAAAAATATTGTAATTTTATATTTATGTCGGAACGGAAAGTCAGGGTACGTTTTGCACCAAGCCCAACAGGTCCTCTTCATATCGGAGGGGTTCGCACAGCATTGTATAATTATTTGTTTGCTAAACAACACGAAGGAGATCTGATACTTCGAATAGAAGATACGGATTCCCAACGATTCGTGCCTGGTGCGGAAGAGTATATCATTGAGTCATTTAAGTGGCTTGATATCAGGTTTGATGAAGGTGTCGGATATGGTGGAAGCTATGGGCCGTACCGTCAGAGCGAAAGAAAAGAAATATACAGAGAATATGTTGATCAGTTGCTTGAAGCGGGTTTGGCATACATCGCATTTGATACGCCTGAGGAACTTGATTTAAAGAGAAATGAAATTCCTAATTTTCAATATGATGCGTCTACAAGGATGCAAATGCGAAATTCGCTTACGTTGTCTGCAGGTGAAGTGAAATCTCTTATGGATGCAGGGGAACGTTATGTCGTACGTATAAAAATAGAACCGAATGAGGATGTTCTTGTTCAGGATCTCATACGTGGTGATGTGGTTTTTAATTCATCTGTTATTGATGATAAAGTATTGTTTAAATCAACGGACAATCTGCCTACTTATCACCTTGCGAATATAGTTGACGATCATTTGATGGAAATTACGCATGTGATACGTGGTGAAGAATGGCTTTCAAGTGCGCCTTTACATGTGCTGCTTTATCGTTATTTAGGATGGCTTGATACAATGCCCGCTTTTGCTCATTTACCTTTGTTGCTTAAACCGGAAGGTGGCGGCAAACTGAGTAAGCGTGACGGTGACCGGCTTGGTTTTCCGGTATTTCCTCTTGAGTGGCATGATCCGAAAATCGGGGATGTGTCGTCCGGATACCGTGAAAGCGGTTATTTGCCGGAGGCAGTTGTTAACTTTCTGGCATTGTTGGGATGGAATCCGGGGAATGATCAGGAGATGATGACGATGGATGAATTAATTAAATTATTTGATTTGGGCCATTGCAGTAAGAGTGGAGCTAAATTTGATTATGAGAAGGGCAAATGGTTCAATCATCAGTATATCCAGAAACGGAGCAATAAGGAGATCGCGGAAATGTTTATTCCGGTGCTTGAGGGCCATGGAATCAAAAATCCGGATTTTGCTTATGTGGAGAAAATTGTCGGTTTGATGAAAGAACGGGTTAATTTTGTTTCCGAATTATGGGAGCAGGCGTATTATTTTTTCATTGCTCCTACGGAATATGATGAAAAGACCTGTAAAAAGCGTTGGAAGGAAGAGAGTTCCGCGCAGTTATCTGAACTTGCGGAGGTATTGGGTACGTGTGAGCCTTTTGATACTGAAGGGACGGAGGAGACTGTTAAATCCTGGATTGAAAGTAAAGGATACAGCATCGGAAATATAATGAATGCCGTACGTTTAGCTCTTGTAGGGCAGGGGACAGGCCCTCATATATTTCATATTACAGAAGCTATTGGCAAAGAGGAGGCTATAAAAAGAATAAAGAAAGCAATAGAAGTTTTGGGTTGAGAATCATCTATGTTCAATTCAAAAATCAGATATAGATAGATTGTTGGGGCACTAAATATTAATAATAGTAGAAATAAAAAAACGTGCGTTATTTATATACTTTTGTATTGCATCTATATGCGTTATCAGTCGAATTGGCCTCCTTTTTCAATCGTAAGGCACGGATGACGCGTATAGGGCAGTGGTATACCAACCGGATTTTACGAAAGAATATTGATCGTAATTCTAAATATATCTGGTTCCACGCCGCGTCATTAGGGGAATTTGAACAAGGGCGTCCGATGATGGAGACAATAAGGAAACGTCACCCGGAGTATAAAATACTGCTGACCTTTTTTTCGCCTTCAGGTTATGAGGTCCGAAAAAATTATGACGGAGCTGATGTTATATGTTATCTTCCTTTTGATACACCTTATAAGGTGTGTAAGTTTCTGAATCTGGCTAATCCGTCTGTTGCTGTTTTTATTAAATATGAGTTCTGGCTCAATTATCTTACTGAACTGAAAAAGCGTGGAATAAAAACCTATCTTATCTCTGCGGTATTTCGTCCGAATCAATTATTTTTCAAATGGTATGGTTGGTGGTATCGTAAAGCATTGTTGTGCTACGAACATCTGTTTGTTCAGGATGAGGCATCTAAAAAGTTACTGGCCGAGTATGGTATTCATAACGTGGAAGTCTGTGGTGATACACGCTTTGATCGCGTATTGGAAATACAACAAAATGCGCGCTTATTGCCGGAAGTGGAAACCTTTGTCAAAGGAGACAGGCCTATTTTAGTTGTTGGTAGTTCGTGGCCGGAAGATGAAGAGATCATAATACCCTATTTCAATTCACATCCGGAAATAAAATTAATTATAGCCCCGCATGAGATTCACCGTGAGCATTTATTATATATTCAGTCATTATTGAATCGCCCTTCTATTCGTTTGTCGGAATCGTCCGAAGATATGCTGCAAACACATGACTGTCTTATAATTGATAGTTTTGGACTACTTTCCTCAATTTATCGTTATGGTCAGATGGCATATATAGGAGGGGGATTTGGTAAAGGTATTCATAACACATTGGAGGCAGCTGTTTATGCTATCCCTGTTATCTTTGGGCCTAAATATCATAAGTTTAAAGAGGCAATCGGTTTGATAGACTGTGGTGGTGGTTTTTCGGTAGACAATGAAGCTATGTTTGTCAGCCGGATGAATGATTTTATATCTGATCCGGAATCGCGTCGTAACGCTGGAATTGCTGCAGGGAAATTTGTACATGATAATGCTGGTGCTACAGACAAAATTCTGTCATTCTGGAGATAGTACCCTTTTCATTTTATTCTTGCTTTCCGGATAATAAATCGCTTGTATCTGTAATAAATTGCTCGTAAGCTGCGCGTTCATAATTTGACATGGCGATTGTATCGGCAATGGTGGGAGGTAATATTTTATATTTCGGTAGTTGAACCCATACGGGTGTATATGAAGGTATTATTTTTAAAGGTTTATTTTTTTCTTTTACGATATCAAGCGCGACAATAATCCCGCCGTCTTTATAGCGTTCGCGTTGATTTGAAACAAGATTTCCAAGCGAATATACCGTAATGTGATTGATGCTTCCGTCTTCTTCTTTGTGAAAGGATATTGGCTGTATGACATGCGGGTGGCTTCCGATAACAATCTCCGCACCATACCGATGACATAATTCAGCTAATGATTTCTGTTCGTTGTTCGGCTGTCGGGAATATTCGTATCCCCAGTGAAAAAAAACGACTACAGCATCTATTTTTGTCCGATCTATTAACGCTATATCACGCGCGATCGTGAAGGAGTCTATTCTGTTGATGCTTAATCCATCCGGTGTCGGTAACCCATTAGTTCCATAGGTATAATTGAGTAATGCTATCCGTATGCCTTTTATTTGCAGCATCAATGGATGACTTGCGATAAAATCATTGCAATTAGTAAAGATGCCGGTATGTGCTATATCGGCAGAATCAAGCAGGGAAAGAGTGGTATACACTCCCTGTTTTCCGCCATCAAAAGTATGATTGTTAGCCATAACCGTGACGTCAATTCCTGCGTTATTCAGCGCTCCGGCTAATTCTTTGGGGGAACGAAATAAGGGAAAGCCGGTGTAATAGGAGGAGATGGTAAGTGTCGTTTCAAGATTTACGAAGGCAAGATCCGCCTGTTCGAATATAGGTTTTACGTGTTGAAAAGATTCGGAGTAATCGTACCCTCCACTATTGTTTTGTGCAGCATAAACCTGAGGGAAATGTTGCATTAAATCTCCACCGAAAATGAGACGCGCATGTTTGGGGGTTTTGTCAAGCATTTCTATCGCAGCATCAAGCCATGTATCGATGTCTGCCGGATAATGTTGTTCTTCTGTATATGCATTGGATCTTTTATGTCCTAATCGAACTACAACGGCATTTTTTTCTGGTATAACAAATATGTACTGCCCCATGATTCCACGCATATAAGGAATATTCATTCCGTTTTTTTTAAGCGTCCAGAACTGGAAGCCGTAATGCTTGTTGATCTCGTTATGCTCTTTATAAATCAGACTGCTGTCAGCTGTTATCGCTTCCCGGATATATTGTTCAGAGATGATTTGTTTTTCATTCCATTTGCCATTATTAAGGATAAGCTGCCCAAAGCGTGCAAAGTCGCGTGCGTTACTATTAAAGCAGCAGTATGCTTTTTCCATGCCGTCTTTGTGGTCGAGTGACCATAATGCATCCTCTTCTGCCTGTATCGGAGTCCAGATTCTTCGTGATATATATGAGCAAAGATTTTCGCCTGTAGCTTTTTCTATTATATTGGCAAGCAATTGTGTTACTCCGCTTTGGTATATGAAATTAACACCCGGTTCTTCATTTTCTTTCATACCGAATGTTATTTTATCTAAGTTGTTGCCATAATACAGCTGCGTGGTTGGGGAAAATGCAGATGAATAAGATTCCTGGAAATCCAAACCTGCGCTCATGGTTAGCAAATGTCGCAGTGTGAGAGTTTTTCCGTTATAACCCTTAAATTGCGGAAAGAAATCAGCAACAGGCTGATCTACATCATGAATAAAACCATCATCTATGGCACATCCAACAGCCAGCGAAACTATACTTTTCGCTACTGAAAAAGAATTGCTATGTGACTGATGTGAATAATTATCCCAATACTGTTCGAAAAGCAATTCTCCGTTTTGTATGATTACATAAGCTACCGTACTGAGTTTTTCGAAGTCTTCGGTGTATTTTTCCGGAATGGAAATTTTATTGTAATATTCGGATTGTTTCCATGCTTGCGGGGCTCCGGCTTTGATTACGCGATTTTCGAAGATCGGATATTGGTCAATTTTAGGCATGAGGTGAATCAGAGCCTTCCTTATATAATAATTTGAAGGCAAAGCTAACCATATCCCTATTGCGCAAAAGATGATGATAATAACGGATATAATCCGTTTAGTTTTTTTTTTCATAGCCAAGCGCTATTCATTACTATTCCCTATTCTTTATACCACGATGCATACATGTGGTAATTGCGTGCGATCTTTTGGTTTATTTCCTTAGATTGATCCGGATCTACTTTTTTTACGAATTTGGCAGGAACACCGGCATATATACTTCCCGGTTCGATGATCGTATTACTAAGAACCACCGATCCGGCCGCGACAATAGCCCCTTCCCCGATTACCGCATGATCAAGTACGACCGTACCCATTCCGATAAGCGCTCCTTTGCATATTTTCGCACCGTGAATTGTCACATTATGTCCTACGGATACATCGTCTTCTATTTCAACGGTTGACTTTTCATACAATGTATGTAATACGGTACCATCCTGAATATTGACACCATTGCCTATACGTATGGAATTTACGTCTCCGCGTAAAATTGTTCCGAACCATATACTGCAGCCGTCGCCAATTATCGTATCACCGATGATGGTGGCATTATCAGCTAAGAATGTATCTTTTCCGATAATGGGAGTAAAGCCTCTTACAGATTTTATTAGTGCCATAAACTTATTTTGTTTGAAATTAAATATTCTGTTGCCGCAAAAGTACACAAAAAGTATGGATTTGGCTGTTATAGTGAAAAATAAATGTTTGAAAATTTTGTCGGTAAGAAAACAATCCGTAATTTTGCGGCTCGAAAAAAAGAATTTGATACAAAAAACAATATAATTTAAAATTTTATTTATGATCGTAGTTCCATTGAAAGAAGGCGAAAATATCGAAAGAGCCTTGAAAAAATTTAAAAGAAAGTTTGAGAAAACTGGAGTTGTTAAAGAGCTTAGAAGCCGTCAGGCATTTACAAAACCTTCCATAAAAAAGAGAAAAGAGCGTATGCACGCTGTCTATGTAAAGCAATTACAGCAGGCTGAAGATTGATTGCTTAACTTTTCTCCCTTTTTGTTTGTTTTTTGCGAAAAAAAATCGTATATTCGTTGCATCTTATTGAACGTGACGAAGTGAGGAGATATGCGAGTTTGTTTATAGATTATTTACGGTATGAACGGAATTATTCGGTTCATACTGTGAATTCATATTTTAATGACTTATCACAATTTGCCTCTTTCCTGGAAGAAAAGGCCGTTGTAGAAGGGGAGGTGTTTGACATTGAGAGAATTGATGCGGATATCGTTCGTCAGTGGATGATGGTCTTGATGAAACAGTCTCTGTCATCAGCATCCGTTAATCGAAAGTTGACCTCTTTACAGTCTTTTTTTAAATACTTAGTTCGTCAGGGAGTTGTACAAAAGCATCCGCTTAAATTGGTTTCCGGCCCTAAGAAGTCAAAATCTTTGCCTTATTTCATAAAAGAGAAAGATATCAGTAATCTTTTAGATATAAATCTGAATGATTCCGGTTTCGAAGAAGTGAGAAATCAATTGATGATTGAAATGTTCTATGAGACGGGTATTCGTTGTTCGGAGCTTGTTGGTATAAAAAATACGGATGTGGATCTGAATGCGATGCTATTGAAAGTTACCGGAAAGCGGAATAAGCAGCGTTTGATTCCGTTTGCGGATCGCCTGAAAGAGATGATTGTATATTATATTAATGTAAGAGAAAGCGAGGTTGGAGTAGGAGGCTCTTCTTTTTTTGTAAGGAAAGACGGGCGGTCTGTGTCATCGGCTATCGTTTATTATATAGTAAAGAAAAATTTGTCGGGTATTCCTACCTTGGCAAAGCGTAGTCCACACGTATTGAGGCATACTTTTGCCACAAGCATGTTGAATGACGGCGCAGAGATGAGCGCGGTCAGAAATCTGTTAGGGCATAGTAGTCTTGCTTCAACATCGGTATACACACACGTGACGTTTGAGGAGTTGAAAAAAGTTTATAACGCTCATCCAAGAGCAAAAAAGTAAGGAGGATTTATTTATGGATATTAAGATTAAATCAATTCATTTTGATGCGACAGAAAAATTAGAAGCATTCATTGAAAAGAAAGTTTCTAAATTAGAACAAATTTATGAAGGTATTATTATGGCTGATGTTGCATTGAAGGTTGTGAAACCGGAAACCGTAAAAAATAAGAGTGCGGGTATTCGTATTAAAATCAAAAACGGAGATTGTTTTGCGGAAAAAATCTGTGATACATTTGAGGAAGCGGTTGATACAGCGGTAGAAGCGTTGGAAAAACAATTACTGAAATACAAGGAAAAGAGTAAGGATAAATAAAAAACAGAAAAAAAACCGAATAAATTTTGCAAATTATAAAATAAGTTCTAAATTTGCAGCCGTTTCGCCCCAAAACGAAGCGGCTTTTTTACGAAAATGCCTCTTTAGCTCAGTTGGCCAGAGCACGTGATTTGTAATCTCGGGGTCGTTGGTTCGAATCCGACAAGAGGCTCAAAATGATGGTTAATTGCTTCAAGTGGGCGAAATGATATAAGCCTGTGTAGCTCAGGGGTAGAGCACTTCCTTGGTAAGGAAGAGGTCCCGAGTTCAATTCTCGGCACCGGCTCTTGGGTAAAAGAAATCAAAGGATGGATAAACATTCTAACTAATATAAAAAGGATATTTGAATTATGGCAAAAGAACATTTTAACAGGACGAAACCGCATGTTAACATCGGTACAATTGGTCACGTTGACCATGGTAAAACAACTTTGACTGCTGCTATTACAACAGTTTTAGCGAAAAAAGGTTTTTCTGAAGTACGTTCATTCGATTCTATCGATAACGCTCCGGAAGAAAAAGAAAGAGGTATTACAATTAATACGTCTCACGTAGAATACGAAACAGCTAATCGTCACTATGCGCACGTTGACTGTCCGGGTCATGCCGACTATGTAAAGAACATGGTAACGGGTGCTGCTCAGATGGACGGTGCTATCATTGTGGTTGCTGCTACAGATGGTCCTATGCCTCAGACTCGTGAACACATCCTTTTGGCTCGTCAGGTAAACGTGCCTCGCTTGGTTGTGTTTATGAATAAATGTGATAGTGTTAACGACCCTGAAATGTTAGAGCTTGTAGAAATGGAAATGCGTGAATTGCTTTCTTTCTATAACTTTGATGGTGACAATACTCCTGTTATTCAGGGTTCTGCATTGGGTGGATTGAATGGCGACCCGAAATGGGAAGAAAAAATCATGGAGTTAATGGATGCTGTTGATACATGGATTCCACTTCCTCCGCGTGATGTTGATAAACCATTCCTTATGCCGGTTGAAGACGTGTTCTCTATTACAGGTCGTGGTACAGTTGCTACAGGCCGTATAGAAGCAGGTATTGTTCATACAGGCGATGAAGTTGAAATCATTGGTTTGGGTTCGGCAAATAAAAAATCTGTTGTAACAGGTGTTGAAATGTTCCGTAAGATTCTTGACGAAGGTCAGGCTGGTGATAACGTAGGTTTGTTGCTTCGTGGTATTGATAAAGACGAAATCAAACGTGGTATGGTGCTTTGTCATCCGGGAAAAGTTAAACCTCATTCTACATTCAAAGCAGAGGTTTATATCCTGAAGAAAGAAGAAGGTGGTCGTCACACTCCGTTCCACAATAAATATCGTCCTCAGTTCTATATTCGTACATTGGACGTAACAGGTGAAATTACATTGCCGGAAGGCGTTGAAATGGTAATGCCTGGTGATAACGTGACAATTCAGGTTGAATTGATCTATCCGGTTGCATGTAGCGTGGGTCTTCGTTTCGCTATTCGTGAAGGCGGACGTACGGTAGGTGCTGGTCAGATTACGGAATTAGTAGACTAATTTCTATATAAATTATAGTTGGCCTGAAATAGTGGCCGACTAGAATATACACGGAAGTAGCTCAGTTGGTAGAGTACCGGTCTCCAAAACCGGCTGTCGGGAGTTCGAGCCTCTCCTTCCGTGCCAAATTAAATAAGAATTATCGATGAATATAGTTAAGTATATTAAAGATTCATACAACGAGCTTGTACATAAAGTGTCGTGGCCGACAAGGGCAGAGCTTTCCAATAGTGCTGTGGTAGTTTTATTCGCTTCCATAATCATAGCACTAGTTGTCTTTGCTGTTGATTTCGTATTTGAGCATGCGATGCGCCTTGTTTATGACAACATTTAGTCTGTGTTATGTCTGACGTTCAACCTAAATTTTATGTTCTCCGTGCTATAAGTGGGAAGGAGAATAAGGTGCGTGAATATATTGAGTCCGAAATGAAAAATTCGGACTTAGGACAATATGTATCGCAGGTGCTTATTCCTACGGAAAAAACATTTACTGTACGCAACGGCAAAAAAGTAGTGAAAGAACGTGCTTATTTGCCTGGTTATGTGTTGGTAGAAGCAAATCTGGTAGGAGAGGTTGCTCACCGTTTGAGAAATATTCCGAATGTAATCGGATTTCTTGGCGGACTCGAAAATCCGGTTCCACTGCGTCCTTCGGAAGTTAGTCGTGTTTTAGGCACAGTTGACGAATTGCAGGAGCAGGAGGAAGATATTGATCTTCAGTATTTTGTCGGTGAGACAGTGAAGGTGACTTTTGGTCCTTTCAATGGGTTTACCGGTGTGATAGAAGAAGTCAATGCCGAGAAAAAGAAACTCAAAGTGATGGTTAAAATCTTCGGACGAAAAACACCGCTTGAGTTGAGTTATGTACAAGTAGAAAAGGAATAAAACTTTTGTTACGAAAAGTTGATTTCTTTTTGTTTTTTATTTATCATATTTTAGTTTAAAAAATCAAGAAAAATGGCTAAAGAAATTGCTGGACAGCTTAAGTTGCAGATTAAAGGAGGAGCTGCAAACCCTTCTCCGCCAGTAGGACCGGCTTTGGGTTCTAAAGGTATTAACATAATGGAGTTTTGCAAGCAATTCAATGCCAGAACCCAGGACAAAGGTGGTAAAGTATTACCGGTTGTAATTACTTATTACTCTGACAAGTCGTTTGATTTTATTGTTAAAACGCCTCCTGTTGCTATTCAATTGTTGGAAGTTTCCAAACAGAAAAGCGGCTCGGCTGAGCCAAACCGTAAAAAAGTTGCAGAAGTGACTTGGGATACGGTGAAACAGATTGCAGAAGACAAAATGGTCGACTTGAACTGTTTTACGGTTGAATCCGCTATGCGGATGGTAGCCGGAACAGCAAGAAGTATGGGTATTGCAGTAAAAGGGGAATTCCCGGGATAAACCAATAAAAGTCAAGTAAAAGATGAGTAAACTTACAAAAAATCAGAAACTGGCTTCGGGTAAAATTGAAAACGGGAAAACGTATACATTGAAAGAAGCATCGGCGTTGGTTAAAGAAATTACTTTAACTAAGTTTGATGCGTCAGTTGATGTTGATGTCCGTCTCGGAGTTGATCCCCGTAAAGCTAATCAAATGGTGAGAGGTGTTGTCTCTTTACCACACGGAACCGGAAAGGTTACCAGGGTTCTTGCGTTATGTACTCCCGATAAAGAAGCAGAGGCTAAAGCAGCCGGAGCTGATTATGTCGGCTTAGATGAATATGTTGAAAAAATCAAAGGTGGTTGGACTGACATAGACATCATTATAACAATGCCTTCCATCATGGGAAAAATTGGTGCTTTAGGACGTATTTTAGGTCCGCGTGGTTTGATGCCTAACCCCAAAAGCGGTACGGTAACAAACGATGTGGGTAAAGCGGTAGAGGAAGTGAAACAAGGTAAGATTGACTTTAAAGTTGATAAGACTGGAATCGTTCATTCTTCTGTCGGTAAATCTTCTTTTAACGCAGATCAAATATACGATAATGCAAGGGAATTTATATCTACATTGATTAAATTAAAACCAACTGCAGCTAAAGGTACTTATATGAAAAGCATTTATCTTTCCTCAACAATGAGTCCGGGTATTAAGATTGACCCTAAATCAGTTGAAGATTAATAACTTTAAAAATTAGAGACGATGAAAAAGGAAGATAAAGGCAGAATCATAAATGAGTTAACCGAACAATTAAAGCAGTACCCTCATATTTATCTTACGGATATTGAAGCGCTTAACGCTGAAAAAACCAGTAAGTTGAGGAAAGTTTGCTATAAGCAGGACGTTAAGCTTATTATGGTGAAAAATACATTGCTTAAAAAAGCAATGGAAAATGTGGAGGGAACCGATTTATCGGAATTGTATAGTGTATTGAAGGGAAATACAGCTGTTATGCTGGCAAATGTAGCAAATGCACCTGCGCGCCTTATTCAAGACTTTACTAAAGACGTGAAAGATAAGGAAGCTGCAAGGCCGAAACTGAAAGGAGCTTATGTTCAGGAAGGTTTCTATACGGCAGGCGATTTGGAAACTTTAGCTACAATAAAGAGCAGAGAAGAATTGATCGGAGACATTATCGGATTACTGCAGTCACCGGCGAAGAATGTTATTTCTGCATTGCAGTCTAATGGCGGACAGAAGATACACGGACTTTTAAAAACGCTCGAGGAGCGCAAATAATTTTTTTACAGATTATAAATCATTTAAATCATAACGAAAATGGCAGATTTGAAAGCTTTTGCAGAACAATTAGTGAATCTTACCGTAAAAGAGGTAAGCGAATTGGCGACAATCCTTAAAGATGAATATGGCATCGAGCCGGCTGCTGCAGCCGTAGCTGTTGCTGCTCCTGCTGCAGGTGGTGCAGCGGCAGTTGAAGAAAAAACAGAATTTGATGTAGTTCTTAAATCAGCAGGTGCTAATAAATTGGCAGTTGTAAAATTAGTGAAAGAATTGACTGGTCTTGGTTTGAAAGAAGCAAAAGACATGGTTGACGGTGCTCCGAGCAGTATTAAAGAGGGCATAGCTAAAGCAGATGCTGAAGGTATTAAGAAAAGTCTGGAAGAAGCAGGAGCAGAAGTTGAGCTTAAATAGTTCATATACCCTGCTTGGCAGGTAAATG
Organism: Tannerella sp.; assembly: GCA_031551825.1. Lineage (GTDB taxonomy): Bacteria > Bacteroidota > Bacteroidia > Bacteroidales > Tannerellaceae > Tannerella. The sequence continues at coordinate 10,682 of JAVBNB010000091.1, read as the reverse complement.
GTTAAGAATCCCTTTAATGGGGTTCTTAACCTTTTTGTGTCTATTTTTATTATTAAGTTCAATTAATTCCTACGATAGATGTCTTCAACAACTAAAACCCAACGAATTAACTTTGCTTCGATAAAAGATCAACTTCCTTATCCTGACTTTCTCGAAGTGCAATTGAAGTCATTTCAAGACTTTCTCCAATTAGATATGCCTCCAGAGAAGAGAAAAAAAGAGGGGCTTTACAAGGTATTTACAGAAAACTTTCCGATAGCAGACACACGCAATAATTTTGTGTTGGAGTTTCTTGATTATTATCTGGATCCTCCACGTTATACGATGGAAGAATGTATAGCGCGCGGATTAACATATAGTGTGCCTCTAAAAGCAAAAATGAAACTGTATTGTACAGATCCGGAACATGAGGATTTCGATACGGTTATTCAGGATGTTTATCTCGGCCCGATTCCTTATATGACAGACCGCGGAACATTTATTATAAATGGTGCCGAACGTGTTGTTGTTTCCCAATTGCATCGTTCTCCGGGTGTATTCTTCGGACAAAGCGTACATGCTAACGGAACAAAGCTTTATTCGGCACGAATTATTCCTTTTAAAGGATCATGGATCGAATTTGCGACAGACATAAATAATGTCATGTATGCATATATTGACCGTAAAAAGAAATTACCCGTAACAACTTTATTGAGAGCTATAGGGTTTGAAAGTGACAAGGATATCCTTGAAATTTTCAATTTGGCGGAAGAGGTAAAGGTTACGAAGACAAACCTAAAAAAATACGCAGGCCGTAGATTGGCTGCACGTGTGCTTAAAACATGGGTTGAAGATTTTGTCGATGAAGATACCGGTGAGGTAGTTTCTATCGAACGTAATGACGTTGTTGTTGATCGTGAGGCTTCGCTGGATGAGGATAATATAGAAGCGATTTTAGAATCCGGAACTCAGCATATATTATTGCATCGTGAGGACCAAAACCTGAATGATTACGCGATTATTTACAATACATTGCAAAAAGACCCGAGTAACTCGGAGAAAGAAGCTGTATTATATATATATCGTCAGTTGCGTAATGCGGAACCTGCGGATGACGCAAGCGCGCGTGAAGTTATAACGAATCTGTTCTTTTCAGAAAAACGTTATGACCTCGGAGATGTCGGACGTTTCCGTATTAACCGCAAACTAAATCTTCAGATAGGCGATGATGTAAAAGTTTTGACAAAAGAAGATATCATTGAAATCATTAAATATCTGATACAACTGATAAACTCGAAAGCGATTGTTGATGACATTGACCATTTAAGTAATCGTCGTGTTCGTACGGTTGGCGAACAACTTTACAATCAATTTGGAATTGGTTTGGCACGTATGTCACGTACAGTTCGTGAACGAATGAATGTTCGTGATAATGAGGTGTTTACTCCAATAGACCTGATTAATGCGAAGACAATCTCCTCGGTTGTGAATTCATTTTTCGGAACAAACGCGTTATCGCAATTTATGGACCAGACAAATCCATTGGCCGAGATTACTCATAAACGTCGTTTGTCGGCATTGGGGCCTGGTGGATTATCGCGTGATCGCGCCGGATTTGAGGTGCGTGACGTTCATTATACGCACTACGGGCGTCTTTGTCCGATTGAAACTCCTGAGGGCCCGAATATCGGTTTGATTTCTTCACTTTGTGTTTATGCGAAGATAAACGATTTGGGCTTTATTACAACTCCATATCGTAAAGCAGAGAGTGGTAAAGTTGATTTTTCCGAAAAAGCATTAGGCTATTATACGGCAGAAGAAGAGGAAGACAAAACCGTGGCTCAAGGTAATGCACCGTTAAATGCAGATGGTCGTTTTATTCTTGACCGGGTAAAATCAAGGTATGAAGCGGATTTCCCGGTAGTAAGTCCGGAAGAGGTGGATTTGATGGACGTGGCTCCTACACAGATTGCTTCTATCGCGGCGGCATTGATTCCGTTCCTTGAACATGATGACGCGAACCGTGCTTTGATGGGATCAAACATGATGCGTCAGGCAGTTCCGCTTGTTCATGCCGAAGCTCCTATTGTCGGTACAGGTATCGAAGCGCAGGTAGCGCGTGACTCTCGTACACAAATTATGGCAGAGGGTGCCGGAGAAGTGGTCTACGTTGATTCTACTACTATAAAAGTAAAATATGATCGTACGGAAGATGAAGATTTCATTAGTTTTGAAAATGCAGTCAAGGCATATTATATTCCGAAGTGGCGTAAAACAAACCAGAGTACGACCGTAGACCTGCGTCCAATCTGCACACGTGGACAGCGTGTTGAGAAAGGAGAAATCCTTACGGAAGGTTATTCGATACAAAACGGAGAGCTTGCTTTGGGACGTAACGTTAAAGTTGCGTATATGCCATGGAAAGGATATAACTATGAGGATGCTGTTGTGCTTAACGAACGCATTGTACGTGATGATATCTTTACATCTGTCCATGTGGACGAATACATCCTGGAAGTTCGCGAAACGAAACGTGGTATGGAGGAATTGACATCCGATATTCCGAACGTTAGTGAGGACGCAATTAAAGATTTGGATGAAAGGGGAATTGTACGTGTCGGTGCCCATATTAATCCCGGAGATATAATCATAGGTAAGATTACTCCTAAAGGTGAATCGGACCCTTCTCCCGAAGAAAAATTATTGCGTGCCATATTCGGTGATAAAGCCGGAGATGTGAAAGACGCTTCATTGAAAGCAACTCCTTCATTGCATGGCGTTGTTATCGGCACAAATCTTTTTTCAAGAATTATTAAGAAAAAGAATGGTCGTCAGACAGAAAAAACGGTCATTCCGAAACTGGAAGAAGAGTACGATAAGAAAATGGACGAACTGAGAGCTATGCTTATTGAGAAATTGTTGACTCTGACAAATGGTAAAACATCACAAGGGGTGAAGGATTATCTTAATATGGATGTGATAGCTAAAGGTACCAAGTTTACAAAGAGAGCTCTTGATGATTTGGATTACAATACGGTTCAGGTGAGTAAGTGGACGACTGATAATCATACGAATGAGTTGGTCAAAAATCTGATCGTCAATTATCTGAAGAAATATAAAGAGTTAGATGCGGAACTTCGTCGTAAGAAGTTTGATTTGACGATTGGTGATGAGTTACCAACCGGTATCATTCAGATTGCCAAGGTTTACGTAGCGAAAAAACGTAAGATACAAGTAGGTGATAAAATGGCTGGACGTCATGGAAATAAAGGTATCGTATCAAAAATCGTGCGTCAGGAAGATATGCCATTCCTTGAAGATGGGACACCGGTGGATATCTGTTTGAATCCTTTGGGTGTGCCTTCGCGTATGAACTTGGGACAAATTTTTGAAGCTGTTTTGGGTTGGGCAGGACAGGTTTTGAATGAAAAATTTGCCACTCCGATTTTTGATGGTGCCTCTTTGGACGATTTAAATGCATGGACGGACAAAGCCTCTCTTCCGCGTTACGGAAAATCATATTTGTATGACGGAGGTACGGGTGAACGTTTTGACCAGCCAGCAACCGTAGGTGTTACATACTTCCTTAAGTTAGGACACATGGTTGATGATAAAATGCATGCGCGTTCTATCGGCCCGTATTCTTTGATTACACAACAACCACTCGGAGGTAAGGCTCAATTTGGAGGTCAACGTTTTGGAGAAATGGAGGTTTGGGCAATTGAAGCATTCGGAGCTTCACATATCCTTCAGGAAATACTTACCGTGAAATCGGATGATGTGGTTGGACGTTCTAAAACTTATGAAGCGATTGTTAAGGGCGAACCGATGCCAAAACCGGGAATTCCTGAATCGTTGAACGTTCTTCTCCATGAGTTGAGAGGTTTGTGTTTGAGTTTTACATTAGAATAATTAACTCTTTGTAAATCAGGTAAAAATGGCATTCAGAAAAGATATAAAGATAAAGAGTGACTTTACAAAAATAACAATTGGGTTGGCATCACCGGAAGAGATTTTGGAAAATTCTCACGGTGAAGTGCTTAAACCGGAAACAATAAATTATCGTACATACAAACCGGAACGTGACGGTTTGTTTTGCGAGCGCATATTTGGTCCTGTAAAAAATTATGAATGTTATTGCGGTAAATACAAACGTATCCGCTATAAAGGCATAGTTTGTGACCGATGCGGTGTGGAAGTTACAGAAAAGAAAGTGCGTCGTGAGCGTACCGGGCATATACATTTGGTTGTACCTGTAGCACATATATGGTACTTCCGAACTTTGCCGAATAAAATCGGCTATTTATTAGGGTTGCCGACTAAAAAGTTGGATTCTATCATTTATTATGAACGCTATGTTGTCGTACAAAAAGGTAGTGTTGACTCAGTAAATGAACTGGATCTTTTGTCGGAAGAAGAATATCTTCAGATACTTGATGGTCTTCCGAAAGAAAATCAGATGCTCGAAGATACAGATCCGAATAAGTTCATCGCAAGAATAGGTGCGGAAGCGATATATGATTTATTGGTTCGATTAGATTTGGATGCTCTTTCGTATGATTTACGTAATCATGCGATGACGGATACTTCGCAGCAACGTAAGAATGAAGCATTGAAGCGCTTGCAGGTGGTGGAATCTTTCCGCGCGTCCAAGGGACGGAATAAACCGGAGTGGATGGTCGTGAAAGTTGTTCCGGTGATTCCGCCGGAATTGCGTCCGCTTGTTCCGCTTGACGGAGGTCGCTTTGCTACATCTGACCTGAACGATTTGTATCGTCGTGTTATTATACGAAATAATCGCCTTAAGCGGTTGATTGATATAAAGGCGCCTGAGGTAATTTTACGTAATGAAAAACGTATGTTGCAAGAGGCCGTTGATTCGCTTTTTGATAATTCAAGAAAGTCGAGCGCGGTTAAATCTGATGCGAATCGTCCGTTAAAATCTTTATCCGACAGTCTGAAAGGAAAACAGGGACGTTTTCGTCAGAACCTGTTAGGAAAGCGTGTGGACTACTCCGCACGTTCGGTTATCGTCGTTGGTCCGGAACTTAAGATGGGAGAATGCGGTATACCTAAAGATATGGCGGCGGAGTTGTATAAACCGTTTATTATCCGTAAGTTGATAGAGCGTGGAATTGTAAAAACGGTTAAATCTGCGAAAAAAATTGTAGATCGTAAAGAGCCGGTTGTATGGGATATCCTCGAGCATGTAATGAAAGGACATCCGGTGCTTCTTAACCGTGCTCCGACATTGCACCGTTTGGGTATACAAGCGTTTCAGCCGAGAATGATAGAAGGAAAGGCTATTCAGTTACACCCGTTGGCATGTACCGCTTTTAATGCGGATTTTGACGGGGACCAGATGGCAGTCCACCTGCCACTTGGAAATGAAGCGATCCTTGAGGCACAAATGTTGATGCTTGCTTCGCATAACATATTGAATCCGGCTAATGGAGCGCCTATTACGGTGCCTTCGCAGGATATGGTACTTGGATTATATTACATTACGAAAACCCGTCCCGGAATGAAAGGGGAGGGGTTGGTTTTCTACGGATCGGAAGAAGCTACGATTGCTTATAACGAGGGCAAACTCGATATACATGCAATTATAAAAGTTTGTGTTGACGACGTGGATGAAAACGGAGAGTTCGTCAAGAAATTTATCGAGACAAGCGTTGGCCGTTTAATGATCAACGAGTATATACCAAGAGAAGTGGGTTTTGTAAATGAGGTATTAGGCAAAAAGGCGCTACGTGATATCATCAGTGACGTTATAAAAATATGTGGCGTCGCGCGTACTTGTCAGTTCCTTGATGATATAAAGAATCTCGGATACTATATGGCCTTCAAGGGAGGTTTGTCGTTCAACTTGGCCGACGTGCTTATTCCGGATGAAAAAGACATTTTGGTAAAAGAAGGATACGATGAAGTAGCACAAATCGTAGCTAACTATAGTATGGGTTTCATCACCAACAACGAGCGTTATAACCAGATTATTGATACCTGGACGCATATTAACAGTAGATTGTCGAAGATTCTTATTGATAAGTTGAGCGCTGATAATGATGGCTTTAACTCTGTTTATATGATGATGGATTCTGGTGCCCGTGGTTCTAAAGAACAGATACGCCAGCTTTCCGGTATGCGTGGATTGATGGCCAAACCGCAGAAGAGCGGTAGTGACGGCGGTCAGATCATTGAGAATCCGATTTTGTCAAACTTTAAGGAAGGGCTGTCTGTATTGGAGTATTTTATTTCTACGCATGGTGCTCGTAAAGGTTTGGCTGATACGGCCTTGAAGACTGCTGACGCGGGATATCTGACACGTCGTTTGGTGGATGTTTCTCATGATGTCATCATTAATGAAGAAGATTGTGGAACGCTACGCGGTCTGACATGCACGGAACTTAAAAATAACGAAGAGGTTATTGCTAAGCTTTACGAGCGAATTCTCGGACGTGTTTCTGTTCATGATATCATTCATCCTATTACCGGAAAAATTATCGTTAAAGCAGGCGAAGAAATTCGTGAAAGAGAGGCGCAGGAGATACAGGATTCGCCGATAGAAAGTGTAGAGATCCGCTCGGTTCTTACTTGTGAATCCAAGAAGGGCGTATGTGCGAAATGCTATGGCCGAAACCTTGCTACAGGACAAATGGTTCAGAAAGGTGAAGTGGTTGGTGTTATTGCCGCACAGTCTATTGGTGAGCCGGGTACACAGTTGACTCTTCGTACGTTCCACGTGGGAGGTATCGCATCTAATATCGCGACGGAAAACAGCCTTGTTTCAAAATATGATGGCGTGTTGGAAATAGATGAGTTGCGCATAGTTTACTCTGTAGATGACAAATGTAATGTTGTTGTAAGCCGTCTTGCTGAAATGCGTATTGTTGATTCACATACAAAGATTGTTCTGCATAATAATAATATCCCTTATGGTTCGAAATTGTTCTTTGGTAATGGAGATACAGTTAAGAAGGGGGATAAAATCATGGAATGGGACCCGTTTAATGCTGTAATTATCGCGGAAGCAGACGGTAAAATCGCATTTGAAAGTATGGTGGAAAATATCACCTACAAGTTAGAAAGCGACGAAACTACCGGTTTGAAAGAAATGATTATCATTGAATCTAAAGATAAAACGAAAGCTCCTTCCGCTTATATCATGGATTCAAAGAAAAATGCATTGAAAAACTATTCTTTACCTCTTGGAGCGCACTTGACAAAGTCTGAAGGTGATGCTGTTAAAACGGGTGAAGTTTTGGTTAAGATACCTCGCGCGGTTGGTAAGACCGGTGATATTACCGGAGGTCTTCCTCGTGTAACCGAGTTATTTGAAGCGCGTAATCCGTCAAATCCGGCTATTGTTTCTGAGATAGATGGCGAGGTAACATTCGGTAAGATAAAACGTGGTAATCGTGAGATCGTTGTTACTTCCAAATTGGGAGAAGAAAAGAAATACATGGTTCCATTGTCCAAGCAGTTGTTGGTACAGGAGAATGATTATGTTCGTGCCGGTATGCCCCTTTCTGATGGTGCTACTACTCCTGCGGATATTTTAGCGATCAAAGGGCCTACTGCCGTTCAGGAATATATTGTGAATGAAGTGCAGGATGTATATCGTCTGCAAGGTGTGAAGATCAATGATAAACATTTTGAAGTTATTGTGCGTCAAATGATGCGTAAAGTAGAAGTAGTTGATCCGGGAGATACCCGCTTTTTGGAACAGCAGGTGGTAGACAAATTGGAGATTATGGACGAAAATGATCGTATATGGGGTAAGAAAGTGGTTACCGAGGCCGGTGATTCTCAAAACCTTAAACCGGGACAAATTGTTACTGCACGTAAACTGAGAGATGAAAACAGTCAGTTGAAACGCCGTGATATGAAATCGGTTTTGGTACGTGATGCTATTCCAGCAACAACAAACCAGATATTGCAAGGTATTACCCGTGCGGCTCTGCAAACGTCGAGCTTCATGTCGGCTGCTTCATTCCAGGAAACAACGAAAGTATTGAACGAAGCTGCGATCAATGGAAAGACGGATTATCTTGAAGGTTTGAAAGAAAATGTGATATGCGGCCATCTTATACCTGCAGGTACGGGACAACGCGAGTTTGATCGTGTAATTGTAGGGACAAAAGATGAATTTGAACGAAACGCGTCGATTCGCTCGAATGCTCGTTCCAGAGAGGATGAAAGCATTAAGATGGAGATGAAGGATTAATCAAATTCATCATAACCATGTTTGATAAAACACAGAAAGCTTTTATAGCTATTGCGGGCGACAAGGAAATATGTCTCGTACCCAAGATGGCGAATCGTCATGGCCTGATAACTGGCGCTACCGGTACAGGTAAGACATGTACGTTGCAAAATATGGCGGAAACGTTCAGTAGCATGGGCGTTCCCGTTTTTGCAACAGATATAAAAGGAGATTTATCGGGTGTAAGCAAAGCCGGTGGCGGAAATGTTCATTTGCAGAAAAATGTAGATGAAAATAATTTATCATCCAAAGGATTTGAATATCGTGGATTCCCGGTATGTTTCTGGGATATTTTCGGAGAACAGGGGCATCCTTTACGGACTACCATATCGGAGATGGGCCCCTTGTTATTGAGCCGTCTGCTTGATTTAAATGAAACACAAAGCAGTGTGTTGACAATGGCTTTTCGTATAGCTGATGACGAGCAATTACTTCTTATTGATCTGAAAGATTTACGTAAGCTTCTGGAACATGTTGGAATAGAGCGTAGTAAATATACCGTTTCCTATGGGAATATATCACCAGCCAGTATTGGTGCAATTCAACGGGGGTTGTTGACTCTTGAAGAACAAGGTGGTGATAAATTTTTTGGAGAACCTGCGTTGGATATCTTCGATTTCATGCAAACACAGGGAGGAAGAGGAGTTATAAATATTCTGGAAGCCGATAAATTGATACGTTCGCCGAAAATTTATACCTCATTTTTACTTTATCTTTTGTCTGAATTGTTTGAAGAGTTGCCAGAGGTCGGTGATTTGGATAAACCCAAACTTGTCTTTTTCTTTGATGAAGCGCATATGTTGTTTAACGATATATCAAAAGCTTTATTAGAGAAGATTGAGCAGGTAGTAAGACTGATACGATCGAAAGGGGTAGGTGTGTATTTTTGTACCCAGAACCCGCTTGACGTACCGGAATCTATATTAGGACAAATGGGAAATCGCGTACAGCATGCTTTACGCGCATTTACTCCACGTGATAAGAAAGCTGTCTCTACTGCGGCATCTACGTTTCGTCAGAATCCGGCTTTTAAGACGGAAGATGTTATCACACAAATGGGCGTAGGAGAGGCTTTAATCTCCTTTTTGGATGAAAAAGGTAGTCCTGCAATGGTAGAGCGGACTGTGGTTCTTCCTCCTGAAGGACAGGCCGGTCCGATTACGCCGGAAGAGCGGCAACGAATTATGCAGACTTCTTTGGTATTCGGAAAATATGAGCGAATGATTGATCGCGAATCGGCGTTTGAAATATTGTCCGAACGCATTGAAAAAGTGCAACAAGCCAAGGATGAAGCGGTCCGTCAGAAAGAAGAAGATAAATTACAGAAGGAACAACAAAAACAGGAACGTTCGGAACGTATTGAAAAAGACCGTTTGGAGCGTCAGAAAAAACGCGAACAGGATAGCAGTATGGTCGGCAGCCTTACGAAAATGGTTTCAACAAAAGCCAAGCGTGAAGCTGTTAATACATTATTTAAATTCGGGCGCGGATTATTAGGTTCTTTATTGAAAGGTAAATAAGGATTTTCTATCGAATTTGCTATAAAACAAAAAATCCAATTATTTGATTTCAAATAGTTGGATTTTTTTGTTGTTCTACAAGGACTCGAACCTTGAATTTCAGGACCAGAATCTGACGTGTTACCATTACACCATAGAACAATGTTCTGATATTTTGACGGTGCAAAAGTATATCTTTTTTTCGTTTTCTCAAAATGTTTGTGAAAAATAATTCAACTTATTCTGTATTCCTCTCTTATGCAATCTTTTTATAAAATAGGTGACGTTTTAGTAGGAACAAAATAAATGGGATTTATTTTGTATTGCTCTTAGCTTGCACTATCTTTGCGCATTAAGAATAAAAAGGACGATTTATTGAATGAATCAGAAACAATTACTATTAGATACAATCATTAAAGGATTGCAGGAGAAAAAAGGACGGAATATCGTTGTGGTAGATTTAAAGGAGACGGCAGGTGCTATATGCCAATATATGGTTATATGCGAAGGTAATAATCCAAACCAGATATCATCATTATCAGACTCGGTATGGGATATGGTTAGCAAAGAGTTAAAAGAGAAACCTCTTTCAGTAGATGGTTTGCGCAATACTCAATGGGTAGGGATGGATTATGGCACGATTCTTGTCCATATTTTTTTGCCGGAAATGCGTGCTTTTTATCGACTTGAGAGTTTATGGGAAGATTCGAAAATAACGAAAATTCCGGATATGGACTAATTTATTGATCTTGGATAAATATGAGTATGGAAGAAAAAGAAAAAGATACTTTCAAAAATAGCAATAATAATTATCAAAAAAATCCGAATGGGAATAAGAGACCAGGTTTTAATCTCTGGTGGATTTATGCTTTGATTTTTATTCCATTGATTGCCTTGTATCTTGTGAATGACTCCTCGACGGTGAAAGAACTCGGATG
>JAVBNB010000095.1:0-17840 GCA_031551825.1 Tannerella sp. | reverse complement strand
AGGATATCGTTAAAAACAGGAATAATACGAATGATAAACTACATATTTACGTCTTTATCCTCTTTTTCTATCGCCATCAGGTAAAAACTTACAACTTTCAGGAAAATTGGAAAGTAAACTTGGTTAACGCCGCCTAAAATCACCCCCCCTCCAAAAAAAGAGAGCCATCTCACTTTTTGAGACAGCTCCTTCGGGAATATTAATATTCTAACTTAATATTTAAACTGGCTTTTAGCCTGCGATTCGGAAACACTGCTAATCGGCACAAGCGTAAATCCCCACTTATAATCGCGATTGGCCGGCAATGAATAGGCCGGTTCCGGACGCGCACCCCAACTATTGTATCCGGCGACACCCTGTTGCTTCATATCGACACATACTTCTACATAATTACGTGGTGTGATATCATTGATATGAGTCTGACGGCGAAGTCTGTTTTTGGCCTCCGCTTCATTATGGTTGGCAATCATTTCCGGTGTAAAGTTGTTCCATTGATAGGGCTTATCCGTATTTTCTTCGCTATCAAAATCCTCAACAGAATTACGTAACGCATTAAATTCAATCAGGCTGTCGGCGACAATAAGCAACCCCTTCCCTTTTCCGGCAGTCAACGACAACCATCTTGTATCGCAATGATGCCCATTCTCCTGCGGACGAACATAAGGGAAATACAAATCATCCGCTTTAGCCTGATACACACCCGCAAGTGTTCCGGCTTTACGATCCCAGTAATTTTCTTCAGGCCCGCGACCAAAATAGTTCACCATATTCATCGCAACCGGTAAGCGGAAGCGCACGCCAATACGAGGAACATTCAGCTTGGACGCATCTTTGCGGGCGGCATCCATACCCGGAGAAAATGTTGCCGTACGCGTAGATTCCGATACTTCGGTCTCCGCAGCCGTCATTTCCGTTGATGTGAAATGCGCCGATACATTGACGACCCCGCTCGGATAAATGTTGTAACCAACTATATACAAGTTCCCTGCCGGTAAAAGATAGGTCACGTTCAGCAATGCATTATCCCCATTCATACGTACTTCGGCGTCCGTAACATTAAAATTACGGCTGCTTTGTTTCCATACCTGTTCACGCATCGGCATTCCATTTCCATAATCATTATCCGTAGGTCCGCGCCAAAAGTTCGGTTGGACTCCGAATCCTTCATTGAAATATTCTGTTCCATCAACTTTATAAGAAGTGACTAAACCACTCTTTTTATTGAATACAAAATTCAGTTTTGACGACGACACAATAATATTATCACCTTCTGTTGATGTTTTAAGTTTTGCTCCGCCTGTTTTATAGTCTTTTTTCGAAAGGTTTTCCGATAAATCAAACTGTTCATAGGCCACCTCATATCCGACTGGTATCAATAAACCTTTTTCCTTAGTAACGACCGAAAAGTTTAGAAAATATTCCGGAGTATATCCCTTTGTAGCTGTTTCCGTGTAACCGAAAGCTGTTATAACCTGCGACTCCTGAGGCCCGATATTCAGCGATAATACCTTTTCTTTTTCTACCTGACCCTCTTTCATCAGGCGGCATATCACTTTATATTTACCGTCTAAAGGTGTAAAATAAAAACGATTTGTTACGCGGACTTTTCCGGTTGCGGCATCTTCTAATTCAAACCAGATATTTTGATGCGCATATTTCACTTCTGCCATTGCCGGATGAGGAGTCCGATCCGGACTTATCAATCCGTTACACAAGAAATTACCGTCACTCGGCTGATCAACCCCATAATCACCTCCATAAGTCCAATACGGGCGTCCGTTTTTATCTTTTACCAGAATCCCCTGATCTACCCAATCCCAGATAAACCCGCCTTGCAAATTCGGATACTTATAAATAGCTTGCCACTGATCCCACAAGTTTCCGGATGAATTACCCATTGCGTGCGAATATTCCGACGGCACTACCGGACGATCACTGCCTTCTTTACCTATTTGATCCAGCCATTCCGCGCTTGGATATTGTGGTACGTACATATCCGTATTCCACTCCCACAATGCGCGCTCGTAATTAACCGGACGATTCATTCCGTATTTTTCTTTATCTTTCAGATAAAGGTATGTCTGATAAAAATTATATCCGTTCCCCGCTTCATTACCAAGTGACCAGATCGTCAACGAAGGATGATTCTTATTTCGCTCATACATATTCATTGTGCGGTCCATGTGAGGCAAAAGCCATTCGGGATTATTACCCAATGAACCGCCTTTCCTCAAATTATAATACATCCCGTGAGATTCGACATTCGCTTCATCATAAACATACAAACCGTATTCGCTGCACAATTCGTAAAAACGGCGACTCTGCGGATAATGAGATAAACGCACTGCATTCAGATTATGTTGTTTCATCAATTCAAAATCACGAATCATCAAATCTTCTGTCACAGAATGACCTGTCTTCTCGTTATGCTCATGAATATTTACTCCTTTGAATTTTATCGGTTGTCCATTAAAAAGAAAAACCGTATAATTATTCCCATCAGCGCTCTTTTGATCTGTTTCTTTAATTTCTATACGACGGAAACCTACCTTATAAGGTACTACTTCACTGATCTTGCCATCTACTTTAACAGTTAACAGTAAACGATATAAATTCGGATACTCAGCGCTCCACTTCGCTACATTATTCAGCGTTTTATCAAAAGAAAACGTCTGCTGCGAGCCGGTAGATACCCAAAGTGTTTCTTCCGATGAAACCACAATACCACCTTTACTATCTGATAATTCATAACCAACCGTCACATTTTTTGTTTCGCTTGTATGATTTTTAATATCAACGGCAAGACGCAATATACCATTCTGATAAGAATCGTCAAGCGTAGAAATCACATTAAAATCATTTACAGAAATCTTAGGCTGAGACCACAGATAAACATCACGCTCTATGCCACTTATACGCCAAAAATCCTGACATTCCAAATAAGAACCAGTGCTCCAGCGATAGATTTTTAAAGTAACAATATTTTTTCCCGGTTGCAGATATTTATTAATCAAAAACTCCGCCGGATTTTTAGAATCTTCGCTGTATCCGACTTCTTTTCCGTTGACATATACATATAAGCCAGACTTGGCACCCCCAATATGAAGATAAACATCCCGCCCATCCCATGTTTCAGGTACTTCAAATTCACGTCTGTAAACACCAACCGGATTCGCCTCCGGAAGTAAGGGAGGCTGAGGATTACGAGCTTTGAACTCATATCCGTGATTTGTGTAAATCGCTACACCATATCCCTGAACTTCCCAGTTTCCCGGAACAGTAATATCATTCCACGAAGAAGTACTTACATCAACAGACGTTATATCAGCAGGAAGATCCTTATAGGAATCGACGAAGAAAAATTTCCATGTACCATTTAAAGACTTATAATAGGAGCTTTGTTCAAAACTTTTACTAACTGCGGCAGTCCGATCTGCAAAACTCATGAATTCAGTTCGTGGCTTTTCTTTATTTACAGCGACAACCTGTACATCCTGCCAATACGGCTTAGTCTCCGGTTGTGCATGGACCGTCAGTCCACCTAAAATCACACTTAAAATGACTGGAAGTAATATTTTTTTCATAGAATTAAATAGAATTAGTTATTAATGGGTTCTTTTCTATGCGACAAAGATAAAAGAAGTCCGGCGCAACGCAAAAATATTTATTATTATTTACGGAAATATATTTATTTTATAAAATCATATTAAAAAGTATTTTCACCATGATCAGGAAATGTCATTCGAAATACTGTTTTTTCCCCTGGGATTGAATTCACAACAAGCCCTCCTTCATGAAGTTGCATAATGCGTCGGGATAGCGGAAGTCCTATTCCACTCCCCTCTTTCTTAGTAGAATAAAACGGTATGAACACATCTTCCAGCCGGTTTTGCGGAATTCCCTCCCCATTATCAGTTACTTGTATAAACGAAAAGGTCTCTTCTCTTCCTGCTTCAACCCTGATCTGTGGTTCCGGATTATTTGAAGTAGCCTGCAGAGCGTTGCGGATAAGATTGATCAACGCTAATGTTACTAAATTCCGGTCAAATAGAATCTCCATACTTTCCGGTGAAATATAACGTATATTCTGACTGCCCTGTTCCGAACTCAATAACCGGTCAAGCTTACTGAATAAAGAAGTAATTTCAACTTTCTCTTTAACCGGTTTTGGGAGATGCGTCAAACGGTGATACGCATTCAGAAAACCGTTCAACTGTTGTGCATGCTGGTTAATGGTTTGTAATCCGTCCATTACTCCTTCTTGCCCGTATTCATCAGTATGTTTGATCAGGTCGGCTGACAAAGAGGCAATCGGAGTGATGGAATTCCTGATCTCATGCGTCAGCACCCGGATAATACTCTCGTAATAAAGCCGTCGCTCCTCTAATTCAGTCTGCTTGTCTCCAAATTGCAGCATAATCCGGTTCATCTCCCGAAACAATCCACTCAGAAATTTATCATTTTCCTTTTCTGTGAAATAAACATTGAAATTGTTATTAGCGATCGCGCTGAAAAAACTTTCTAACTGGCGATCCGCCCTCTCCATTCTTCTCACCAACATAATTGCCAACGTTACAACAATAAAGAAACAAACAAAAGCAAAGAATAAAGAAGTGCGGCTGACCAAAAAAAAAGCCCCCGCAATAGAGAATAACACAATTCCTGTTATCCCGCCAACAATGATCTGGTGTAATCGGCGATTCAGCATATTTTTTGCTTTTAGTAGTTATAAGTCATATTTCTTCAACTTATTGTATAAGGTTTGCCGAGTGATATTGAGTTGCTGCGCCGTCAACGTCAGATTACCGTTCTTCTCCGCCAGGACTGTCTGGATAAATTGCTTTTCAATATCATCCAATGTAAGAGCCATAGAAGATACCGACTCTGTTTCATCAAAAAGAAAGTCCTCTACGGTTAGCTGCGTCGCATTATTCAGAAGCATTGTTCGCTCAATGCTTTGCTCAACAATCGGGACGCTTCCGGTAAGTAATCGATGTATTAATTTATCCCGCGCTTCACGATCCAAAGACGGAAATGGTTTACCATAAGCAGTAGCATATTTTTTCAGAAAAAAATCGATTAATTGTCTTACAATATTCGCCTCATCGGAAACCGCCTGCTCACCCCCATCACTAACAAATGCCTGATCGGTTGTTCTCTCCATTTTTTTTTCCCAAGCTGCAACAACCGTAGTAACGAGTTTATCGTTATCCCAGGGTTTAATAATAAAATCAAAAGCTCCTTTTTTCAGCGAAGCGACAGCCAATTCTATATCACCGAAAGCCGTAATCAAAACCACTTCCGGCGGATTACTGCGTTCACGGATCTTATCGAGCCAGAAAAGCCCTTCACCTCCCGTCTGTTTACCGGTACTGAAATTCATATCAAGCAACACCACATCGACATCGTCTTCACGTAATAACGCAGGAAGTAAAGTAGGATACTGAACTGTAAGTACAATACTGAACTCACGCGAAAAAATCACGCGAAGCGTCTTCAGTACGGTTTCATTATCGTCTACTATGATGATTTTACCGGTCCGCATACCTTTACTCTAAACATACAATTTAACAAATACGATGAATGCAAAATTACGTAAGTTTTATCTGAACGTATAATTTACAGATAACTATTTTCCGTCGATGTCTAAAATTTAGACGATTTACATCTTGTTATTTAAAAAAGATGTATTTTTTGTTGACAGGCAGCCAAAGACTATTTAGCTTTGAAGAAAAAATATTTTAGATACATTGTGAAGAACATATCATTCAAACTCATCTTCCGGAGCTGGTGGCGCAATAAAACATTTACCATCATCTCCATCCTTAGCTTAGCAGTCGGCATTGCCTGTACCAATCTATTGACAGCCTTCGTGATCCACGAATACAATATAGAATCCGGAAATCCGAACAAAAACCGGATTTATTGCATTGTCCAGGACTCTCCCTTTCAGTCTGGTGATAAAGTATTCTACGCTTCCAACGATATTCCTCCCATGATTAAAGATCGTTACCCCGAAGTCGAAGATTATCTATGTCTCAACACAGCAAGTATATCTCAGATAACCATTGGCGAAACAATCTACAATCCGATAACGCTTATGTCGGCAGAAGCATCTTTTCCTCGTTTTTTCCCTTGCCAGACCCTTGTGGGAAATCTGGAAGAAGCATTAACTGCACCTAACAAGATTGCACTGACAGAAGCTACTGCACGTCGGTTCTTTGGCAAGAAAGACCCGATTGGTCAAAGCATTTATATAAACCATTCAGACGAAGAAGGTACTACATATGAAGTAGTAGCTGTGATCCAAATATACGATCAGTCCATTCTCTCGTTTGATGGTATCACTGCTATAGATCCGGAATATGGCGGAACATCTTTCCTTCTCATGAACCAACCGATTGATCCGGAAGCTTTTGCTCTCCGAATTAAGGAAGATGGAATCCCCACCATGCAAATGGAAAAAGGACGATATTATTTCTATACATTGCAGGAGAACTACTTTAATGAATATAAAGCACAGTCACTTCTACACTTCAGAAAGCAAAACAAACTTACCTTGGATATTGGTCTATTCTCTGCGGTATTGATTCTGTTAATTGCCTGTTTCAATTATATCAATCTCAATTTCTCACGCCTGTTTCAACAGGTAAAGATGATACACATCCAAAGACTGATGGGAGCATCCCGGGTCGACATTAACAAACAATTATTTTTTGATATCTTCCTTACAGTACTTGCCGGCTTTATACTCTCATTGCTTATCATGTACGACCTGATCCCGGTTTTCAACTCAATATTATCCGGAGACCTGAAATCCTCTTTCATTTTCAGCAGTCAGGTAATGCCTGTATTGATGGGACTGATCCTTATCCTTTCCATTATGCCGGCAATTTATATAAGCCGCAAAATCACAACTCTTTCCCGGCAACGTTATCTTGACCTGACTAATGGAAAAAAGAAACAGGGTATCATATCTATACTGTCCGTTATACAATTCACAATATCCATTGCGTTAATTATCGCAACTCTAACGGTCAATAACCAAATTGGTCTGATTCGCCAGGGAGGAGAAAGATATCACGGACTAATTGAAATAGAAAACCAGACCGGGAATAACAACCACATGAAATCTTTTGTTGCAGAGTTACGTACCCATCCCGAATTAGGCGAGATAAACACAACTAGGCTTTCATTGTTTCACTACGGTTTACGGCAGATCATTATCTCCGATGCCCATGGAAACGAAATATACCTATCGTTAGCGGAATTTTACGGAGATACTGGCTTCCTGTCTACTTTTCATATCGGGTTGCAGCAAGGTTTGCAGCCAAAAGAAGCTCTTGAACATTTTCCCCGTCCGGTGTACATCAATCAACGCTTTGCCGATGTGTTTGTCGGAAAAGGGGAGGATCCGATCGGTAAATCGGTAAAGAGCTATGACAAAGATTATAATGATTATAATTACAAGAATCAGAAAGAGGATGGTTCCAAAGAAAATCCGATCACAACCATTGCAGGAGTCGTGGATAACTTCCTTACCGGCTCACTGGAAAAAGAGGTTTCTCCTGCAGTTATCCATATTGAGAATGAGACAAACATTCTCGATAGTTATGTTTATTTCCATTTAGACAACAACCATCCGGAGCGGTTGAGTAAGATCAAGCAAATATGGGAAAAACATAACCCAGGCACTCTATTCACTTACCGGAATATATATGAAGATTTCATTGTCCTTAACAAAAATACATTCGGATTGGCTGATCTGTTACTCATGTACTCGCTGATTAGTATTTTTCTTACCTGCTTCGGACTTTTCGGGATCGCATTGTATGCAACTGAACAACGCACCAAAGAGATTGGAATTCGAAAAGTTAACGGAGCTACGATCCGGCAAATCATCACTTTGCTCAATAAACAACTCATCACATGGATCGGTATAGCCTTCCTTATTGCAGTTCCGGCATCCTGGCTTCTCCTGAATCAATGGTTAGAAAGCTTTGTCTATCGCACGAAAATATCTGCAAGCGTATTCCTTTTGGCTTTACTTACAGTAACAATCATCGCCTTGTTAACCGTCAGTTGGCATAGTTACAAAGCGGCATCCCGTAACCCTATCAAAGCATTGCGTAATGAGTAAACAAATTATTTAAAAGAAACAAAAGAAAAATCATGAAGAACGTATCATTCAAACTCATCTTCCGAAGCTGGTGGCGTAATAAAACATTTACCGTCATTTCAATACTTAGTCTTGCAGTCGGCATCGCCTGTACAAATATGTTAACCGCCTTTGTTATCCATGAGTACAATATAGAGGCGGAGAATCCGAATAAAGACAAAATTGTAGTACCCAAAATGACTATTATACGGGATGGAATGAGTACTTATCACATGATGAATGCAGCATTGATTTCCGAACTAAGCAATGCTGTTCCGGAATTAGATAAATTATGTCGGGTTCTTCCTTATGAATTTACGATCTATTGTCAGGTCGGAGAGAACAGGTTCAGTGATTTCAATGTAGTTGAAGCCGATAGTACTTTTCTTCAGTTCTTTCCTCAAAAGGCTGTAATGGGGAGCCTGGATGACCTTTTGGTTGGTCCGGACCGGATTATCCTGACAGAATCTTTTGCCAAGCGGCTATTCGGCCGCGGTGATCCGATCGGACAAACAGTTCAGATACAGTTTGGGATGGATTATTCCAGGGGCAATGAAGGAACATTTAAGCCTTTTACCGTTTCTGCAGTTGTAAAAGACAATCATCAGACAGCATTTAGTTTTGATGCCCTGTACTTTGCTAAACCGCGTAACGGGTTAAATTTTTCCTGCTAAAAATAACATCTCTATTCCTGATTTACAGGCTAAATATGACAGTTTAACTGTCAACAGGAATGGGAGGGATTTTCTATTTACTTTCCATAGTATCCGGGAAGCCTGTCTGGACTCGGGAACAACCCCACCTCCACCGTTAAAGAAGCCGAACATTGATTTATTATTCATAGCGCTTTTTTCTGCTATCCTGACATTGGCTATCGCCAGTTTCAATTATATTAACCTGAGCTTTTCCCGTGTTTTCAAACAATTATATTCTATCCATATACAAAAACTGATGGGAGCAGGGAGCCGGCAGTTAAGTCTGCAATTATTTGCCGATACGTTTATGGCCGTCGGATTAGGGTTTCTGATCGCACAATTAATACAATATGATCTGCTGGGGGTTATGAACCGTATCATGTCCGTCAAGGTTCCGGCCTCTTTCCTGTACAGTAGCCAGATGCTGCCGGTTACCTCCATATTTATAATTCTTCTGACATGTATCCCTGCTTTATATATGAGCCGACGTTTGCCGGAATTGTCGATTTCAGTCTACAATAATTTTTACCGCGGAAAAGCAAGACAGCGGATCATCGCCTCATTGGCTGTCGTACAATTTATTATTTCGTTTATCCTGATTATTGGAACCTTTACCGTACGGCAACAAATATTGCTTCTATACGATAAAGTAGAAAACTATAAGGATATCTATAGTTTTTCGATTGGAGATTACAAAACCTCCATGCTTCCGCTCAAAGAACGCATTGCTCATCTCTCGGGCATACAGGCTTTGACTGTAGGTTCTCCTTTATGGGATGACATGGTACCTCTCGGTGATGCCACAGATGGGTGGCTTAATACATATTCCTTAGAGGAAGGAGACGAAGGAATCATGGAAACGATGGGGCATACCCTATTACAGGGACTATCGTGGGAGGAAGCTATCAGGCAATATTCGCATCCGGTTTATCTGAACCATACATGGGCTCAAAGCCTGTTTCCAGATGGAGGGCTTCCTGTCGGTCAACTGCTGAAAGAATGTGAACCTCTATTAAAAGAAGAACATCCTCCATTTGGAAATGATCATATTATTGCCGGAGTGGTGGAAGACTTCTTTAATCCCAATAAGACAAATACTCTTGAAACGCCAATTGGTAAGGAGGTCATCAGTTACACCCGGGAAGGAATTTTCTTAAACGTCCGCATTGATCCCGGAAATACCACAGTTATTAGGCAAATCTATGATGAGTGGGATAAACTTCATCCGGGAGGATACCTTGAACATGAGAGTATGTATGATAAAGCGCTAAGTAATAACAAGCAACTTTTTGAGCTGTCCGGCATATTAATGATGTATTCCATTATTAGTATCCTGCTTATCTGTTTCGGAATATTCGGCATATCGTTATACGCGATCGAACAACGAACAAAAGAGATCGGTATCCGTAAGATAAACGGCTCCTCCACCCTACAAATCATGACGATATTGAATCGCCAATTTATTATTTGGACCGGAATCGCTTATGTAATTGCCATTCCCATTGCTCTGTTAGTACTCAATAAATGGCTGCAAAACTTCACATACCGCGCCGGTTTTAGTATTTGGACGTATATCTTGCCGCTGTTTATTGTGGCTGGCATTACCTTACTTACCGTTAGTTGGCACAGCTACAGAGCAGCATCCGGCAATCCGGTCGATGCATTGAGGGACGAATAAAACGAAAGAAGGTCAGCTGCGTTTCGGCAATATTCCTTATTAAAACAAACAGGTTTGTTTTGTATTGCTCTCAACTTGCACTACCTTTGCCCAAGTTTTTACTGTTTTTCAATCAAATATTATGATTTCAATCGAAGGTTTGACCGTTGAATTTGGGGGGTTTACGTTATTAGACAATTTATCTTTTGTAGTAAATAAAAAAGACCGTATTGCTTTAGTCGGTAAGAATGGCGCGGGCAAATCCACGTTGATGAAAATTATCGCCGGAATGCAGGCGCCGACGAAAGGCAATATCAGCATACCGAAAGATACAACCATCGGCTATCTGCCGCAACAAATGCAACTGACTGATACCCGTACCGTTCTGGAAGAAGCGGAGCGGGCTTTCGAACACATACATGAAACGGAAGAAGAAATAAACCGCCTGAACCAGGAACTTTCGGAGCGAACGGATTATGAGTCGGAAGCGTTTCAGAAAATCATCGATCGCGTCACCTCTCTTTCGGAACAGTTTCAAATGATGGGAGGAACAAACTATCACGCGGAACTTGAACGAACACTGCTTGGATTAGGATTTACCCGTGAAGACTTCAATCGTCCGACATCGGAATTCAGCGGAGGCTGGCGTATGCGTATTGAGTTGGCAAAATTGTTGTTACAACGCCCGGATGTACTCTTGTTGGATGAGCCGACAAACCATTTGGACATCGAATCCATCCAATGGTTAGAAAATTTCATTGCCACACATGCCAATGCGGTTATCCTTGTTTCACACGACCGCGCGTTTATCAACAATACCACACAACGCACACTCGAAATCGAACTCGGAAACATTTACGATTACAAAGTCAAATACGACGAATATGTTGTATTGCGGAAAGAACGCCGCGAACAACAACTCCGCGCCTACGAAAACCAGCAAAAAAAGCTGGCAGACACGGAAGCCTTTATCGAACGCTTCCGATACAAAGCGACTAAAGCCGTACAAGTGCAATCGCGCATTAAACAACTTGATAAAATTGAACGTATCGAAGTCGATGAAGAAGATACCGCGATGTTACGCCTGAAATTCCCTCCGGCTCCACGTTCGGGCTCCTATCCCATCATCGTGGATAATCTGGCGAAACGGTATGGAAATCATTTAGTTTTTGCGGGAGGCACATTCACAATCAACCGTGGCGACAAGGTCGCGTTCGTTGGAAAAAACGGAGAAGGAAAATCAACGCTTGTCAAATGCATTATGAACGAAATAACCGATTATGAAGGCACTCTTACCATCGGTCATAATGTAAAAATCGGATATTTCGCGCAAAATCAGGCACAACTGATGGATGAAAACAAAACCGTATTCGATACCATCGATTATGTGGCGCAAGGTGATATCCGCACAAAAATACGCGATATACTCGGTGCGTTCATGTTTGGCGGTGAAGCATCCGATAAAAAAGTCAAAGTTCTTTCCGGAGGAGAAAAAAGCCGCTTGGCTATGATACGCCTGTTGTTGGAACCGGTAAATCTGCTTATACTTGATGAGCCGACAAATCACTTAGACATGCGTTCAAAAGACGTTTTAAAAAGCGCATTACAAGAATTCGACGGTACGGTTATTGTCGTATCACACGACAGGGAATTTCTCGATGGGCTTGTTGACAAAGTTTACGAATTTGGCAATAAACGGATAAAAGAACACCTTGGTGGAATATATGATTTTCTGGAACACAAGAAAATAGAAAACCTTCAGGAGCTTGAACGAAAAACATATTCAACTTCCTTGCAAAACAATTCCACCGCCGGAGATTCCACACAAAACACAAACACTACCCAAAGTATCCAGAATGCGGAAACAGGCTCTAAGTTATCTTATGAAGAACAAAAAGAACAAGCCCGTCGCATTCGTAAATTAGAAAAATCGGTTGCTGAGGCCGAGGAAAAAATCACATCATTGGAATCAAAAATTGCAGACTTAGAATCACGTATGCTAACACCCGAAGGTGCCGCCGATGCATCACTATATACAGAACATGATAAGTTGAAAAACGAATTATCCAAAACAATGGATGAATGGGAGAAAGCTACGGAAGCGCTGGAATTGGAAAAACTATAAACGAACATCTTTCAGTCTTCTTTTTTCTTTTATATAACAAATCAGTTTGTTTACATAAAAAACAAACAAATTATTTCATTAAGTTTTCAGCTTTTTTTCATACCTTTGTAGATCAATTAGACACTTTACTATGCGATTAAAAACATCTAAACCTTATTAGTCATGAGAGAAAATTTAAGTTCACAAATTACACTTACGCGTATTTCCGAGAAATATTACAAGCCGGAAAATGCGTATGAATATAGCGTACTCACACGTTTCGAAAAGATTCCCACGCATATTTACGCGACGATGGACGAAGGTTCGCTGGATATAGCAAAGAAAATAGCGAAAGAGATACGCGAAAAACAAAAAGCAAAGAAAAAATTCGTAATGGTTATGCCGGCGGGACGTTCTCCTCATACACTATTTCAGCATCTCATTCACATTCACAAAAATGAAAAACTGAGTTTCAAAAACGTGATTATATTTCTCCTTTATGAATTTTATCCGCTTACCAATGCGGCAAACAGTAATCTTCATCAATTACAGGAAGAATTTCTTAATCATGTAGACATCCCCAAGAGCAACATTTTCTATCCGGATGGCTTCATGAATAAAAATGATATTTATGATTTCTGTGAAAAATATGAAGATAAGATAAAGGAAGTCGGCGGTATAGATTTTATGCTTCTGGGTATCGGATTAGCCGGAACAATTGGTCTGAATAGCTCCGGAGCATCTATCAGTTCACGGACAAATTTTGTTTTGATGGATAATGTTTCCCGTAAAGAGTCCGCACAGCTATTCGGTTCCATCGAAAATGTTCCCGCCGGAGTTATCACAATGGGATTGGGAACAATTATGGAAGCGAAAAAGGTCGTTTTGATATCATGGGGTGAGAGTAAGGCTGCTATCATAAAAAAAGCCATAGAAGGACCTTCAATCGATGCTATTCCCGCAACCTGTCTGCAACATCACCCGAATGCCGAAGCCATTATCGACCTGTCATCGGCCTATGATTTGACACGTATCAGCCACCCGTGGTTAGTTACAAACTGCGAATGGGATAATAAACTGATACGCCGTGCTATTGTATGGTTATGCCAGCTGACAAACAAACCTATTCTGAAGCTGACAAACAAAGATTACAGCGAACACGGACTGCGTGAACTGCTTGCCATATACGGTTCGGCATACAATGTAAATATCAAAATATTCAATGATATACAACATACAATTACCGGATGGCCGGGAGGAAAACCAAATGCGGATGATTCAAACCGTCCGGAGCGTGCGAAACCGTATCCTAAGAAAATTATTGTTTTCAGCCCCCATCCTGATGACGATGTGATATCAATGGGAGGGACATTCCGCAGATTATGCGACCAACAGCACGAAGTACATGTAGCCTATCAGACATCAGGCAATATCGCCGTAGGAGATGAAGAAGTGATACGTTACTGTGAATACCTGAAAGATGTAAGTGATAAATATTCCGTAAAAGAAAGCAAGGTTAAAGCAAAAGCGGAAGAAATCATTGAATACCTGCGTTTTGCAGAAAAAGAACATGGAAAGCCTGAACATCCGGATGTCTTATTTATGAAAGGTACTATACGCCGTGAAGAAGCGCGTCATGCAAGCCGCTATTCAGGTCTTAAAGACGAAAATATTCATTTCCTCGATTTGCCGTTTTATGAAACAGGGTTAGTAAAGAAAAAACCACTGGGACAAGAAGATGTTGAAATAGTAAAGAAATTTTTATTAAGTATCAAACCGGATCAGATCTTTGTTGCCGGCGACCTTGCTGATCCTCATGGAACACATAAAGTTTGTCTTGATGCCGTACTTGCTGCAATAGATGAAGTTAAAAACCAAAAGTGGATGAAAGAGTGTCGCGTATGGATGTATCGTGGGGCATGGGCTGAGTGGGAAATGGACCATATCGAAATGGCGGTACCTATCAGTCCGGAGGAGTTACGACATAAACGAAATGCGATCCTTAAGCATCAGTCACAGGCAGAATGTGCTCCATTCCTTGGTGATGACGAACGCCTCTTCTGGCAGCGTGCTGAAGATCGTAACCGGGCAACTGCCGAAACATACAACAAACTCGGACTTGCTTCATACGAAGCAATAGAGGCTTTTGTTCAGTATATTCCGATTCAATAATGTTGAAATTTATAAAAGACTGGATACTTCCAATCGCTATGATCATAGGTGCGCTGACTCATAAATGGGTCAGCCACCTTTCTTTTTTAACACCCTACCTCCTCTTTACCATGTTGCTTCTTACATTCTGTAAGATCTCCTTCAAAGACATCCGATTTCATCCGGCGCACCTATGGTTGCTACTCATACAGCTGATAGGAAGTATCGGCCTCTATTATCTTTTACTTCCGTTCGATTCTGTAATAGCACAAGGTTCTATGTTGTGCATGCTGATTCCTACGGCAACGGCGGCGGCTGTCATCACGGGAATGCTTGGAGGGAATGTCGGGTTTCTCACTACATACGTCCTTTTCTGTAATGTCGCCGTGGCAATTGCCGCTCCGATCTATTTCTCTCTTACAGGGGTTCATGAAGAATTAAGTTTTGTACAATCCGTATGGTATATATGTCAGAAAGTATTACCTATATTGATCTTCCCTCTATTTGTCGCAATTGCTTTAAGATATCTGACTCCCAAAATTCACAAAGCGCTACTCAGCATCCCCCAGCTCGCATTTTATTTATGGGTTTCCGCACTGACAATCGTTACAGGAAATACGGTGCAATTCATGCTTAATCAGGACAATGCCGAATATAAAACGGAAATCGGATTGTTAATCGTATCACTTATTCTTTGCTGCTTACAATTCCTGGCAGGAAGACGCATTGGAAAACATTACGGAGACCCGATTTCATCCGGCCAGGGTCTGGGGCAAAAAAATACAATCCTCGGTATATGGATGGCGCAGACTTATCTTCACCCGCTCACAGCTATTGCGCCTGCAGGATACATCCTGTGGCAAAATATTATCAATTCATATCAGCTTTACCGTAAAGGAAAAACAGCTAAAAAATAAATTACAGATGCCACCTACACGGTTTTCAGTCAATGATCAATTTGCAGGTTTTAGTTTCATATACTCCTGTGACACGAACAAAGTAAATACCCGGTAAAAAACTGCCTACAGAGATCCTTTCTTTTGCCTCATTCGCTTTATGTGTATACAACAAGCGGCCGGAAACATCTATAATCCGGATAGTCTCATCACCGGTAAGGCCATCAATATAAAAATAATCTTTCGCCGGATTGGGGGCCAGGGTGATTGTTTTCTCCGTAACCCGTTCCGTACCGACAACCGGGTCGCAAGAAGCGTCATTCAGGGCGATGCCTTCACGTTCTTTCAAGACTTCTGCCGCAACCGTACAAGCGGGGTATCCGGAAATGGAAAAAGTATAGGATACATAATCCGTGCGGGAAATGACACTTTCTGCTTTTAAATGACGCACAGTCAACATCTCAAAGTCAAAATAGCCGTCATTATCCGTTTTTGCTACTATTGGCAAAAGGTCATTGTTGTCTGAATTCGCTACATTCGATGAAAGACCGCTTGCACTTATCGTTACATTCACATTACGTAAAGGATTGCCATCGCAATGTTCTGTTAGCAGGAGCTTTTGAGTTTGTCCGTAATAAACTTCCATATAACCTGTGCTACCATGAAAATTCGGCGCTTGTTCAAGGTTTACGCCCTCACCGGGTATCGCATCAATGATATAATTATCGCGGGTGTTCCACAGCCAGTAACCCAATCGTACCGGAGCAAAATAGGCGTCTGTATGATTAATTCGCTCCATCCGGGTACGATAAAAACGGGTACTCCCTCCTATTCCATACGAAGAACCGAATGTGATTAGGTTCACATTTCCAATCAGCCTATTATCTTCAAACAGCATCGGAGTTGGCAGTGGGTCCGTGAGCGGAAGGCTGCCACCGTTCACATCGACACACGATATCGCAGCATTCACATCCATGAAATTCACGTTGC
The DNA here is from genome assembly GCA_031551825.1 of Tannerella sp. Lineage (GTDB taxonomy): Bacteria > Bacteroidota > Bacteroidia > Bacteroidales > Tannerellaceae > Tannerella. The sequence goes on along the minus strand of JAVBNB010000095.1, from coordinate 1,189 downwards.
CGCTTACGGCTCCCACTTTGATGGTGTTACGACGGTAAATGACGCCTTTATTCCGCGCGCCGGTCGCCGTCCAGATACCACGTGCCAGATTACATCCTTCCCATGCTTTCAGTACGACGGTATTATCTTCATACAAACTATTTTTATACGAGGCATCCGTATCGCCATACAAGGTATAACGCAAGCCTGCAATCCCTGACAAACGGGCATATTCAGAGCTTCGCATCGTCGGTGCCGTTCCATGCAGGTAGATGAAATTATGACTGATGACCGTATGACTGTTCCAATTGGTGCCAACCGGATTATAGCCCATACCAAACATCTTATTATACTCTATTTTTCCGCCTTCTCCCGAAGCTATCAAAAACGAATTGGAATCGAAACTATCCGAATATACCTCATTATGATGCTTATACCCGCTCCCCATAATACCCTGATGACGAAAGCGGCGGATGGAATTATAAGCCACTTCGTTGTTCACATTGCTGCCGATAGTTATCGCCTTAATTCCCTGATGACGGTTATCCACCACCGTCCCCCTGTCTAATAGCACGTTATGATGTATATAACCATCGCCGCAAACCATTCCCGTCACGCTTGCACCGTAATAATTAACGGTTATCCCAGCCACTTCATTGTACGAACCGGCTCCCATGTGATTCAAAAACAATGGGTTAAATCCAATACCGATATAACCCATTCCACCATTGGCGCCTTGTTTTATAACCCCATTAAAAACTTTGACATTCGTAAAATTCCACAATCCGGCGCGAATACCAAACGAAGCCTCTTCGTTGTACGCATAATCATTCCATGCATCGCCAATCACCGTTGGGGTCTCATTATCATATATAATCGTATGACCATCAAGGTCTAATTCAACATGATGAGCTTTTATATTGATGGCTGCTCCCGGAACGGCAATATCCTGTGTAAGAACATATTTGGCATTACCCTTTGTCAAAGTATACGGCAACGGCAAGCCTTCAAAATCCTCAGGAATGCGGATAATATCTTCCGTTAGTTCCTTTGTGGTAAACGCATGGTCGCCGGAAACAATCATATTTCCATCATAGTCCTGAATCTTGATACGATAATGATATGTTGTGTTCGGCTGCAACCCTCTGATATAATGTAAGTGGCGATAATAATAAGAATCCGACTGTTCGGTCGTTTGTCCGTATGCCAC
>JAVBNB010000090.1:0-13736 GCA_031551825.1 Tannerella sp. | reverse complement strand
AAATTATATAATGGAGATTAGCACGGGTTATTGGGTAGGTTTTATTGTTTTTGTTGTGCTTATGCTGATGTTGGACCTTGGCGTTTTCCACAAGAAAGACACGGAAGTTAAAATAAAAGAAGCGATAGCGTGGAGTATTTTCTGGATCTCTTTAGCTCTTGTTTTTAATGCCGGTATTTATTTGATATTCGGAAAAGCGCAGGCAGTTGATTTTTTTACGGCATACGTACTTGAAAAATCACTCAGTGTCGACAACCTGTTCGTCTTTATTATGATATTCAACTATTTCAATATAGCGCCGAAATATCAGCACAAGGTATTGTTTTGGGGTATTTTCGGCGCCCTGATTATGAGAGCTATCTTCATATTTGCCGGTGTGGCTCTTATTCAGCAGTTTAGTTGGATCATGTATATTTTCGGCGCTTTCCTTATTTACACGGGAATACACATGCTTGTGGATAAAAAAGAGGAAGGCGAGTTTGATCCGAATAAAAATTTTATAATCCGTAAGTTCCGGAAAATGATGCCTGTGACAGACGATATTTCGGATCCGCATTTTTTTATACGTAAGAATGGGGTTCTTTACGCGACACCTTTTTTTATTGCTCTTTTGTTCATAGAGATTTCGGATGTTGTTTTTGCCGTAGATTCGATTCCCGCTGTATTATCTGTATCAAAAGATATATTCATAGTTTTCACATCTAATATCTTTGCTATTTTAGGATTGAGATCCCTGTATTTTGCATTGAATGGCATCATGAGGTATTTTCACTATCTTAAGTACGCGCTTGCGGGAATACTTGCTTTTATCGGATTGAAAATGTGTGTCAATGAATTTTGCGCCCACTTTGGATATGATTTTCATATATCTAATTTTGTCTCTTTAGGTATTATTGTTTCTCTTTTGACAATTTCGATCGTTTTATCTCTTGTTTTTAAAAAGAAATCGTCGTATTCTACTTCGGGTTAATTAATGTAAATAATATTTTTTTCATTCGTAAAGATTAAATAAAGTATTACCTTTGCATGAGATTTTGCTTAAGAAGTAGATATGGTATCGGGATTAAAGTATTTTATTTTATTTCTATTTATAAGCATTATCCCTTCGGAGTCTGTTTACATTTCTGAAGGGAGTGATGCTTCTTATAGAGAGCAGAACGTTATTACTAATGAAGAGGGTTGCATATTTTCCTGCATATCGGATAAAATGGATGTGTTTGTTGCGTATATAGCATCAGAAGCAAGAGAACATATCTCTAAGTATAAAGAAAATGAATCATATTTATTTGAAGTAAAAAACCAATATCCCACTCCGCTTTTTCTTGATCTTGTTGTGAGAACCACCGATTGGTTTTCTCATACCAAGATGACCCAAAATAAGTTACCTGATTTCAATGATCAAAAAGACACCTCCTGGTGCGAAACACTGTCTTATCTATGTAAATCGAATGACATTTATATTCCTCCTTTGAAGTATTACGTATATACACTCAAAAAAATTATTACCTGAATACCTGTTTTATCATTTCTTAAAATAGAATGGTATACCGTTTAATTGCCGGTATATTAACTAGATATAGAGATGTGATAATGATAGGATCGTTTTTTTGTATTTTTTAAACAGGTGAGACAATCAATGAGACACGTAGACATTACATATAGGATAGGCATAGATGTCGGATCTACAACATTAAAAATAGTTGTTTTAGATTCTGAAGACAGAATTGTATATAAATCCTATAAAAGACATAAAGCGGAGATTAATCAGGTTTTTACGGAAGAGATAAATCTTATTACCGGATTATTTCCCGAAAGCCGTTTTATGATCCGAATAACCGGTTCCGCGGGAATGGGGATTTCCGAGCGTACGGGAATCTCTTTTGTTCAGGAGGTGGTCGCTTCGGTAGAGGTGATTAACCGGATGTATCCGGATACACATACAATGATTGACTTGGGTGGTGAAGATTCCAAAATGGTTTTCTTTCCTGAAGGTAAGCACCCGGATATAAGAATGAATGGTAGCTGCGCCGGAGGAACAGGCGCATTTATCGACCAGATGGCGGACCTGATGAATATACCGGTTGAAGAACTAGGAAAACAGGCCATACGATACGAAAAGATTTATCCGGTAGCTTCACGTTGTGGAGTGTTCGCAAAAACAGACGTGCAAAACCTGATCAGCCGGAATGTTCCGGTATCGGATATCTCCATGTCGATACTTCATACGGTAGCTCTCCAGAGTATTACATCATTGGCGCGCGGACAGGAGATTAATCCCAAGATCCTCTTTATCGGAGGGCCTCTCACATTCATTCCTGCATTACGTGATTCGTTTAAAAATATATTAAAAGTAAGTGACTCCGACATCATATTACCGGAAAATAGCGAATATTTTCCGGCGTTAGGTTGCGCGTTGTGTTGCAATGAGGATTGTGATGTGAAAGATATCTCCGCCTTGTCGCAAGGTATGATTGATGCAAAAGAAATCATGCAGAAAGATGTACTTCCAGCGCTTTTTAGGGATGAAAATGATTATGCGGACTGGAAGTCGAAGCGAAAGATAAAGCAGCTTAAACGTGAATATTTAGGTGTAAAAAAGAATCTGAATTGTTATCTCGGCATAGATTCAGGTTCAACGACTACCAAAATCCTGATAATGGACGAAGACGATCACTTAGTCTATACCTTTTATGCCCCCAATAAGGGTAACCCGTTGAAGAAAGTTGTTGAAGGCCTCGGACAGTTTTATCGTGAAGCGGCAGAGAAAGGAGTTACATTCAGATTTATCGCTTCAGCTGCCACAGGATATGGGGAAGACCTGATTAAATCGGCCCTGGGACTTGATTATGGTATTGTTGAAACAATGGCTCATTTAGCCGGAGCTCAGTATGTTGATCCGGATGTATCTTTTGTTTTAGACATTGGCGGACAGGATATAAAATCGATTTTTACAGACAAAGGAGTCATATCAAACATAGAGCTTAACGAAGCGTGTTCCTCAGGATGCGGTTCTTTTTTACAGAATTTTGCTGCGACAATGAATTTAAGTCTGCCGGAATTTACCGGACAGGCTTGTCTTGCAAAGTATCCGAGCGATCTGGGATCCCGCTGTACCGTATTTATGAACTCCAAGGTGAAGCAATCACTTAGGCAAAATGCGGCTTTAGGAGATATTGCGGCCGGTCTGGCTTATTCGGTTGTAAAAAACTGCCTTTTTAAAGTGCTGAAAATGTCAAATCTGAATAAACTGGGAGATCATATTGTCGTACAAGGCGGTACTTTCCGGAATGATGCCGTTTATCGTGCCCTTGAACTTTTATCCGAAAAGTCAGTCAGTTCAACTGATTATCCGGAACTGATGGGGGCTCTTGGAGCGGCTCTCTATGCGAAAAAGATGCAACAAACCGGACAGTACCGGACATTATTTACCGGAAAAGACGTGTTGCCCGATGTGGATGCTATTGATACGAAAGAATTGCAATGCAAAGGCTGCACAAATACGTGTTCCGTATTGCGTTTCAAATTTGAAAATGGAAATGTCTGTTATGCCGGAAACAAATGCGAAAAAGTATTTTATAATAAGAACACGGCGCCGAAAAAAGGATATAACGCTTTTGATTTTAAAACAGAGGTTTTATTCGGTCAAAACAAAGAGGGCGATGTTACCAAAAATCCGGCCGGAAAAGAGCCGGTGAGCGAAAGGACAAGAATAGGAATACCGCGTGTATTGAATATGTTCGAAAATTATCCTTTCTGGCATGCTTTGTTTACCGGATGCGGGTTTGATGTCGTACTATCCCCGGAATCAACGTTTCCTCTTTATCAGAAAGGGGTCGGCAGTGTGATGTCCGACAATATTTGTTTCCCGGCCAAGTTGGTACACGGACATATCCTTTCGTTGATAGAGCAGCACGTTGACCGTATCTTTTATCCTATTATTCCTAAGGAAGAAAAGGATTTCGACGCATCCGGCAATTCGTTTAATTGTCCTGTTGTAAGCGGATATCCGGATGTAATACGCAGCGCGATGGATCCGCAGGAAAAACACGGCATTCCTTTTGATAAACCGGTTATTATGTTCAACGATCCTAAAGTGCTGGAAAGAGGGTGCTATGCTTATCTTTCTTCATTGGGCATCTCTAAAGATGTATTTAAGAAAGTCTTTAAAAAGGCGCTGAATGAACACCATACGTCAAGAAATAACTTGTATCTCAAACAAAAGCAGCTTCTTGACGAAGCGTTGAAAACCAAACAGTTGGTTTTTATTGTTGCTGGAAGGCCTTATCACGCGGATCCATTGGTTCATCAGAAGGTCGGACAGATATTATCCGATCTGGGGATCATGGCTTTAACAGATGATGTATTCTGCATCAAACAAAGTGAAGGTTTTAGTAAATTGAACATTGTTTCCCAATGGTCCTATCCGAACAGGGTTATTCAGGCAGCTATGGAAGTTGCCAAGTTGCCGCAAAACGTACAACTTATACAACTGAATTCGTTTGGGTGCGGTCCGGATTCATTCTTTATGGACGAAGCGACCGGCATATTGAAACAGGCCGGCAAAAATCATACGATACTTCGTATTGATGAGATAGCCAGTCCGGGTTCTGTACGTCTGCGTCTGCGTTCGTTAATAGAATCACTTAAAGCGACAGGGCTGGGAGGGCATGCTTTAAAAAGTCCGTTTCAAGGCTATGCCGGTCGATATACTGAAAACGATCGTCGAAAAACGATTCTTCTTCCATGGTTTACGGATTTTATTTCACCTTTTATGCCTGCCATGGGAAAACTTTTAGGATATAAAATAGAGAACTTGCCGAAATCATCAAAAGCCTCGGCAGAAGCGGGACTTAAATACGGGCATAATGAAGTCTGTTATCCGTCAACCCTTATTTTGGGTGATATCATTACGGCTTTGCAATCCGGAAAATATGATCCCGAAGAAATTGTTGTGGCAATTACGCAGACAGGCGGACAATGCCGCGCAACGAATTATCTTTCACAAATAAAAGCCGGACTCGAAAATGCCGGATTTTCCCACATTCCGGTGGTGGTTATTTCCACAGGAGATGTTTATCAGAATGAACAGGACGCGTTTAAATTACCGGTGTTGAAATATATCAATATCATTATTTATGGCGTTCTATATGGCGATAATTTGCAGCAAATGTACAGTTCGACCGTTATACGGGAAAAGAAAAAAGGTGAAACAAAACAAGTGTTTGATTTTTATATCGACAGGGGAATCGAAGCCATTCTTAAAAATGATTACAAGCTATTGCTGGCTTTGCTTGAACAAGCTGTCGCCGACTTCAATCAGGTGTCTGTCTATGAACGTGAATTTCCTAAAATAGGCCTTATTGGTGAAATCTATGTGAAATACAATAGCTATGGTCAGGCCTACACGACCGACTGGTTACGTGAAAAAGGGATGGAAGTCGTCACGCCTCCGATTATTGACTTTTTCTTGCAGTATTTCGTCAATTCGAGAGTCAATGATGAAAATGGTGTTTCGAAAACCGGACGCCTGGCAAAATTGTTAAGTCCTGTTATCTGGAATTTTATGAATAAACGGATGATGAAAGTGGAAACAATCCTAAAGAAATATCGTTATTACACACCATCCGAATCGATCTATGTGAAAGCGAAATATGCATCGGAGGTGCTTGATTTATCGAATCAGTTCGGCGAAGGATGGATGATCGCCGCCGAGGTGGCATGTTATGCTCATAACGGCATCAACCGGGTCGTATGTGTACAACCATTCGGCTGCATCGCAAATCACATCGTAGCAAAAGGAATCGAAAAACGATTGAAAAAGATTTATCCGGATGTTAATTTGCTTTATTTAGATATCGATGGAGGAATGGCAGAGGTTAATCTGCAAAACAGGCTCCACTTTCTGATAAATTAGGAAAGTGAAGCCCTGATTCTAATAAAAATAGTTTCTTTATATTATTTCAATTTGTTTTTTTTTGATTCTAAAATTGCTTTTCAGATATAAGAAAAGTGATTGATAGTGAGCGTTTGTGTGTGTTAAAAGTTTGTTTATTGATATTATTTTGTTTCGTATTTGTATTTTTATATTACTTTTTTTAGAATAAATTTTCTTTTTATATATCAATGTTTTATATTTGCAAAATACTCTAATAACAAAAAGAGGAAACTATGAGAAAAAATCGTGTATTAATTTGGTTGTTTACATTATGTGTATTCTTTTCTTGTAATAATGCAGATATTGATTCGGTACTGAGTAGTGAAAAGAACAATGATTTGCATATTCATGAAATTATAGATCAGAAAGAATTGGAAGGAGGCATTGATGCCGAAAAGTTGACCTTGACCGAAGTCGATGCGTTAACCGTGGCAAAATTATTTAATTCCGGAGCAATAGAAGCAAGAAGCGGCAATTCGAAAAGCATAAAACAGTTGATGAGCGTATCTGATGATTCGGGAGAACCTTTGATGTATATTGTTAATTTTGAAGACAATAATGGTTATGTTGTTATCAGTGCGACAAAAAACATGCATGCTATCCTTGCCTATTCGGATGAAGGCAATTTCGATGATAGCTATTTAAATACCGGAATGAGTATCTATATGGACGAATTCAAGTATAATATTAAAGAAATTATCAATAAAGATATTGATAGTTTGAGGATTAAGTATGCTTTATCGTGGAGTTCTTTTGAGCAACAGAGTGATGATTTAAGCGTATCAACCCGAAGTGCTGCAGATGATAAAAGGCGTCAGGAAGTACTGAAATGGGAAAGTTTAGGGTATGATGGCTTTCCGTTATCACACTTGGCAGCTTATGTTGGTTCCAGTGAAGCTAATAATATAATTAGTAGCCTTTGTCAACATACCAATAGTAGTTATGATTGTATGACCTCGGCCATATTATTGGTGAAGTATATAAGTAATTTTCAAGGTCCATTAACGCAAACAGCTTGGCATCAGAGAGAACCATTTAATGTTGAAGCTTCTAATAGACAAGCAGGTTGTTGGACTGTAGCTTTAGCGCAACTGATGAAATATCATCATCATCCTACTTCATACGTTTGGAGTAATATTTCTGTAAACCCTACCAATAATACTGATTTTGATAAATTTATTAAGGATATAAGAAGAGAATGTAAGGCATTATATGAAACAAATGTTACAAATATATCCATGGAAGATGCCATATCCGCTTTAAACAATTATTTTAGTTATAACACAGTATTGTACGACCATGCCTCAAGTTATTCCTTATCAGATTATAGTAGAATTAAAAGTAGCATAACAAATAATAATCCGGTAATAATGAGAGGACATAGTGATTTGGGGAATGGTAAAACAGCAGGTCATGCATGGCTTGCTCATGGATATAGAGAAGGCTATTATGAGATTGGGATTGCGTATATTCCCCAAAATTCAAATAACTATGAGTATATGTCTGTAAAAAATGATTATATGTTTAGCGCTTATTTGAATATGAATTTTGGGTGGGGACAAAATTCAGAATACATATATTACTCTTCGGCAATTTCTACACAACAACCGCAATATAATCTTTCAGTTTATCGAAAATATATAATAGTAACAAAAAAATGAAAAAATATTTAAATTTTCACACACTAAAATCTATTATCATATTAGTGTTATTATTGGGAGGATGGATGTCCTGTGATTCTAATAATGCGAATGAAAAATATGAAAAAATACCTGATGCGGAGCCTATTTTGTTGGATTTAAAAGAAAAGATTGAAACGGACAATGCTTTTGCAATTGATTTGTTTAAGGCGACTTACAAACAGTCGGAAGTATTGAATTTGTTTGTGTCGCCTCTGAGTGTGAATATGGCTCTTAGCATGACTTTAAATGGTGCAAAAGGTGCAACTTTAGAAGAAATAAAAAAGATCTTGAATGCAAAAGAATATTCTCTTGATGATATTAATATTTATAATAGATCACTTCGTGAAGCATTAATGAAAGTTGACCCGTCAACAACGTTATCTATTGCAAATTCAATATGGTATCACAATACTACAACAATTAGGAATGAATTTATATCTGTGAATAAAAATAATTATGATGCGGAAATAAAAAGTGTCGATTTCAATTCTTCTAGCGCTGTAAAACAGATAAATGAATGGGTGTCGAATCAGACAAATAATAAGATATCTGAAATTATTAAAGAACTTTCCGCTAATAATAAAATGTGCCTGATTAATGCTGTGTATTTTAAAGGGGTATGGAAGTCAAAATTTGATAAAGGTAACACAAAAAATGAGGATTTCTATCTGGAAGATAATGTGGTAGGTAAAGCAAATATGATGAGTCAAACCGGCAATTTTTCTTATTCTGAAGATGACAACTGTCGATATTTGAAAATGTCTTACGGTAATTGGGCATTCAGTATGATTGTGTTGCTTCCGAATGATGGAAAGACTGTTGATGATGTCATCTCTAACCTGAATAGTAAATCGTGGAATGATGCTATGATGATGGAATTATACGAAGTGAACCTTCGTATACCTCGTTTTAAGGTTGAGTGTGATTACGAAATGGTGAACTCCATCTTACTTGAAATGGGTGTACATCTTCCTTTTTCAGAAGATGCCGATTTTAGTGGAATAGCAGAAGAGCAATCTTTTAAAATTTCACAAGTGATTCATAAGACATTTATAGATGTGAATGAAGAAGGTGTTGAGGCGGCGGTAGCCACAGATATAGGTTTGGTTGAATCTGCTCCTCCTCCCGGAACGGTTATTGATTATGTGGTAAACAAACCATTTGCTTTCGCCATCCGTGAAAATAGTACCGGTATTATTTTATTTATGGGTAAAATAGGTCATGTGAAATAGAGAGTGAAGTTTTAAAACTTTTATAAGGGAAGCGCTTGCATATAATATTGTGAGCGCTTCTTTTTTACAGCAAAAACAGGCTCTACTTTCTAATAAATTATAAAAGTGAAGCTCTGTTTTTAATAAAAAGCAACTTCCTTATATTATTCCAATTCGTTTTTTAGATTCTATATTTTTTTTAGATACAAGAAAAGTGATTGATAATGAGTGTTTTTGTGTGTTAAAAGTTTGTTTATTGGTATTATTTTGTTTCGTATTTGTATTTTTATATGATTTTTTTTAGAATAAATTTGCTTTTTGCATATTAGTATTTTATATTTGCAAAATACTAATTATAAAAAGAGGTACTATGAGAAAAAATCGTGTATTAATTTGGTTGTTTGCATTATGCGTATTCTTTTCGTGTAATAATGCAGATATTGATCCCGTACTCAATGGTGAAAAAAACAATGATTTGCGTATTTATGAAATTGTAGATCAGAACGGATTAGAAGGAGGCATTGATGCCGAAAAGTCGACCTTGTCCGAAGTCGATGCGTTAACCGTAGCTAAATTATTTAATTCCGGAGCAATAGAAGCAAGAAGCGGCAATCCCAAAAGTGTTAAACAGATAATGAGCGTATCTGATGATTTGGGAGAGCCTTTAATGTTTATTGTTAATTTTGAAGACAATAATGGTTATGTTATTATCAGTGCGACAAAAAACATGCATGCTATTCTTGCCTATTCGGATGAAGGCAATTTCGATGAAAGCTGTCTCAATACCGGAATGAGCACTTATATCGATGAATTCAAGTATGGCATCAAAGAGGTTATCAATAAAGATATCGATAGTTTGAGGATTAAGTATGCTTTGTCGTGGAGTTCCTTTGAGCAACAGAATGATGATTTAAGTATATCAACCCGGAGTTTTGGCGCTAATTCAAAAGTGCAAGCAGAAATCGCTCGATTAGAAAATTTAGGATATGATTGTTTACCTTTGTCTCACCTTGCATCCTATATAGGAACAAGTGAAGCAAATTCTTTGATTAGCAATTTATGCTACCATTCTAATAGCAGTTATGATTGTGCATCACATGCTTTTGTCGTAGTGGGGCCGGGGGAGATTGCAAGTCAGACGAGTTTGCTCAAAACGGCATGGCATCAAGGATTTCCATTCAATCTTGGCACTTCTAACGGCTATGCCGGATGTTGGCCTATTGCTATTGCCCAAGTAATGAAATATCATGAATGGCCAACGAATTATAATTGGAGTAATATTCCATTAAATCCGAGTAGTAACAATGATCTTAATTCTTTGATGAGAGATATAAGGAACAGATGTGAGGCTGACTATTTGGATGATGGGACTGGCGTTTATTTGGATAATGCGGTTGCCGCCTTGAATAGGTATTTTGGATATAATGCTACAACCTATCTTTATGATCCTAATATTAGTTATTATCTAAGAATTAGAAGTAGTTTAGATGACAGAAACCCCGTATTTATGAGAGGAATTCGTCTTAAGGCAGATGGTACCGAAGTAGGGCATGCTTGGATTGCACATGGCTATAGAGAGCGTCATCGCTTTGTAGGAATAGCGTATATACCTATGTATCAGCACAACTATAGTATTCATCATGTTACAAATGATGGTATTTACGATAAATATTTGAATATGAATTGGGGATGGGGACAAAACTCGGATTACGTGTATTATAGCTCCGCGATCCCAACAGGCTCGAGCTCTGATTATTCAATAGATAGACGTATTGTGATAGTTACAAAATAAATTTATATATTTTTAAATATTACAAAAACTATGAAACATTCATGCCACTTTAATAGCAATTTATTAAAAGCCATTTTTTGTTTAGCTTTGGTTTTCTCAATTTGCGGACTTGTGTCTTGTGACTCGGATAGTAGCGTTGAGGAAAAAACTGAGCTTCCGGAAGATGAAAAACCTATTGATGACAGAGACGCTATTGATATAGATCCTTCTGATCGTACAAGGCCATATCAGGCAGAGCCTATTGTTTTGGCTCTAACAGAAAAAGTCAATACTGATAATGCGTTTGCATTCGACTTGTTTAAAGCGACTTATGGTTCAACTGATGATGCGAATATATTTATATCGCCTCTTAGTGTGAATATGGCGCTTAGTATGGTGCTGAATGGTGCAAAAGGGGCTACATTGGAAGAGATGAAGTACGTTATGGAAGCAACCTCTTATTCGTTAGATGATATTAATAAATATAACAAATCATTACAGGATGCCTTAATGAATGTTGATACAACAACGACATTGACAATGGCGAATTCAATCTGGTATCATAATGCGCAGGTTGTTAAAGATGAATTTCTATTAGTAAATAAGGATTGCTATAATGCAGAAGTTGCCGCATTAGATTTCAATTCTTCTGATGCGGTAAATGAAATAAATAATTGGGTATCTAATCAGACAAATAATAAGATTCCTGAAATAATTAAAGAATTATCTGCAGAGAGTAAGATGTGTTTGATTAATACCATTTATTTTGAAGGAGTTTGGAGATCAAAATTTGATAAAAGCAATACTAAGGAAGAGGATTTTTATTCAGAGGGAGGTGCGAGCGTAAGCAAAGTGAATATGATGAACCAAACCAGTCATTATCCTTATTCTGAAGATAAGAATTGTAAATATCTGAAAATGTCGTATGGAAACTGGGCATTCAGTATGATCGTGATGTTGCCGAACGACGGAAAGACTGTCGATGACGTGATCTCTAACTTGAATACCGAATCCTGGAATAATGCGATGATAATGAATGCTTATGAAGTGAACCTCCGCTTTCCTCGTTTCAGAGTGGAGAGTAGTTATGAAATGCAGGACGCTATACTACCCCAAATGGGAATGACTGTTCCGTTTACGGATCATGCGGACTTTAGTGGTATAACCGGAGATTTATCATTCAAGATATCAAGGGTAATTCACAAAACAGTCATCGATGTGAATGAAGATGGGACGAAGGCTGCAGCAGCTACAGCGGTTGTTGGTGGGGAAATGGATACCCCTCCCGGAACAATTATTGATTATGTGGTAAACAAACCATTTGCTTTTGCTATCCGTGAAAACAGCACGGGTATCATATTGTTTATGGGTAAAATTGGTCATGTGAAATAGAGAGTAAAGTTTTAAAACTTTTATAGGGAAGCGCTTGCATATAATATTGTGAGCGCTTCTTTATTTATTGCAAAACAGGCTCCACTTTCTGATAAATTAGGAAAGTGAAGCCTGCACAACATCTACTATGAGAGAGAAACAATGATTATCTAATCCTTTGTAATATTCCAATCAGGAGGAGTTACCCCCAAGAGATTTTTTACAAAAAAATCAAAGCGTTTGCGGTCGCCGTATTCGCCTCCCAGCGTATGGTTCATTCCCGGAACTACGACTAATTCGAATTCTTTTTTCGCTTTGATAAGCGCGTTGACAGCCTGCATGGTTGACGCCGGATCGACATTGTCGTCCAGTTCGCCGACCATCAACATCAACGGGCGTGTTAACAGGTGCGCATTCTCTACGTTACTGCATGCGATGTAGCTGCTGTCTACAGGGTATCCCATCCATTGTTCGTTCCACCAGATTTTATCCATCCGGTTATCATGACAACCGCAACCGGCGTATGCGGCTTTATAAAATTCAGGATGGAAAAGAACGGCTGCCATTGCTTCCTGTCCTCCGGCCGAACCTCCGAAGACACCCACGCGTTCGGTATCCATATACGGATACTTTTCCGCCGCAGCTTTTATCCAGGGGATGCGATCCGGGAATCCGGCGTCTTTCAGATTTTTATAGCATACGCTTTCGAAAGCCTTACTGCGGAAAGAGGTCGTCATTCCGTCACATTGAACAACGATGAAGCCAAGCTCCGCTATTGTCTGATGATACCGGTATAATGCCTGGAATGATTTCGGCGTGTAGGCACTACCAGGCCCGGAATAAATATATTCCAATACAGGATATTTTCTATTCGGATCGAAATTCGTCGGACGGAAAATAACTCCCCAGATATCCGTCTGTCCGTCGCGTCCTTTGGCTACGAATGTTTCCGGTGCAATCCAACCCATGTTTTTCAGATTCGTAAGATCGCATTCTTCTAAGGTCATGATGATTTTACCATCTTTTGCATTGCGGAGAACGGTTTTTGGGGCCATATCTACTTTCGACCAGGCGTCTACCACATATTTTATATCTTTCGAAAACCATGCGGAATGCATGCCTTCTTCCGGTGTCAAAGAAGTTAATTCCGATCCATCCATTTTTATGCTGTAATAGTGCATAAAGTAAGGATCTTCATCTTTCGCTATACCGTTGGCCGAAAAGTAAATCAACCGCTTATCTTCATCCACATGGATGATATCACGTACATACCATTCTCCTTGTGTGATCTGCTGTTTGATTTTACCGGATTGACGATCGATCAGGTACAGGTGATTCCAGTTATCCCGTTCACTCATCCAGAGGATCTCATTTCCGTTTTTAAGGTTTTGCCTGTAGTATCTCCTGTAATTGATGTATGTATTGCTTGTCTCTTCAATAACCGTACGTACACTGCCGGTTTCCGCAGACAGTTCCAATACGCGATAAACCTGATGCCCTCGTTGATTATAATCGAACATCAGATTCCGGCTATCCTTGTCCCATTCCAATCCGCTCAGGTCATATTGTGAAGCAAACAATTCCGTAGAGGGTGAAATTGCTTTGCCATCTTCTATATGAAAAATACAGGGAACCTGAAATGGTAATGCATCTCCGGGTTTGGCATATTCACGTTTATGCAGTTTGGGCTGCAGCTGATCCGAAGGAGATGACTCTATCATGTAAAAATATCGTTTTTCCGCCGGACGGATTTTTACAGATGCCAC
>JAVBNB010000057.1:0-41861 GCA_031551825.1 Tannerella sp. | reverse complement strand
TAGCGAATCAATGAAGGACGCGATTTCTTTATAGTCTGCACAAAGTGCCTCCAATCGTCCGCACAACTGAAACGGTAATTGTTTGATATCATCGGTCACATATTCCGCTGCACCGAGCAAAGCCTGGGAAAGATAACCCATTGTCCGAAGGGATTCGTCCGGTATATCAGTCTGCTCCATACGCAACTCTAAGTCGTCCAACATAGAACGTACACCGCACAATCGGATTCTTTGTTGTATAAAACCAAAATCCCAGATTGTTTTCCGGAAAGCATCATAATCCTTGGCTTTGTGATATTGCCAAATTTGCTCATTGAGCCGATGTAGATTATTAAGTTCTTGAGATGCAAAAAAAACGGATAGTCCTTTGTGCCATTCGATACTGATTCTTGCTTCGGAATGACTTCCCGTATCTGTATATCGGGTAATTACCGCATTTTTCAAAGCTTCGAACAAAAAAGAGACTCTATCCTCCTGCTTGGAAAGATAGGCTTTCAACTGACGCAGAATAATATTCACCGCATCTGCCGGATCATCTTTTTCCTCGACAAGATTCTCTTCTAACAGCAGTTTTACCAATTCATTACAGGATAACCCATAACGGCTGTGTGCGACCCATGCAAGGACATGGGGAAGCAAAATATTCAGCGGCACAGAAAAGTCAATTGAATCTTCTTCGATGCGTTTCAATACAGCGATAAAAGCGGATTCTGGTTGACTGCCAAAGGTTTTCAGTATGAAGTCGCGCAGATTGGAATAGCTACCAAACAAACGTAGTTCTGAAATAATGATGCGCAAAAATAATGGGTTTTCTGCCCCTTTAAGATTTGCAATAGCCCCAATAACATCTTGATCCAGATTTTTCAAATATTGATTAAAATACGACCGTATCATCCTGTCTCGTGTTGAGATAGAAATTCCGTCAGGATTCACATTGTAAAAAAACCAGTTATCTTTTTTTCGAATGAAGTCATCCGCTCGTGGGTTTCCGCTTTGCAAGCTTATTACTAATTTTGTATTTTGTGGCATTTGAGCAGGAATCCAATCTAACCCCAATAAGCCGGATTGCAGTTGATTCAGTGCGTCAATGATGACGACCATTTTTTTGATGCGTCCTGCTTGCTCTAAAAAAGCAGAGAACGCATCCATCATTTCTGCCGTTTTGAGCGGGATGTTCTGTTGCAGTTTAAAGTACTCCTTGATCTCCTGCATAATAGAGCGAATAAGCCCGTTTTCAGTGCAGGAATTTTCACTTCCGCCGATAAAACGATAGATAACACACAATCCATCCTTCCGAGAGTTATTTTTTATCCAATGTGCTAAGTAACTGGTTTTACCAGAACCGATCTCTCCGGTGACGGCAAATATCTCAGTTTGGCCGGAATTAACATACTTATCAAGATTATCATAACTCCCTTCGACCGACTCATATCCTTGCGTCGCCCTGCGCAAAAACTGTTCTTGCTGAGTCAACTCACGCTCCTGCTGGTTCTGTATCGGAATTTCTTCGCTAACGCCGTATCTTATTGCAATAGCTTCTTTTAACTGGTTGAAAATAATATCGGATAAAGACCGATGTGAGTCATCATGGAAATTATCCAAACGGCCGGATGTTAGTTTTTTATTATAATCTTCCGCTTTTTGTAATATTTCGTTAGAAAGAGTTCCATCTTCATTCACCTTGACACCCGCTTTATTCCAACGTTCAGCCCATAGTCTGTGTGCTTCGTGCCATTCGGGAGTGTTTGGTTCTGCAATCGTGAATAGTTCCAATGGTAATGCTATTTCCGGAGTGCGTCTGTTTTTGTTCCAGGATGCGTGATACAAAAGGGGTGTTTTATCCTTAGGTATCTTAAGTTCATTCCATTTTGGCTTGTCGTTATCGTTTTCATAAATTGCCTTGGTATCTGCAAATGAGATATCATTTAAGTAACTGTTGTTGCGCTGGTAGAAAAATGCGTATTCGACAGCGCTTCCGTCATGAGCGATATGATTTTCGTCAAAAAACGTACCATTATGCAATGGATCAATCAGCGCGTGTGTGATTTCCATTTCTGTCACGGACTCGCCAATATGATTTTCCAACAACGGAAAAATCTCCATTGTTTCTTTGCCTATTTCACCTTTGTCGGGATCGGGAACCCAGCCACGCCGCTGCCCCATGAAGCAGAGAAAAAGCGGACGACACTTGTCGATGCTTTTCAAGCAGACTTCAATTACACGTTTGTTTTTTGTAGCATCCGCTTCTGTAACACCCCAACGCAGGTCAATATCAATCAGATTCAGTTTTCGATCGGCACACCATTCCGAGAGTTGCGGGAACACCCGTTTCCCCAGAAAATCCCGCTCGGCGTGCATATCATTGAACGTGCTGCTGACGAAGACGTAAACATCCCTCCATTCCATATGAGAAACCTCTTAAAATCAACTATCCAGGCCTTTTTCCTGTAACGTGTACAAAAGCGATCCCTTCGCAGACATCACGGTTCAGATCTTTTCCGTCTGCCGCCTCAAGTTTACTCTCCTCGAAGCGAAGTACGAACAAACCTTTTCTGTTTGAAGACTTACCCGAGGCGTCAAAAGCGGCGTTTCTAAGCTGAATATTCATATCGGGAGTTACGATATATTTTGATATTCCAGAAGCTAAGAGATTATAACAGGCAAACTTCAGTTCTTCTTTGTTGTCCGAGCGTTTGGACATACTGCTCTCGCAAGCCAGCACGTCGCTAAAATTAATACTCACACTAGTGTCCGGCGTTTTGATATACGTATTAAGTAAACCATAGTTGAGATTGAATAGAGGATCATCGTATGGCTCATTATCCCAGTCTTTTGGATGCACGATTTTTGCTTTTTTGAAATTTGGCACATTCTGACATATTTTCAGAATACCTTCCCATCCATACTCGGTATCACACGGAAGTTTTCCGGCTTTCCGTCGGACAATAAATACATAGTTGAAATGCTTTTTATCATTTCCTTGAGTATTTTTTTTCTTAAACAAATCAAATAATCCCATAATAATCTCTCCTTTTTTTGATTGATTTTTCTATACTAAAAACTATCTCGCTGCAAAATTACATGATCTAACTATGTTTGTCATACCCTATAAATAGGGTATTATTTGTGTTTTTTACCTAAATTCAACCACAAAGCGGGACGAATGCCTCCGATTATATTAGAATCTATTGCCTGGATTTCTCCATACACACAGGCCATTTTTGAAGAGTCTCCTCCATTAGACCTTAACCACCAAAGGAAAGGCTTACTTTCATATTTTGCTACACGGTCGTTGTCATTTTTAAAGTATTTTTTTGCCTCGGCTACCGAAAGCAAAAAAATGTGTTCATAGAGTGTGGAGCCGTATTCGATTATTGTTGTCGGGTATATAATCCTGTTTTTCTCTTCTTCAGAAAAGCTATTTCGAAAATTAATATCAACGTATGTTCTTATATTACTACCGTTGTAGGGGAAGTTTGCATAAGCGGGATTACATTCTAATTTCATAACTATAATTATTCAAAACTTTTATTAAATCACTTTATACACTCTCAGCCCGATGCTTTTGAGTAGCGGAATGATATTCTCTGCAATGTCTTTATCTTTTTGTTTTTCTGCTTCGGGGAGCTTGTCCCAAGGAACCAAAAGCGGATGAGTTTTTTTTACATCATCTTTTTCCTCTCCATGTATCCATCCGGCATCTGTTTTGCTTTTCATCCAGATTTCGTGTGAGAGGATGGCTATTTTCAATATTTCATCTTCGCTGAATTTTTCTACCGATAGAAAAGGTGTATCGCCTGAATCAAAATCACAATTGACTTCTTTCAGGTATTTGCCGAAACAGCGTGCTTGGTCGCGATTGCTGTTTTTGATGTCCTCGGGCAGTTCCTTCCAGGGCTTGTTATTGTCGGAACTTGGATTTTTTTTGCAAAAATCTTCGTGTATCGCGATGGCTAACTTCTCTGTATAACTATTCAGGATTACTTCGCGCAGAACTAAACGGATGAAGGCATCGGCATCGACGTGGAGCAACAGTTGTGAATAAAATGGTAACGAAACGGGTTCCCATACATTACCTTCGATGCGGCTCATATCCAGAATGGCCTCCATAGAGCGTGCGCCGTGTTTGTATTTGGGAACAAGCAACATCGCCCAAAGAACATTTTTGTTCAGGGGAGCATCTCCGCCTTTTTTCATATTCAGCTTGCGTTCGCAAAGACTGCGCAGGAGCAGGGCGCGTCTCAAAATATAGTTTTTATCGTTTGCATTGGTTTGATTCGGGCCTAACACATTGATCGTCCCCCGCAGGCGGCTGACGAAATCAGGGCCTTTGATATCTTTGAATTTCTTTTGTTCTTCGAGATTTTCCGATGACATTGGGCGCGTAAATTCCTCAAAACTTGAGGATGTGCCGCCTGCAAAGACCAGAATACATTTTCCCAGCGGATGTTCGCCGCTTTCGTCCTTGAATTTACCGTCCTGCATGGGCATCAGGAAATTCTTTATCCAACCGAGTTGAAGACCATTCCGATCGGAATCAAATTCATCGAAAAAGACTAATGGTAATTTGCCTTCCAGTGTTACGTCGCGCACTTTCTGAAAAGCAACTCCGATATCCGTATTATCAGTAAACTGCGATACGTTGAATTCTAATTTTTCAACTTTGCCCGGTAATATGTTTTTAGCAATTTGAGTAACGCCAAATGATTTGCCGCTTCCCGGAGCGCCGAATACGGCTATGGAAAGAGGGCGTACGCTATCCGTACTGACATAATTCTCAATCAGATTGCAAATATTCCTGAATGCTTCTATTTCCCAACGGTCAATGGTCGTTAACCCGCCAAATGAGAGCAGTGGCAGGCCTTCTATGACCTTTGCGCCTTTCAGCACATATTCGCACGCCATGTCGAAGATGCGTTTGTTGCTCGTGCTATTGGAGATACGCCAAAAATCAGGGTCGACAACATTTTGTTCCGGATCAAAAGGCACTTCAAATGGCATTTCGTCCGTTTTTGTTTCAATTTCCGGCATGTCTATTTTTCCCTCGCTGAGTTTTTCAATCGGATAGCCGTTGATTAACAGGTTTTCAGCTGCTTTCAGTACCGGTAATATTTGCAAAGGCTTTTTTCTGTCAATTACTTCCGGAAATTGTAATGCCAGCGCAACTGTCATCAGCGCAAAGCTATCATTGATCGAACCATTGATTTTTCCGCGTAAGAATCCTTCGCCGTTTCCGTGTGCAAGAATGAGAGAGGCTTTGGGTTTGTCCTTTTCCCGTCGGATATAAACCGCGCCGTCTTCGGCAAATGTGATCAAAATGTGGGGTACTTTACAGAGGTGATGCAGGGCCGGATTGTTTTGTAACTGCCAGAGTAATTCGGTAACACTGCGCTCCCAGGAAATCCGGGCGCTGATCATGGCGCCGCTATTGCGCAAGACATTCGCGTCAATCATCAGGAAACAACGCTCCGCTATTTGGTCGATGATTTCCTTATCCGGCAGATTTTTATCCGACGCCCAAAGAACCGGAATATTTCTGGGAGGGATGGTTATCGTGCCTAATCCTTCATCGGATACAATGGCGTATTTTGCATCGCAGGATGGAGGTGTCGTATTTCCTTCCGTGAATCCTAAATAACGATTGACCGTATAGTAGTTTTTTCGGGTTTGTTTATCTTCAAATTGCTTCAGTTCAAAACGTTCACAGCGATAGGTTTTGTCTAAAGATTTGTCTTGGGCTAATTTTTTGACGCTTAAAAGTTGTTGAATGAGCGCCGCGCCTCCAGGGAGTGTAAATTCATTAAATTTCCCGTTTTTATCTGTATATAAAAAACTTTTATTAAAAGCATGTCCCCAACATCCGAAAGTCATTTTTTTCATATTTACAAAAATTAAATTTTAACACTAAAGTAATATAGAACTCACTCTTTTGTAAATCGCCTTTGGCGATACATTTATTATGTTCGTTTCATATTTATTCCTCCTGATTGTATAATTATTTGTATGTTATTTGATAGTTTTTGCTGAGTAGAAAGCGAATGGTTTCAAATGCCGTATTCCGGTCATATTCTTTTTCGTTTTCAGGCAATTCTTCGTAGGGAATAAGGCAAGGATGCTCTTTTCGTTTGTCGTTACGTTCTTCGCCGTATTTCCAGCCTTCCGCTATGCGTTGTTGCGCCCAGGTTTCATGTATCTGTTTCCCCAGTTGTTCTGCTATATCCATTAAGCCGTCAGGTAATACGACTTTACTTGTATCTATGGGCTGAGGAATGTATGGTGTATCCATCTTTAACTGTTTATTATGTCTGTCATTAAGTTTATTGCTACAAAATCTTTATCTTTTTCACTTTTTGTCAAGGTTTCCCATGAAATCAGATTGTTCTGTATTTTAAAATCATCGTTTCGTATCTCTCCATAATACCACCCGTTGCTGTATTTTTCGAGCATCCAGCGACGATGTTCCATCATAGCCAACGTCTCTTTTTCTTCACCGGAAAAAACAACCGGAGTGTTTCGTTTTATTGTATTGAGCTTTTGTCCGGTGGCGATAAATGTCCGCAGGTAATTATCTAATATTTGATTACGGTTTGTTTGTTTGAAATGTCCGGAGGTTGTCTCGTATTCGTCATTTTTTATATAATTTCCCTGTTCGTCCTTTTTTCGCCAAAGATTGTGGGTTATTTTTGCGAGCCGTTCGATTTCAGGGTTTGATTTCACGAGATACCGGATGGTCTCTTCCATTGTGTTTATTAAAAAAATATTTCTGTCTTTCAATGTTAAAATTCCATTCCCTTTTTCATTGAATACTTCAATCCAATTTTCCGATTCTCCCGAGATAATCAGGATATTCGGCAAGTGATCGGCCATGAGGCAGCGAATTGAAAAGGCGATTTTAACTGCTTCGGTTTGGTCGTCAAGGCAAACAAAAACAGATGTGAACCGGTTGTTTTTACATAATTCATTTGGATTATCCGTATATTCTATCTCTGCGAATTCCGGCAAGTAAGGATACTTCTTTCTAAACAAGCGGATTTTTTCCGGATCATTCTCCGCGATCGTAAACCGGAAAATTTCCCTTTTCATCGTTAGGCAATGCCCCAGATTAAGGAATATTGTTTCAGCTTTTTCCGTCAGCCCAATGATCAGGAAGTTGGGACTAGTTTCCCGGTTTTTAGGAAAAATTTTATCTATGTTCGTATTTAAACCATATTTAATGCCTATTTCGTTGACATTAAAAAGAGTCGGATCAAAAAAGTCAGTCCTGTATTTGAATAAAGCAGATTCTTCCAACAGTATTTTCAGCTCGCGGTCTTCAATCAATGTGTAACACTTCGGTGCGTCAACATCGTGTTTTTTTCTCAGCAAAACAGATATAGAACGCGTAATTTCCACGTTTTTTTTGTCATTGTCCGTTACAACATAGATCTTATTTGCTATTTCGACTTTGGCTTTCCGCAAAAAAACTTCATCGGATAGATCTCCGCATAGGAATAATTTGATTCCTTTTATTTTTAACAATTCCGCGTATTTATTGTATTCTTCTCCAAGCACGATGATCTTTTTGTCTTTATACTCATTAACCAAGTGCAATGTTATCTCGTTCAATCCGCAAATAACAATATGTTCTCTGAACGAAAAACGGACCTGGATATCGGATAGCAAGTTAGGCGCTATGATGGTAATGATCACTTTCAGGCTAAGCCAAAGGAATGCGAAAAAAAGAAGCCATTGAGCAAGCATCAAACTCGGAGGGATATCCTTTGAATGATATTTTCGTTCGAACAGTCGAAATGTCTCATATAAAGAATTTGCCCACTTATGTTCTGTTTCATTGACCTCAATAAATCCTACTATTCCGGATGTGAATCCCAAAATCAGGAGACAGGCAAATATGATCTCCCACCAATGTTTTCTAAGGTATTTCATTTTAACAAGATAATGCACAAATATAATAAAGAATTTAGCGATTAACTATATTTATTTAATTTTTTTTCGTGTTGCGACAAACTCATTCGATTTATTTGTTAAAAATCCGTATCAGGACAAAATGGTACACTTAAATGGAAAATAAGTATACCATCTTGTTGATCCGTCATCATACTTTTGATGCATAAAATTAACTACTTAATGTTAAGAGTTAAAAATGAGAATTTATATATATGAAAAAGTTTTTTTATCTATATATTGCGTTTGTACTGTTCGGCATTGAATCATCTTTTGCCTCGAGGCAGGAGGTTTTATTAAACGACAACTGGTCTTTTCGCTTTGTACACCAGGTACAGAAAAATTCTCAGCGTCGGGTGGACCTGCCTCATACCTGGAATGCACAGGATGCTCTTTCCGGAAAGCAGGATTATTATCGTGGAACGGGAATTTATGAGAAGAATATTTTTATAAATCCCGCTTGGGAAGGAAAAAGGCTTTTTTTTAAATTTGAAGGGGTGAATACAACTGCCCATGTCTTTGTTAATGATACTTATTTGGGAGAGCATCGTGGGGGATATGGCGCATTTGTATTTGAAGTAACGGATGTTGTTCAATATGATAAGGACAATAAGTTAACCGTAAAAGTGAGTAATGCGTTGGATCAGGGAATTATGCCTCTTGTGGGCGATTTTAACTTTTATGGTGGCATATACCGAAGTGTTTTTCTTTTGATTACTGAAGAAGCCTGTATTTCTCCGCTTGATTATGCCTCTCCGGGTGTATATCTGATACAGAAGCGTGTGGCGAAAGATGCGGCCGACGTGGAAGCAAAAGTGATTTTGTCGAACGCCGGTGGTGGTAAGGAGGTAGGGGTGCGTCTGAAAATAACGAACGGTGCTCAAACGGTGTTAGAGAAATCCCAGACGTTGAATTTGCCGGAATCGTTGGATTATATTCCGCTTTCGTTGGATTTTTCCATCGGGAAGCCGCGTTTATGGAACGGGCGGAAAGATCCTTTTATGTATAAGGCGGAAGTTTGTTTATTGCGCGATGGAGAGGTGATTGATCGCGTTGTTCAGCCATTGGGTCTGCGCTATTATCATGTTGACGCGGAAAAAGGTTTTTTCCTGAACGGCGAACATTTAAAGTTGCAGGGCGTATGCCGCCATCAGGATCGGGCGGAAGTCGGAAACGCGTTACGCCAGGCACATCATCGTGAAGATGTGGATATCATGTTGGAAATGGGCGTTAATTCGGTGCGCCTGTCTCATTATCCGCAGGCCGAGTATTTATATGATTTACATGATGAAGCAGGGCTTGTTGTATGGGCGGAAATACCGTTTGTCGGCCCCGGAGGATACTTAGACCGTGGTTTTGTAAACAGCCCTTCTTTTCGTGAAAATGGAAAAGAGCAGCTGAAAGAGTTGATACGCCAGCATTATAATCATCCCTCGATTTGTTTCTGGGGACTGTTTAACGAGTTGAAGACTTTCGGAGATAATCCGGTGGAATATGTAACGGAATTAAATGAATTGGCGCGTATAGAGGATCCCACGCGCCTAACAACGTCAGCTTCGTTTCTGGAGGACGAGAATGACCTGAATAAAATAACCGATCTGGTAGCCTGGAACAAATATTATGGTTGGTACGGCGGTTTTCCGGAGCATTTGGGGCGCTGGGCGGATAAGGCGCATACCTCTTTTCCTCAATACAAGATAGGTGTGAGTGAATACGGCGCCGGCGCGAGCATTTATCATCAACAGGATTCTGTAAAGCCGGGAGACGCTTCCGGATGGTGGCATCCGGAAAACTGGCAGACCTATTATCATATAGAAAACTGGAAGGTAATAGCCGAACGCAATTTTATCTGGGGGTCTTATATCTGGAATATGTTTGATTTTGGCGCGGCTCACCGTACGGAAGGCGACCGGCCAGGTATCAACGATAAGGGTTTGGTGACGTTCGACCGGAAAGTGAAGAAAGACGCCTTCTATTTTTACAAAGCCAATTGGAATAAGGAAGAGCCGTTTGTTTATATAGCTAATCGCCGGCATATAGACAGAACACCGGGAGCAACAGATATTATCGTTTTTTCAAATTTACCGGAAGTCGAATTATTTGTAAACGGAAGTAGCCAGGGCGTCCGGAAATCGGATGGCTATGCTGTCTTCACATGGAAAGAAGTAAATGTTAATAAGAGTGTAAATGAAATAGAGGTGTGTGCCGGACAGAAGAAAAAGAATGTAACTGACCGGGTGACCTGGAATTGCCGCTGAAATGTGTTAAAAAGGCGTATCTGGAAAATTTGTGCCTATTAAACGGATGTTTTTGTCCCATGTTTGATTTGTCAAAAGAATACATTTGTTGACAAAATTTGGTATTCTTGTGGATAATATGGACTATGTTAAACTTAAATTAAGAAATTATGAAGATGAAGAAAGTGTCAGTTAACTATTAGGCGTTGTTGTTTTTTTTGACTTTATGGTCGAATCTCTGAAATTTTTAATACAAACATTATTAATGAATAAATAAAATACTATTTTATGGTCAGAATTTCAAACAATTTTCTTTTATCAAGGAAACAAATGTTGGCAATCGCATTTGTATTGCTGGCATCCGTAGGGTTGGTACAAGCAAACTCTGCGACGAATCTGCCTGAAGGTGCAGATATGTCCGTTATGTCTCCCCAGCAGGCAAAAATAACGGTGAAAGGTGTTGTCTCAGATGATATGGGGGCGATTGCGGGCGCTACTGTTACGGAAAAAGGAACTACTAGTGGAACGATCACCGATATGAATGGTGTGTTTTCTCTGAATGTTGCTTCTGATGCAACTTTAGTAGTTTCTTTTATGGGATATCAAAAACAAGAGATTCCTTTGAATGGCAGAACTTCTATTGAAGTACTTTTACAGGAAGATCTTCAGGCATTGGAGGAAGTAGTGGTTGTGGGGTATGGTGTTCAAAAGAAGGTTAATCTGACCGGCGCCGTAAGTTCAATCGGTGCGGAAAAGGTTGCCAGCCGTTCCGCAATGAACTTGTCATCATCCTTGGCCGGTTTGGCGCCGGGTGTACGCGTTACACAGGGGCGTGGTAATCCGGGAGATGAAAATGTCTCTATAAACATTCGTGGATTGGCTTCTATTAATGCCAGTTCTCCCATGATCTTAGTGGATGGAGTGGTCGCTGATATGTCAGTTGTGAATCCGGATGATGTGGAAAGCATCAGTATCCTTAAAGATGCGGCTTCCGCAGCAATTTATGGTTCACGAGCTGCCAACGGGGTTGTATTGGTTACGACTAAGAAAGGTAAAACAGGAAAACCTACAGTTAATTTTTCAGCTATGTTTGCTCAGGAAAAAGCCGTCACATCAATGAAGTTCCTATCAAGTACCGCAGATTGGATGACGGCGCATAATACTGCTGCAAACAATAATACGCCGGGAGGAACTCTGCCTTATGAGCAGAATACCATCAATGAGTGGAGAGCTGCAGATGCGAATCCGAATGGTTTGTATGTCAACCCGTATAATGGAAATACGATACCGAACTGGCTGGCGTATCCGAATACCGACTGGGCACAGGAAATGTTCCAGCCTTCATTTTATCACCGGTACAGTTTTTCCGTATCAGGTGGAAACGATCAGTCAAAATATCTGTTATCCGCAAGTTATCAGGATAATCCGGGAGCATTGGAAAACACAGGAATGCAACGTTTTAATATGCGTGCTAATGTGGAGACGAAGATTAATAATTTCATTACCATCGGTACACAAACCTGGGCGACAAAGGAGTATAAGGAACCGGGTAGTACTTCCATGACTTATCTGCAGCAGGCTTTCCCCGGAATTAATCCGAAGTATAACGGTTATTACGGAGCATCCGAGGATCCTAACATGACTGTCGCGAATAATGTTTTGCATAGTATCGCATCAACCGGAGGGGAGCGTGAGTACACCCGAATTAATACGACCTGGTTTGCTAATGTGGATATTTGGAAGGGACTGAGTTTTGACGCAAAATTTAATTACAGTGAATACCAGCGTCAGGATGAGACCTATTCACAATATATGCCCCGCTATCGTTTTCGTGAAGGGACGGATACTCCGATTACCGATATGGGAACACTCGATCAGGCTACAACATCCCGTTATTCTTATTATTCGTCTAACTATACGGCGGATCTGATCCTGCGGTATATGGCATCGTTCGGAGATCATGATATAAGCGCTTTTGTTGCATACGAGCAATATTATGCGAAAACCAGCGGATTCCGTCTTACCGCACAGGGGTTGCTTGACTGGAATGTTACGGATATCAATTCCGCGGCAGGAATGTTGAGTTGGGGTACTGATAAAGAAAAAACTGATGATGCTAAAACGGAATTAGGAATGTTGTCTTATTTTGGTCGTGTGAACTATGCTTACAAAGGGAAATATTTGTTTGAAGCAAATCTGCGTTCGGATGGATCGTCCAGATTTGCTCCGGATAACAGATGGGGAACATTCCCTTCATTTTCTCTCGGATGGCGCGTATCTGAAGAAGGATTTTTTACTCCGGCCAGAGAAATAGTCAGTAACCTGAAATTAAAAGCTTCTTACGGAACTTTAGGAAATCAGGTGAGTGGTTATTATGACTGGCAGTCTCTTTATGAGAAGAAGAATAATGTGTTTAATGAAAGTATTCAGAATGGAGTTGTTCAGAGCCAGTTGCCGAATTTCTCATTGTCGTGGGAAAAGACATCAACGCTCAATGTCGGCTTTGAGTCCACTTTCCTCAAAAACCGGCTTGGTCTGGATTTTGATGTTTTTACCCGCCATACAACGGATATGTTGGTTAATCCGCCACAATATCTCACAATAGGAAATGTTAAATCTCCGAAATCCAATCTGGCAGAAATGAAAAATTCAGGGATTGATATCGCATTGAGTTGGCAGGATCAGATTGGTGATTTCAGTTATCGTATAGGTGTCAATGCCGGGTACAATACAAATGAAGTCACAAAATATAAAGGCGCCCTTGTTTATGAAGCGGACGCATCGACCTTAGATATCTGGGGTAATCCGACTTGGCGATATACGAACTTAGCGGATGTGACTACTGTGGATGATGATACTTACAGGCGTATTGCGGAAGGACACATGGTGAATGAATATTTTATTCGCACACCATACAAGGGTAATGCTACTTATATGAACGCTGACGGAACAGTTAATCCGAATGGGGGACCCAAAGATGGGATGATCCGTACAAAAGCAGATTTGGATTGGGTACGAGCAATGATTGCTGATGGTTACTCATTTAATAATAAAACGATCGGGACCGGCGCCGCGAATATCTGGTACGGGGATATGGTCTTTGCTGATGCGAATGGTGACGGTAAGTATGGTAATGACGACGACCGCGAATTCACCGGCAAATCACAAATGCCTAAATGGGTTTTCGGGTTAAATCTGTCTGCCGAATGGAAAGGTGTTGATCTGGGTATGACGTGGTCGGGACGTATCGGTTCTTACCATTATATCAATGCACGTGGAGCGAACGCAAATGTATTAACAAATACAGGCGACGCATTGCCGGGAAAGACGAGTACTCTGTTTTATTCGTATGATGCGGATGCGGCTAAAAATGATCCTAATTACGATCCGGCAACGGATCCGAATGCGAACTATACGGCAAAATATCCAAGGTTATTGAATGCAACTTCTACAATGGTATCTAATACATATTACTTGTATAACACATCTTATTTGAGTTTGAAAAACCTGCAAATCGGATATACCTTGCCTAAGAGATGGTTAGCGCCTGCCAAACTCAGTAATGTGCGTGTGTTTATGACAGGAGAGAACCTTTTGACGATTAAATCCAAGGATTTCCCGGCGGTGGATCCGGAACTTGGCGCCGATGTCATCATATATCCTATCTCGAGATCAATTTCAGGTGGAATATCAGTTACTTTTTAAATGCATAGAATATGAAAAAAATAATATATTATACAACACTAATTGTAATGCTGGTTAATTTCTCAGCATGTAATGATTTATTGGATCAAATGCCTCACAATAAAATCTCGGGAAGTAGTATGTGGACTACGGAATCTCAAGCGGATCAGGGGGTTATCGGTGTCTACTATTCAATACAAAATCCGGTACAGGGAAGTCAGATTGTAGGACAGGATGTTAATATCGGTAATTATGGTTTTGACGTTTTCGGGATGACAGGGCAGGGTTCTTATGCTGTTAGTAGTTTGTTTACAACAGGTGTAAATCCAAGTAATACGCGTTTTTCTTTTACCTGGAAATGGTGTTATGATGGAGTACACCGGGCTAATGCTGCTATTACTTATATGCCGGGTATTAGTATGGATGCTGCAAAAAAAGCGCGATTGATTGCCGAATGTAAAGTATTGAGGGCTTTCTTCTATACTCGCCTGAATGAGCTATTCGGTAACGGAGGTTTGGGAGTTCCCCTTTATTTAGAGCCTCTCTCTCCGGATGAATTTACTCTTGGACAGTCTTCGGAAGCAGAAGTTTGGGCCCAAGTAATTAAAGATTTGACAGAGGCTATAAACGAACCTAATCTGAAAGATAATGATATACAAGGGGAAGGCCGTACAAGCAGGGGATTTGCATACGCATTGAGAGGAAAGGCTTATCTGATTACAAAAGAATATGATAAAGCTGCTGCGGATTTTGCAAAAGTATCTGAATGTGGTTATGGTCTTTATTCGGATTATAAGACATTGTTTAAAGAAAGTCAGGAGCGTTGTAAGGAGATGATTTTCAGTATTCAATATATCTCAGAACCGAATTACGGCTCAAGAATACAAAAGTTCTGCGGCGCCTTCCAGGCCGGATCGAAGGATAGTAGAGGGTGCTGGACAGATGTGCAGATTGCTCCCGCTTTAGTCGAATTGTATGAAGTGATTGAAGATGATAATACAGTTAAACCATTTAGATGGGAAGATTATTTTTCGGAATGGAGTTCTTTATCTGTTGGTGATCGTAAAGTATTTTTTATCCGTGACAAGGATATGGACGGAACGGAAATTCATTCAACTATTACGGCTGTTATTAATACACAGTTGAGTACATTGTCCGAATCCGCTAAGAGTTTGTATTTGGAAGAAGGTAATGAAGCCCGTCTTACGAAAGCATATACAAATCGCGATCCGCGAATGGATTATAGTGTTATCGTACCGTATTCTCATTTCATAGGAGTGAATAGTAATTCGACCGCAGCCGTAGAATATGTTTACAGATGGCCTGTCGCAGGTAAGTATTACGGAGATCAGGCAAATGCGGATAATAATCTTCGTCCGGGCATGTTACCGACTATATCTCCTAACGCGCAGGCAAGACTTCTTTATCTGTTCCGTAAGTTTATCGGTGAGGGCATGGAGTACAGTTATCGTGAAGCAAATCCTGTTGACGAGCCGGTTTTGCGCTATGCCGACGTGTTGTTGATGTGGGCGGAAGCCTTGGTTGAAAAAGGTGATTTATCCGGCGCTATGGATAAAGTGAAGCAGGTCAGGGATCGTGTGGGAATTCCTACGATGGCTTCTTCATTTTCTGATCAGACTACTGCTCGCAATTACGTGCGTGACGAACGTCGTCGTGAGTTGGTAGGTGAAGGTGTTAATTTCTTTGATGAAATGCGCTGGCGTACCCTTAAAGAAACAAAATTTGATACGCAATATCCCCGAATGGCCTGGGGAGAACAAACCGGTGGTACTACTTATCAATGGATAGGAAATCAATGGTATACCTGGCCCGTTCCTAAAGAGGAAGTTGAAATGAATCCGAATTTAACGCCGACTCCCGGTTGGATTTATTGAAAATTTAGTTAGAATGATTGAAATAATAAAAGAGTATGGCTTCCAGGCATACTCTTTTATTAATATTAAAAATAAAAAGTTGTGAAAATTTTTTATCTTTGGCGACTTTTAATGCATAAATGTTATGAATAGACTAGTTGTAAATACGGTTTTTAGTTTTTTGCTTTGTTGTTGTACGTCATCGACAAAAAAAGAGAAGCTAGATTTTGTGTCGGAGAATGTGTCGTTTGCGCGAGAACAGATCGGTGGCGCTATAGATGTGATAGAAAAAAGCGGTGATGTGTTGAATCCCGTCACACTAAAAAAAGACGGATCTGTATATTATTGCGGTTATTCGGATTGGCGGAGTGGTTTTTTTCCGGGTTCGGTCTGGTATCTGTATGAATTATCAAAAGATTCGACACTTTTACCTCTTGCGATAAAATACACGGAGGCAATTAAAGAGGCACAGAATCTGACCTGGCATCATGATATAGGGTTTATTATTAGCTGTAGCTTTGGCAATGCCCTCCGGTTGACGGGTAATCCGGAGTGCAAAGATGTAACCATACAGGCGGCTCGTTCGTTATCTACCCGTTTTCGTGAGGCGCCGGGTGTTATCCAATCATGGAATGTGGATCGCGGCTGGCAGTCGGAAAGAGGGTGGGAATGTCCTGTTATCATTGATAATATGATGAATCTGGAATTACTGTTTGACGCGACAAAATATTCGGGCGATTCTTCGTTTTATAAAATCGCGGTATCTCATGCAGACCGGACAATGCAGGAAGCTTTTCGTCCGGATGGCAGTTGTTATCATGTGGTTGATTACAGCATTGGTGACGGTTCTGTAAGAAATCGCCATACGGCTCAGGGATATGCACATGAATCGGTCTGGAGCCGCGGGCAGGCATGGGCGATTTACGGCTATACAATCTGTTATCGCGAAACGAAAGACCGGAAATATCTTGAGCAGGCATTAAAGACATTTGATTTTATGAAAAGTCATCCGAATATGCCGGCTGACAAAATACCCTATTGGGATATGGATGCTCCGAATATTCCGGACGAACCGCGCGACGCATCATCAGCTGCATGCATGGCTGCGGCATTATATGAAATCAGTACAATGGATATCCTGAATCCGGAGTTTTATGTGGAATATGCGGATAGTATTATGAGTGCGCTTGCATCGCCTGCATATCGTGCGCCTCTCGGAACAAACGGGAATTTTCTACTGATGCACTCCGTCGGAAGCATTCCGCATAATTCGGAAATTGATGTACCTCTTAATTACGCGGATTATTATTTTTTAGAAGCGCTGAAACGGAAGAATGATCAGAGAAATAAATAATCATGTTGTATGCTTTTTCCGGTATTCTGCCGGAGATATACCGAATTGATGTTTAAAGCAGCGGCTGAAATAGCGGGGCGAACCAAAACTGAGTGTATCGGATATTTCGGAAATATTTAAATCAGGATTGTTTCTAAGCATATCAGATGCCTTTTTCAATTTTCTTTGCAATACATAATCATTGGGCGTCATTCCCGTCAGGGCCTCAAACTTGGAATACAAGGAACTGCGACTGAGGTTTAATTTGCCGGCAAGGATGTTTATATTAAAATCCGGGTTATCGAAATTATCTTCGATAATCCGGTTTATTGTGTCTAGGAATTTCTGATCAATAGGACTGTTAGAGATGGATTGTATATCGAAATCCGTATTGCGACTGAATTTGTTTTGGATGATTAACCGATTGCGTATGAGGTTGTTGCATCTGGTTGTTAACGTTTTTTCATTAAAGGGTTTGGTGATATAATCGTCTGCTCCATGCTGTAAACCATAGATACTATGTTCGATAGATGATAACGCGGTGAGCAGTATGACTGGGATATGACATGTCTCGAAATCATTTTTAATTGCCACACACAAATCCGTTCCCGACATTTCGGGCATCATAATATCGCTTATGATAAGATCCGGCTTTTCCCGGCGGGCGATATCTAAACCTTCTTTTCCATTGTGAGCTGATAAAACACGGTATACCGGACTCAATATATCTTCCAGGATCTGCAATAGTTCATCGTTATCTTCTACCAGCAATACAGTATGCTTTTCTTCGTCGGTCTCCGTTTCGTCAGTCTGTTTG
The DNA here is from genome assembly GCA_031551825.1 of Tannerella sp. GTDB lineage: Bacteria > Bacteroidota > Bacteroidia > Bacteroidales > Tannerellaceae > Tannerella. The sequence continues at coordinate 23,972 of JAVBNB010000057.1, read as the reverse complement.
TCTGACGCTGTGTTTGTTTTGTTTGCAGGAATATCCAAGAACGCTGTATTCTTACCTGCTTTCAGTATGGAGGGCTCATTTTTCGGAGTTGATTCTGCGGGTGTTGCCTCCGGCTCAATCTCCGTTTTCTGCAATATGTCTCCATCTGTTTCGTCTTCAACGATCTCGTCCGGATTGAAGTGGCTGTTCCCCTTCTGCATGGAGATAATAAATATACTGCCATACGAAGGCTTGCTTTCGACAGAAATGTCTCCGTGATGGAGATCTAATATCCCTTTTACCACAGATAAACCAATGCCTGTGCTGGGCGAATTTTGCAGGTTGTATCCGGAATTGTCCGCCTGATAAAAACGGTCGAAAATTTTCTGAATATCATTTTTGCTGATCCCAATGCCGCTGTCAATGATTTTGATCATGATTGTATCGTCATCTTCCTGAATAGAGATTTCAATGGATCCGTTAGGTTTTGTATATTTAAAAGCGTTGGATATCAGGTTGTAAAATACCTTTTGTAATTGCTTGGGGTCGAACCAGCAACGAATGTCTTCCGTGCCGGATGTTTCGAATGTATATATAATGTTTCGTTCGGAAGATAGTTCATGGAATGAAAAATAAATTTCTTTTAGGAATGGAATAATATTCAATTCTCTGATTTTTAGTTTGATATATCCTTGTTCTAATTTCCGGAAGTCAAGAAGTTCGCTGATCAGGTCTCGCAGATGAACTGCCTGTTTGTTTACCTTTAGCAGTTTGTTGTAGACAAACGGAGAGATGGAGCTGCTGTTCAGGAGCCTCTCTATCTGCACAATGATCAATGTCAGCGGCGTATGAAATTCATGCGAAATATTGGAGAAAAACTGTAGTTTGGCGTGATTTAGCTGCGCAATCTGTTCTTTTTCCTTGCGTTCGGTATCAAGCGAAGTATTGAGTCGCTGCCTGACTCTTTTGAATCTCAGGAAAGCTAAGAGGATAAAATAAGCGATTACGAAGTAGACTGTATATGCAATTGGGTTTGCATACCAGGCGTATCGTATGACAATATCCATGGTGATCATTTTAGAGATCGCTTTGTATTCCGGTATTTTTTCCCGTACCAACAATTTGTATTTTCCGGGTTCCAAGTTTGTATATATGATATGATTGCCTGAAATCCATTTTTCATCAAAGCCTTCGAGTTTATATTCGAATTGGTCTTTTGTATATGCGTTGATGTAATTGTTGGATGTGAATGCGATGTTCAGGTTGTTCTGTTTATGGGTTAATGTAATTTTTCGGGTATAAGGAAGCGTCTGTTCCAGAATTTTCGTTTTGTCGTTGGGGAGGATTTTTTCGTCGTTGACAGATAGTGATGAGAAATAAAGATTGTAATCTTTGTTGATGCTGAACACTTCTTGATCGAAGAAAGAGGTCATCCCTCCGATCCCTCCGGCAAAAACCTCTCCGTTGCTGCATACAAGAAGCCCGCAACCGTAATTAATGCCGGAGAACAAAAGGGCGTTCAGATCAATTATTCTCAGTATATTCCGGTCTATATTCAGGAATGACAATCCTTTGTCGCCCGATATGATCAGCTCATTCTGTTCGGATTCGGCAATTTCGTAGCAGTAGTTGCTTTGAAGCTGGTTTTTCTCAGCCGTATAACTGATAAAGCAACTCGAATCTTTGTTATACTGGTATACCCCGGAGCCGGATGTGCCGAAAAATAATCGTCCTTTACTGTCTTCGAAAATACAAGATACTCCGAAGTTGCCAAAACCGGTTTCTTTTCTATTTAAAACAAGCGATTCGCTATTATTATTCATATTTATCCGGGTTATTGCAGTTGAGCTGACTAACCATAAATACTCATCCGAATCAATGAAGAATGACGCGCCGGATACCCGGTTATTTTCACTGAAGAGCGGAGATAGCTCTTCGGTGGAAAGGTTTAGCCTGAATAATCCGTTACGGCTTTGTATGATCAGCCAGTCTTCTTTATATAACTTCGTATTAATGATGACATCTCCTATTTGTTTGTGATAGTCCGGTTTTTCATCTCTGAAATTATGAAAAACCCCTTTGGCGATATCGTATATAGAAATGCCTCCGATGTGAGTGCCGATGTAAAGTCTGTTATATTTAGCACTGTATGCAATGCTTTTCAGGTTATTGTGTGATATGGAATGCTTATTTTGGCCGGCAGTATGGTGACGGAATGTTTTTGTTTTTCTGTCGAAGAAATTCAATCCTCCCCCTTCCGTACAGATCCAGATGTTTCCATCTTTATCTTCCACCATCTTTCCCACGAAAAAATAGCTCAAACAGTCATTTCGTTTCATATCCGCCGAATAATAAGAAAAACAATCGGTTTCAGGATTAAAATAATGTACCCCTCCGTAATAGGTACCTACCCAAATGGAGCCTTGTTTGTCTTTGTAGGTGGAATATACGGAAGAATGGTTCAACGCTCCGGGTAAATCATCTTTCCGGTATGTTATGTACTTGTCGGTTGCCGGATTATATTTGCAGAGTCCGTTGAAAGTTCCGATCCATATATTGCCATGGTTATCCTCCGTGAAAGAACGTATCTGGTCGTGTGGAATCGAGTTCGGATTATCGGATTCGTGCCTGATTATAGTCAGAGTGTTGTCCCGGCCATATTTGTACATTCCATCATCTCTGGTTGCGATCCATAAGTTTGATTGGGAATCTTCTATTATTTCGTAGATGAATACATTTTTGATAAAGTGTTGTAGCTTGTCGTTCTCTTCACACAAGAATAGTCCATTCCGGTTGCCTGCCCATAGCCGGTTCTTAGAGTCGAGGAATATTTTTTGGATATTATTTCCCGGAATATTTGTTTTCGCGAAGAGGCTGAACGTTTTGCTTTTGTTGTCCCAGCGATAGATCGTGTCGGACGATGCTACCAGAACAAGGCTATCTCTACAGAATATTGTTGAAACATTTTCGTTTTTCAGACAGCTGAATCGTTCTTCTCTGACATCATAATGGATCAGCTTTGCATCTGAGCGAATATAGATATTTCCGTTTTTGTCACCGTCAATGGGAAATGTCATATTTCCTATCGGTATGTTTTGTGAAATGATACTATCTTCCGAATGTTTGAAGGATATGAGTTCTTTTCCATTGTAGATACTAAGCCCCTCTTCGGTTCCAAACCACATTCTGCCAAGTTCATCCTGATATATTGACATGACAGACGTTTGAGCCAGTCCGTCCTTCACGCCGATTTGTTTGAAATAGATCGGATGTATGAATTGCGATGTACAGGATACAAAGAAAAGAATGAAGAAGATCCGTCGTTCGAAATTAATCAACGCAAATGTGTTAATTATTTTTAAGCAGGATGAATATTTTCTTTCAACGGGGTTCATGTGATAATTTCATTTAGTGATACAAATTTAGATAATTTTTTCGAATTATAAGCGCGTTTCGTAAAAATAAAGACCATGACTTTAGCCTGATTGATCAACTTTTGTGGAATGTTTTTACAAAGTTGTTTCGAAGAGGAATTGGGTCGGGCAAAAAAATAAAAGGCGGAAATCTGCAACCTTTTGTATCGGTCTTTCGTCTTATGTTCAAAAATAGCGAAACGCTAATTAATAATTAAAAAAATAAAGACATGAAAAAATTAATCGTTTTTTGTTTGATGGCGCTTTTTGTGCTTCCATCGTGTGCGGAGAGAACTTCCGATGCAAAAGGAGTTTATACGGAAGAAAAAAGTTTTGATTCGTTTGACGGGATCAAAATATCCAAGTTTTTGAATGCTAAAGTGGTAAAAGGTGACACATACAGTGTAAAAATCAACATGCCGCAGCGGTATTCTGATTATTTAACGGTAGAGATTGACTCGGAAAATAATCTGGCAATCCGTATCAGTATTGACGAAAAAGGGCCGAAGCGCAACGACAAATTTGAAGCGGAAATTACTTGTCCGTCTTTCGACCGGATTATTGTTGAAAATCTGGCTTCTGTGGAGGTAGTATCCGAATATGCTTTCGATAATGTAAAGTTGGTAGCCCAATCGCTTGCTTCCATCTCTTTTAAGGAACAAGCGCAGGTGAAAAATAATTGCCAGGTGGAAGCTAACGACCTCTCTAAGATAAACTTGAATCTGGTTGCTGAAAATCTGCTTGCGAAATCGACTTCAATGTCAGCAATAACAGTTACCGGAACCGTTTCTGCGTTGGATGCCAATGCCAGTGACATGGCAAAGATTAATTGTCGGAAATTGAGCGCAAAAACTGCGAAAGCAACTGCTAGCTCTATGTCTGAAGTCAATGTTCAGGCAGATGAGCGATTCGAACTAAGCGCTTCCGACATGTCACATATTCGATATACCGGCGCCGGAGAGGTTGCGAAAACACATGCCGAGAGCATGTCGAGCATTCGGAAAAAGTAAGTCATGTCGGATTCTCTGCGATAAAAATAGAATATGTGATCCTATTGAATTATTTTTGTACTTTTGGATCAACTTTGGGACGGGTAGGATGAAAAAAATAGTCATTTTTAGTTTAGTTTTATTTGTTGTTCTTTGCAATTCCTGTGAAAAAAATATGTCTTATCCGGAAATATTGCGGGAAGCCGGAAAATTAGTAGAGTCAAATCCGGATAGTGCATCTGTGCTTCTCGCGGCTATCATTGATCCGAACGAATTGTCTGAGGCGGAAAAGGCAGATTGCGGATATCTGTCTGCCTTGACCCATTCTTCGGCAGGTAAAGCAATGGCGGAAGATGGTTTGATTATTTATACGTTAAGCTATTACAAGGACCACAATGTGACAAATAAACTGGCGCAAACCTATATGCTGGCAGCCGGATATTATAAATGGAACAATGACTTGCAAATGACTGCCACTATGTTGAATAGTGGGCTTGATTTTTCATTGGAGATGCAGGACAGTCTTTGGATTTTCCGATTTTATTATGCGATAGGAAATGAGCATTATTCGAAAAAAGAATATGAAGAAGCGATTTTATTTTACCGCCAGGCAAGTAATTATGAAAATGATAGCGACATTTATTATCAAATAGGCCTGAATTATGCATTTTTCGGAAGTATCGATTCTGTGGATTATTATATGAATAAGGCAATTGAATCTGCCATGAAGCAAGATGAAAAAAGCTTTGTGAATCATTACCGGCGAAATTATGCGGATATATTGTATCATCGTCAGAAGTATAAAGAAGCGTTGGGTCTACAGAAACAAGTGGCTGCCGATGGAGGTTCGGGGCAGGTCAATATTTCTATTGCCTTATTATACCTTGCTATGCGGCAACCGGATTCGGCGCAGGTTTATATTAATATTGCCCGAACCGAGTTTGAAGAACGGAAGAAAATGAAACCGGAAGAGACGAACGATCTGTCGAACGATAATTTTGTGTTGGCTCTTCAGGCGGTGGTCGATTATGCTAAAGGCAGACTTGTTAATCTGCAACCGATGGGACAGAAAAACCACGAGCGTTGGATGAATATCAAGGATGGTGAATTGATGATTAAAGAAAAAACAGAGTTGAAAAGCAGGCTTGAACAACAAAACCTGGCGCTAACCATTAGCCGGCAACGCACTTTTCTTTATATTACGTGGGGTCTGGTTTTGCTTGCATTGATAGCTGTTTTGGTATCGGTCTACATTCGTCGCAAGCGAACGAGACTGACGGAAGCGGAAGAAAGGCAGGAAATTCTGGAAAAATTACTGAAAGAAGCGACTACCGCCAATGAAAAAGAGAGTACTTTTTTTAAAAAGGTGTTGTTACAACAACTCGGTCTGATAAAATTAGTTGCTTCTACCCCAACTGACCACAATCAAGAATTGTTAAAACAAGTGACTTTAATCAATAATAAGGACGTTCCGGTAGAAGATCTGTTGGTTTGGGCTGATTTGTATGAATTAATCGATTCCATTTACGACGGATTTTATACAAAAATGACTTCCAAATACGGAAATGTCCTGACAGAAAAAGAAAAGCAGCTTTGTTGCCTGCTTTGCGCCGGATTTTCAACGAAAGAAATCAGCGTGATAAGCCAGCAAAGCGTCCAAACCATTTACCAACGAAAAACCACGATCCGCCAGAAACTAAAAATGGACGAAAAAGAAGATATCGTCGATTTTATCAACGCCTAAAACCGCTCTACAGGAACTAAGGATTCGATGTGGTTGCATTTGAACTTTTAGCCCGTTTTTCGAAGCGGGCTTTGTTCATATAGACCCCCCATAAACCCGAAAAAGGAAAATATAAACTTTTTTGAAAATGATTGCTCGTATATCTCTTATTATAAGTAATATACGAAATGACTATATAGAGAAAAATCTTTCTTATATAAGTAGGATGAGGTCGATTTCAACCTAAGTTTGTGTCGTAATCAATAAAAATTATGATCATGAAAAAGTTAGTATTTACAATCAGTTTTTTAGTTTCGATGTTTGCTGTTACCTGTTACGGACAAGGTGAGGTGTCGCTGAGGGAGATTTATTATCAAGTGGATGAAAAGGGGAATATCAACGAGCGTAAAACGCTTGGTGAGCGGGCCTTGGTCTATAGTCCGGATCGTGGAATGACCAAAATAGAATATCGTGGTGGCTTCAGGCATCATTTAGACATTCGTGATGTGGATGTTTATAATGTGAAAAGAGCTGTATCCGAAAAATTAGCACCGGTGTATGATGAGCAAAAGCGTCTTGTTGAGTATCGGGAGTTTGCCGATAGCGTTTCATGGATTAAATATTTTATCAGCTATAATCAGTATGACGACCCGGTAGAGCTGAAATCCGTGTTTGAAAAGGAGGATGGGAGCGTTTTTGTTTTGCCGACTATTACTTTCAAGTATTTCTATTTCTGCGATGTGCCTCTCCTGAAACCCGGAGATAAAGAATTGGACAACTATCGTCGGGTTGGTCTTATATCATCGGAGCAGGGATGCCCCTGGATGTTACGAACTGTAAATAAAGACGGTGTAACAGTACAGCATGCCGAGCGTAAGTATGGAAACAAATGACCTTTTTTTGTAAAGATTAAGATGTTTCGTTTTGACCGTTTTAGCCCGTTTTTTTAGCGGGCTTTTTTTCTGCGTTTTTTTGCGGAATGAAAAGTTGCGGAATCTCAAAAAATAGTTGTAGATTTGTACGAACCCATAAGTATTTAACACATGAAGAATATAACTACAAATGAAGTCATCGACTGGGCGAAACAGTTTTTGGCTAAAGCGGACGAAGAGCTTACTCCTGACGAGGTAAAAGAACAAAAAAAGTATGCTTCATTAGTACAAACACCCGAGTATAAGACATTCTTGTCGAGGATGTTGGATGAGTCGTCGCAGATTCGTGATAACAGCAAACTGAATAAACGAGTCCGGCAGATCATTAAAGAATACGGAATACCTGATTTTTTCGGAGGGGGTGACCGCTTTTTGCTACAGTTGTATATGATGGGTGGTTATTGGTTTCCGTCAATAGCAATGCCGATCTTTAAACAGAAACTTCGTGCCGAAACGAAAAAGATTATTATTGCGGAAGAACGTCCGAAACTGACAAAACATTTGGAAGGACGTTGGAACAGCCGTATCGGACAAAATGTAAATCTGTTGGGTGAGGTCGTATTGGGAGACGGCGAAGCCCGTCATCGCTACGAACATTATTTGAAAGCGTTGGAAGAGCCGGATATCAATTATATTTCCATTAAAATATCAGGTATTTACGCCCAGATACATCCGCTAAGCTATCAGCAGAATAAAAAAGACCTCTGTGATATGGTGGCGGCTGTTTATCAGAAAGCGGTGGATCATACTTATACGGATCACAACGGCAAAAAGCGGGCGAAATTCGTAAATCTGGATATGGAAGAGTATAAGGATGCGCATTTAACAATGGATGTGTTCATTGAAGTGCTGAGTCGTCCGGAATTTAAGAATTACAGCGCCGGGATTGTTATTCAGGCTTATTTGCCGGATGCGGAAGGACTGCAACGGCAATTGCTGGATTTTGCTAAGAAACGCTGTGAGGAAGGGGGCGCTCCATTGAAAATGCGCTTGGTGAAAGGAGCGAACTTGCAGATGGAAAGTATTCTTTCGTCATTAAAAGGATGGGAAAACCCGGTTTATCGTTCGAAAGTTGAAGTGGATGCCAATTATATGCATATTCTTGATATCGGGTTGCAACCGGAGAACATCAAGGTTTGCCATGTGGGGGTCGCTTCGCATAACTATTTCAGCATCGCCTACGCGCATTTATTAGCGGAGAAGAACGGAGTATCCGAATTTGTGACTTTTGAGATGCTGGAGGGGATGGCAAACAATCTTCCACGTGTGATACGGAAATTGGAAAAGCAGATTATCCTTTATACCCCTGTAGTGAAATCCAATCATTTCCTGAACGCGATCTCTTACTTGGTTCGCCGTTTGGATGAAAATACGGGAAAAGACAATTTCCTCAGTTATACTTTTAATCTGAAGCTTGATAGCCCGCATTGGAATTTTCTTGCCGAACAATTCTTAGAGGCTCATCAATTAAAAGATAGTATACGGACAACACCTTATCGTACCCAGGATCGCACGAAAGCGCCGGTTCCGGATGCAGATATCAATACGTTTAAAAACGAACCGGATACGGATCTTGATTTACCGCAAAACCGTCAGTGGGCATTGGATATTCTTAAGAAATGGGAGACTTCAGTGAATGAAAAGAATTTTATTATTCCCGTTCAGATTGGAGATAAGGAAATAGTTACTGATAAGAAAAAACTTTATTACGACCGTAGTCGAAATATGGAGGTTTGTTTCTGCGAAGCCAATATGTCTTCATTGGACCATGTACAAGAAATCATCGAAGTTGCGGAAAAAGATGCTTCGGGATGGAGGCAAACATCCGTTGATAAACGGAATGAAATACTTCATCAGGTGGCGGAAAATCTGAGCGCCAAACGGGGCGATCTGATCGGTTGTATGGCGGCGATTACCGGAAAAACCTTTATGGAAGGGGATGTAGAGGTGTCGGAAGCGATTGATTTCTGTCGTTATTATCCGATAACCATGAAGGAGCTTGATAACTTAAAAGCTGTTTCTCATACTCCGAAAGGTATCATATTGGTTATTCCGCCATGGAATTTTCCCTTAGCGATACCGGTTGGCGGGGTCGCTTCCGCACTTGCGGGTGGTAATACGGTTATCCTGAAGCCGGCGACTGTTGCTTTGCCGATCGCATGGGAGTTTGCCAAGTGTTTCTGGGATGCAGGTGTACCCAAAGACGCGTTGCAGGTGGTTTGTACTGCCGATCGCGAATCGCTGGGGCATTTGACCGCTCATCCTTCTATCAAGCATGTGATACTGACCGGTGGAACGGATACAGCATTCCGTTTGCTGAAAAATAGTCCCAAAACACCTCTTTCGGCGGAAACGGGAGGTAAAAACGCGATCATTGTAACAAATATGGCCGATCAGGATCATGCGATCCTGAATATCGTATCATCGGCATTTAGCAATGCCGGCCAGAAATGTTCGGCCTGTTCGCTGTTGCTGTTGGATAAAAAAGCATTCAATGACGAATCGTTTAAATCAAAACTTCGTGACGCTGTTATGAGTATGCGTACCGGCAGTGTATGGGATACGATGAACGTTGTCGGACCAATGATTGATAATGATAATGAAAAGCTTTTGCATGCCATCGAAAATCTTGAACCGGGAGAATCGTGGCTTGTAGCGCCGGAATTCGCGGATGAGAAAAAATATATTCTGAAACCGACCGTAAAATGGGGCGTGAAACCGGTTAACTATACTTTCAAAAATGAACTTTTTGCTCCGTTACTGTCTGTAGTTTGCATAGACAGCTTAGAACAGGGTATAGAATATGCGAACTCATCGGAATACGGTTTGACGGCAGGGCTGCAAAGTCTGAATGAAGAAGAGCATCAAATCTGGCGCAACCGTATTGAAGCCGGTAATCTGTATATTAACCGTGGAATTACGGGTGCGATCGTACGTCGCCAGCCGTTTGGAGGAATGAAACGCTCGGCGTTCGGAGGCGGCATCAAAGCCGGAGGCCCGAATTATGTGTCCTGTTTTGTGGAATTGTGGGAAAATGAATTGCCGAAAGTGGTTACCCATACTCCTTTCAGTGAGTTTGTGCCGGAAGAAAAGGATAAAAATCGTTTGAATTTTGCCGCAGTAAGTCTTGAAGAGGCCTGGCAGGAGGAGTTTTCAAAAGAAAAAGATGTCAGCCATATTTACGGTGAGGAAAATAAGTTTCGTTACCTGCCGTTGAAAAATGTTGGTTTCCGCATTAAAAGAAGCGATTCTCTCACCGATGTATTGATCGTGTTACTTGCTACCGATACTGCCGGAACTCCGCTTACAGTAAGTATTTCGACAGATGACAGCAAGCTGCAGGCCATTGAATCCGCATTGGGGAAATTAAAAAAAGCACAGCTCAAAAAGCAATCTGCCGAGACTTTTATCAAAGAAATGGAGATGTATGAACGTGTGCGTACCTGTACGGCGGAATTGTCCGAAGAGTTTTATCAAAAAGCAGCGGAATTGGGAATGCATATTGCTAATAACAAGCCGCTTGCGGAAGGCCGCTTGGAACTGCTTCACTATTTGAAAGAACAGAGTATCGCGTACGAATACCACCGTTACGGAAGTATTTTCGGGGAAGATAAATAATTTATTGATCATATAAAAGCAAGGATTATTCGTTTTTTTTCGGATAATCCTTGTTTTTTTTGCAACCGGATGTTGCTCTTTTTACGTCTAAAGAATAAATTATTAATCATTAAATTAAAAATTATGTTTATGGGCGGAGGTTTATATTTTATTATCGGAATAATAGCTGTTCCTTTTATCTTTGTTATAATCATCACTTTGATTAAAAGTCTTGATAACCGGAAAAGGATGCAGATGAAGGCGGATTTGTATGCAAAGGCGATTGAAAAAGGCGTTGAGTTACCTCAGAATTTGTTTGAAATACCTAAAAAGAAGAACAATTCATTGAAATCAGGGATTATTTTAATATTTATAGGGATTGGAATTTCGTTGTTTTTGCTTTTGACTGCGAAACCGGGAGATGAGATTCGATCTGCGGCTTCGGGGCTGGTTCCGTTATTTTTGGGTATAGGTTTTTTAGTCGTTCACATTGTATTTAAGAAGCAAGGTATTCCTGATGAAGAAGAGTGATGCTGTCCATGTACTGCGCGCGGCCATATTGGGTGACCGGAACGCGTTTGGACGATTGGTTGAACAGTATCAGTCGCAAGTGCGGCGTTTTTTTATGAACCTGACGGGTGGGGATGAGGAGTTGAGTAAAGATTTAGCTCAGGATACATTTATAAAAGCATGGACAAAAATAGGTTCGTTTCGGGCAGCGGCTAAATTTTCAACCTGGCTCTACAGGATTGCATACAATACCTTTTATGACTATAACCGTATGAATAAGCGTTCGGAAAGTATGGTTGATATCAGTGAAGCAGGCCATTTTGCCGCCCCGGATATGAATGGTGGGGATATTATGATGGATTTTACAAAAGCTTTAACGGTTTTGAGTGAATATGAAAAGACTGTCCTGTTATTGTTCTATATGGAAGATTTGCCGGTGAAAGATATCTCTGAAATAATGAAGAGTCCTACAGGAACGATAAAGTCTCATTTATCCCGGGGTAAGAAAAAGTTGTCGGAGTATCTGGAAAAATCAGGATATAGTAAAGAAAGAAGTTGTTAATTTAAAAGATTATGCAAAACGATAAAGAATTAGAACAGTTATTCAAATCAAATAAATCGGAGATTCGGGATCGGGGTTTTTCAAAGGATGTAATGAACAATCTACCGGAAAAGGTCCGTATACTTCCACAAATTATTATTGTGTGTTTCGCGATTGCCGGAATCGGTATTACTATTGCCATACAAGGATATTCTTCTTTTGTTGAGGGACTGAATTCTATGATAACGGCGGGGAATCAGGCTGAGGTTCTTTCAGTTTCCGCCTTAATGCCTTATTTAACAGTAATGTTGGTTTTGGGATCTGTTGGTTACGCAGTTTACCAGTCTGATGAGTTATGATTTTTTTCGAATAGCTTGATACATAGTTTGATAATGGTGAAAATCATATATATAACAATGAAAATGACTACAATGTATGATATGGATCCTAAAAACAGAGGACTGGGATTCTGACGTAAAACCTCCGGCGGTGTTACTATTGTCTGGGTCTCTGTTGCTATACCATATACTCTCGGAAAATATCGGATTGTCTTGATTTCACTTAATGGTATGTTTAGATCCGCTTCTTTGATTTTTTTCAAGTCTTTCTCATGAACCTGTAAAGTGACTCTCAAGCCTTTTACTGAACTTGGAAAATCATTGATTTGATTACAATCGAGTTTGAGGGGTGTATTGTATTTATCTAATTTCAGATAATATGTATAGGTGACATTTTTCATATCAAACGGACTTCTGTCTGTAAGCAAATTAGTTTCCGTGACAATTCCTTCGATGTCGGTCATTTTTGTGGCGGGATACCGGACGAATATCAAATGCCAGATAATTGGCAATACAACCAAAATGAGCAGGCACCCGGCAATACGGAATATGATAAGATGTTTACCCGTTACTTGATGGTCAAACTTCCTATCTTCAAATAATTCGGGGATGTCTTGTTTCATGAATTTACATTTCTATTTCATCGCCTGATATGATGCGATTTGTGATGGCATAGAAAGTGAGTCCCGGTATTGTTTTTATGCCGAGCTTGGATGTTATATTTTTCCGGTGTGTAAGTACCGTGTTTAGACTAATGCAAAGATGCTCAGCAACCTCTTTGTTTGTTTCGCCTTTGACAATTTGCCGGAGGACTTCGATTTCACGTGAAGAAAGATTTTTATTGCCTTCTTTTTCCATACCGGTAACGATGGGGACAAGGATGCGATAACGTATACGATTATTTTGTTTGATGTCGGTGTATAATGTATTTATCGCGAATATGACCGCATAACATAAGTTTTCATTATAGTCGCCGGATAAATGTTTTATAATTATATGTTTAAGGTCTGTAATAAGGGCTTCGATCGGTTCTTCGGGATCAGAAGGCGCTGTCGGATGATAGGTAAGCGTTTTATTCTTTATTTGCTTCTCGCAGAGCTTGATAATATGAGGAAACCATTCTTTTTCGTCTGTTTCTATACGCTTCAATAGACGATTTTTAAAGGTGTCAAATAGTTTTCCGATAAGAGCTAATGATTCGTTGTTGGGATCACTGGCGGATATAAATAACCGCAGGTGCCGTTCAATGTTTGGTAGTTGCGAATGTAGATAATACAGGTTTGTTTTTGTGAGATAATCTACGATTTGTGTAAGATGAAATCCTTGCAGTTTTTTTTCGGGAAAATAGCTTTCATTCAGGAAAGTATTGATCATCGTGATGAAAAAATCGATATTGATATCATATTTGTCACAAATCTCCAACGCGGTGCTTTCGCCAAGTCCGAGACGTATGCCGAACCTGTTTATAACGGGAATGAGTGAAGGATATTCTTCTACCACTTCACTCATTCTCATATTTGAATAGATCAGAGACAACTTATGCTTCCTCCCATTGTTTACGAATAAGCGCGACACCTTCGGCTGCAGATGCGTTACGGTCTTCCGCCTTACTTCCGCATTCGAAACTGATGTACTTATCATATCCGATTATTTTCAATCCCCGGAATCCGTCTATATAATTGTCCGCTTCGCCATCCTCGCCGGGCATAAGCCTTCTTTTGCGGCTGGCAATGTGTACATGCTGCAGATATTTTCCTCCGGATAGAAAAGCTCCCATATCGGACGTTTCTTCCCATGTCATGTGCCAGAAGTCGCCGAGACATGTTACACCGGGATTGTTGATGTCGCGGCAGATCGACGCGGCATCGGCAACTAAGCGCAGGTAGAATGCTTCACGGCGGTTTAGCGGTTCAAGAATAACCGTTGTTCCGTTTTCTTTGGCAAATGTTCCGAGTTCGTCGAACCATTGGCAGAGAAAATCACGTGTTTCCTGTGTGTGAGGCATCACCGGTTTTTGGGCATTGAACGCAGGTACGATGATTACACCCGTAGAACCTAATGCCCCGGCAGCGGTTATTATCTCACGCATCGAGTCGCGGCATTCGTTGCGGACGCTTTCGTCTTCGGAGAGCATAAAGCCACTGAAACCGGCACAGATCGCACTAATTTTAATATCCCGTCCGTTCAAAGCCTGTTTAAACTCATCAACACGTCCGGATAGTCCTTTGCCGCCGACTTCAAGACCATTCACGCCGAGCTTTTCCATGATGTCAAGCTTATCCTTCAAAACATCACCGGAGAGGGTCCATTCCTGAAATGAAATGTTCAGCTTCGCGTTCGGATTGTATGGAAGAGCGTTTTTGCAGCTTCCGGCTTCTTTCCCGTTGCTACCGGATCCTGTGCCGGACGTCCCTTTACAGGCGCTGACTGTTGCCAACGCCGCGCTGCCAAGGGATGTTTTTATAAAATTTCTTCTGTTGACGCTCATATTACTTTTTTATGTAAGGTAAGCCGGCAACGGGAACTACAAATCCGCTCATATCCATTTTGCCTGTCAGATTGGTGTCCTTCGGAGTCATATCAAGAGGAGACGCGGTCATTGCTTCCCAGGTTGATTCTGCTCCTGTGTACGCAGATTCGCGGCCCATGATTGCAGCCATATTAGGAATGGCGATTTCAGAAGCCTGATCAATTGTTTTTCCCGCACGGATGAGGTTGATCCAGTTTACATGCTCGAGTGTGTAGGGGTCTGTTTGATTGAATTTCGCTTTTTCCGCTTCCTTGTCATACTTCCAAAGAACATTTCCTGCAAGATCTTTAATTTCCATTGTAGCGCTATTCCATGAGCCTTTTGTGCCCTGGATAAACTCGCTCACGTTGTTGGCACATCCGTCTATCTGACGGCACATACTATGGAGATGTATGCCGTTTTCCATCGTGAAGTCCACGCTGAAATTGTCAAATTGGTCTCCGGTAACACGGCGTTGGCGGGAACCGAAACCGACCGCTTTTATTGGTTTTAGGTCTGAAAACCAGGTGAATACATCAATGTTGTGTACGTGTTGTTCTACGATATGATCGCCTGATAGCCATTTCCAGTTTACCCAGTCTTTTATCATCCATTCGCCATCGGTCCATCCGGCCGCGCGATCGCGGTGCCATAGCTTACCGCCGTTCCAATAGACAACACCTCCGGTTATCTCTCCGATCATACCATCCATCACTTGCTTGTATGATTCTACATAACTACGTTGATGACGGCGTTGCGTGCCGGTAATTACACATAAATTTTTAGCCTTTGCCTGTCTTGCCGTAGCCATGATCAATCGGTATCCTACCGGATCCACACATACTGGTTTTTCAAGAAACGCATGTTTCCCTTTTTCTGTTGCATATTGAAAATGGATCGGGCGGAAGTTGGGAGGCGTAACAATCAATACTACGTCTACGCCACTATCAATCACTTGTTTATACGCATCTAATCCGACAAAACGTTTATCTGCCGGGATATCAATATTCTTGTCTCTTTTCAATTCATCCGCAAGTTTATCTACCTGCTCTTTAAAGGTATCACCTAACGCTGTGATGGTAACGCCGTTTGCCGCATTGAGGAAATTAAATGCCGCGCCGCTTCCTCGTCCACCGCAACCGATCACACCGGCTTTCAGTTCTTTTCCGTCGGTAGCCATATCTACCAATTCCGGCACATAATAGGATCCGGCTTCTTTCAATGGCTTTTGCGCTGCGCTGCTATTCCCTTTTGCACCACTGCTTTCACCGCCTCCGCAAGAGGTTAAAACACTTCCTGTTCCAACCATTCCCGCAGCCCCGACAAGCGCTGAACTTTTAAGGAAGGTTCTTCTGTTAATACTGTTTTTTTTCATGATGTAATTAATTAAGTTAGTTTAATTTGTATTTATATTTGTTTTTTATTTAATATTAGTTGAAGACGGCTCACATACAATACGGAAGCCAATGCCCTTTATGTCGGAATACCACCAGATGCTTTTAGGTTGTTGCGGATCCGTTTTCAACCATTCCGCATGATATGTATGGGAACGCGCTGCGCTACGCACATCAGCAGCATCGGAAGAATACAGGCCGCCGCGTACCACCCACTCTTCGCCTTCTGTTACAACCGGGTCGGTAACATTCTCTCCCGTTTTTCCATAAGCATCGGCAGCATATTTGTCAGCGCAATATTCCATCACATTACCGAGCATATTTTTTAATCCGAATGAATTGGGTTTTACTTTATCCGGTTCCTGTGTCCGGTTATTACTGTTTTTGCTGTAAATCACATAATCACTAATGGTGTCGGTTTTCGCACTGAAAAACTTGCGCATAAAGCCTTCGTCGGAATAATCTTTTGGATTGCCTTCAAAGAAATAAGGCGTTTTCGAACCTCCACGGGCGGCATATTCCCATTCCGCTTCTGTAGGGAGGCGGTATTTTTTACCGGTTCTAAGTGACAACCACTGGCAGAATGTTTCGGCCGCGTAGTGCGTCATTGTGATAGCCGGACGGGAACCGCTACCCCATCCCTGATCCGGAAAACCGAAGGGTGGAGTGGGGCCGGTTATGGCATCTACATCCGGGCGGCTATTGTTGGCAAAAACCGTTTCCGGCAATGTGCGCCCCTCACTCATTGTGTTGGAATAAAACGCCCAAAACTGATCCCAGGTAACTTCGATTTCCGCCATGAAGAACGAACTGACGGTTACGTTGCGTACAGGCCATTCATCTTCTTTATGGAAAGCTTCTTTTTTGTCGCTTCCCATACTGAACGTACCGCCATTAATGGCTATCATATTAAATGAAACGGTAGTGCCCGGTATTTGTTCTGTATAGTTAGCGAAAGATGTAACGGTTGTTGCGAAATCAAACACCGGTCCGGAAGCGGTACTACTGCTCGATCCGGGTATACCTGTCATTTGGCCGTGTTTATAGTTTGGATTATAATGTCCGGCATCTAAGTGGCAACTTATACATTGCAGGTTCAGTTTTTTCTCGTTTTCTTCATAATATAAATGGGAAGTTATTCCGTTATCGGTTATTCTTGACGGGAACAGGTTCTTGTGGCATTCTTTACAGGATTCATTGGGAATGTATTTTACCGCATGCTCTAATTCCGATTTCATGTCCCAGTTAAAATCCGCGCTGTCTTTGGTCAGATAGCCCCAAACGTCTTTGATTCCAAGTTTCGCTTTTGCGGAATAATGATTCCACGTTTGGCTTTTAGGAGGTAAATGGCAGTCTACACAGTGTGTGATGACCCCGCTTTTGCTATTGACATGAACCGACTGTTTCCAACTTTCTTCGGCATGAGGGTGAACATGGCATATCATGCATGATTCGTCACTTGAATAATATACGGAAACCTGATATGCTGAGATGAATATGGCAAAACCGATGATTAAACCGGCAAGAAAGATCCATTTCTTTTTCCCTTTTTTCTTATCGTTTCTTCTTTTTAGTCGATCCATCTTACCCATTTTTGATCGTTACTGTAACCGGAAGCTACCATTGTTTCAATAAATTGCATGCCGCGTACCCCATCATATACATTTGGAAAATCAATACATTCGGCAGACGGTATTTCGTCGACGGCAAGCGCTTTGACGGTCAAAGCGAAATTCCGGTATATATTGGCAAAAGCTTCGATGAAACCTTCCGGATGTCCTCCCGGAATGCGGATGTTCCATTTTGCCAGGTCACTGAGATATTTATAACCGTTTCCGATTCTTATTTCTTCCGTAGGCCTGTCCGTCCATTTCGCATATAAGGTATTCGGTTCCATTTGTTGCCATTCAAGTCCGCCCTTATCTCCGTAGATCCGGATGCGGATATTATTTTCTTCTCCCGTAGCGATTTGTGTAGCCTGCAAAATACCCGTTACTCCATTTTCAAAATGCAGGAACGCGGCGGCATCGTCGTCAATCGGACGTCCGGGAACGAATGCTTTTAATTCCGCACAGAGTTCGGTTACTTTTAATCCTGTAATATATTCGCTTAAATGCCATGCATGAGTGCCGATATCACCGACGCATCCGCCTTTTCCCGATTGCTTCGGATCGGTACGCCATCCCGCGTTGTTTCCGCTCTGGAGTTCGATTCGCTGCGCTAACCATCCCTGCGAGTATTCAACAAATACACGGCGTATTGTTCCCAGATCACCTCGCGCTACACGTACTTTTGCCTCTTTTACAGCAGGATAGCCGGTATATACATGCGTAAGAGCGAGTGTTTTTCCGCTTTTTTCGACTTTATCCTGCAGCATTTTCGCTTCTTCTAATGAAAATGTCATCGGTTTGTCCAAAACTACGTCATATCCCAAATCTAATGCCATTGCTGCCGGTTCGTAATGAAAATTATTAGGAGTCACAATCGCTATGAAGTCCATCCGTTCATTTTCCGGCAGGAGCGCTTCCTGTTCAAACATTTCCTGATATGTTCTGTATATACGATTATCCGGTAGAAAGTAAGAGCGTCCGGATTCTAACGATACTTCATAATTTCTGCTGAAGCAACCGCAAACTAATTCAATCTGATTTTCCATGATTGCAGCGCGTATATGAACATCTCCGATAAAACCGTTACGTCCGCCCCCTACAATGCCCATACGTAATTTTCTGTTTTTCATGTCGTTGTATGATTTGGATGATTAATAGCCTTTTTCAGCCCATAAAAGTAATGTATTCTTTTAAATAAACAAAAGGAATGTTTGAAAAACATTATCTTTAACTCCGTTGAAGGTTACTTCGTTCGGCAACATTCCTTACTAAAAAACAATGTGTCGCTTTGCTTCCGTTCCGAAAGCGATTCTTATATTCTGAAAGGAAGCAACAAAATAAGTATTACTATTTTGTATTGCGCTCAACTTTCGCTACCTTTGCCCCCCATATATGGAAGCTATGGGAGAAAAACAGATGATTCTTCGTACGGAAGATCTGGTGAAGAAGTACCGCAATCGTACGGTAGTTAATCATGTGTCCGTCAATGTGAAACAGGGGGAAATTGTCGGATTGCTCGGGCCTAACGGCGCGGGTAAAACAACTACCTTTTATATGACGGTTGGTCTTGTTACTCCAAATAACGGAAAGATATTTTTAGATGATCTGGAAATCACGGATTATCCGGTTTATAAACGTGCGCGACAGGGTATCGGGTATTTGGCGCAGGAGGCTTCTATTTTTCGAAAAATGACAGTGGAGGATAATATCAAAGCTGTTCTTGAAATGACGGATAAACCAAAAGATTATCAACGGGAGAAGATGGAAAGCCTTATTGATGAGTTTGGACTTCATAAAGTCCGGAAAAATCTGGGTGACCGCCTTTCCGGAGGTGAGCGCCGGCGTGCGGAAATAGCCCGTTGTTTGGCCATTGATCCGAAATTTATCATGCTTGACGAACCGTTCGCAGGCGTTGATCCTATTGCTGTACAGGATATACAGGCTATTGTTGGCCGCCTTAAACATAAAAATATTGGAATTCTCATCACCGACCATAATGTGCATGAAACATTGAGTATTACTGACCGGGCTTATCTTTTATTTGAAGGAAAAGTATTTTTTCAGGGGTCGGCGGAAGAGTTGGCTGCCAACGAGATCGTTCGTGAAAAATATTTAGGCCGTGACTTCGAACTCCGAAAGAAGACGCTTTAAGAATTCTCCGGTACTCTACAGATTTTTTTCATTATTTTCGCACACAGGAAGAATAGGATTAATCCGGCGATTGTAATAGTTCCTGTTGTGAATATTTCTTCTGCTTCCATACCGTTGGTTATCAGAGTGCCGGATTCGTTTTGAAATATTCCTGTTTTATATCCGACCACTGCGACCGTATTATTAAGAAAATGGGCGAATGCGGGAACCCAGATATTGTTACTCCAGTATAGCAGATAGCCTAAGATGGCACCTAATAACATGCGTGGAATGAAGCCGTAGAATTGAAAGTGTATGGCGCTGAATAGGATTGCGACAATCCAGATCGCTATGTGTGGATTTTTAATATTTTTCCGGACGATTGATAATAACGCGCCTCTGAACAGAAGTTCTTCTGTCAGCGCGGCCATAATTCCTATAATTATTATGTTCGTTATAAAAGGAAAAATCCCATTTTCCAATAATAGATTTTTTGTTACCTGTGCCGCATAATCTTCTGTTTTACGCATCCAGTTTTCTACAGGCGCCATGAATTCCGGCAGCTGCATTTTTGAGTTCAGATATGTGGTGGTATCTATGGCTGGAGATATCAGAAAGATCATTGCAGCGGCGAGTAATAAAACCCTTGCGTCTGTGATTTTTCGTAGACAGAGGAATTTTGCCGGATTCTTACTGCAAAGATAGGCTGTTCCTATTGATGGTAATACAAACACAAAGATGTTTGATAGAAATTGTGTCGTCTGCGTTGTATAGAACGATATGTTTTTTGTATTTTCCGGTATGCTTCCGAATATTTTTGTAATCGCATATCCGGTGATGGAACTGAATACTAATCCCATCAGCAGGAAATAAAGTAATACTCCGAACTGGAAGATAGCGGAGCGATTTGAGAAAAGCCCTTTCATTGATAGAGTTTGCCTTAGATAAATAAAAAAACTTCCGCCCAAAGATAGTCAGAAGTTTTGTAAATCGTTGAATAAAAAATATAATTACGTTCTTGGTAAAGCTTCTTTAACCACCATTTGGCGGCCTTCAAATTCTTTTTCATTCAATTCTTCGATGGCCCTTTTCGCTTCATCATCATTTTGCATTTCAACGAATGCGAAACCTTTCGAACGACCGGTTTCACGATCTTTGACTACTTTAACAGAATCTACTGCACCGAATTGTTCCAACACAGATTTCAAATCATTTTCCCGAACACGATAATTCAGGTTTCCTACGTAAATGTTCATAAAATAAAAATTAAAAAATAAATAATACTTGGCAAAGGAACGGATTTATTTTTGATAAACAATCTTTTTCATATAGAAAAAATAAAAAATTATTTGAATTCATCCCAAAGGTCGGAATAAATAGTCTGTTTGGTTGTATTTACTAATTCCTGCAGTACTTCTTTGTCATCGTCTTCTTTTTTATGAGGCACCACCGGGGGGTGTATTATCATCTCCATACGGTGTGGGCGAACGTTGCAGGAGCCAATGGGCAAAACATTGTACGGACCGTTTAAGGTTATTGGTATGATAGGGAGTTGTTGATCTATGGCTATTTGGTATGCGCCTTTTTTGAAGCGGGCTAAATGTCCGTCCGGTGTGCGTGCGCCTTCTGGGAAAATAATTAATGAGCGTCCGTGTTTAAGCTTGCGTTCGGCTTCCAATACGCTTTTTTGTGCACTCCTGGCTGTGGAGTTATCAACAAAAATGAATCCGGCCATACGGCATGCAAATCCGACAAAGGGTATTTTCGCAAGTCCTTTTTTCATCATCCATTTGATAGGTACTCCCAGATATCCGTAAATAAAAAATATATCATAGGCTCCCTGATGATTTGATACGAAAATATATGATTTACCTTTTTGAATGTGCTCTCTGCCTTTAATCTTAACCGGGCACAGGGTCAGAATGCAAGCCAAGCGTGCCCAGACCATTCCGGGATAGTATGAAAAAAAACGTTCTCCACCCAATAGGCAGCCAAGAATAACGGTGATAGCTGTTAATACGGTTGCCACGGTAAAGATCGGTATCGCAATAAGCCAGAAATATACTTTATACAGGATACGTAACATAGTTTCTTGTTTAAAATATTCACAAAAATAAGAGGAAAAATGAACTTCTTTATTATTTTTTCCTTAAAAAATTTTTCAAATCGGTTTATTATTGTTTTATTTGTACCAGAAATAGGAAAACAAATTAAAAATATTAATACGATGAACACATTAATGAAGAGCTTGGGTATTATTATTCTTTTGATAGGTGTAGGAGTTCTGGCTGTTCCTGCTTTTACGGACATGCGTAGTAATACGGTTTTGGCTGTCGGATTGGGCGCCATAATAATCGG
The DNA here is from genome assembly GCA_031551825.1 of Tannerella sp. Lineage (GTDB taxonomy): Bacteria > Bacteroidota > Bacteroidia > Bacteroidales > Tannerellaceae > Tannerella. Next base: position 1,949 of record JAVBNB010000057.1, on the reverse strand, counting down.
TTTTTTCGCGCATATATTTCTTAATAAGAAATTTGAATAATAATTATTAGCACTCAAAAAAATTAAAAAGAGACTGTTCAAAAAGGGCAGCCTCTTTTTTTTGTCAACTGCTATTTTGTACTAGGTATTTATTAAAAATTGACTTTATGAAAAAACTAATTTTACTCTGCTTGTTTTCGGTTTTATTTGCACATCTACATGCGGCACCGAAAGTTTTATGGAAATATAAAACAGGGGGGCGTATAACTGGCTCTTGTTCGGTGGCGGACAATAAATTGTTGTTCGGGAGCGAGGATGGCTACATGTATGCTCTCGATAAACTTACCGGTAACTTGATTTGGAAATTCGATGGTGGTTCGCCAGTGCGCTCCACGCCTGCGGTTAGCGGCGATACTTTGTTCTTTAATAATGCCGGGGGGGACATCTACGCATTGCACATAGATTCGGGGCGTATGTTATGGAAACTCACGATAAAGGGTGAAAAAACAGTGGACTTTTGGGACTATTATTTGTCGTCACCTGTTGTACACGGCGGATTACTGATTGTTGGCAGCGGCAATGGAGCGGTATATGCTTTAAATACGGCAAACGGCCGCGAGAAATGGGTGTTTAAAACGGGTGACGTAGTGCATGCCGATCCATTGATTCACAACAAACTGGTGTACATTGGCGGCTTTGGCGGGCGGCTGTATGCTTTGGATATTATGTCGGGCCTGCCCGTATGGGATTTTAAGACGGTGGGAGATACCTACTTCACGAAAGGAGATATACAGGCAGGCGCATCAACGGCATACGGTATAATATATTTCGGGTCGAGAGACTTCAATATATATGCTTTGAATGCCGAAAAAGGACATGGCATGTGGAATATGAAGGAACGCGGAAGTTGGATAATAGCAACCCCTGTAGTAGCCGACTCGTTGGCATTTGCGGGCACTTCTGATACTCATGCTTTTTATTGTTTTGATGCTTTCAACGGAGAGGTGAAATGGAGAATCGGGTTGAATATGCGGGTTTATGGCAAGGCTGCATTTCATAAGGGCAACGTATTGTTCGGTTGCTTCAACGGCAAGCTATATTGTGCCGATAAGAAAAGCGGAAACATCATCTGGGAATTCCAATCTGACGATAGTCGCACCAACTGGAATAAGATATACGACCAAAACGGTGACTTCCGCAAGGATTTTGCTTTGTACGGAAACGAGGACGAAACGCGAAAAGCCGAAGCCGATATTGCAAGTCTTGGTTCGATATTGGCCTCTCCATTAGTCGACGGCGATACGGTATATTTCGGCAGCGGAACATACTGCTATGCTTTGGAGATCGGCAAGCCTTGAGAGTCAAGTTGGACAAAAACTACTCCAGTGCTTTATAGATCGCGTCCTGTATGCGGGTCCGGATATCTAATGAGAATAGCTTACCATTTGTCCGTGAAGGATAGGTGCGGTTGCTGAGGAAGATAAAAAATAGATTGTTAACCGGATCAATCCAGAAGCATGTACCTGTAAATCCGGTATGGCCGTAAACGGATTGCGGTGTAAGCGGGCCACAGGGCGATTTAGAGGGGTTTTTGGTATCCGGCCTGTCAAAACCTAATCCCCGTCGGCTTATCGGAGATTTACTTCCTGTAAATAATGTACACGTTTTTGTTGAAATATATCTTTCACCTCCATAAGTTCCATTGTTCAGGTATAGTTGCGATATTTTGGCTAAATCTACCGAATTGGAAAAAAGTCCGGCATTGCCGGAAACGCCGCCTTGAAACGCTGCCGCTTCATCATGTACATATCCACGTATTACCTGATGACGCAGAAATTGATCTTTTTCAGTTGGAGCGATTTGAACAGAGTCCATTTTATGCAGGGGATTATAGGTCATAGTAGAAGCCCCGATACGATTGAAGAAATATTCATTTAAGAATTTATCCATTTGTTTTTTCTCCTGTTTTT
>JAVBNB010000014.1:0-22820 GCA_031551825.1 Tannerella sp. | reverse complement strand
CTGCGCCTGTGTTTTTTTTTTACCCTATGCAGCTTAATCCCTATGTACGCAAACCAATCGTTTAATTTTTCGTATAAAATGTAAACGACCAGCAGTCAAATATGTTTTTTATTGAACCCCTGGAATACCTGAATTTCGTTTACCTGATGGATAAAAGTGATATTGTTTTAACAGACAGCGGTGGAATACAGGAAGAAGCTCCCGGTTTGGGGAAGCCGGTTCTTGTTATGCGCAATACGACAGAACGACCGGAGGCGTTAGATGCCGGTACGGTAAAATTAGTCGGTACGGATTTCGACAAAATTGTAAACGAAGTATCCAAACTTCTGGATGATGAAAGTTATTATGTCAGTATGAGTAAGGCCACCAATCCTTACGGTGATGGAAAAGCTTGCGAAAGAATCGTCTCCTATTTAAAATAAAAGGATAAAAGCTACAGAATATAAAAGGGGCTGTCTCAAAGTAGTTGTGAGACAGCCCTTTTTATATTTTATCGTGTCGATTGTGATATTAATAAAATATACATAATAATTTTCTTTTTTAAAAATAATGATTATCTTTGTACTCATTATATATTTTGATAATAAGTGATTTTTGTTAAATATATTTATTGATGCGTATATATAATTTGATAATTAAAATTTGTAAGCTATGAAAAGAAATTTATTTTTATTGGGTCGTGTATTTATTATGACTTTAGGTATTAGTCTCGGATTGAGCTCCTGTAATAGTAACGATAATTCGGATCCTGAAATTGTTACGGATGAGGAGGCATATTACATTGCCGGAGAAGTCCTGAACGACGGAAAGCCTCTTGACGGAGTGAAGGTCAGCACAACGTCGGTGGAAGCTACTACGAGTACAAATGGTGCATTTGAGCTGGAATTGTCCGAAAAAGGAGATTATTCGGTTACTTTTTCCAAAGACGGGTATGTGCCGGTTACTGTTCCGGTAACGATCAAATCCGACGCGAAAAACAAATCAAGCGTTTTGATTAAACAGGAGCTGAGTAAAAAGAGCTCCTCGGTGATTGTAACGCCGGATAAAGATATTAATATTTCTGATGAAGAGCGTGGGATCAACCTGTTTATTCCGGCCGGATCCGTGGATAAAAACACGAATATAACAATGACCCCGTTTACACCTGGTGCGAAAAAAATAACGACAGGTGTTATTTCTGCGAGTTTAATCGCTTTGTATATAGAACCGGATGGGCTGGTATTTGGTAAAACGTCAGTACTTACATTAAAAAATCCGATGGTTCAAGAGGTTCGCTTTGGCAATATGAAGCATCTCACAGAGACAAACGGAACCGAGCAAGAATTGGATGATATTACGTACGATGGTGAAAATCACCGTTATCAAACGACATTCACTAAAACCGGACGTCATATTCTCGCCGTAAATGTAAATGCTATTGTAGGCGGAATCGGTACGGAAGCATTGACATCAAAAGCGATTAATAACTTAGGAAATACATCTGCGATAACCGAATCTGTGACTATTGCTCAGAAATATGGCTGGGAAATAAGCGGCGATATAGAAAGCGCCCTGAAATCCAAATATCCGTTACTGACAGATGTAGCGCTTAAAGCTTTAGCCACAAGCATAAAAACGATGCTCTCATCCATGATCGGTTCTGCGCCGGGTACGGGAGAACTGGACCTGACAATAACATTTAATATAAGCGGAGATACGACACTGGCAGTCGAATTTCTGGCTCAGACCGAAACAGATACATTTACATTTCCTCTTGTCCTCGAAGACGGAAGCCAGGAATGGCTTGACGTATCGGTAAAGCGATATACAGGAACTCTGGTGAATACGGTTTATCAGAACGGAACTGATCACTCCGGAGGATCCGGCAGTTAATGTAAGGTGACGAAAAATCGTCTTTTAACTAAAATAGCAGGGGCAATACTGGTCTTCGTATCATGTATTGCCCCTGTTTCAGCTCAATACTCATTGGGTATGACCGGATTATTGAATACTCCGAGCGCCGATATGCAACCGGACGGAATGTTTATGGCGGGAGGAAATTTCCTGCCGGAAAAGATGATGCCGGAAATGTGGGATTACAATAGCGGAAACTACTTTCTGAATATCACATTTCTCCCGTTTGCGGAAGTGGCATACCGTTGTACGATACTCAAAGGTGAATTTAAAGCGGGAAATAAATGGCAGCAGGATCGTTCGGTATCCATCCGCCTGCGTCCGCTGAAAGAAGGACGCTTCTTGCCTTCGGTCGTGGTGGGTACCAATGACGCGTTTACGACAGGCGAACTGAATACATTTAAAGAAACGAAGGGAAACCGTTATTTTTCTTCCGTATACGCGGTAGCGACCAAAAATATTCCATTTGAAGGGAATGTGTTGGGAATAACGGCCGGTAGTTACCTGTTTTCGAAAAATTCACTGTATAAAGGTATTTTTGGAGGCGTCCGGTTTACCCCCTCCTTTCTGAAGCCGGTGTCTGTTATCGCCGAATATGATGCCAACAGTGTGAACGCGGGCGTGACGGCGCGGTTGTTTAACCATTTGTCCATACACGTGTTTGCTTATGATTTTAAGGCTGTATCGTGTGGTTTGCGTTATGAATTCCGGTTATTGAATAAATAAAAAATAATGATGTCGCGGCATAGTATATATTTGATCATCCTGTTTCTATGGCAGTTTATTCCGGTGAAAGTATCAGGCCAGGCTAGTATGGATATGACCGGTGATATAAGAGAATTATTAGTAAAAACGGGTTTTGAGGATGTCGCTGTAATGTACGACGAGGATGCTTTGTATATAAATTACAGTGATAACATATACCGTGGTCCTGTCCGTGGTGCGTTTGAAGTGTTCCGTTTACTGCTAAATGACCTGAAGACAGATAAAGGCATTCATCTTCTATTGCGGGAAGACCGTATACCGCAGGTTGTATTGGTATTACAGAAAAAACAGGTAGTTGCATACCGGGATCAAAAACTTTCGATGGCGGAACTGATGTCTTCTGTCCGGATCAGCTATGAAACGGATGAGTATGAACTAATATTCAAAGGGGTAAAACGGGAAAACCGTTCCGCCGGGAAAATCGACCTGGTACTATATCCTCAGATTACGTTGAATAACTCATGGCTGGATAAGTTATATGGAGTAATTATCAATATCGCTCCGGCGATGGAGGTTGGCCTGTGGAAAGGGGCCTCTTTTACGGGGCAGGTGATATTTCCTATATGGAACAATATGACGGGGGAAATGGATTATATTCGTCCGGGTATGCTGTTATTCCGGCAGGAATACCGTTTTCCTAAAAATATATTCATGACTTTCAACATCGGCAACTTTAATGCAAGCCGTATGGGCGCCGATCTATCATTCCGGTATATACCGGACAATGACCGCTGGGAAGTCGGTCTGAACGGGGGGCTTACAGGCTCGTCCACATTCTATTCGGGCAAATGGGAATTGTCGGAATGGAGAAGGTTTTCGGGCGCCATTAATTTTCGTTACAATGAACCGTTGTATAACCTTCAGTTTGATCTGACAGGGCAACGTTATATCTATGGCGATTATGGAATCAGGTTGGATTGCACACGCCACTTCGGTGAAGTATCGGTTGGTCTTTACGGTATGCTTTCGGACGGCGAGCCTAACGGTGGTTTTCATCTGGCAGTTCCCTTTCCCGGAAAGAAGCGTATGAAGCGTCGCGCCGTACGTGTAAGTCTGCCGGAGTATTTTGACTGGGAATATGAGGCACAAAGCGGAAATGAATACTTTAAAAGACATCTGGGACGTTCTTACGAAACGCGTCCCGATGAAAACCACAGCCAACGCTATTACAATCCGTCATATATGAAAGAGATATTGATAAAACTAGTTTCAGAAAAATAAAGATCTATCTGCCATGCTTTATTGGATTTATGTAAAAAAAAAAGATTAATTAGTAGGAAATCTTATTTTATTGCTTATATTTGCAGCAAAGCTACGTAAAAATAGGTCAAAATGGTTTTAGAAATTCGTTTGAGTAATTTTTTTTCCATCAAGGATGAGGTTGTTCTTGATTTAAGAGCTGCGAATATAAGGTCTCAGAGTGTACAAAAACTTTCTGATAATATTTTTGGATACAAGGATCTGAACATATTAAAGACTGTTTCAATCTACGGTGCCAATGCTTCCGGCAAAAGTAATATCGTAAAAGCGATACGGTTTTGCGTATTGACGATTTTGCAATCTCATAATCATAATGAGAATACGGTTTTTAACTATAAAAAATTCAAGTTTGACAATTACAGCAAAAAACCAAGTACGTTTTTTATCCGTTTTGTTTTGAATGAAACAGAATACGAATATTCTTTTTCGATTATGCAGAACACGATTCTGACAGAATCTCTGTTTTATTATCCGAATAATAGGATTGCGAAAATATTCAGCAGAGATGAAAAGGCCGGAAATTTTAAAAAAGAAAAGTACACATTCGGATCGCAGATAAAAAAACCATTGGATGTTGCGGAAAGCACTTCGGATAAAACGCTTTTTATCTCAAGGGCAAGCCAAATGGATCGGGAGATTGCTAAAGATGTATTTAATTATTTCAATTTCACTTTTATCTTAGGATACAAAGGATTAAATGCCCCTTTGCTGGAGAATTTATTTTCTTCATATAAAACACAATTAATGGAGGCGTTGCGGATTGCGGATAGTGATATTACAGATGTCAAAATCAACAGAACGAAGAAAAATATCAAAAACTACAATGCAAACCTGAACGACTTAACCCTTTCGGTTGAAGATAGTATACGGGAAGAGTTAAAAATTACATCGTATCATAAAATTGCATCGGACATCCCATTTGATTTTCTGAAAGAAGAATCTGACGGTACGATCAAAATGTTTTATATCATACTCAATATGATTCGTATCGTTCAGAAAAATTGCATTTTGCTTATTGATGAGTTAGAGGACAGCCTGCATACGGATATGGTTGAATATATTTATAATCTTTTCAAAGCAAGCAATAGGGCGCAACTGATCTGTACAACCCATAATACTCATTTTTTGAATCTTTCCGTATTCAGAAAAGACCAGATTTATTTTGTAAATAAAAGAGAAGATGCTTCTTCTGACTTATATTCTTTATATGATTATAAGGATTTCAGGGATAATATGGATTTGGAAAAGGCCTATCTCCAGGGGCGTTTTGACGCAATTCCTATTATTGATGATTCGTTGGATAACCTGAAAGCCATCATCTATGAAAAATAGCAGAAAAAGAACTGTATCAAAAGAACGCAGAATAAATCCTCATTACTGGGTATTTTGCGAAGGTGACACGGAAAAAGCGTATATTTGCTATTTGCGTTCCAAGTACAGAGTTTATATAGAGATCATTCCGAAAATATCCGGAAGCAGCATTAATAAACGGTTTATTAGCGATAGCAAGAAAGGAAAACCCATACATGATAAAGATTTGAATTTTTTGTTATATGATGCCGATGATCCTAACATCACTGAAAAGTTAAACGAGCTGATTAAAACTGCGCCGGACACTAAGCTATTATTGTCGAATCCTTGCATAGAATTATGGTTTTTGTTGCATTACGACAATCAAACAAGAAGCCTTTCATCATTAGATTGCCGGAATCAACTCAGACAATACAATAAAACATATAAAAAAGGCGACTTGAACAGGCCTTTAAAGAAAATACTGGATGAAAACGAAAAAAGAGCATGCTCCAGAGGTAAAAAACTGATGTGTTTCGAAAATCCGTCATCTAATATATTTGAATTCATAGCAATTCTTGAAAAAATAAAGAGGGGGGTGTAATATGTTTTATCCCGTAAAAGACTTATCTTTGCTATGTGCTATATTGCAATAAAGAAATGAAAACAACATCTGAATATGTACGTCTATTACACGAATATTTTGAAAATTCAGCACGTAACTATGGTGTAAAGAGAATGGCTTTATTTGGGTCTGTTGCACGTGAAGAGCAGCAAGGTAATAGCGATGTTGATGTCCTATATGAAGGGCAGGCTAATCTTTTTTTGCGAACAGGAACAACTTTTGAAGAGGAATTATTCAAAGATGCTATTTATGTCTGATAAAATCTGAAGAAACATAATCGCATACCGTTTTTAGGACGAGACAATTTTAAAAAAGGCAGTTCGGCAGTGAACGGTCTTTTTTTGTGCTGAGAGGCTGATGAAATCATTAATTTGTCTTAAATAAAGGGGGCGATGTATTAAAAAATTTTACGATTCCAAAAAAGGTTTTACTTTTGTAGAATCGTTATGGGAAGAAAATTGTGTATGTATTTAAAGAATAACTGAACATGTATTTATGTGGCGCCGGGGAACATGCTAAAATTGTGATTGACATCTTAGAAGCCAAAAAGATTGCTATTGAAGGAATCTTTGACAGTTATAATAAATCAAAGGACAGATTGTTTTCCTATCCGATATTCCATACTGATGATCTTGAAGGGCCGTTGATTATATGCATCGGGAATAACAAGAGCCGGAAAAGGGTCGCTTTGTCGGCGAATGTCGGATTCGGACAGGCTATACATCCTTCCGCCATTATTTCAAAGCGCGCAAATATAGCTCCGGGAACGATGATTACGCAGGGAGCGATTATTCAATCCTGTACAAATATTGGGGCACATTGTATCATTAATACCGGAGCGTCTGTCGATCATGATTGTATAATTGACGATTTTGTCCATATTTCTCCTCATGCTACCTTGTGCGGAAATGTAAAGGTTGGGGAAGGCAGTTGGATTGGCGCCGGCGCGACGATTATTCCCGGGGTAACAATCGGCAAATGGAGTCTTATAGGCGCGGGTGCAGTTGTTACACGGGACATTCCGGACCATGTTGTGGCATACGGTTCTCCTTGCAAAGTAGTCAGGGAACATAAAATTTAACAGGTAATATGGAATCAGAACGAATCGCGTTATCCCTTCCGCACATGGGGGGAAATGAACAAAAGTATGTAGATAAAGCCATTGAGACTAATTGGGTTGTGCCGCTTGGTCCGGATGTGCAGGGAGCCAAGCCGGTCTTTGTGGACAGCGAACCGGATACATGGAATATGTCGCCACAGCTGTTGGAAGAGGTACGGGTTGCTTGTGAAAAGATGAATATTGAGACAGGTCCGCTGTGGAAACCGATGCATCTGCAGCCGGTATACGCCGATTGCCAGATACAGATCGTTATTGCCAATGTACAAAGAGCAATTGACAGCCGAAGAAATGCCTGAAACTCCTTCCATAAAGCGAAATTTTATTTTAAATCTGATTAATACGGTTAGTGGGTTATTATTTCCTCTGATAACTTTTCCGTACGCTTCCCGGATCTTGTTGGCGGATGGTATCGGGCAGGTTCAATTTTTTACATCTATCATTGATTATGTCACCCTCCTAACTTCATTAGGGATACCATTATATGCAATCAGGGAAATTGCCAGAGTCCGGGACGATCAAAAATTGTTATCTAAGACAACCATCGAAATCATTTTACTTCATGCAGTTCTTTCATTGATAGGCTACGTGATCGTTTTTATTTTAGCCTGTACCGTAGCGAAAATACAGACAGACGTCCCGTTGTTTATCCTGTTGAGTTTTTCCATTTTATTTGTCGCTATCGGCGCCAATTGGTTTTATAGCGGGATAGAAGATTTCAAATATATAACCATCCGGAGTATTATAGTTAAAATCGTTTCTCTTATTGCCTTGTTTGTCTTTGTAAAAGAAAAAAACGATTTGTTCTATTACGCGGCCATAACGGTTGTCGGAACAGTAGGAAGTAACCTGTTCAATTTTTTCAGGCTGCGTAAATACATCATGATTAAAAGTATCCATATTCATGAGCTCGATCTGCGCCGCCACCTGAAGCCTTCTTTAAAAATATTCGCTCTGAATTTAGTGATTAGTTTATATGTGAATTTAGACGCTGTCATGTTGGGATTCCTGAAAGATGAAACGGCTGTGGGATACTATACGGCTTCTATCAAAATATCAAAGACATTGATCGGGGTCGTTACTTCATTGGGTACAGTCCTTCTTCCCCGCCTGAGTAGTTTAGCGAGTCGAGAGAAAATGGAAGAATTCAGAGCTTTATCTGATAAATGTATTCATTTTATAATCGCGCTAAGTTTGCCGTTGGCAATTGGCACTCTATTTATGGCTTCTCCGATGATTCATTTGTTTAGCGGACAAACATTCGATCCATCCATACTGACATTACAACTACTTGCTCCGATCATCTTCCTGATACCTCTTTCCGGCATCTATAATATGCAAATTTTATACGCTTTGGGTAGAGAAAAGTTGGCGATTATTTCTGTCTCGGCGGGAGCTGTTATCAACTTTTCACTCAATCTGTTTTTAATACCGTTGTATTCTCATCATGGAGCCGGGTTTGCGACTTTAATCGCGGAACTTGCGGTTGCATTGACAGCCATCTTATTAGGCCGTAAATATGTCCCTATCCATCTCTTTTCTAAGGAGAAGATTCCTTGTTATATCGCGTCTTTTTTGATTATCCTGATTCTCAGCTTCATGAGGTTTGTAAACATGAATGAACTGACTTATCTGCTATTGGGAACGATCGTTTCTGTTGTCGCATACATCACATTTCTTCTTTTGATGAAGGATAAATTATTGTTGGAAATAAAGTCTATTCTTATTAATTTGTTGAACAGGTGACAAAAAATTTCAAGATTCCCGAAAAAGGACTTACTTTTGTAAACGAATAAAGCCGGGATTGAGTCAGTTTCATTAAAAATATGGGGCTGACGTGTCTATTTATAACTATAAAAGAAGTATATATTGCTGAAAATAAACGAAATAAAATTGGTTTTTGTATTAACGGGAACGATCAATACAAATGATATTCAATTCAACCAATTGACGAATCCTGATATACGGAAATCGCAATATTTAGATGCCATCAACTATTATCTGACAACATATTCCGCTCCGGTCGTGTTTGTGGAAAATTCGAATACGGATATCAGTCCGCATTTTGAAGGAATCAGTAAAACCAGATTAGAGATTATCACTTTTGAGGGAAATCATTATCCTCCGTCCAAAGGGAAAGGATATGGGGAAATGGAAATTTTAAACTATGCGATAAAGCATTCTTCCTTATTGAAAGAAGCTACGCATGTTGTAAAAGTTACAGGGCGATACAAGGTGTTGAATATGGATAAATATCTGAATTATGTTCATTCTTTTAAAGAGTTGATTGATATTCATGTCGATTTGAGCCGGTCTTTAACCTACTCGGATTCCCGTTTCTTCATTGTAGGAAAATCCTTTTTTGATGATTTGTTTTTATATCACGAGCAATTGGATGATTCGAATGGGTTTTATATGGAGCATGCAATTTGCAAAGCGGCATTGGACGGTATTTTAAAGGGGCGGCATTACAGGCCGTTTAAATATTATCCCGTCTATTCCGGTTTTGAGGGAGCGACTAACAGGAAATGTAAAACAAATTTTTTATACATATTTCCGCGTAGAGTCAAGTTCTTGCTTAAATATTGGTTATTAATCAGATAATGATCACTTGAAATTTCAGAATGGAAAAGAAAGCGAATATGAAGATTTTAGTCTGTTGTCATCAGCCGGCAAAGGTTCCGAATAATGATGTTTATATGCCTATTCACGCGGGCAAAGCTGTTTCCGGCATGGATTTAGGGATTCAAGGGGATAATACGGGAGATCATATCAGTGAAAAGAATCCGTTTTATTGTGAATTAACAGCCATGTATTGGGCATGGAAAAACCTCCGGAACGCTGACTATGTAGGATTATGCCATTATCGCCGGTATTTTAAATTGGATGGCGGGTATTATTCGCATATTCTAAAAAGAACAATCGAACAGGATCCGTCATTGAATACGGATCAAATTCCTTCTTTATTAAGCAAATATGATATTATATTGCCAAACACAACATATACGAAGAGAAGTGTATATGAACTTTACAATCTGACAACGATACCGGAGCAAATGCAGATATTCATACGCGTATTGCTAAAGATGCATCCGGAATATGAAGGGGATTTGTATAGATATCTAAATGGAAATCAGTTTATTAAATACAATATGCTTATTGCAAACCGGGAGATTTTCGATTTGTACTGCGAATTTTTATTTCCGATATTGGATGAAGTTCATTCCAAATTGAAACCTCTTCCGTATCTCTTTTACAATCGGGTTCTGGGTATTTTTGCGGAAGTATTATTACCGATTTATTGTTTTCATAAAAAGTATCATATTAAACAAATGCCACTTATACATGTAGATGAATCCGCAAAACCGCTTTCGGAAAAGAATGCTATGATGAAATACTTTTTTGAAATGATTGTAGGCAAGATGGTGCATCTTACGTTTTCATACAGGTATCCGCTAATCAATAATTTTTGGGATGCGTATTTGAAAAAAGATAATATAAACATATAACCAAAGTGGAACCCCTTAGAATATCGGTAATAACGGTTGTTTTCAATGCTGTAATGTCTATCGAAGAGACAATCTGTTCGGTGGTCAATCAGACATACCCATCTATCGAATACATCCTGATTGACGGAGGGAGTACGGATGGTACATTAGATATCATCAGAAAGTACGAAGGAAAGATCGGGTATTGGGAGAGCGGATCTGATACGGGAATCTACGACGCGATGAACAAAGGAATCCGTAAGGCATCCGGGGAGTATCTCTGTTTCCTGAATTCCGGAGATGTCTTCCATGAACGGGAAACGTTGGAAAAAATATTTTCCAAAGAACATGGTGAAGATATTTTATATGGGGATACATTCGTCCGGTTTACCCGGGAAGTAAGGCTTGTCAAAGCCCTTATTACGAGTAAAAAGAACGAACCGATGCCGTTTTGCCACCAGTCTGCTTTCGTCAGGGCCTCTTATTTGAAAGAATACGGGCTTGATACAAAGTTTAAGATATGCGCGGATAAGGATTTGTTTTTTAAATTACATAGAAAAGGAGTGTCGTACCTGTACTTGGATATGCCGGTATCGGTCGTGGCGGCAAACGGATACAGTGTGGTTAACAGATTTCTGCATTTAAAGGAGTTGAATCGGATCTTATTAGACAACCGGGTAATCGGCCCGTTTCAATATTCCTTCCATATCATGAAATCGGCCATAACATCGGCTCTGGTTCGCATTGTAAAATTATTAAACCTACAAAAGGGAAGATAATGAGCGCTCTGCTATACAACCAGATTTATATCATATCGCTCTTTGCCATTACTTTGCTATTGTTTTCACAAGCGTTGTTAAAAACGAAGTATAATGAAAGCTATTCGCTAAAACATCCCGTATTTCTGCCGTTACTTCTAACGATCCTGTTGATCTTTTATTTTACTTTTTCTCCGATTGAAGCGCCTTCGGACAAAGAAAATTACCGGATCTACTTTTTGTTTTTTGGGGAAGACCGGATTACATTTACGGATATAGGATGGCCTTTGTATGTGGAATTAATCCGGAAATTCACATCCAATGAGATCATATTTTTCTTTATTACAGCCTGCGTTTATATGGGCGGGTATTGTATTTTTATAAAAAAATATATTCCTGCGAATTACTTTTTTTGTTTTTTAATCGCTTGCTGCGCGTCTTTCGGTTTTTACAGCTACGCGACAAACACCATCCGGTCGGGGTTTGCCCTGAGTTTTCTGTTGATCGCTTTCACATTGAAAGACAGAAGATGGTTGTTTTTACTCTTTGTTTTTATCGCGGCGACATTCCATAAATCTATGCTGATTCCCGCGGCTCTATTTTTCTCCGCGTTTTATATCAAGCGCCTCCGGTTCTATCTGGCAATATGGATCCTCGCGCTTTTAATCTCTTACGTTGAAATTCCGGGTGTCAGTCAATTCATCCAGGAGACATTTGATGAGATGGACAACCGGATCATTACCTATATTTCCGGAGCGGCAGATTCCGATTATCGGGTCGGATTTCGATGGGATTTTGTCATCTACTCCGCGTTACACATTCTATATGGATTGTTTTACATTACCGATAAAGGATTCAACGATCCTTTTTACCGTCAGATATTCAATACATACGTTGGAGTAAATGCGGTCTGGCTGCTTCTGATAAGGGTTCCGTATACGGATCGTTTCGCTTATTTAGGGTGGTTCCTGATACCTTTCATTTTACTATATCCGGTGATCAAATCCGATACCGATCCCTTTAAAAACATACAGATCGGATTGATTACTTTGTGGATCGCTTTTTTTAGTTTATCAATAGACGTGTTATTTAAATGATGAATCATTCGGCAAAAATAGGGATTGTGATGGCTGTGTATAATGGAGAGAAAACCATTCGCGCATCGCTTATGTCACTCATCGGGCAAACTTTCACATCGTGGTTATGTGTTATTGTCAATGACGGATCAACGGACGGTACAGTTGACGAGATAAAAAAAATCAATGACGACCGGTTTTATATTCTCCATCTTGAAAAGAACAGGGGGCGCGGATATGCCCGGAAAATCGCGCTTGCAAAGATAAAGGAATTGAATATCCCGTATATGTGTGTATTAGATGCGGATGACCTATATTATCCGGATAAGTTGGCCTGGCAGTACGAATACATGGAAGCAAATAAAAACAGATCGTTGATGGCTTCTTCGTTAGGATACACGGATGCCGACCTGAATCTGACCGGTGTGCAGGAAGCATTTCATATAGAAAAAGAGCTACGGTATGACCGGTACGAAAAGTATATCGCCGTATCCCATAATGGGGCGATTATAAGGGTATCCGATACGGGAGATGTTACATTTGACGAGGCCATTTTATTAGGGGAAGACCAGGATTTTCTGATCAGGTTCCTGTATGGCAAATTTTATGTATACATTCCAAGAATAAGCTATTTATATCGCCGGGAGGAATCTTTTTCCAAAAAGAAATACATAGACTCCTTGTTTTTTACGGAATTGACAATGGCGAAATTACCCGTATCCGGAAAACACTTCCTGAAATTAAAGGTGGCAAACTTCTTGAAAAAAAACATCATAAGTATGTTGTTCTTTTTCAAACAAGAGCGGTTTTACCTGGGACGACTGGGTAGAAAGCCGTATGACAGCGAATTGGAATACCACCTGTCTTTTGTTACAAGCAATATTGCCAATCCAATCAAGAAAAATTTGTTACATGAAGATACAGAATAAAAAGAAAAAGATGGTTTTTGTAACAACAATTCCCCTCTCTTTTATTTTCTTTAAAGGGCAGTTGCGTTATTTAAGCAATTATTTCGACATCTGTGCCATCTCTTCGCAGGGAAGCGAATTAGAAAAGGTCGGTCAATCGGAGAACGTAAAAACGATCGAAATTCCGATGAAACGCCCTGTTGCCCCGTTGCATGATCTTTACTCTTTGTTCCGGTTCATCCGGGTATTCAAAAAAATGAAGCCGGATATTGTCCATGGCAATACCCCGAAAGCAAGTTTTCTCTCAATGATTGCCGCATCTCTGACCGGGGTTCCGGTGAGAATTTATATGTGCCATGGATTAAGATACCAGGGAGCTTCCGGGATTTTCCGGAAAGTACTAATGGCCATGGAAAGAATTGCCTGCAAATGTTCCACTACTGTCCTGTGTGTCAGTGAAGGCGTAAAAGAAACATTGATTAAAGACCAGATTACAAACAAAGCGAAAGTGATACTCCATGGAAGTTCAAATGGCCTTGATTTTAATTTTTTAGATAAAAAGTATTATTCAGAACATTTGCTAAGGCAGGAATATAATTTATCAGAGAATGATTTCGTTTTTATTTTTGTAGGGCGTATTGTCAAAGCGAAAGGGATTGACGAACTTTTATACGCTTTTGATAAAATGAGTCAAAAATATCCGAATGTCAAATTGATCTTTGTCGGGGACGCGGATAAGAAGTATCAAATTTTACTATCGGAAGCAAACCTAAAAAGAAATAAATCCATCTATCATTTCGGATATCAAAAGGATATCCGCCCCTATTTAGCCGTATCGGATACCTTGGTGCTACCTTCGTACCGGGAAGGATTCGGCATGGTTTTATTGGAAGCGGCGGCTATGGGAGTGCCGACCATCGCGTCTGATATCATCGGATGCAATAATGTGGTTATAGAGGGAGAAAACGGGTTGTTCGTAACGCCAAAGGATAAAGATTCTCTTTTGGAGAAAATGGAGCTTCTCTATAACGATGAACAATTGAGACATACCCTGAAGAATAATACCCGAGAATCTGCCTACAAAAGGTTTGAGCAGAAAATGGTGTGGAGCGCTTTGTTAGAGGAGTATATAAAGTAACGACTCCTTTATTCCCACAATCTCCGGTTATTGTCGAAAAGAATTTGTAGCCCGGAGATTTGTTTTGAGGTAAGCGCCTTCGTTGTAAAAGCGCCTTGATGGCGAGCCAGGTGATGGAAGTCCGATCCGGTGTAGTCGTAATAGCCCTCTTTTAAAAGCCGTGCGGCTTTATTTTGAGCAAAGGAACCATACGCTCCGATCAGGGATAAAAAATTAAGTTGAAATTTGATGCCCTGCCCTTTCAACGATTGATAGTCTTCCATATCCATATAGTTATAGCGTTCCGGATGAGCCAATACCGGAGAGTAGCCATTCTCCATTAATTCTTCCAATATCCCCAGAAATCCTACGGGAGGGGTCATATAAGATGTTTCTATTAATACATGGCGGTCCGCATAGGTAAGCAATCCTTCTTCTTTCTGTTGTTCGAAAGCAGCTTCCAGCATATACTCGGCGCTTAGTCTCAAGGCCGGGATATCCGTTATTCCATCATTTTCCAATCGTTTTGTGAAAGAATCGAATTTATCCGACAGATAGCCGGATGTATTTTTCGAAAAGTCCGACATCATGTGTGGGGTCAGATACATGCGGCGTACCCCTTTGCTTTTCAACCAGCGCAGGGACTCGACAGCTTCTTTGTATTCGCTTACACCATCATCCACATCCGGAAGTATATGGCAATGTATATCTGTCATGTCATATAATAATCCGGAAGTGATGTAGGATTTCTTCGAACCGATAAAGCTTAGCAAGCTCATTGGCAGACTTTATTTCTTTTTTGGGTCATTACCATATCCATATCCATAACCGTATCCATAACCATAACCGATACCAATGCCTATTCCGTTAAGAATGATTGCCATATTCTTTAATTTTTTATCGCGATACAGCCGCTCTATATCAGGAAGCATACGGCGATCCATTTTTCCGGCGCGGATAATGTATAAGGTAAGGTCTGCCACACGATTGGATATGATCGCATCGGCAACCATTCCGGCAGGAACATTGTCAATCACAATATAGTCATACATCTCTTTCAACTGACTGATAAGTTCGTCGAGGCAAGGACTTAGTAATAATTCCGCAGGGTTTGGAGGCTCTGGTCCGGAACGTATAAGGTCAATGGTAGGATAATCATTATCTTGTATGATTAGTGATTCGACTTTGGTAACAATTTTAGATAAATAACTTGTAAGCCCGATGTCATACCCTTCAATGCTCTTACGGGTTTTCACTCCTTTCCCCAGCGTACCCTTACGGATGTCCATATCGATGAGCAGCACTTTTTTGCCTGTCATCGCTAAACTGACAGCAAGATTGGACGCTACAAATGTCTTACCGGATCCTACGCTGGTGGATGTTATCGTGATCACCTTGATATTATCCTCCTTCACACGCATGAAATCCATATTTGTACGTATGATACGGAATGCTTCGGATACCGGATCGCGTCCGCTTTCTCTAACAACCACCCCTTCTACTTTCGCTTTTCCTTTCATTTTTTTGAACGGAATTTCACCCAAAAACGGAATGGAAAGAACGGATGTCAGGTCTTTACGTCCGCGAACCGTAATATCGGATAGCAGAAGTATGTAAAGGATCGCCGCAGGAATAGCTAATCCGATCAGGAGCGCCGCCATCATAATAACCATGCTGCGTGGCGCAACCGGATTAGCGGAACCGGTCGCGGAATCGATAATACGAGCCGTGCTTTCTGTTATCGCCTTATTCAGTGCGTTTTCTTCGCGTTTATTCAGCAAATAAAGATAAAGTTGTTCCTTTATTTGTTGTTGGCGGCTAATACTTGTCACCTCTGTTTGCTGCTGCGGCACAGCGGAGATACGCGCCCTTGTACGCTCGGTACGAGCCTTCACACTGCGCAACTGAATATCTAAGTTGACAATCAGGTTATCTACCGCACGCATAATATTCTGCCGCATCGCATTCAGGCTGTTGTTCAGATCCTGAACCACCGGATTTCGTTCGCTACTGTTTTCGATCAGACGGTTTCGTTTCAGAAGGGTTTGGTTATAATTCAGTATTTGACCTTCCACATTCATATCTTCAACGCCTGTATTGGAGGGTATTAACTCTGTGCTGTTGCCCGGATCCGACAGGTAATTTCGGATATATTCCGCCATGGAACGTTGGTTCTCAAGTGTAATAACTGTCCGGTCGGATTCACTACTTTCCTGCAGCGCCATTTGTGCGTCGCTCTGGATATCCGTAAGCTGATGTTCCGTTTTATAGGATTGGATTCTCTTATCGACATGCCCCAGTTCCTCTTCAATAATAATAAGGCGTTCGTTTATAAAGTTTTCCGTACTGACAGCCATTATATTTTTATCGTTAACGGCTTCTTCATTATAAATTGAAATAACGGTATTCAGTATATCTTCCGCGCGTTGTACAGAAACATCCTTGATGGAGAGGTTGACTACCGAAGTTTGTTTATCGGCCAGGTTGACCATCATGGCGTTGCGATAGTGATTGATGACGCTTTTCAGGTTTGATTTTTTTATCGTAATGTTTTCCTCGAGCCAGGTTTCGTTATACCACAACGTCGGAGCGACAAGAATTTTACCGACCGGTGTATTTACCGTATCATTGAGATTGACGATGATCTGTTGTTCATTTTCGAACTCGTTCGTATTGAAATCCCAAAGAGCGATCTCGTTATTGGGTAACAGTTTCACTTTCAAAGATGCCCATTGGTTTTCTTCAATGTCCAAAAAAGTCAATGATATGGGGGTGTTTGTATAAAGTTCCTGAGTGCTGAGTTTATTTCGTACGGTATAACTGACATCAATTTTAAGGCGGCGGACAGCTTCGGCCATCAGAGTGTGGCTCTTGAATACGATCATTTCATTGTTCACGTTACTTTTTCCTTCAAATATTGAAAGATCCTGGAATAACGCAGTTTCGCCGGAACCTGCCTTATCATCTTTAATAAGAACAGTCGCTGTCCTTTCATACACTTTAGGCGCCCACATGAGATAGATGGTAGCGGCGGCAAGGCATACCACTATGGATAAAACAAACCAATACCATTTATTTATTATAATTCCGAATATATCACGCAGCGTAATGGACGACTCTTCTTCTCTCGGCTGCATACTATTTATTGTATTCAGTTCGCTCATAGTTTAATTTATTTATTACTTACTTACACTAACAATCACACTGGTAGCCGTTAACAATACCGATACGATTGATAACCATACACCCACACTATTATTTTGATTAATATTACTCTGTTGTACCCTGCGTTTATTCGGTTCTACATAGACAATATCATTTTGCTGAAGGTAATAACACGGAGACTTGAATAAATCCGTACTGCTAAGGTCATGGTAAAGAATGGAGCGTTTACCGTTTGCTTCGCGTATGACGGCTACACGATCACGACGGCCATAGATAGTCAAATCGCCGGCCATACTCAACGCTTCCAACAAAGTAATACGTTCGCCCGACACATTGAAACTTCCGGACTGATTGACTTCGCCGAGAACAGAGACCTTGAAATTCAGAAAATTAACCGTAACAATCGGATCTTTAAGCAATCCTCCTCCGATTAATTTCCCTTTTATCAGATCGTTTAACGCGTTTCTCGTAAGTCCTTCGACATGAATTTTACCAAGGATCGGAAAATCAATATTTCCGTCTTTGTCAACAAGATAACCCAGCATGCGCTGTTGCCCGTAGGTGTCACCTCCTACATAATAACTCGCCATAGGCATGTTGAACGGTAACGCGGCTTCGGATGCCTGGCTATTGACCATGATGGCAAGCAGGTCGTCCTGATGAATATACACTTCGTATTTGTCTACGTCGCTATAGACTTTATAATCCTGAGCATCCTGAAAATAGACAACATCTTTGGGGGTACCACATGATGCGAACAGGGCAATGATGATTGCTATCAGAAACAAATCGTTTTTTTTCATTTTTTCTAATTTATATAATCTTTTCCATGCAATTGGGGAGACAAAGTTAATTATTATTTATAAATTATCAATAAACTTCACATTTTTATTGCTTCATGCATTTAATTACTTCACCCTACCCAAAAGAGCAACACTTTCGGTGTTCACACATACGGTCGCCGCCAACTGTTCAATACGAAGTATGAGATATTTTTTATTTATTTTCACAATTTTGCCGGATTTTTTTTTCATGGATCCTGCCAGAATTTCAACTTCATCTCCGGTAGATAAAACCTTTCCCTGAGCTTCTTCGATAAACATTCTGATCGCCTCTACCTCCGCCTCGCGAATGACGGCTGGTTTTCCATCGTAAAAAATCACTCTGACAACACCATTAATGCGGATCAGAGAAAGGATTTCGGCATCTTTGCATTTGACAAATATATAGGAATTAAACAGTGGTACATCCACTAATTTCACCCGGTCGGACCAAACTCTTGGAGAGCGGTGAAGCGGAAGATAACATTCGATTCCGTTCCATTCTAATTTTTCTTTCACACGTTTCTCAGAACGGGGAGTCGTGTACAGCACATACCAGTTGCTTTTATTTACCGTCATAGTTCAAATATTTCCACATCAGGATATTCGGCTTTCGGAAAAGTAAATATTTCATCTGACGGATTATTCGCTTTCATGTCTTTTATGGTAATTGTGCTACGCATATCATTACGCATTGTTACAACAAGCTTTACGGGTAAAGAGCTGTTTTTTTCTATTTGCACTTCTATTTTTTCAATTTCATCCTTCTTTTTCGGAGTAAGCGCTATATCGTAAGCCATCTTCGCGTTGGCGGAAGTACTCTCCCCTATATACACTGCGTTAAAGTCTTTTTTATAATCCTGCAGCAAAAGCATCGGATTCAGGAAGCGCAGATCGCTGCCGGAAGGAGTCATGACATTGACTTCTCCGCTACGGTATATCCACTGTGTTGTTCCATTGAACCATGTTTTCATATCGGGTGTTGTCAATACGAATTTATTTTTTTTCATGAGGATGGTTCCTTCAAAACTTTCGGAAGTACCGCTTTTTTCAGAACGGATGTTTGCCGAGAACTTGATGTCCATCCCGCCCCATTTTTCATATAGTTGAGAGGTTTTTTCAATAATGGCATCGGCATCGGCGGCCTTGGCCTGTGCATTCACGTTTGCCGGTATTCCGAATACGACAAGTAGGATGATCGTCGTAATGATTGTAGTCAATGATTTTTTTCTCATAATCAATCGTTTTAATCAATTTTGCAATACACTCAGTTTCTGTTCCAACGAATATTCATCGGTGATAAGAACCTGTCGTCCTTTATTCCCTTCAAAGGCTCCCACGATACCGGCTGCCTCCAATTGATCCATAAGACGTCCCGCACGATTGTATCCGATAGCAAACTTGCGCTGTATAAGTGAAGTTGAACCTTGTTGTTGTATCACGATCAGACGCGCAGCGTCTTCGAAAAGAGGGTCACGGTTTGACAGATCGACAGAGCCGACTCCTCCATCCATATTTTCGTCTAACACCTCGGGTAATTTATAGGCTGTTTCAAAGCCGGGCTGGTTACCTATGAATTTTACGATTTCTTCAATTTCATCCGTATTGACCAAGGCGCATTGCACACGTGTCGTTTCATTTCCCTGTGAGAACAGGAGGTCTCCACGTCCCACCAGCTTATTCGCTCCCGGCGAATCCAAAATTGTGCGCGAGTCGATCATGGATGAGACTTTGAACGCGATACGCGCCGGGAAGTTCGCTTTGATGGTTCCCGTAATGATATTTGTCGAAGGACGCTGGGTCGCGATAATCATGTGTATACCAACTGCCCGCGCTTTCTGAGCAATACGCGCGATAGGCATTTCGATTTCTTTTCCGGCAGTCATGATCAGGTCGCCGAACTCATCGATGATCACTACAATATAAGGCATGTATTTATGTCCTTTTTCCGGATTCAGGTGGCGGCTGATAAATTTGGCATTGTATTCGGATATATTACGTACGTGCGCTTTCATCAGCAGGTCATAACGGTTATCCATCTCCTTACAAAGTGATTTCAGGATGTCAATCACATTATTGAAGTCCGTAATAATGGAATGATCCATATCGGGTAGTTTGGCCAAATAATGACGTTCGATATCTTCGTAGATATTAAACTCCACCATTTTCGGGTCAATTAGTACAAACTTTAATTCCGACGGATGTTTCTTATACAGTAATGACGCGATGATGGCATTGAGTCCGACGGATTTACCTTGTCCGGTAGCGCCGGCCACTAAGAGGTGAGGTGTTTTTGTCAGATCAAACATAAAAACTTCGTTCGTAATCGTTCGTCCGAGTACGATTGGTAACTCATATTTGGATTCACCGAATTTGCGTGATACTACGACAGACTCCATCGATACGATCTGAGGATTTTTATTTGGCACTTCGATCCCGATTGTGCCTTTTCCCGGCATGGGGGCTATGATGCGAATCCCCAACGCGGAAAGACTCAAGGCGATATCGTCTTCTAAATTTCGTATTTTTGAAATACGGACTCCTTTATCCGGCACGACTTCGTAGAGCGTGATTGTGGGGCCGACAGTCGCTTTAATAGAAGCGATACTGATACCAAAATCCTCTAAGGTTTTTTTTATACGTTTCTGGTTATCATTCTGCTCTGCCATATCAACCTGTTTGTCGGACTGATCATATTTTTTCAACAGGTTTATGTCCGGAAACTTATACGCGGACAGATCAAGACGCGGATCATAAGTACCGAGTTCTGATTTGTTGTAAGATTCTTCTTCTCCTTTTGCTACTTCGACCGTAAATTCTTCTTTTATAACCGGTTTTTTGTCTGTGTGTCCGGTTTTATTTTCTACGACTGTCTTGTATGACTCCTCCTCTTCTTCAATATCATCCGGTTCATCATCATCCTCTTCTTCGTTTTCGTCGTATGGTACATCATACCCCGTATTGTTATTATGATCATCCTGATGATCGGGAGCTGGATTTTTACCGTTCGTCTTTTTACCGAAATTACCGAAAGACAACCGGGACTGTAGCACCGGAACGGTCTGCCTGCTTAAAAATACAGCGATCAGTATCAAACCGACCAATAACAGCAGGATTACACCGATATGTCCGATATTGCCGATTAGCCATTCGGACAAAAGAGACCCATGTTGTCCGCCAAGATAAAAGAATGAACCGTCTCCGACCCACGAAAAAGCGAAAGCTAAGAAAAGAGAACCCCAGATTGTCAGTATAGAACAGATAAGAAAACGTTTGAGCAGGTTTATCTTACACAGTTTCATCAACTTAACACCAACCGAACCCATGAAAAACAGGAGAAACAAAGATGGTATACCAAACCAGCGATTCATAATGACGTCCGCCATATAGGCTCCACGAATACCGGCCCAGTTAGAGACTGTTCCCTTTTTCGAAATAAGATCCGTTACTTCCAGATTACTGACTACGCTTTGGTCTGCCGCCCCCGTGAAAAAAAACGATAAGATCGCAATTCCTATATATATCGTAAAAAAACAAATCAGCAACCCAATCACAAAATGAACCCGCTCACTTGTTGAATAATGCTTTACAGATTCAAAAAAAGGATTTTTCTGCTGTGTTTTTTTAGATTTCGTACGCTTTTTAGCCATAAAAAACACTTCTCCCGTTAAAAATATAAACGGTGCAAAGGTAAGAAATAAATACTAATAATCAACCTTCTGTTTATAAATTATTATTTCTCCGGATCTAAAAGCGGCCTTCAAATCTATGATATAAAAACAAAACCGGTTTTCGTTTGTTAATGCATTTGATTTACCTTATTTTTGCATTTCTAAAATTAGATTGTGATGAGGTTATATTTACAGCTTTTCTGGTCATTTTTCAAGATTGGGGCCTTTACGATCGGGGGTGGTTATGCGATGATTCCGTTGATCGAACAGGAGGTTGTAGGCCGGAGGCGTTGGATCAGTTCCGAAGAATTCTCCGAAACCCTTACCTTGGCCCAATCGGCGCCCGGCCCGATATCTGTCAATTCCGCCGTCTTTGTGGGTTATAAGATGCGTGGAATGAAAGGAGTCCTGATGACTGTACTCGGAACTATTCTACCATCATTTGTCGTCATACTCGTTATCGCGATGTTTTTCTCCAATATAAGAAATAATGAAGTCGTAGAGCGTATTTTCGGTGGATTAAGGCCTGCAGTTGTCGCGTTAATCGCCGTACCGGTCGTGAATATGCTTAAGAAGAAAAACTTCGCGTGGAAAATCGTCTTTATCGCCGTCATTTCGGCAGTAGCTGTTTCCTGGTTGAAAATTTCACCGATATTGGTGATTATCACAGCAGGTATCGGAGGAGTTATTTATTATTTTATTCAAAAAAAACATGATTGAAACGTACCTGCAATTATTCTATACCTTCTTCAAAATCGGACTATTCGGTTTTGGCGGTGGTTACGCGATGCTTTCCATGATCCAATATGAAGTGGTAGAAGCGCATCAATGGCTGACTGTCGGCGAATTTACGGATATTATCGCTA
>JAVBNB010000075.1:0-9899 GCA_031551825.1 Tannerella sp. | reverse complement strand
ATTTTCCGATGTCAATTGATAAGCATTGGAATACGGACCTTGTGCGTTTGGTGAGGTTGCGACCCATATGCCATTCTTACGATATAACAAATAATAAAGGCTGTCGACTTTTATAATATTGGCATCCAGGATGCCTTCGTTATCGCTGTACAATATTTCCGGTTTTGAAAAATGGACGAAATCCTGAGTGGTAGCATAATAAATAGATGCCGTGTTCCAGTCATTATTCAGTTCAGCCGTCCAATGCACAAAATAAATATCCTTTTCTTCATCATAGGCAAATTCCGGAGCCCATGTTTTGGATGCTCCATCAGGGGCAACATCAATCAGGCGTTCATTCTCCCAGGTAACGAGGTCTTTGGAATCCCAGACTGTAAAAGGGCGGTTCTTCCATGATACGGTGGCCACCATGTGGTAGATTTCGTCTCTGTCTTTCAATATCATAGGATCCCTGATTAATTGGTCGTCATATGAAGCGGTAAGAATGCGTTTTCCTTTGTTTAAAACCTGAAATTTAAACTTATCTTGGGAAACAGCATAGTACATGGCTTTATCATCATCTCCTTTCATATATGCAGCTAAATAAGCCACGTAGGGTGTTGATGATTTTGATATTTTCTGTTCGTTCATACAAGATGAGGCTATAGCCATAATAAGAATCGTTGAACAGAATATAAAAGAGTTATATTTCATGCGATCATTTATTTTGTATTATATCTCATAATATATCTTTTTAAGAAGCCTAGCAGCAAATATAGTAATACCTATTGAAAACAGTTATTCTCTTTTATTATTTTCCTGCCGGGCTTCTATTATTCTCCCGGCATTAATTCGTATATCCGTCGTTCTGTTTTATAATGCCATCAGCCTCTGTAATGACCCATTGCGGAATGGGGAAAAGCACCTGATAATCCTGTGCATTGTTTCCACGCTCCCGGGCACGGCTGATATATACTCCATGACGGATTAAATCCTGACGGCGTTGGCCTTCGCAATATAACTCCCGCCCTCTTTCTGCAAGAAGGAAACTGCGGAATGCTTCTTTACTAGCGGTAGCCGATGCCGGGATCTCTGTTTGCGCACGCCCGGTTATCTGTTCTACTGCATCGATTGCACTTTTAGTAGGCCCGTTTAGTTCGTTTTCGGCTTCTGCATACGAAAGCAACACTTCTGCATAGCGTATGGCCGGATGATCTTTTTGTATACCATAATGTGCATACTGTGTATCGGTAAACTTGATTGGTATTGCACCGGTCATACCACTATTGCGGTCTTTTCGTACACCACCGTTGGTGTCGTATTCCCCCAGGATACCTTTTTTGCGGATATCATTGGTTTCGAATGTATCATAGAATTCCCAACGCATACAGAAGACCTGCCAGCCGGAAAACCAGGAACTTTCGGTTCCGCGTATATAGCTGTCTCCTAAATGGTTGTACCCCCTTTTGAAGTCAGCGGGTAATACTTCGGTTACATAGAAATTGTCATAAGCTTCGTTCGACGGAATTGACCAGATATGTTCCGCCGTTTGTTTTTTATTGAAAATATCATCATAGTTATCTAATAATGAATAGCCCATCGTCATTAATTGGGCAGTTGCTTCCTTGGCCTTATTCCAATCTTTCTGATGCATGTACAATTTCATGCGCAGGGCATAAGCAATGCCTTTGGACATACGTCCCCAGTTACCTGCATCGTTATTATATTTATCCGGGAATGCCGATGTAGCGATAGCATCATCCAGATCCTTTTCTATATAACTTACATATTGTTCCATTGTAGGACGGGCTTCAATAGTATTATCCATTAATGTTGCGGGATCCAGCTTCACGTTTACCGGGCCAAACCAATCGAGGAGTACATACATATAAAATGCGCGAAGCGTTTTGGTCTCAGCTACAAAACGGTTGCGGATATTTTCAGTTGCCCCGTCACTATTTGAAATACGGTTAATTACATCCGTGGCACGGGCCACAAAGCGGATCATATTGTAAGTGCCATTCATAGCTCCTCCTGTAGATGGTCCTACATTAAATTCATCAAAAACATTGCTCGAGTAGTGACGAACAGCATCTGTTGTTACCATTCCGGCTGGGTAGTACGCATTAATGTCGGCATTGAAAATAGCATTGTACCAGTGGCCTGTACCTCCGTCACCATATCCCCAGTTGGTTGTACATGGAATATATAATCCGGTGACGGCAGCCGCTATATCTGCTTCTGTTTTGAAGAAATTTTCGGGCGACATATCGGAGTAGTTCTTGGTTTCAAGAATATCGTCACATGATGCCAGCGTGATGCCGGTCAAAATGAAAGTACTTAAAAATATATGTTTAATTATCTTTTTCATGATGTTCTCTTATTAATTGGTTATCAAAAGTTTAAATTAAATCCGAGCGACAGTGAAAGTGCTTGTGGATAAGGATTATCTGTTGAAAGTTCCGGATCGAAGCCTTTATATTTGGTAAATGTACCCACATTTTGAGCATCAAAGAAGAAACGGGCGCCCTGGATGAATTTGCTATTTACAAAGACAGAAGTCGGTATGGTATAGCCCAGTGTGATATTCTTCAGTTTCACATAAGCGCCATTCATCAGATAAAAATTGTTACTGCCTGATGGATTGGAACTGTCGTACGGGTTGGTTGCAATTCCCGGCATCCAGCCGTTACCTGTCTGGCTGTTATATATATCGGTCATAATACCCATGTAAGTATTTCCGGCAGCCGTTCCGTTATTTCCGATTATATTTACATCCGGTATTTGTCCTCTTAATTTCTTATGACCGAATGCACTGTAGAGGTAGAAGTTCAAGTCGAATCCTTTATAGGTAAATGTATTTCCGAAACCAATCAACCAGCGCGGAGTAGAATTACCCAGTTTTACGACATCTTCTGAATCTAATTTGCCATCGCCGTTGAGGTCAACATACTTAATATTACCAATATTGGCATTGGGCATATAGTTTGGTTTATCCTCCGCAGAAGTGATGATTCCATCCGTTTTCCAACCGTATATGGCATCCAGCTCATCTTTTTCTCCAATATAGTCGGCCAGTGCCACTTCGGGATTCCGTTTTACCCAGTTGGTTTTAAAGTATGATATATTGAGTGTGCTTTCCCATTTAAAGTCTCTAGTCGTCAGGTTGTCGCTGCGGACTGAGAACTCGAATCCCTCACTTTTGGTTTCTCCAATATTGGCTGCAACACGGCCTACAGCATTGTTAGATGGAAGTGTCTGGTAATCCAGCAGGTCTTTTACTCCACGGTAGAAGTATTCAATAGAACCTGAGATGCGTTGATTGAAAAGTCCATAATCGATTCCAACATTGAGGGTATAGTTTGTTTCCCATTTTAGGTTCGGATTTTCAATTTGTACTAACATTAAACCGGTATTTTCTGTTGTGCCAAACAGGAAATTATAACCTGACTTATACAACGATTGGGCGTTCGTTCCAATTACATTCTCATTGCCTACAGTACCATAACCGGCACGTAGTTTAAGATCACTGAATAGTGTTTTATCTTTCATGAATACTTCTTCATTGATGCGCCATGCTGCCGAGAATGAAGGAAAAATTCCCCATTTATTATTTTCGGCAAAGTAACTGGAACCATCACGACGACCTGTAAAGGTAAAAATATACTTATCCATTAATGAATAGTTGATACGCATGAACTGGGAGAGTTTTGTACGCTCGCTACGCCAGGATGTAATATTTTCCTTGTCTTTATTAGATGCGATACCAATATTATCCGTACCAAATGCATCGGTAAAAAAACCGACGCCAGTCATACGGAAACCATTACTGTTTGTTTCATAATATCCTGCTCCCAACACTGCCGATACACGATGTTTTTCGTTAAATACCTTGTCATAGTTTAGAAAGGCTTCGGCACTTATATTGTTTACCTTGCTATAACCTAAAATACCCATACCTTTAGGTACCACCTTATTCTGGGCTTTTGCCGGAATAAAGAAATCGCGTGTGCTCGACTGGTTGTCGTATCCTCCCACACCGCGTAGTGACAGTCCGTCAATCAGTTTTAATTCGAATGTCGGAGCAATGAAAATACGTTCGGTAATGGTTTTGTCTTTGATGTCGGTAAACGATACCGGATTGTTGATAATCTTATTATGGGAGGATGTGTATTTATCATTTTCGTCTTTCACCGGAATATCCGGACCAAATCTCAGAGCGTTAAGTATCATGTTGTCCCCACTGCCTGAAGAACCTACAGATGTACTGTTTGATTTTACATGCGAATAGTTTATCTTAATGCCGGCCTTGAAACGTTTCGAGAATTCCTGGTCCAAATTCATACGTATATTATTGCGTTCCAGATCGGAGTTTTTAAGCATACCCACATTATCATAAAAGTTGTATGAGAAGAAGTATTTGGTTTTATCCGTACCTCCGTTTACAGATACATTTTGGTCGATAATATATCCATTGCGTGTAACGAGATCCATCCAGTCTGTATCGGCTGTATATGCATTTACATCGGCAAAAACAGGAGTATAACCGGAGAGGTCTATAGCGTTGGTGCCATAGACGCCCATCTTTTTTTGATATAGATAATACTCTTTTGTCCATAAGTTGGTTTGTTCGCGGAAATCGTGCGCATTCAATACTTCCGGATAGTCTTTCATCAATTGCGCGGTAAACGTGCTGCGGTAATCTACTTTTACTTTGCCTTGTTTACCGCTTTTGGTGGTAATCAAAATAACACCGTTTGCGGCAGAAGCACCGTATATAGCGGCTGCTGAGGCATCTTTCAGCACTTCAATACTTTCGATGTCATTCGGGTTAATGGTGTTTAACGGGTCACGGCTCACTCCGGTCTTATAGTCGTAAACACTATTTGTTATTCCCGGGTCAGCCGTTGAATTAGTTTGTAAGGGAACACCGTCAATGACATACAAGGGTGAGTTGTTCCCGCTTGGGGAAGCGGCGCCACGAATCACTACAGAAATTCCGGCTCCCGGTTGTGCCGAGCTTTGTGTGGCATTCATTCCTGTTACCCGGCCTTGTAACATCTGGCTGACGCTGGAAGATGCAACAGGGTTCAATTCATCGGCTTTTACGGAAGCGACCGAACCGGTAATGTCTTTTTTGCGTGAAGTACCATAACCAATAACAACAACTTCCTCCAGTGCTTTGGTATCTTCCTGTAGGATAATATTAAAGGAGTTGTTGTTACTCACAGAGATTTCCTGTGTAATGTATCCAATATAAGATATGACCAACATATTGCTTGAACTTATATTCATTGTAAAGGCACCGTCCATATCGGTAGTTGTTCCGATGGTAGTACCTTTCATGGATACATTTACTCCGATTAAAGGTTCTCCTGTCTGGTCTTTCACTGTCCCTGTTATAGTACGTGATTGTTGTGTTACAGTTTGTACTTCTTTAGGGTTGGCATTAAGGCCATTGAATCCGCTAAGCAGGATTGCGGCCATACATAAAGTAATAATTTTGCGTTTTTTCATGATATAAAAATGATAAGAGTTTCTATGGCAAAACTAACACCAGGGCCTTTTTTTTGAAAGAATATATCGCCGGGAGATGGCTAATTATTGGACACAATGGATAGAAAATGAAAGATTAAGGCTACAAAAAGGACATAAAAAAAGCTTCAGGGCTTTTCCGGAGCTTTATATGGGAATTTTAACTAAATGATAATCGAATCGTCCATATAGACTTTGGGGG
This sequence comes from Tannerella sp., assembly GCA_031551825.1. Lineage (GTDB taxonomy): Bacteria > Bacteroidota > Bacteroidia > Bacteroidales > Tannerellaceae > Tannerella. The sequence goes on along the minus strand of JAVBNB010000075.1, from coordinate 4,183 downwards.
ATTTTCCGTATTTCTCAGTGAAGCATTTTGCAAAATAAGAATGAGTGGAAAAACCTACCATATACATTACTTCGGCTACGGTAAATTTCTTCTGGCTCAAAAGCATGGCGGCTTTCTTCAACCGGATAGATTTGATGTAATCAACGGCTGTATGGCCTGTCAGTGTTTTCAACCGGCGATAAATTTGTTTAGTGCTGTATCCGGAAATTTCGGATAGTTTTTGAACGTTTAAATCCGGGTCCTCCAGATGTTCTTCAATCATACGGGTGATTTCGGATAGGAATTTCTCATCCTGCGAAGCTATAACTTCTATCTTTTCTTCTTTTTTATATCCGTTTTGAATTGTCTTTGAAATCAGATTCGTTTTATTCTTAATAAGTTGATGGATACGGGTTACCAGATGTTCAATTTCAAGGGGTTTGGATAGGAATGCATCCACACCCAGCTTGTAGGCATGGGTTTCCGTATTTTTATCATCTTTTGCAGTAAGCAGAATGATGGGAATAGTAGATGTAGTTAGATTACGCTTCAATAATTTACTCATCTCTATTCCGTCCATAACAGGCATCATGATATCGGAGATGATCACATCCGGTAATAATTGTTGGGCGAGTTCCAGCCCGGCCTTGCCATTATGAGCGATGGCGCATTCCATGTCTTTTAGGTTATCGGCTATGAACGTAGCTATCTCTTCATTATCCTCAACGATCAGGACTTTTAGTTTCTGATGATGAATGTCTTCTGTTTCAATTAACACTTTTGGAAGAATTCCGGATATTTGGGGCTCTTCTTTGTTTACCACAGGCAGATAAAGAGTAAAAGTGGTACCGGCATCGTTTGATTCAACATGAATTTCTCCTCCATGTTGCACCATGTAGTTTCGAACCATAAAGAGTCCTATGCCTGATCCTTCTTTGTTCATTTTCAATGTGTTATCGGATTGAAAAAAACGGTCGAATATATAGGGCAGGTCTTTCCCGGGAATACCGATACCGGTATCGGCGATCTTTAATTCGAGTTGGGAATACCGGTCGGCTAAAGGGTAAGTTACATGAATTGCTACTTTCCCTCCCTCGGTTGTAAATTTATATGCATTGGACAGCAGGTTATTGATGACGGATTCCAGTTTCAGTACATCAGCTTCAACATAGAGTTTCTCTACGTTCGGGGTAAATGTGAGCGTGATGTTTTTCTCCCCGAACATTTCCTGATTCACGAAAATGATACTTCGTAGAAATTCTATGATTTCTAAACGGGAGGTGGCCAGATGGGATTCCAGTGAAGACTCGTCCTTGAAATCAATAATCTGCGATACCATTGTGCTTAGCCGCATAGTATTCTTTAATATGGTTTGCAATAATGCTTTTGAATTGGCATTCTTTGTGCTGCCCAGTAATTTATTCACCGGTCCAAGGATGAGGCTCAACGGCGTTTTCAAGTCATGCGACATACTTGTGAGGAAGTCCATCTTCATTTGTGAGAGATTCAGCATGTTGGCTTTCTCGCTTTCAGCCATCCGTAGTTTCGTTCGTATGCGGTAGAAATTGATCCCGGCTATGAATAGGCAGGCAACTATAGCTACAATCAATAATCTGAACCAAACCGTATGGTACCATGGTGCCTGGATGATGATCTGAAATGAACGAACTGTTTCTATTTCATCGCTTTCACTATCACGCTTGCCTATTTCCAGCTGATAAGTTCCAAAGCCCAGATAGGAGTACTTGATGAGTGAATTCTGGATATTGAACTCCCGCCATGAATCGTCCAGCCCGGCCATACGGTAATAGTATCCATGCTGCAATTCCGTTTCCTGCATGGGCGATCCGAAAGAAACACGGAAAGACAGGCTGTTTTCGTCCGGACGAAGTTTTAATTGAGTGCAATAAGCTATGTTATGTGGAAGAATATCTTCATTCACATAAACCGCGGAAATGATAGCCGATGGATGGATATCTCTCACGTTTCTCAGGCAGGCCGCGGGATTCAGTACCAGGCAATTGTCAACTCCACCCAACCATATCAGGTCTTTCTGGACATCGTAGTAGCAGCTTTTGTATATCGACCCGGTAAAATCAATGAGGTGTTTAAATCTGAATGTTGCCTTATGAAGTATGCCAACGCCTTTACTGGTCAGGAACCAGATATGTTCGCCGTATTCCACCATGCTGCTGATTTCACCATATTCTTTCGTGTATTCCGTAGCCGGAATATGTTCTATCTGGTTTGTTTCCGGGTCTACCCGGAAGAAATCCGTTTGGGAGAATCCCCAAATCATACCTTCACGATCGCAAAGTAGTCCTGTAATATTTTTACAAGGTAAAACAGGAGTGCTGGTGTCAGAAAATTCGATAACAGCTTTTCCCGGTTCCTCTATTTTATAAAGGTAACCGCCACCATTAACCCAAATATATCCTAACGAGTCTTTGGCAATGCTGAGGCATCCTGTTTCCCGTATTTGATATTTCTTCGAATCTAAATGATAATTGAATGCTGGAGCTGGTTTTCGGTTCTTGCTTTTCTGTAGTGTGTCTTTGTTTATGATGAATATTCCTCCTGAGCAGGTTGCTATGTAAAGGTTTTCCCGGTCATCTTCGACAATTCCATAAGTCCATAAAGCATTTCTGCCCGTTTCCGGATCTTCTGTGTTACAGGAAGTAAATGTTTTTGTGCGCCGGTCAAACCAAGCTAATCCACCATCTGTTCCAATCCACACGATGCCGTCACGGTCTTCGTAAATGGTACGGATCCTGCTGTTTACAATCTTGTGGTCGCCGTCAACCTTAAAGAAAGCTGACTTTCCCGTACCGGGTGAATAGTAACCCAATCCGCTGATTCCCCCTAACCAATAATCGCCTTGGCTATCGTGCAGTATATCGATTATCCGGTTACCTTCACGTGTGGGGATCAGGTCTCCCCATTTTACTTTACAGAGTGGGTCATTCTCACAAAAAAAAGAGATACCGCCATCCACACCTAACCATTTGTTGCCGTCATTGTCTTCAAATATGCTCCATACACAATTGCTGAGCAGGCTTCTCTCATCACGGTTATCGTGAATATAATGCTCCCATGTCCCGGTTACCAGGTTATAGATGTATAGTCCGTTTTCTGTTCCGACCCATAATGTGCCGTTCCGGTCTTTCATCAACGTTTTGATGCAAATGTTATTCAGCTCATTGACGCGAATCACCTCTCCTGATCCATGCACATATTTCATCAGTCCTTTGTCACTTCCTACCCAGAACGAATCGCCATCACGCAGCAATGTCAGCAGTAATTCGTTCCGGGGCGAGAAGTTTTTTAATGGTACAGGATTAATTTTCTGATCTGAATAAGAATAGGTATACAAGCCTTTTTTATTTGTTAAAAGTATATACTCGTCGTCGGACAAGTACGCATTCATCACCAGACGGAAGTCTTCCCATATGACTTCATCTTTTATTGTCCAGTCTTTCAGGTTCAGGGTCGCAATTTTATTGCCGCAAAATACCAATACGTGTTCAGGATCTTTCCGGTTGAGCCCTACAACCTCAATACTCATAGCATCCGGAATTGGTTTCACTTCGAGTGTCTTCAGGTCAAACCGGTACAATCCGTTTCTCGTCCCGATCAGATAATCGGAATCAGTTATGGGCAACTGACAATGTATGCCATTGTATGTGAGTAGCGGAGTTTTCCTGGTAAAAGTCTCTCCATCGAACATCATGATACCGTTAATAAAGGTGCCGCTCCATATACGTCCAATGGCATCCTGAAAGAAGGTTTCAATGTGGTCGATATCAATGGTTTTGTTGATGAATTGTCGTTGGGCTAAGTATGGGGAATTACTCAAAGCGTAGCTATATGAGGAAGGGAGGCAAATACAAAGAAACAGAAATATGAGTAGACGGGTTTTCATAATATAATATTTATCTCGCATCATTGTTGAAGTTCATGGATTCCCAGCAAATGATACACATTTCAAAAATAATAATTTCCATCATAAAACATACTTTAGATATAATTTTGAATGTAGATATTTCTTTATTACAGATAAATAAATTATTGGCTAATAAATTGAAACAAAGATATATATATAATTTATGAAAAACAATTTTATCATTATATCAAACAAATGAAATTATATTTTTTCAACAACAGATGAAATAGGCATTGTTATAGTTCAACTTTTCTCAAAAAG
>JAVBNB010000024.1:0-53998 GCA_031551825.1 Tannerella sp. | reverse complement strand
CAATTCGATCAGCTTTTGCAGCAGTACGGGAATAAACTCCAACTAAATCATATTCTGACAATAACCCGTTAATAACCGCATCGGCAACAATTTCGGCAAGTCGCCCACATCCTACAATTACAAGCTTTTTCATGAGAATCTAAATGTATTTTTAATAACGTAAAATTCAAAAACTCCACAAATCATAAGCAAGAGAAAATTGAATTACCCGGTTTTTCCAGTCGGAATCCGATAATGTTTTTGTAAATCCATGACTATATCTTACATTAGCAGTTAATCCATATCCGACATGAACCCCAATACCACCTACCAATGAAAAATCAACTGTATTATAATCAAGTTTTAAATTATTAAGTTCTTCATCGATCTCTTTATTTTCCCAAGATAATTTAGAATTCAGACAAAACCCTATCTGGGGACCGGCTTCTATATACAGAAGTTTAATAGGGTAATATTTCAACAAGACAGGTACATTCAAATAATGCGATAATGTTTTATATCCTTCCGTTATTGCTATTCCATTATAATTTATGAGGGGAACATCCCTCTTAAACCCCTGTTGCGAATATAATAATTCCGCCTGAACATCAAAGATATTATTGATTTCATACCTTCCAAAAACACCGGCATTCAGGCCTGTCCTGAAATCAACATCTTCATCAAAAGCTTTTTTGCCAAAATGTTCTTTCGAAATATTCAAACCCACTTTCGGCCCTACGACAAATTGTGCCGAGATGCTATTAAGAACAATAACAAGTAATGCAATAATTAAAAACGCTTTTTTCATAATCTTATAGTTTTTATTAGTGATTTACTAAAAAAACGTGAAGAAAATGTATTTATTGCGTTCTTATCAACTAAGCATCATTTTCATTTTAGATTCTTTATTAGGAAACGCCTCAAATCATCAGCGACTTCGCCACGGCGAACGGCATAATCCTGCAACTGCTCCTCTGAAATTCGCCCAATCATAAAATAAGATGATTCAGGATGAGAAAAATAAAATCCGGCAACAGATGACGTAGGCATTAATGCTCCGTTTTCAGTTAGGCTTACCCCTATCTTATCTAATTGCAATAGCCTGTCCAGTATAAATATCAAACCCTGATCCGGAAGCGAAGGATAGCCAACAGCAGGCCGGATACCCTGATAATGCGCCTTGAACAGTTCTTCCACTGACAGCTTTTCTTCGGGAGCATATCCCCAGTATTCTTTGCGCACCTTCTCATGCAGATATTCTGCTGCGGCTTCAGCTAAACGATCGGACAATGTTTGAATAAGCATCAGGTAATAATTGTCGTTTTGCATTTCATATTGACGACAAAGAGTTTCCATATTCTTACCTGCAGTAACAGAAAACGCACCGACATAATCTTCACGCCTTTCTGATTCAGGTATTACATAATCCGCAAGCGATAAACAGAATCCTTTATCATTAAGCGTTTGTTGTCGTAATGTCGGAATTGTTTTATCTCCTATACGAATATCATCACCAATACTTACCGCCGGAAAAAAGCCATAAAGAGCTTCACAACAAGCGGATGTATCCTTACCCCAGGCTAATTGCTTTAAAACCTTTTGAGCGTCATCATATAACTTCAATGCTTCTTCGGCCTTTGTACGTTCCGCCTCCGGTTGTTCATGAAGCCAGGTCGCACGACATCCCTCACAATCATGTAATCGCGATAAATCCCCGTAACGTCCGTTAAGCCTCCATGCCGCAAAAAAGGATATCCAATTGATATAGGGTATGACTTCAGCCACCCGTATTTCCATTCGGTGTACTCCCATTTGCTTCGGAGCCTGTATCACGCGGGAATTTACCCAATCGGTTTTCAGGCGATGCTCACGTGCTTCCTCTAAAGAAAGTAATGGTTTGGCTTCTACGGAAGCCGATTGAACATTCCGTAAACGCTCATAATCATCATTCAGCTCCCCAATATATTTATCACGTGTCTCCGGATTCAGTAATTTTGCTGCAATAATCGGATTCTGTGATGCATCGACAACATGTATAACAGGATAATCGTAGTGTGGTGCAATTTTCAGCGCCGTATGCAATTTCGATGTAGTCGCTCCTCCTATCATAATCGGAATGCGCATTCCCGCTTTCTGCATTTCGTCCGTCACATGTACCATTTCTTCTAAAGAAGGCGTTATCAGTCCCGAAAGGCATAACAAATCCGGTTTTTCTTTCCGTACGGTTTCCAGTATGGTCTCGGCAGATACCATCACGCCAAGATCTATCACCTCATAGTTGTTGCATGTCAGTACAATTGACACAATATTTTTTCCGATATCATGAACATCCCCTTTTACAGTCGCAAAAACAACTTTTCCGGCTTTAGACGCTCCGGATGAAGATTTTTCTTTTTCAATAACCGGCTGCAATATTTCTACGGCTTTTTTCATGGTACGCGCCGTTTTAACAACCTGAGGAAGAAACATCTTGCCTGCGCCGAACAATTCTCCGACTCTGTTCATACCATTCATCAGAGGCCCGTCAATTATATCAACAGCCTTATTATATTTTTTCAATGCTTCCTGCAAGTCTGTTTCCAAGTAATTGCCGATCCCTTTCATCAAAGCGTATTCGATACGTGCTTCTAAGGGTTGCTCACGCCAAATTTCTTGTGTATTGTCCTGTACACCGGACAATTTTTCGGTATTTTCCTGCGCGTAACCGATAAGCTCTTCCGCAGCCTCCGGACGACGGGCTAAAATCACATCTTCCAACAGATCCCGGAATGAAGGCTCTATTTCTTCATAATTGACAAACGACGAGGGATTAACAATTCCCATATCCATTCCCTCGTGTATCGCATGATACAGAAATACCGCATGCATCGCTTCACGCACATAATTATTTCCACGGAATGAAAACGACAGATTACTAATTCCACCACTCACTTTTGCATACGGAAGATTTTTCTTTATCCAGCCTACAGCACGTATAAAGTCAAGCCCGTAACCGTTATGTTCCGGCATACCTGTCGCAATCGCCAGTACATTCGGATCGAAAATAATATCCTGTGGCGGAAAGCCAACCTTTTCTGTCAGTAATTTATAGGCACGCTCGCAGACTTCAATCTTACGTTCAAAAACATCTGCTTGTCCTTTTTCATCGAATGCCATCACAACCGTAGCCGCACCAAGTCGGCGTATTTTTGCAGCATGTTCCAGAAATACCTTTTCTCCTTCTTTCAAACTTATTGAATTAACAATACTTTTACCCTGAACACACATCAATCCCTCCTCAACAACATCCCACTTGGAGGAATCAATCATCACAGGTACACGCGCTATATCGGGCTCCGATGCAATCAGATTCAGAAACGTCTTCATTTCATGCACCGCATCAAGAAGTCCGTCATCCATATTGATATCAATAACCTGTGCGCCGTCTTCCACCTGTTTACGGGCAATCGCCAGCGCCTCTTCGTAGTTTTTCTCTTTTATAAGCCGCAGAAATTTACGGGAACCGGCGACATTACAACGTTCTCCTATATTGATAAAATTATTTTCGGGTTTTACTTCCAACAGTTCCAGACCGGACAACCATAACGCGTTTGTTTTCTCTATAGGTTTATGAGGCATCACCCCCTTGATCAGCTCCGGATACCGGGCGATATGCGCAGGTGTCGTTCCGCAACATCCTCCGACAATATTAACTAACCCTTCATTTACAAACTCCTTTATCTGCACCGCCATTTTTTCAGGAGTTTCATCATACTGCCCAAACTGATTCGGCAAACCGGCATTCGGATAAGCGCTGATAAAGAAAGGCGCGGCATCAGCCAACTCCTTTAGATAAGGCTTCATTTCCGACGCGCCAAACGAACAATTTAGTCCTATACTCATCAGTGGAACATGCTGAACCGATGCAAGAAAGGCCGGTAGCGTCTGTCCGGAAAAGGTACGTCCGCCTTTACCGGAAAGCGTAAGTGAAAGCATAATCGGCAATTCCTCCTGCTTATCACACATAACCTGTATTGCCGCATCTAATCCGGCTTTCACATTTAATGTATCGAAGGTTGTTTCGAATAAAAGAATATCAACCCCTCCGTCCATCAATCCGCGAATCTGTTCAAAATAAGCATTATACAAATCCATGTACGAAACAGCACGATAAGCCGGATCATTCACATCCGGACTCATTGAAGCGGTTTTACTTGTCGGGCCAATTGAGCCTGCTACAAAAATAGTCCTGTCCGGATATTCTTTCATATAATCATCAGCCAGCGTACGCGAAAGCTGTCCTGCCGCATAATTCATTTCATAAGCAAGAGACTCCATTTTATAGTCTTCCAACGAAATAGAATTGGCATTCAGGGTATTTGTTGAAAAAATATCTGCTCCCACGTCAAGATATTGACGATGTATATCACGTATCACATCCGGACGCGTTATGTTCAGCAAATCATAGTTCCCTTTCAATTGTCCGTTATAATCAGCAAACCTCTCTCCACGATAGTCCTCCTCCACCAGATGGAAGCCTTGGATCATCGTTCCCATTCCACCGTCAAGAATAAGTATGCGCTCTTTAAGAAGCTCTTTTATTGTCTTTTTTGTCATTTAATTCTATTTTTTTGATTCAATATGATCCTATTTTTCCGCGACAACCGTATTATTTGAAAACTGAAAAGCTCTCAGGTTAAACAAATCCAGGATAGCATAGATATGGTCAAAGATATCCGATTGTACGTTTTCATAATCAATCCATCGTTGATGGGCCGAAAAACAATATATTTCAATCGGAAGACCGGTCGGTGTAGGTTGAAGCTGACGTACCATATGCGTCATATCCTGATTAATGTCAGGATTGGTTTCTAACCATGATTCCAAATATTCACGGAATGTCCCGATATTTGTCAAACGGCGTACATCCAGACGATTCTTACGGCTGGCATTATATTCCTCCAGATCTTTCAGCTTCTCCTGCATGTATGAATTCAGAAACGAAGAGTCAATCAATGTGGAAATTTCTTCACCCGTCAGGTAATGTATCGAATTAACATCAATGATTATCGAACGTTTAATTCTTCTTCCGTTTGATTCTTCCATTCCGCGCCAATTTGTAAATGATTCTGAAACAAGCTTGTATGTAGGAATAGTAGTTATCGTCTTATCGAAATTCTGAACTTTCACCGTTGTCAGGTTTATTTCTATCACATCACCGTCAGCTCCGGCGCTCGGCATGACGATCCAATCACCCACGTGTACCATATTATTGGCACTTAGTTGTATTCCCGCAACCAGTCCGAGTATAGAATCCTTAAAGATCAGCATTAATATAGCAGCAAAAGCAGTAAGCCCGGCAAGTAAAGTAGAAACGTCTTTTTCCGTAAACATTCCGATGACAACAATAATTGCCGCACAATAAAGAAAGATCTCTATTACCTGAATAAATACCTTAATCGGTTTATCTTTGGATGAAGAGTAGCTCATATATATACTATTCACTCCGGATAAAACCGTAGACAAAAGAGATATTAAAGCAAAAATAACCCAGACGTCCAGTATTTTTATGATAATACCCGTATAGCTCCATTCCAATCCGGATATAAATATCCTTGATACAATCGGAAATACCAGCAGTCCTAAACGATTAAACAATTTCTGATTAAGCAGAAGATCATCCCATTTAAACTTTGTCTTCTTTACAATCTTAAGCACAATTTTCGCTACCAGTTTTTTCGTTATGAGATAAGATATAAAACCCAAAACAAATGCGAATAAAACCGATGCCGATACTTTCATAAAATGAATGAGACTTTCAGACTGAATACCGCTGCTATCTATTATTGAGTCAATACTAATCATAATTTTTGTTCTGTATTAAACAAAGTGATAATCAAAATTTCATAAACCCTGAATAAGGCTTTCATCGAGAATGGTTATTTCATGAAAGCCCGGCTCATTTCTCTCTTATCGTCACGCTCTTTCAACGACTGACGTTTATCATATTCTCTCTTTCCCTTTGCAACAGCAATAACAATTTTCACCAACCCTTTTTCATTGATAAACATTTTGGTCGGGACAATAGTAAATCCACTGTTTTTCGCTGCTGATTCAATACTACGTATCTCTTTTTTATGAAGTAACAACTTACGATCACGTCGCGCCGAGTGATTATTGTAGGTACCATAAAAATATTCGGCTATATACATATTTTTTACCCAAACCTCGCTCCGTTCAACAATACAATACGTATCCACAAGACTCGCCTTACCCAACCGGATTGATTTTATTTCCGTACCGGTAAGCACAATTCCCGCCACAAACGTTTCAATAAATTCGAAATCAAATGATGCGCGTTTATTTTTGATCAGAATATTATTACTTATCTTTTCCTTTCCTGCCATACTTGATATTTTTCTTATACAATGACACTTATTTCATCACAATCATTTGTTTATGAAAAATGATCACCCTATAACTATTTACAATTGAATGCACAAAGATAGCGCAAGGCAAGTGAAATACAAAAAATAGCCCTATCTTTGTTCCGTTTTGAAATAAATAAACAATGTTTGAATTTTTTGATACTTATCCATGGTTATTACCGATTGTTATATTCTTCGGTCGCATCTGTGACGTGACATTGGGCACGCTTCGTATTATTTTTGTGTCAAAAGGAGAGCGAAAAAAAGCTCCTATTGTCGGTTTTTTTGAGGTCTTTATATGGGTTGTAATCATTTCGCAAATATTTTCACATGCGAACAGTTTAATCTCCTATTTGGCTTATGCAGGAGGATATGCGACCGGAAATTTCATTGGCATACTCGTTGAAAACAAAATTGCATTCGGGTATGTTTTATTCAGGGTATATACCAAGAAAGACGGCCATCAATTAGCGCAACTATTGAATAAGAGCAATTTTGGCTCCACTTTTATCAAAGGAGAAGGAGCTGTGTCCGAAGTAGATATCATAGAAACAGTCGTGAGCAGAAAATCACAACGGAAAGTCACAAAAATAATTGATGACTTCGATTCGAATGCGTTCTATTTGATAGAGGATATTCGTTCAAAACAAAAAGGTATTTTTGCCATGACTTCCTCTGCGGGTCTTCCGAGGTTGGGAAAATAAACCCTGCCGCAGACAAATAATCAGGAAGTCATTCGATTTTTGGAGTACGCATCAAGGCGTTAAAATTCCGTTTCGTTGCAACAACGCCTTTATTGTCGGTTTACGCCCCCGGAACCGGATATAAAGTTCATTCGGGTCTTCACAATCTCCCTTGCTTAAAATATTGTTCCGGAATGATTGCGCTGTTTCTTTATCAAATATTCCTTTTTCTTTAAACAGGGAAAAAGCGTCCGCGTCCAAAACTTCCGCCCATTTATAGCCATAGTATCCTGCGGCATACCCTCCGGAAAACAGATGACCAAAACTACAACTCATAATTGTTCTTTTCACTTCCGGAAGTATAGAAGCCTTTTGCCACGCTTTCTTCTCAAAACGTTCAACATTTCCACTGAAAGGAACATCCAGTGTATGCCATGCCATATCAAGCAAGCCAAAACTTACCTGACGGCAACAAGCGTATCCCACATTAAAATTCGACGAATCGATGATATTCTTAATCAATTTCATCGGCATCTTTTTGCCTGTCTTATAATGCACACCCACACGATCAAGAAATTCTTTTTCATCCAACCAGTTCTCCATTATCTGAGAAGGTAATTCTACAAAATCATGTTTTACATTTGTTCCCGACATGCTTTCATACCTGCATTGGCTCAATAATCCGTGAAGAGCATGTCCGAATTCGTGCAGAAAAGTTTTTACCTCACTATACGTCAGCAAAGAAGGATGCTCTTTGGTCGGACGTTGAAAATTCATTGAGATCATCACATGCGGACGATGATCATTATTTTGCTTATCCACAAACTGTCCTTTCACATCACTCATCCATGCTCCGGACTGTTTTGTTTCGCGTGAGAAAAAATCCACGTACAAAATACCCAATAATGTTTTATCCGAATCCATCACTTCGTAAACTGTTACATCTTCATGATAGACCGGTATTTTCGAATTCTTCCGGAATGTCAATCCATACAAATCCGAAGCAAGATCGAAGATTCCATTCCGGACACGTTCTAACTCAAAATAGGGACGCGTCATCTCATCATCGACATTAAACAATTGCTTTTTCAGTTTTTCCGCGTAATAATTCCAATCCCACGGCATTAGAACAAATGTCTGACTGTCTTCTTGTCCGGAGGCAAACTCTTGTAACGTCTTATATTCGTTTTTAGCAAGAGGCTTATAGTTCTTAAGCAGTTGGCGAAGTAGTTTATAAACCTGTTGCTGATCCTTTGCCATCTTATCTTTCAATACATACGATGCGTAATTGTCGAAACCTAAAAGACGGGCAACTTCAAGGCGTTTGTTTACAATCTTTTCGACAATCTCCCTATTGTCAAATTCATTATCACTGCTTCCGACCGTCATCTTCGCCATGTACATTTTTTCGCGTAACTCACGATTATCCGCATACCGCATAAACGGAACATAACTCGGAGCCGAAAGTGTAAAAAGCCATCCCTTCCGGCCTTTCTCTTTTGCAGCTAATGAAGCAATTTTGCATATATTGGCAGGAAGTCCGCGCAACTCTTTTTTATCTGTGAGAAGCATTTCAAAACTGTTTTCATCTTTCAGGACATGATTATCAAAATCAAGAGATAAAAGAGACAGCTCCGTACTCAATTCCTTATACCTCTTTCGGTCTTTTTCTTTCAGCCCGGCACCACTATCAATAAACCCCTTGTATGTATTTTCAAGCAGTCTAATGTCTTCAACAGAAAGATTCAGCAATTCTTTTTTAAGATAAATTTCTCTGACACGCTTAAATAATGGTTTGTTCAAAAATATATAATGCTGGCTTTCCGACATTTTCGGAGATATTGTTTGAGCGATTTCCATTCTTTCATCATCTGTGACAGCACCGAAAATGCCAAAAAAGGCGTTCGATACACGTTTCAGAAATTCTCCACTTCGCTCAAGTTCAACGATTGTATTTTTAAATGAAGGTTTCTGAGGATCATTAGCAACTTTATCCACCTCTTCCCTCAATAAACGAAAACCTTCTTCAAATGCGGGTATATAATGTTCGTTTTTTATTTTATCAAATGGTATTGCCTGATATTCTGTCGTATATTTATCAAAAAACGGATTATTTTTTTTCTTCATGATTATAGCATCAATTAGTTTCTTCTTGCAAAATTAAGGAAAAATCTTTAAAACAAAAATATCCGATTCCTTGCCGGAGAAATTGCACTCATAGCATCTCATGTGGCAAGACATACCGATTTTCATTTCTCGACATCGACAAACATTTTGTCAAAATTGATAGTTGCTTTCTTGAATAGCTTGATAAAGTCCATGCCTAAGGGTCAGGATTGTTAAAGTGCCTGCTTATCATTGATTCCGATAATAGCCTTAACATTTCAGATTGCATTTTGCTTCTCAACTTGGGATACTCTTCTTCCAAACCAAACCAGTCGGATTGATTTATCAAGCTGCCGATTTTTTGGTCGGCTTCTTGAGCTTTCACGACTCCTATTGAAAGGATGAAAAGCAAAACAACTAAACTATTTTTCAATTTCATAAAATGCATATTTAACGCGTTAAAAAAGTCGAAATAAAATCATTCTATAGTGTCCTTCTTTTATAAATCTACCCGATATTCTACCGTCTTTTTCACCTCGTCATTGTTGTAGTAAGTAAAAATCTCATCAACAAAAATCTATCTACTCTATTTTCAAAGGCGTGAAAAGTTCAATTAGATTTTCTTCAGGATCTCTCAAGTGAACAACTCTCATCCCCCAACCAGGCATATCGGTTGGCTGATTGATAAACTTAACGCCCTTTACAGAAAGAGTTTTAAAGGTTTCATCAACACTACCAACTTCAAATGATACCATCATTTTTTCTCTACAATTGGTTGGCTGATCTTTGTCCACATTACCAACAACAGATGCCATAAGGTAAGAGGTAAATATCGCCAATCCTTCGATATCTTCGGCTACTTTAAAACTTCCATAGCAGCCTTCAATATCAAAAGCTGCTTCTAAGCCAAGTTTTTCGGTATAAAACTTGAAACACTTTTCATAGTCTTTGACTAATAATCTTACATTGCTAAATTTCATAATTGTTTAATTTTAGATTGATTTACGTTGCTTTTTTTATTGTTGTTCTAATTTTTATTTCTACGTTTGCCACATTGCGATCAGTTGACCGCCAACTATATTATAGCTGTAACTGTTTATGTTTTTTTGTTACAGCTGTTATTTTGCAAATATAGTTTTTTTCTTATTGGTATAAAATTTTCTGGCTTTTTTTGCTTTATCTTATGTATTGGCGCTATTTCTCCGGCTTCACTTCTTTTAATATCTCTTTTAGTTCAACTCCCTACCGGTAATACTCATCCAACAGCAGCGATTACTCATCGTTAAACAATTAGATAATAAACATCGGATCTGTTTATTATCATAATTTCATAGACCGGATTTCGGTTTCCGTCGACAAAAACAAATTATACGTAGATTGTTTTTGCCAACATCTTTATCTGCCTCTATATTTGCATTAACAATTTAACTAACGTGTTAAGGATCTTGAGTTCTAAGTTTTAAAATTTATGTAGATATGAAAAAGATGATGATAGCTCTAAGTTTATTCTTTGTAATGGGATTAGCTAACCCTGCATCAGCACAGAATATAAATATAAATGTAAATATCAACCTTGACAAGCAACCATCCTGGGGACCTTCCGGATATGATTATGCAGAGTTTTATTACATGCCGGATTTAAATATTTACTATGATGTGATTAATTCTTTATTCTACTATTATTCCGGAGGCGCATGGACATCGAACCAGTATCTGCCATACGGTTATCGCAAATATGACTTCTACAACATGTATAAAGTTGTTATTAATGAAAGACAACCCTGGTTAAATAATAAAACACATAAGAAGTCTTATTCACATTACAAAGGTGACAAAACGCAAGAACCCATACGTTTCAGTAACAACACGAAATACAATACGAGCAAAGACAACAATCGGAGATGGGTAGAACCGGGTGGCAATACTTCTAATAACCAGAACAAAGGTTCACAGCCGAACAATAACTCTTCAAACAACAAAAATCAAAATACGCAGAACAACAATCAAAACAAACAACAGCCAAATAACAATAATAATGGCGGAAACAATAAAAGGTAAAAGGAAAGACTAAGGGTAAAAAGATTGAACAGGTTTGAGAAAGCGGGGTGTTCCCGCTTTCTTTATGATATACTATTCTCAATAAACAAAATCGGAATGCTTTTTCTATGAACATCCGGCCACCTGTGCATTTCACAAAAATTCTATCTGCAGTAAAATATGTGAAAACTTGAATTCTCATGTAAAAAAGCTTAAAATTGCAAAGTCTAGTTTGCAATTTTGACTTTTTTATTTATTTTTGTACCGATTTACATACAAAAGGCAAATTTAGCAGTGGAATCTTTTTATCGAACACACCAATACTTGTTGTCTCACCTCTCTACTCAATTAGTCAGAAGGGGACTTATGGATGAAATCAATTGGAATGAACGTCTGATTGGTATCAAAGGATCACGTGGTATAGGCAAAACAACTTTTTTGTTGTCTTATGCTAAAGAATTTTACGGAATTGACAATCGTGAATGCCTGTATATCAATCTCAACCATTTCTTTTTTACAGAAAAAACGATTATTGAATTTGCCAGGGATTTTCGTTCTCAGGGGGGCAAAACGTTGCTTATAGACCAGGTCTTCAAATATCCGGAATGGTCAAAAGAATTACGTACATGTTACAACGAATTTCCGGATTTACAAATTATATTTACAGGCCCTGCCGTTATACGCCTGAAAGAGGAGAATCCAGACTTAGCCGGAAAAGTCGCGGTCTATCAACTTCGTGGTTTTTCCTTTAGGGAATATCTCAACTTAGTGAACAACAAACAATTTTCGACATATAAACTAAAAGATATCATACAAAATCATCAGAAGATTGCTAATGAAATTATTGAACAGACAAACCATAAGTTGCAATCGTATTTCAGGGATTATCTGCATCATGGCTTTTATCCGTTTTTTCTGGAAAAACGAAATTATTCGGAAAATCTGCTCAAAACAATGAATATGACGCTTGAAGTTGATGTATTGTATATCAGACAAATAGAACAACGTTACCTCCCTAAGCTAAGAAAGTTATTTTATATGATTTCTCTTGAAGCACCGTGTACACCGAATGTCAGTCAGTTAAGCAAAGAATTGGAAATGTCGCGTGCAACAGTCATGAATTATATAAAATACCTCAAAGACGCGCGATTAGTGAATATGTTATACCCGATGCATGAAGATTTTCCCAAAAAACCTTCCACAGTGTATGTATATAACACCAATATTTTACACGCGATTCATCAGGAGCCAATAAGCGAACTTTCAGAACACAAAACATTTTTTTTCAACCAATTGCAAAAGGATTTTTTAGTTAATGAAGGAATAAAATATGCTGATTTTACAATAGACAACGAACTCCTGTTTTGTGTAAAAGTCAACAAATCCTTTAAAAATAACCCTAAATATTATTACGTCGTAAATACGAATACAGGTGAAAAGAATGTTATTCCATTATGGCTTTTCGGATTTTTATATTAGAATGATTAGAAGATATTATATAACTATTAAAGATTAAAATTATGGCAAAAGAAAAGAAATTTTTAACTTGTGACGGTAATCAGGCTGCTGCGCATATTTCGTATATGTTCAGTGAAGTAGCCGCGATTTATCCGATAACTCCGTCATCTACAATGGCTGAATATGTAGACGAATGGGCTGCCGCCGGAAGAAAAAACATCTTCGGCGAAACTGTTTTAGTTCAGGAAATGCAATCGGAAGCAGGTGCAGCCGGCGCCTTACACGGATCGCTTCAGGCAGGTGCGCTAACAACCACCTATACGGCTTCTCAGGGATTATTACTGATGATCCCGAACATGTATAAAATTGCCGGAGAACTATTGCCAAGCGTATTCCACGTATCAGCTCGTACGATCGCATCGCACGCGTTGTCTATCTTCGGTGACCATCAGGATGTTATGGCGTGTCGCCAGACCGGTTTTGCCATGTTGGCCGAAGGTTCGGTTCAGGAAGTAATGGACTTAGCCGCTGTTGCTCACTTGTCAACGCTCAAATCGCGTGTTCCGTTTATCAACTTCTTTGACGGTTTCCGCACTTCACACGAAATACAGAAGATTGAAGTGTTGGAAAACAACGATCTGGCTCCGCTGATCGACCAAAAAGCATTATCAGAATTCCGCGCCCGCGCGTTAAATCCGGAAAATCCGGTTGCACGCGGTATGGCTGAAAATCCGGAAACATTCTTCCAGCACCGTGAAGCATGCAATTCGTATTATGAAGCGGTTCCTGCCATTGTAGAAGAATACATGAAAGAACTTTCGGCAATAACAGGACGTAAATATGGTTTATTCGATTACTATGGAGCGCCGGATGCAGAAAATGTAATCATCGCAATGGGTTCCGTGACGGAAGCGATTCGCGAAGCTATTGATTACCTGACTGAAAAAGGTGAAAAAGTCGGATTGGTTGCAGTACATTTGTATCGTCCGTTCTCAGCAAAACATTTCCTTGCTGCAGTACCAAAAACCGCAAAACGCATCGCTGTGCTTGACCGTACAAAAGAACCGGGATCAAACGGTGAACCGTTGTATCTTGACGTAAGAGATTGTTTCTATGGACAGGAAAACGCACCGGTAATCGTAGGTGGACGCTACGGACTTTCTTCCAAAGATACAACACCGTCTCAGATTCTTGCCGTATATGAAAATCTGGCGATGAACTTGCCAAAAGATCATTTTACAATCGGCATTGTCGACGATGTTACTTTCACTTCACTCCCGAAAAAAGAAGAAATCGCGATGGGTGGAGCAGGCATGTACGAAGCGAAATTCTATGGATTGGGAGCTGACGGAACGGTGGGCGCTAACAAAAACTCAATCAAGATTATCGGTGATAATACCAATAAATATTGTCAGGCATATTTCTCTTACGATTCAAAAAAATCCGGAGGTTTCACCTGTTCACACTTGCGTTTCGGTGATACGCCGATACGCTCGACTTATTTAGTAAATACGCCGAATTTTGTGGCATGTCATGTACAGGCTTACCTTCGTATGTATGACGTAACAAAAGGCTTGCGCGAAAACGGAACATTCCTATTGAACACCATCTGGGAAGATGAGGAATTGGCCAAAAACCTGTCGAATAAAGTCAAACGTTATTTTGCAAAAAAGAATATCTCCGTTTATTATATCAACGCGACACAGATAGCTCAGGAAATCGGATTAGGTAATCGTACAAATACAATTCTCCAATCCGCATTCTTCCGTATTACACAGGTAATTCCAGTGGAGTTGGCAATTGAACAGATGAAAAAATTCATTGTTAAATCGTATGGTAATAAGGGAGAAGACATCATAAACAAAAACTACGCGGCTGTCGATCGTGGAGGCGAATACAAACAACTTACGATAGATCCGGCATGGGCCAATCTTCCGGATGATGAAATTGTATCGAATAATGATCCGGCATTCATCAATGAACTCGTTCGTCCGATTAATGCGCAGGACGGTGATTTACTGCCGGTTTCCGCATTTTCAAAGAGTGAAGACGGAACCTGGATGCAGGGAACGGCTCAATACGAAAAACGCGGCGTCGCGGCTTTCGTTCCAGTTTGGAATAAAGATAACTGTATCCAATGCAATCAATGCGCATATGTTTGTCCACATGCTTCCATCCGCCCGTTTGTATTAGACGAAACAGAAAAAGCAGGTACTTCATTCGAGACATTGGAAGTAAAAGCTCCGGCCACAATGAAAGGGATGGCCTTCCGTATCCAGGTAGATGTATTGGACTGTCTGGGTTGCGGTAACTGTGCCGATATCTGCCCGGGCTTCAAGGGAAACCAGGCCTTACACATGGCTCCGTTGGAAACACAGCTGGAAGAACAAAAGAACTGGGATTACTGCGTTGCTAATGTAAAAACAAAACAGCATCTGGTCGATGTAAAATCAAACGTGAAAAATTCACAGTTTGCTACACCGTTATTTGAATTCTCCGGCGCTTGTGCCGGTTGCGGTGAAACTCCGTATGTAAAACTTGTTTCCCAATTGTTCGGAGACCGTCAGATGATTGCAAATGCAACAGGTTGTACTTCGATCTATTCAGGATCAGTTCCTTCTACTCCTTATACACAGAATGACAAAGGACAGGGTCCCGCATGGGCGAACTCACTGTTTGAGGACTTCTGCGAATTCGGTATGGGTATGGAGCTGGCGAATAAGAAAATGCGCGAGCGCCTTGTGATGCTAATGCAAGAAGCGATAGCAAAAGATTGTCCGTCAGGAGCATCCGGCTTATACCAGGAATGGATTGACAATATGAACGATGCGGATAAAACAAAAGAATTGGCTCCGCAAATTACAGCATTAGTAAAAAGCAATGCCGATAAATGCGATATCTGCAAACAAATAGCGGAACTCAGCCATTATTTAGTAAAACGTTCCCAATGGATTATCGGCGGCGACGGCGCATCTTACGATATCGGTTACGGCGGATTGGATCATGTCATCGCGTCTGGTGAAAATGTAAATATCTTAGTCCTGGATACCGAAGTATATTCAAATACGGGAGGTCTATCATCGAAAGCGACTCCGGTCGGAGCCATCGCTAAGTTTGCCGCTGCCGGAAAACGTATACGCAAAAAAGACTTGGGTATGATTGCTACTACTTACGGATATGTGTATGTCGCACAAATTGCAATGGGTGCAGACCAGGCACAAACACTGAAAGCTATCCGCGAAGCCGAAGCATATAACGGTCCTTCCCTGATTATTGCGTACGCTCCGTGTATCAACCACGGTCTGCGTAATGGTATGGGCAAGAGCCAGGCAGAAGAAAAAGATGCGGTTACTTGCGGTTACTGGCACTTGTGGCGTTACAACCCGGCGCTGGAAACAGAAGGACAAAACCCATTCACATTAGACAGTAAAGAGCCTCAGTGGGATAAATTCCAGGATTTCCTGAAGGGTGAAGTTCGTTTCTCTTCTGTTGCCAAACAGTATCCCAATGAAGCGGTCGAATTGTTCAAAGCGGCCGAAGACAATGCAAAATGGAGATACAAGAGTTATCAACGTATGATTGCGCAAGACTGGAGTAAATAAATCCCAGTTTTAATAATTAAAAATAAGGATGTGCCGTTTTTTTAGGTGCATCCTTATTTTTTGCATCACTCCGGTTTAATCCGAAAAACGAATCCGGAAGCTGTTTCAGCTTGACCACCCTGAGTAGTACAGAAAAGATAGGCCGGTTTACCATCCTTCATCAGTAATTGCGGACGTTCAAAACGACCGTAGCGGGTCAGATGTTTGGGAGCAGGCGGTTGCTCAAAATAGTGTTCCGTGCCGAACCAGCCGATTTGCGGAGTCCCCCAGTTTAATCCGTCTTTTGATTCAAAATAGAGACCGACTGTATGATCATAAAATCCCATGTCTCGCATTAACATTTTAAAGATTCCATCTTCATACCAGATATATGCATCTTCAACTTGCCGGTTCTCTCCATATATGGAGAAGTCTACAATAGGATTCTTTTCATAGCGATGATAAGGTCCCATAATGTTATCGGCAAATGCGACACCATATTTCCGGTTGCCTGAAATACCATTAATTCGCTGATTCAGGTATTCGTATTCGTTGCATGATTTGTAATAAAGCCAGTACTCTCCGTTCGGATGTTTCAGGAATGCCGGATTAGTGGTAATATAATCGTCCCACTCTCCGGAATTTCCGGGCATTAACAAAGGCTCATCACATCTTTCCCACGGCCCCCAGGGAGAATCGGCTACTGCGTAACCGATGCGTTTGGTACCAAACTTGCTATCGGCTGTACCCATATAAAAAAGCCAATACCGGCCGTCAACCTTGTAAATGCTTGGGTTATGACATGTGGTACTATCGAAATAACCCGGACGTGGCGACAACACAGTTGAAATATATTTGTACGGGCCTTCCGGTTGATCGGCTACCGCATGTGCAATTTCACAGCGTCCGATCCATCCACCCATACCATATTGTTTTTCCCAACGCGAGTAAAACACATGAACTTTATTGTCATCATCCATTATCGGAGCACAACACCAGACATAGTAATTATCTTCTTCCAAAATGCGTCCGACAGGTTCTAAACGCTCAGCAAAAGAAGACACAGACTCTGCCTGATAATTTTTAATCTGATCAATCGATTGAGCTTGAAGAACTGTTGTCCATAAAAGAAATAATAATCCGCAAGAAAAATAATGTTTCATAAGTTCTGTAATATTATGGAATTCCAAATATATTTGCATCTACAAAAATAAATAATATTTAATCAATAATCAACTTTTACAACATGGAGTGGTATTTAAAAGTTCTGAAAAATTTTGCTGATTTCAACGGCAGGGCAAGAAGAAAAGAGTATTGGATGTACACATTGGTTAATATCCTTATTCTTATTACCTTAATGGTTATTTGTTTTATTGCTATAGGGATAGAAAAGAATGTCGGTATGTTCTTTTTGATATTACCATTTATGTATTACTTGGTTGTATTTATACCCACAATAGCCGTTATTGTCAGACGTCTGCATGATATAAATCAAAGCGGACTATGGTATCTTATGGTCTTTGTACCTTTAGGTAATTTTATTTTATTAGTTTTTATGCTAATGGATAGCACACCTGGTCCTAATCAATACGGACCTAACCCTAAAGAAATCGCCGGTTTCTAATTCATCCTTCCGGCTAATGACATTCGTTTAAAAACAGATAAATTCGGATCAAAACATAAAATAATTTTGTATTCATTACAATATTTATTATCTTTGAAACCGGAAAATAATTTATTCACTTAATACAAACAAAACGATGAAACCATTAAAAGGATCAAAAACAGAAGAAAATCTGAAGGCCGCTTTTGCCGGCGAATCGCAAGCTCATACAAAATATCAGTATTATGCATCCAAAGCAAAAAAAGACGGATTTGAGCAAATAGCCAATATCTTCGAAGAAACGGCGCGTAACGAAAAAGAACATGCTAAAATTTGGTTCAAGTTATTACATGATAATGATATTCCGGCAACAACGGAAAATCTGCTTGATGCCGCGCTTGGAGAAAATTATGAATGGACTGACATGTATGCGGATTTTGCAAAAACAGCTAAAGAAGAAGGGTTTGACCGCATCGCCTTTTTGTTCGAAGGTGTAGCTAAAATAGAAAAAGAACACGAAGAACGTTATCGCAAATTACTTGCAAATGTAAAAGACGGATTAGTATTCTCTCGTGACGAAGATCAAATATGGCAGTGTGAAAATTGCGGACACATCGTTATCGGCAAAAAAGCATTAGAAATCTGTCCGGTATGTTCTCATTCAAAAGCTTATTTTCAAATAAAAGCGGTAAATTATTAAAGACAAAAAACACCAATAAAAAAAGCAATCGAAACAATCGGTTGCTTTTTTTATGCCTTTACTATATTATTATCTATGTCGTATAATTAATGTGGATGGCATATCCTGCAATATATCATCACATTCCTCGGAAAGAGGTATCCATGTACCATAACTTACCAACATTAAATCCATATTTATAAGTATATCTGCTGTCAGATTTTTTTCAAAAGGAATAGCCGTTTCCTTAGCCGTTTCCAAATAATCCGACAATGCATAAGCGACTTTTTCACTATCATCAGATGCCGGGCTGACGCGGTTCATCAATTGTACAACCCCGTGTGTTGTCTTTTGCAATGTCCTTACATAGTCAAGTAAAACCAAATCATCTTCTGAATTAAAAACAACAAGAATATTTCCGGCGCGTATAAAACCTCTGTTTATAAAAATACCTACAGAGCAACTACTATTCTCTACAAATTCCTTTGTTTTGTCTTTAATCAGAGAGCCGGGAGAAAATATTGTATTCTGTCTATCTTTTCCAAATAGTGAGCGTACTAATTTTCGCCAGGTACTGAGAGCATTTATATCCGTCGCAAGATCACTCATCGAAATACCAGAACCAACAAGTAAAAAATTGAAACCTTCGTTATTTACAATGGAACAAATATGTTGCGTCGCATTGCCGCAAACATCATATCTTGTCTGTATAAGCATATTCAATTTATTCGCTTCATACAGAATTGGTGCGAAACTCACCTTTTCAAATTCTCCTGTACTAACCGGATTGACATCTGATCCTACAGTAAGATGAAGCGCCGTAATATCTAATTTCTTATCTCCTTTTGAAAACATTTGATGTGCGAGATCGAGCATCACCTGCCCGCTGCTTGCCCGACCAAACGAAAGTAAAACTTTGAAAGTATCGGTTTTAAGTTTTTCTTCCCGATGAAACTTAATTCGCTCCGATGTACGAAAACAAGTATCAATAAATGAAATCAAGGGAGTAGTCATAAAGGTAGTAACTAATGTCATCAATACCAGCATCACAAAAACAACCGGAGGTAATATATTCATTTCCAAACCAATAGAAAGCACGACGAGTTCCATTAAACCACGCGTGTTCATAAACGCTCCCATATATAAACTATCTTTCCAGCTCTCATTTGAAACACGCGCAGCAACCAATGTTCCTCCAAATTTCCCAATAATAGCAACAAGAATGAAAACGCCACATAATAACCACATTTCCTTTCCTTCTATTAAGCCTATTTCAGTATGCAATCCCGTATAAACAAAAAATAACGGAAGAAACAAAGCAAGTGAAACATCTTCTACTTTTTCATTCATAATCTTCCGAAACTTAAGATTATCAGGCATAACCATTCCCGCAATAAAAGCTCCAAACAAAGCATGCAGTCCTAATATTTCAGTAATGTAAGAAGATAAGAGTAAGATAAAAAACATCATTGCTACCAACGGCTTATTCACGACTTCTTTATTATGATACAAATCTCCGATCACCCGCAAAATGGGACGAACCAAAAACAACATAATACAAACATAAATCGCTGAAAACAAAACATTATAAATCGCACTGTTCATCGTTCCGGCCTGAGCATAAGCGACAACCGCCGCAAGCAAACACCATGCTGTAATATCTCCGCTCGCCGCGCTGGCCAATGATATACTACCCAAATGCGAACGTGTCATTCCCCGTTCCTGAATGATTCTTGCCAGAACAGGGAAAGCGGTTATACTCAGAGATATACCAATAAAAAGAGCAAAGGATAAAAACGGAGTTTCCGAATATGCGTACTCATCATAAATAAAATAAGCCATCAACATTCCTAAAAAAAACGGGACAATCGTACTCGCATGGCTTATTGATATCGTATCCCGTAAACGTTTGCGTACCACACTCAAATCCAACTCCATACCTATCGCATACATAAACAGTATTAAGCCGAACTGACTTAATATTTTTATATAAGAAAGAGACTCTTCGGGAAAAAGAAAAGCCGATACCTGAGGAAAAAAATAGCCTAAAATGGAAGGACCTAAAATAATACCGGCCACAATTTCACCGATCACAGTCGGTTGTCCGATCTTTTTAAACAAAAGCCCTACAATGCGACAGGTTGCAAGAATAACAATGATTTGTAATAATAAAATTCCGATTGTAGATTTAATATGTTCCAATGTCAGAAATGAAAACAAACGAAAGCCTTCGGTAAGATTTTGCGCACCGGAATATGAGATAACATCCTTATCTGATGGATGTTGAGCGATTCCTTTTTCGGCAACAAAATACATTAACAAGCCTAAAACAACAATCATCAACACATAAAATATCAACTTTTTTATTTCGCTTTTCATTGCTTTCTTTTATTTTTTAAAGCGTTATAACGCTCTGATTTGCAAGCAAAGGTAAACATAAAAAACCAACTTGTTGAAAACTTTTTATTTTTTTTCCAAAGAAATTTCATATAAAACATTGTTATATTAAAATATAAAAGTATTTTTGTCCGTTGAAAATTAGTGTATTGATTAAAAAAAAGAAATAAATGAGCGGAAAAACGCTTAGATTAATACAAAAGGATCCGTGGTTAGAACCATATAATAACGCTATCGAAGGGCGTCATAACTTTGTCGTTGAGAAAGAAAAAGAAATTACTCAAAACGGCATTCTATCTTTATCCGATTTTTCTTCCGGTTATATGTATTTCGGACTACATCACAAAAATGATGGATGGATTTTTCGTGAATGGGCGCCAAACGCCACCGCAATTTATCTTATCGGGACATTCAATGACTGGAAAAAAAAGGACGATTACAAATTAGAAAAAAAAGAGTATGGAAATTGGGAAATAAATCTGCCCGAAAATTCAATACATCATACTGATCTATATAAATTACTGATCGAATGGGAAGGTGGATCCGGAGAACGGATTCCCGCATGGTGTCAACGAGTTGTACAAGACGAGCAAACAAAAATATTTTCAGCTCAAGTTTGGAGTCCTGCTAAACCTTACAATTTCAAAGACAAAAAATTCATACCAAAAACTTCTCCGTTACTAATATATGAGTGCCATATCGGAATGGCATCGCAGGCCGAAAAAACCGGAACTTATGAAGAATTCCGGACGAATATTTTACCAAGAATTGCAAACGATGGATATAATGCAATACAGATTATGGCAATACAGGAGCATCCGTATTACGGTTCTTTCGGATATCATGTAAGCAGTTTTTTTGCAGCATCGTCACGTTTCGGCACACCGGATGAACTAAAGCATCTTATTGATGATGCGCATAGTATGGGCATTGCTGTAATAATGGATATCGTACATAGCCATGCCGTAAAAAACGAAGCGGAAGGTTTAGGTCGTTTCGACGGATCTCATTATCAATACTTTCATACCGGACCACGACGAGAACATCCAACATGGGATTCTCTCTGTTTTAACTACGAGAAAAATGAGGTGTTGCATTTCTTGTTGTCTAACTGTAAATTCTGGCTTGACGAGTTTCATTTTGACGGATTTCGATTTGATGGTGTAACCTCTATGCTATACTATAGTCACGGGATGGGAGAAGATTTCACAAACTACGGAGATTATTATAATGGTCATCAGGACAATGACGCCATCGTATATCTTACGTTAGCAAATAAACTGATACACGAAGTTAATCCGAATGCGATCACGGTCGCGGAAGAAGTAAGCGGAATGCCGGGACTTGCATCAAAATATGAAGACGGAGGCTATGGTTTTGATTACAGAATGGCAATGAACATTCCTGATTTTTGGATCAAAACGCTGAAAGAGAAAAAAGATGAAGACTGGAGTCCTTCAGCTATATGGTGGGAGACAACAAATCGTCGCGAAGATGAAAAAACGATCAGTTACGCAGAAAGTCATGATCAGGCATTAGTCGGTGATAAAACAATCATATTCTGGCTAATGGATGCCAACATGTACTGGCACATGCATGCAGACGATCATAACGTGAATGTTGAGCGTGGTATGGCATTACATAAAATGATTCGCCTTGTTACCGCGACCACAATAAACGGAGGATATCTCAATTTTATGGGAAATGAGTTTGGTCATCCCGAATGGGTTGATTTTCCCCGCGAAGGAAACGGATGGTCATATAAATATGCGCGCCGGCAATGGAATTTAGTTGATGATCATCATTTGAAATACCATTTTTTAGGTGATTTTGATCGCGAAATGCTTGAATTAATTTGCAGCATAAAAGACTTTCAATCAACGCTTTTACAAAAAGTATGGGATAATGATAAAGATCAAATCCTTGCATATATGAGAAATGATCTGGTGTTCATGTTTAATTTTAATCCTGTAAAATCTTTTACGGATTATGGAATCCTAACTCCTTACGGAAAATATAAAATCGTACTCAATACTGATAGTAAACAATTTGGAGGTAACGGATTAAACGATGACACAATTGAGCATATCACACAAAAAGACGCGCTGTATGAAAGTGAACAAAAAGGATGGCTAAAACTTTATATTCCGGCGCGTTCGGCCCTTGTATTAAAAAGACAATAAATTATAAATATTGAACAATCAAAAATGTGCGGTAAAGCACCTTATTATTAATTAAATAAATAAAACAATGGAAAAAAAAGTTGTAAAAAAAGCAGCTGCAACAAAACCTGCTGCTAAAACTGTGAAAAAAGATGTTGCTGCCGCAAAGACAGCGACAAAAGCGACTGCTGCTGCACCTAAAGCTGCAACAAAACCAGCCGCTGCTAAAGCAACTGTAAAAAAGGCAGCTCCTAAAGCTACAGCTACAAAAGCAGCTGCAACAAAGAAAACTGTTGCTAAAGCTCCTGCTGCTAAAACAACAGTAAAAGCGGCTACTCCTAAAAAAGCAGTTGCAAAAACTACCGCAGCAAAACCAGCAGCTAAGAAAACGACTGCTGTAAAAGCAACAGTGGCTAAAAAAGCAACTACTACAAAAGCAACAGCTCCTAAAAAAGCAGTTGCAAAAAAAACGACTACAGTAAAACCGGCGGCTCCTAAAGCTGCTGTAAAAAAAGCGGCAGCTCCTAAAAAAGCAGTTGTTGCTAAAACTGTAAAAAAAGCTGCACCCAAAAAAAGCGTAGCTAAGAAGTAATCATAAAAAATACTTATCATTCTTCAGAGATTGTGAATATTCATAATCTCTGAAGATGTGTATTCATTATTTATTAATAATCATGCTTTACCCTTTTACTTTTAAACCTATCTTTAAAGAAGTAATCTGGGGAGGTACAGATATCCTCCCATACAAAGGATATCCAACAGACTCCAGAAAAATCGGCGAAAGCTGGGAGCTTTCACAAGTTGAACAAAATTTTTCCGTTGTAACAAATGGAAATTTGGCAGGAAAAACAATTGATAAATTAATCAAAGAATACGGAACAAAATTACTCGGCACCAGAGTGGTCAGTCAATTCGGTAATCTATTTCCTTTATTGATAAAATTCATTGATGCGCGTGATAATCTATCTATACAGGTGCATCCGAACGATAAACTTGCAAAAGAGCGCCATAACTCATTCGGAAAAACAGAAATGTGGTATGTTGTAAAAGCCGCGCCCGATGCTATACTATACAGCGGATTTTCACAACAAATAGACGCAGATGAATATGTTCATCGTGTCGAAAACAACAGCATCATGGATGTGCTGAAAAAATACAACGTCGAAGCAGGAGACGTATTCTTCCTGCCGGCAGGACGCGTACATGCTATAGGAGCCGGATGTTTCATCGCAGAAATACAGCAAACGAGTAATATAACATATCGCATATATGACTATAATCGTAAGGATGCAGACGGAAACGAACGGGAACTTCACACCGAATTAGCCAAAGACGCGATTGATTATACATTATATCCGGATTATAAAACACAATATACCTCAGTTGAAAATAAAGCAACGGAGCTCGCTCGGTGTCAATACTTCACAACAAATTTATTAAAACTCGACAAAACAATAATACAAGATTATTCCTCACTTGACTCATTTGTCGTATATATCTGCATAGAAGGAAAAGCCACACTGAAAGACAATAAAGGAAACGTGCTTCCGATACAACAAGGGCAGACTATACTAATTCCGGCTGATACGGACCATATATCTATTGAGCCTGAACAAAACACCCGGCTTTTAGAAACATACATTGGGTAATTTTTATATGTTAAATTTGGAAATAAACAAGCAATCATGTACTTTTGCACAAAATTTTAATTGATGATAAGCTATGAAGAAATTTATTTTATCTTTGAGTGTATGTTCGTTGGTGTTATTATTTTCTAATTGTTCTGATAAAGACAGTAAAGTTATAATTGAAGTACCCGATATGAATTTTAAAACATATTTACTGGAAAAATTTGACAAAAACAATGATGGAAACCTGTCATTGTCCGAAGCCAAAACTATAAAAGAAATTAATGTTTCCGGCAGAGAAATCGAACATCTTGACGGCATAGAAAAATTCGCAAATCTCGAAACCCTGGATTGCAGTAATAATCTGCTGGATGAGTTGGAATTGCGTTATAACAAAAAGTTAAATAAACTCGTTTGTACAGGGAATAATAATCCTCTAACTATTTATATCGGAATGTCCAGTCCGCTTCGGAATCAGAATATCCAGAAACCGAAAGATAACGAACCCCCTCAAACGACAAATATGACTGTGAAGCCTATTGACGACAGTAAATGTACCTATGATCATGAAACAACAAATATATATTTATCTTTTGAAGACTAAATAGAATGAAAATTTAAAACTGCTCATTTGCTTTTTGCAGATGAGCAGTTTTTTTTAGA
The DNA here is from genome assembly GCA_031551825.1 of Tannerella sp. Taxonomy (GTDB): domain Bacteria; phylum Bacteroidota; class Bacteroidia; order Bacteroidales; family Tannerellaceae; genus Tannerella. The sequence goes on along the minus strand of JAVBNB010000024.1, from coordinate 28,615 downwards.
TATAAACCATTCCCTCTAAAATAAAGAGTGTCACAATATTTACTTATCCAGTACGTTCTTATCTATATCATAAATATATAACTTTGATGAAACTCCTTTGGTTGTCTCTTTTCGTAACAATATTCACATTCTGCGGGTGCAACCGTAAATCATTCGGAATGATGGACGATTCCAATAGCGTACATATTAACCGTTTCGATTCCGCATTATTCCGGTGGATTGATTCTGATGATGCTACACTCTTAAAGGAATTAAAAAAAGAGTACCCACAAATGCTGGAAATACTTGGCAAGGCGCTATTTCAAACAAACAACAGCGATTCTTCTTTTTTCGATTACATGATAAACTATTACTCCGAACCGACTCTTAAATCCTTATATCAAGATGCAATCACTTTTTATTCTGCGGATTCATCAGCAATGAAAAGTGTCGAAAATGAATTTTCTTACGGTTTCACACAACTTAAAAAGCTATTTCCGTCCATGCCTGTTCCTGCCATATATATGCATATATCCGGATTACAACAAAATATGATTGTCGCCAAAAATCTGTTATCATGCTCCATTGATAAATACATGGGATCCGATTATCCTTTGTATGAAAATTTTTTCTATGATTTCCAGCGTAAAAGTATGACTCCGGAACGCATTGTAAAAGACGGGCTTGGAGTATGGATCAAATCGGAATACCCCTATCAGGGAAAAGAGAATGTCCTATTAGACAGGATAATCTATGAAGGAAAAATTATATATATACTGACACAGGTTGGATATAAATATAATTATCAGAACATTATGTCGCTCACGGATACCGAATACAAATGGTGTAAAGATTATGAATCCACGTTGTGGACTACGATTATCGAACGCCAACATCTGTACACTCCGGATGTTGTCACTACTTCCAAATATTTTCAGGCAGCGCCTTCTATGTTCATCTCCGAAGAAGCCCCCGGTAATCTCGGAAATTTTATCGGATACAGAATTGTAGAACGTTATATGAAACAAACAAAATCTACCTGCGAAGAATTAATGAACAATAACGACGCGCAGGATATTTTGCAAAAATCCAAATACAAACCATAAATTAATCACTGATTCATATGAAATTGATTAACGAAAAATTACTTGACGAAACAACGGAAAAGGCCAAGCAATCACCACGATTGCGGATAAATTATAATTTTCACGAATCGCTGGATGATCCGATTAACAGACTTATTAATGCAATGGAGCCGGATACATATCTGCGCCCGCATCGCCATAAAAATCCGGATAAAAACGAAGTATTTCTGATGTTACGCGGAAGCGCGGCACTCTTCTTATTCGATGATGATGGAAATATCACGGAACAGGTTATACTCGACCCGAAAGCCGGCATTTATGGAGGAGAGATACCTTGCGATGTCTGGCATACACTTATCGTATTGGAATCCGGAAGCGTTGTGTACGAAATAAAGCAAGGCCCGTTTGCTCCCTTATCTCCGGAAAATATGGCATCGTGGAGTCCTGCCGCGGAAGATGAAAAAGGAGCAAAACGTTTCATGGAAAAACTAAAATCACACATAAAAAATGAATAAAATAAATCAGGCGATACAGAAATATCTCACAGAAAAAAAATACAAAAAATTTTCACTGAAAGCCGTACTCTTCGATATGGACGGCGTACTGTATGACTCTATGCCGAATCATGCGCAATCATGGGCAAAAATAATGCGATTGCACGGATTCAATATGACTGAGGAAGAAGCTTATATGCACGAAGGACGTACCGGTGACGACACGATCAGCATTATATCCAAACGTGAAGGAAAAAACGTTTGTGCGGATGAAAGAAAACGGATCTATCAGGAAAAAACGGAAGCATTCAGTTTGTGTCCTGTTGTTTCATCGATGGCAGGCAGTGCGGAATTATTACAAAAAGTAAATAGAAGCGGATTATTCGCCATGCTTGTTACAGGTTCAGGACAACCCTCCTTATTAGACCGGCTAAACAATGATTTTCCGGAAATCTTTATTCGTGAAAGAATGATCACGGCATTCGATGTAACAAAAGGAAAACCAAATCCGGAACCATACCTTACCGCACTCGCTAAAGGAGGATTAAGGCCTGATGAAGCCATTGTCGTAGAAAACGCTCCGCTCGGAGTAGAAGCCGCGCGCGCTGCCGGATTATTTGTGATTGCCGTCAATACGGGGCCCCTGCCCGACTCCGTCCTTCTTGATGCGGGAGCAAACATCCTGTTTCCCTCGGTCGAAGCTTTGTATAATGAATGGGACAATATTTTCGAATCCCTGAATACAACTTCACTTTCTTAACTGCAAAACAAGGAAAAATATTCCCGGTATAAATATAATAACGGCAGATATCAATAACGCCGTCTGCAAAGAATACGTGTCGCTAAGCCATCCGACAAAGGGAGCCATAGCGGCAAATACAAGGCGTATGACAAAATTGCGAATAGAAAGAACCGTTGCGCGCATATTGGAAAACGAATTCTGATTGATATACCCTTTCAGTATAGGCGCAGCAAAACCGCGAATAACATAGAATACAAGCAATATAACAAGACCTATGTAACTCAGGTTATAAGCTAAGGCAACATAACCCCCGACAACAAAAACCAGGATCAATGCGTACGTTTTCTTCATCCCCAACCAACGATCCAACCGGTCGGAGAAAAGCGCCGAAAATCCGACGGTAAGATTCAGAACTGTCCATATAATACCAAAATATCCGGTAGGCATATTTATCTGTATAAGTACAGGCTGTATCAGCCATGCCATCGTCAGAGTAGCCGATCCAATAATACCGGAAAACATGATATTATAACATAGCTGCTTGTTTTCAAGCAGCGAGTACTTAATGATTTTCACGATTTCGGCAAATCGGTTCTTATGCTTTTTAGATAAAGAAATCTCCTTCAGGGCAAACGCCGCAGGTATTCCGGTAAAAGCGACAAAAACCTGTCCATAAAAAGGATAACGCAACGAATAAGCCGCTAAAAAACCACCAATAATACCCGCTGCCGCTTCCGCAAAATTACCGATCATCGTCACTCTTCCTTCATAAAGAAGATACTTATCTTCCTGTTTATAATATTCTGCCGTATCATAAAGCAACGCAGAATCGGTACCATTTACAAGCGTCAGCCCTATTCCAAGTAAAACCTCCGCAAAGATAAACGCAGCAAACGTATCCGTAAAAGCATAGCACAGATAACCCGCAAAAAATAGGATACTCCCAAGTACCAAACATTTTTTCCGTCCCCACGTATCCGCCAAATAACCCGAAGGAATCTCAAGCGTTACCGCAACAACAGAAAAGATACTTTTCAGAATAAAAATATCCTGCAAATCCAAACCATGATCCTGATAAAAAAGCACAATAATCGGCATCACCAACGAAAACCACTTGGATAATTTGATCAGATACAATGCAATCAGATTCCTCTTCATCAGCCAATTTTCAGGAAAATGTACTTATTCGAATAATTAAAATATCTTCCTGTAGATATGACAATAAGGAGTACCGCCGGTTTTGTCATAGTATTGCTGATGGTATTCTTCTGCGGGATAAAAGGTTGATGCGGATTCAATCTTTGTTACAACCTGATAGCCTTTTTGTGTCAACAGATCGACATATTTACGGGCGACTATAGCCTGAGACTCGTCCACTACAAAAAGAACCGAACGATAGCGTGTACCAATATCCGGACCTTGACCATCGGTTTGCGTGAAATCATGCGTTTCAAAAAAGAGGCGAACTAATTCTTCGTATGAAGTTTTGGTTTCATCGAACTCAACTTTTACGACTTCGGCATGGCCGGTTGTATCGGTATATACCTCTTTATATGTCGGATTATCGACATGGCCACCCATAAATCCTACCGTTGTTGAAAATACCCCTTCTACCCTATTAAAATGATATTCCGTTCCCCAAAAACAACCGGATGCAAAATAGGCTGTTTCTATTGATGATAATCTTTCCATACTCCTTTTACAATTTTCCAATTTTAACAGGTACAAAAATACATCTATAATTCTTAAATTACTAAGTATTCCGGGCATTTTAAATTTGAAAAACCATTTTATCACCTTCAAACAAATCTATTTTTTTGCGCAAAAATAAAAATTATGCGCAATTATTTACGGAAACTCTTTGATTTACGAAATCATTCACTATTTTTGCAGGAATAAAAATGAAAGTAAAAACATAATTGATGTTTTCAATTCATTGATTTATGGTATAAAATTAATATTAACCATTAAAAATAAATAGATGTCTTTGAAAATTATTGTACTGGCCAAACAAGTGCCGGACACACGTAACGTAGGAAAAGATGCCATGAAAGAAGACGGAACGATTAACCGTGCTGCTCTTTCCGCGATCTTTAACCCAGAAGATTTAAATGCGCTTGAGCAGGCTTTACGACTGAAAGATAGTCATCCCGGAACTACTATTACCATTTTGACAATGGGCCCCGGACGAGCTGCAGAAATTATCCGTGAAGGTTTATACCGTGGTGCGGATAATGGTTATTTGCTGACAGACCGTGCTTTTGCCGGAGCTGACACATTGGCCACCTCTTATGCGCTTTCTATGGCAATCAAAAAAATTGGTGATTTTGATTTAATCATTGGTGGGCGCCAGGCTATCGACGGAGATACGGCTCAGGTTGGCCCACAGGTAGCGGAAAAATTAAGATTATCACAAATAACTTACGCGGAAGAGATTCTTAAAATTGAGAATAATAAAATAACCGTAAAACGCAGTATCACAGGAGGTGTAGAGATCGTTGAATCTGCCATGCCCATTGTTATAACAGTAAATAGTTCCGCTGCTCCATGTCGTCCACGCAACGCTGTACTAATCCAAAAATACAAGCACGCATTAGGGACTCAGGAGAAAGCAGAGATCACAAAAGATGGAGAAGTGCTGCCTTTTACAGAGCTATATGGAAAATATCCGTATCTTAACATCACCGAATGGAGTGTTGCTGATGTGAATGGCGATGTCGAACAATGTGGATTATCAGGCTCGCCGACAAAGGTAAAAGCTATACAAAACATCGTTTTCCAAGCGAAGGAAAATAAATCGATTACAAGTTCCGACAGGGAAATCGAGGAGATGATGATCGACCTGATATCAAATCATACAATCGGCTAATTGCCTGCATTATAAATTTACAAATTTAAAACATTACGAAACTAAATGAATAATTTATTTGTATATTGCGAAATAGAAGACGGTATCATTGCCGATGTAAGCCTTGAACTACTTACCAAAGGACGTTCGTTGGCAAATCAGCTTAACTGTCAGCTGGAAGCCGTTGTTGCGGGAAGCAAACTTGACGGTATTGAAAAACAAGTAATACCTTATGGCGTAGATAAACTACATGTATTTAATGATGACAGGCTTTATCCTTACACATCGCTACCCCATACATCCATATTAGTCAATCTTTTCAAAGAAGAAAAACCTCAGATTTGCCTGATGGGCGCAACGGTTATCGGGCGCGACCTCGGACCACGCGTATCTTCCGCCCTTACAAGCGGACTGACGGCTGACTGTACATCTTTGGAAATCGGCTCGCATGAAGATAAAAAACAAGGTAAAACGTATGAAAACCTGCTTTATCAAATACGCCCCGCTTTTGGGGGAAACATTGTTGCAACAATTATCAATCCGGAATGTCGTCCGCAAATGGCGACAGTACGCGAAGGTGTAATGAAAAAGGAAATCCTTGATGAGAATTACAAAGGTGAAGTCGTAAAGCATGACGTGAATAAATATGTATCCGACACAGACTTTGTAATGAACATCATCAGCCGTAACATTGAAAAAGCGAAGCACAATGTAAAAGGCTCACCGATCATTATTGCCGGAGGATACGGCGTTGGTTCAAAAGAAAATTTCAAATTACTATTCGACCTCGCAAAAGTGATAAACGGAGAAGTTGGTGGCTCACGTGCCGCTGTTGATGCCGGTTTCTGCGATCACGACCGCCAAATCGGACAAACCGGACTTACAGTACGCCCGAAACTATACATTGCATGCGGTATATCAGGACAGATACAACATATTGCAGGTATGCAGGAAAGTTCTATCATTATATCGGTAAACAGCGACCTGAATGCTCCGATAAACGCGATTGCAGATTACGTAATAACAGGCGAAGTGGAAGACGTAATTCCGAAAATGATTAAGTATTATAAGAAAAACAGTAAATAGAATATCATGCCAAATTTTTATACAGACAACCCGTCATTAAAACATCACCTGCATCACCCGTTGATGCGGCGCATTGTTGAGTTAAAAGAACGCGATTTCAGAGACAAGGGTGAATTTAATTATGCTCCCGTCAATTACGAAGATGCAATGGACAGCTACGAAAAAGTACTCGAAATAGTCGGAGAAATCAGCGGAGAGATCATTGAACCAAATGCAGAAAGTGTAGACCATGATGGGCCTACCGTATCAAACGGACGTGTCACTTATGCCAGAGGCACACAGGAAAATCTTGATGCTGTAAGAAAAGCCGGACTTATGGGAATGGCAATGCCTCGCCGTTACGGAGGGCTTAACTTCCCTATTGTTCCCTATATTATGGCGGCGGATATTGTATCACGTGCAGATGCCGGATTTGAAAACCTGTGGGGTCTGCAGGACTGTGCGGAGACTCTTTATGAGTTTGGAAACGAAGATCAGCATAAACGCTATATCACACGTGTATGTGCAGGCGAAACCATGTCGATGGACCTTACAGAACCGGATGCGGGAAGCGACTTGCAGTCGGTTATGCTGAAAGCTTCTTATGATGAAGCGGCAGGATGCTGGCGCCTGAATGGAGTGAAACGATTTATTACAAACGGAGACTCGGATATCCACCTTGTACTCGCACGCTCGGAAGACGGTACGAAAGACGGCCGCGGGTTGTCGATGTTTGTCTATGATAAGCGCGACGGCGGAGTTAAGGTTCGCCGTATTGAAAACAAAATGGGTATCAAAGGTTCACCGACTTGTGAATTAGTATACCGCAATGCAAAAGCGGAGCTTTGCGGAGAAAGACGCTTGGGACTTATCAAATATGTAATGGCTCTTATGAATGGCGCCCGACTCGGCATCATGGCACAAGCGGTCGGTTTATGCGATGCGGCTTCACGGGAAGGATATAAGTATGCCTGCGAGCGTCAACAGTTCGGTAAGGCTATCATTAATTTCCCTGCAGTGTACGAAATGGTCGCGATTATGCAAGCGCGTACCGATGCTTCACGTACCATGCTATATGAGACAGCACGATTTGTAGATGTCTATAAAGCATTGGATGATATCTCCCGCGAACGCAAACTAACACCGGAAGAGCGTCAGGAACAAAAGAAATACGCAAAATTGGCCGATGCTTTCACACCGTTAGGAAAAGGGATGACAACGGAATTTGCTAATCAGAATGCATACGATTGTATCCAGATACACGGAGGCTCGGGATTTATGAAAGACTATCCTTGCGAACGCCTGTATCGCGATGCCCGTATCACGAACATATACGAAGGAACAACTCAATTGCAGGTAGTTGCGGCGATTCGTCACGTCACCACAGGTACATATCTGAACCAGTTACGTGAATACGAAGCGATTGAATTTAAACCGGAGCTTGACGGATTGAAAAAACGTCTAATCAAAATGACCGACGAATATGAAAAATTAGTCGCAATGGTTACTGAAGTAAAAGACAACGAATACCTTGATTTCATGGCACGTCGCCTTGTTGAAGCTGCGGCACATTGTGTATTTGGATATCTGTTACTACAGGATACAAATAAGGATGATTCATTCCGGAAATCCGCCGAAGTTTATATAAACTACGGAGAAACAGAAATCTGTAAATTTCAGGAATATATCGGAAAATTCAAACCGGAAAACTTACTTGCTTACAAATAAGCACAATCGTATTCGACTAATAGATTTTTTATTGTTTTTATTAAAAATATGTGTGAAAGATGCCGACGGAAATCCTGTTGGCATCTTTTTTATTTTCACATCTTAATCACAGTGAACCGTTGAGTCCGGATCACGTCGTAATTTATCCAACAGTTCTATTTGTTCAGGTAAAATGCGATCAAGCGATAACGGAGGTAAATTATCTAACGTAAAAAAACCTTTGTCTAAAATATCAAATGTAAGTTCATCATTTCCTCCCGTTATTTCACACTGAAAGCAAAACTTATAGATATAAAACGAACTTGCCGGATGATTATAACAACGCTTGTCCAACACAGCCAACAGCCGTACTACACGCACATCGAAACCGGTTTCTTCTTTTGCCTCTTTGACAACAACTTCCGTCGGAGTATATCCAACATCAGACCAACCTCCGGGCAAAGCCCATTTTCCGTCAGCTTTTTCTTTTACAAGCAAAATCTCATCTTTATCATTAAAAATAACAGCTCGTATATCGACTTTCGGTGTAATATACTCCTTTACAGGCTGATAATTCACCCTGATATCCTCTTCCTTCGCACCACTTACAATGGATGTCATCCGATCACTGATCTCAATATATTCCTTACTGCGGTCTATTTCATAGTCATTTGCAGAATACGCAAGCGCAGTCTGAGACATTGCGCGAATACGTTGTGCTATTGTTATAAGTTCGTTACCTTTACTTTGCATTGTTTTTCCTTTAGTCTTCAGGCGAAGGTATTACTTTTTTAAATAATTTATCTGGATTAATAACTAAAGTTCAGCAAAATTATTGCTTATTCTTTATTTTTTTCGTAAAATTGCCAAGTATAATAAGCAAAAGATTGTTTAAAAAAAATAGGTTTATAAATAAAGAATGGATAAAATATGGAAAGTCTCAAAGGTTTAGTCAAAGAATATTCCAACGGAGAAGTCACAATTATATGGAAACCGGAAAAATGTATTCACTCAACAATCTGCTGGCACGGTTTACCGGATGTTTTTAATCCCGATATTCGCCCATGGATCAATCCCCAAGCCGCATCTTCGCTAAAGATTGTCGAACAAGTACAAAAATGTCCGTCAGGGGCATTATCTTTTTTCTATAATGACAAAAAAAATGAAGAGGGGGATAAAATTGAAATGCTAAAATCAGAAGAAACTACGATTGAAGTAATACCCAGCGGTCCTCTTTTGGTTACAGGTAATTTACATATCGTGAAAAAAGACGGTTCCATCGATTTAAAGCAAGGACAAATTGCCCTTTGCAGATGTGGTTGCACAAAAAACTCTCCTTATTGTGACGGATCACACATAACAGTCTGTTTTAAAGGGTAAATCGATGGAAATAATTGAAAAAGACGACGAGAAAAAAGGAGCTTTTATTGCCATAGAGAATAATGTAAAAATGGGCGAAATGTCCTATACATGGTCTAACGATGACCGGATTATTATTATCGACCATACCGAAGTAAACTCTTTGTATGAAGGGCGTGGTGTCGGAAAAGAATTGTTCATGTACGCTATCGAATTTGCGAGAGATAATAATGTCAGTATCACCCCCGTTTGTCCGTTTGTCAAAGCAATGTTCAGAAGATACCCGGAAACAAATAATGTTCTGGCAAAGTAGTGAAAACAAACCGGCTTGTTTTGTACTATGCCCGACTTGAACTATATTTGTATGTTTTTTTGATTTAACATAAGCAACAATGAACAATACTGAAAGAATAAAATGCCTTATCATAGGTTCAGGGCCGGCAGGATATACTGCGGCTATATACGCGTCTCGTGCAAACCTTAATCCGGTTTTATACGAAGGAATACAACCGGGAGGACAACTCACCACCACAACGACGATAGAAAATTTCCCCGGATATCCGGATGGAGTTGACGGCGTAACAATGATGGAAGACTTCCGTAAACAAGCTCTCAAATTCGGTGCGGATATAAGACGCGGTATTGCCACAGAAGCTGATCTTTCCTCCTGCCCTTTCAAAATAACAATAGACGGAGAAAAAGTGTTGGAGACCGAAAGTCTTATCATAGCAACAGGTGCAGCCGCAAAATATTTAGGTCTGCCCGACGAACAAAAATATGCAGGAATGGGAGTCTCCGCCTGCGCCACATGTGACGGATTTTTCTATCGCAAAAAGAATGTTGCCGTTGTCGGCGGCGGAGATACCGCATGTGAAGAAGCGCTCTACCTTTCGACCCTCGCCAAGCAGGTATATGTAATAGTACGTAAACCATACTTCAGAGCATCTCAAATTATGCAGGAGAAAATATTGAGCACTCCCAACATTAAAGTTTTGTTTGAACACAATGCCATAGGACTTTTTGGCGAAAATGGAGTGGAAGGAGCCCATCTTGTCAAACGTCAGGGAGAAGCGGACGAAGAAAAGGTTGATATAGCAATTGACGGATTTTTCTTAGCGATAGGCCATACCCCCAATACCGGGATATTCAAAAAATGGTTGCCTATGAATGAAAACGGATACCTCCTGACAGAAAACGGTACACCGAAAACCAAAATTCCGGGAGTTTTCGCCGCCGGCGATGTAGCCGACCCAGACTACCGTCAGGCCATAACAGCAGCAGGAAGCGGATGCAAAGCTGCCCTCGAAGCCGAAAGATATTTTATGATCAAATAATTTAAGAATTTGAATGATAATAAAAAAATCGTATCGCCAATTATCAGTGATACGATTTTTTTATACAAGATTTCTTACAGGAAAACGATCTTTTTTCCATTTGCGCTTTCAAACGCCGCTTCCAATATTTTTATTACTGAAATCACATTGGAAGCATCCGTTGATGGTGTTTCACCCAAACGTATCGCCTTGTACACTTCGTCATAAAAACCACCATAATTTCCGTTTAAAGTTTCTATCCTACCCCGAAAATGCATATTATTCATAGTTGTGTTGAGGGTGCCCCATAAGGATTCATTTTCTTTACCCCAATCAGGCTGCGATGGCGATACTCCGGCTTTTAGCAAATCTTCTTGAGGATCGATACCGCATTTCACAAAAGATCCTTCCGTACCATGAATATAATAACGGGGAGTTTCTTCCCTGACTAAATAACTTGCGCGGAGTGAGACTTTCCAGTTTGGATAAATAAGCTGAATGTAGTAATAATCATCCACCATACTACCCTCCCTCAGTTTATCAATATCCGCATATACAGCTTCGGGCATACCAAAAAGAACAAATGCCTGATCAACCATGTGAGCTCCCAGATTATAAGTAATTCCGACACGGTTATCAGCCACTTCTTTCCATGTATTTTGCTGAATAAAATTGCGATAACGTTGATAAGAGGAGCTAAACTCTACTACACGCCCCAAGGCTCCTGAATCCAATAGTTTTCGTATCGTAAGAAAATCTCCGTCCCAACGCCTGTTCTGAAAAACGCAAAGCATCCGTGATTTTTTATTTGCAAGTTCAATGAGTTCATTCCCTTCCTCCACTGTAAAAACAAATGGCTTTTCAACAATGACATGCTTTCCTGCCAGAAGAGCCTTCTTTGTATATTCATAATGCGTAACATCCGGTGTGTTTACAATAACCAACTCTACTTCCGGTACCGCCAACAATTCATCAAAAGATCGCAATATCCCGACATCCGGATATCTCTCTTTCGCATTATTCTTTGTACGTTCAACGATATACTTCAGATCAAAACCTGGATTTATGCTGATAAATGGAGCATGAAATAAAGAACCTGACATTCCGTAAGCAGCAAGACCCGTAACTATTGGCTTCATATTTTTACGATATTATTTATTAATGTCAACAAAAATAAGCAGATTATTTAATAATCCATCATTCCTATAGTTTAATTGTTTGGTTGTCTCATATATTAATTAGTACAAATATTGTTTTGAAGTTTCTATACTTTTAAGATATACCCTTTCTTTTTCAACGAGATGATGGAGATTGAAGTATCTGATTCCAATATTTTGCGTAGATAAGTAATCTGTACATTTAACGATAATGAGTTGGAATAACTATTGTTGCCCCAAATGTTGTCAAGTATATAATCTCTCTCTACAATAGAGTTAAAATGTTCAGCCAATATTTTCAATATGTCAGCTTGTCTTACCGACATATTTTGCAAAATACCATTAAACTCAACACGGCAAAGGGAATAATTGAAAGTCGTATTTCCTAATCTATAAACATCTTCTTCGATGTCCGATAGTCCTATAAACCGTCCGGCACATATACCATAAGGAGACTGTCCTTTTTTTGAACAGCCTCCTTATTCTAAAAAAAACCTGTATGCCTAAAATGGGTATACACCCGCAGCGCTACCTTCAACTAATGCGTCAATGGCTGCCTGATCAGCGACCATAAGTGTATTACGATTGAATAACCCTGAAGATAAATTACCGGTTGCTCCGTTATCCCAATAGAAAGGTACCATACCGTTGTCTTTTGCCTGTTTAGTCACGTACTTCAGATAATAGGTTCTAGCCTCATTGTGTTTAACCAGATTGTTTCCGGTCAGTGTTGTACGACGTGTCGGACTATATTCGCCTAAAATAACCGGATAGCCCAAATCGACAAAGTGAGTTTTCATTTTATTGAATGTTGCCGTCACGTAATCTTCCTGCCCCCAAGTAGAAACATTGTTGGAACTCGCGTACATACTTCCCCATAAAAATTTATTGCTGTTTTCCTCTATGCAGAAATCGTACGGATCATAATAATGCACTTCAACCATCATTCTGTTTGCCGTCGGATCAGTTGCCGGTTTCAGGGAACCAACCGCTAAGTCAATATTGGTATTATAAGACTGAACGATCAGGTTGCGCCAGGTATTGCGTCCACCCGTAGAACGTACGGCATCAACAAAAGTTTGATTGTATGATAACTGAACTTCAATATTCTCCGCAGAAGGCGTACCATAATCAACATGAACTTCATTCGTTCCGGCAAATAACAAGTGTTCGTCATAACCACGGAAATGAACGGCGATCTGTTCCCATAAAGCCTTTTGTTTCGTGTTTACTCCTTTCTGTTTGTCATAAGTCGGATTGTTTTCAAGCCATCCGCCATCCCAATGAATATTCAGAATAACATACATATCATTATTCATGCAATAATCTACAATTTCTTTCACCCGGGCAAACCATGCATCACTCACACGATAGTTTGTCTCGTCAACAATATATCCGTTCCATGCGCATGGAATACGGATCGCATTGAATCCCGCGGCTTTTACCATATTGATCATGGCCTGATTAGTTGCCGGATTTCCCCATGCTGTTTCAGATGGAACACTGTTGTTATAGGCTTCTAATGAATTTCCGAGATTCCATCCCAATGTTATTTTTTTTGCAAGAGCCAGCGCGTCATGCTCCATGCCGGTTTTATCTGCCGGTAGATTTAAATCAACGCCCTTTTGATTGATGATAATTGTTTCCTCCAGATCACCAATCGTAAATGTGATATGCCCTTCCTTTTTCAAATGAGATGGATTTGGGCTCACAATAAACTTTCGCGTTTTACTAACGGTAGCATACGAAACCGGTTCTTCCTGAATCCATGCATTACTGATTACTACTTTTGGTTCCGCTGACACCTGCATTTCAACTGTTATCGTTTCACCTGCCGCATCTACATCGTATTGATTTTTCACGACTGAAAGCAAATCACTATGCGCCTGATTAACCTTTACGGTTTTAATCATACTGCCCGAAACCACTGTCAGAATTGCTTCGCGCGAGTTTACATCCGTATTCTTCGCAACAATGACCAAGAACTGTTTTGTTCCCGGCTCGCCGGAAGTCATACTCAACGTACACCAGGTTTCAGAAGAGGAAATCGTCCAACTGAGATTACTTTCTACAGCTAACTTCTGTTCCCCACCCTCTTTTCCGAAAGTCATTTCTTCTTTAGAAACAACCAGTTCGGGTTTGATCGGATCTTTATCGTCGGAACAGGCAATCCAATAAAAGGAACCTAAAAACAACAAACAAAAAATCCAGTAGAATTTACATTTTTCCATACGTGCAAAATAATAGATTAATTTACCCGGATTTCATCGACCTTTACGGATACCTGACTCATGTCATTAATAGCTGCACCTAAACCGACAATATCAATAACAAACACGAGCGCATTCTGAGATGAAGCCCCTAAAAATGTTACAGTATAAGTTCCATCTCCTGTTACAGTGACACTGCTACCATTACCGGAAGGCCACCAACCGGTATTGGCAAAAAAGATAGACGCATTGTAACTACCGGTGGCACCTGCTTTCAGGTTTATGCCGGAAAGGGTGAACTTAACCGAGATACCATTATCAAACACCACATCCGATGGCTTTATTCCCGGATTAGACTGAGTACTTCCGTATTCGTTATAAATTTCAACGCGTAGATTTCCATTTCCTTCAAAATCACCGGATAGAATTTTAGATGCGTCGAAAGTTACGGCTGTTCCCTGCGGGCTGTCATCACCACCGGAAGAAATTCCTTCCGGTATAAGATAATAAACCATATATTCCGCTTTCTCGGCATCACGTACGCCAACCCACATACCGGTAATTTTACCGGACAGATCCTTATTAATCTGAGTGATTCGCCAAGTGTTGTCATTGCTCGTTTTCAGGTCTGCCCAGCCACAAATATTAAAATTCGGAGTAACTCCCAAAAAAGTATAGATACCTTTATCATCCAATGAATAAGTCCCTTCTTTAGCTGTTCCGTCCGGCGCCGTATAAATAACGGAGTGATCCTTCGAATCCATCACTAATGAAAATTTCGTGTAAGTAGCCGGAATCGTTGAACCAAACCCCGTCCAATCGGGATAATCAGAAACCGTATTCCATTCATTCATCAGTGAACCATCCAGGTTTGCCCAGTTGAACGGAGTTTCCGGAGACAGAACCCATTTAATAGCCGTAGTCACGGTTTGAGAAACACCATCTTTCCAGCCATTCGGAAGGGTCGGTTCCGGTTCGGATACTTCGCCCGGTGTCCAGTTATCAAAATAGTCTTTTGAAATAAAATTGTAAACCAACAAGCAAACATCTTCACCCGATGTTTCCGGATTACGTAATACTCCCAACTGCAATGTATTTTCGGTTATCGAAACGATCCGGCAATCACGCCAGTTACCGATAGCATGATTATCCCTGCCTGCGTCATGCAATATGGAAGCGTTTGTCAGGGTAAGGGTTTTATTATCCGTATCAAGCATATAGGTGCCTGTTTCTTTTCCGCGCGCAGATACCATCAGATGTTCTACCGTCACATTTGCCCCGCCTTTCAAATTGAATGTCATGCTGCCATAATTGCCGGCCGTCATCAGCCAGGAATTTCCAGGATAGTCCGGACTCCAGTTCCAGGAATCATCTCCTAAGGCCGGTTCGTTTCCGGAAATGTTTCCCCACCAGTCATCCGATCCGTAGAAAAAAAGAGGCCCGGAAAAATGACGGGACAGACCGTCGGCATCCAGATCTAAATACCATGTCTTTTCATTATTCACACCACCGGATAATAACGTCCATAATTCATCCTCAACAAAACCTGCGTAAAAATCGTTGATTACAAAATCAGCCGGATCGCCGTAAACGATTCCATTTCTTGTCATTACGCCGAAAGTAACATCGTATGTCCCTTCAAAAGGTATTTTTAACGTGACTTTTTGTTTCTGACTATACCCCTGAGGGTGTATCCACAAAGGAGTATATTCCGCTCCCATTTTGCTTTCTAAGTAAACTATATTCGGATTAGCAGCATCTTTTGTTATGGTGAAAGCAATTCCTTCCACTAATTTTTCCGATGTTACGTCAGAGGCGCCCAAATCATATTCGTTGGGTGTGCAGGCAGTGAACAAAAAACTCGCCATTACCATTACACATAATAATATATTATATACCTTGTTCATAATCATAATTTTAATTTGTTTATTACCATCCCGCATTTTGTTTCAGAACATTTCCGGAAAGCGTGATCTGATTGGATGGGATTTGCGATAATCCTTTTTTGTTTATAATATTCTGCGCGTTAATAGAAACTGTCGCCGGAACATTTCCGTTCAATACATTGACATCCGATTCGGCAATCTGTTGAGCTGCATATTCGACACCCTGGCGCAATAAATCCCAATAACGCTGTCCTTCAAACGCGAACTCAAACATACGCTCTTTCATAATATTATCTTCTGTCGGTTCCACTTCCGTAAAACCGGAAAAAACTTCTCCCCCTGAAGTATAAGCGCGGCGACGAACATTATTCAGATAAGTTTTGGCATTAGAACTTCCCAACTCAGCCGCCATTAACAGCACATCCGAATAACGCATCACAACAAAATCCTGATATTGTGAAATCTGAAAATCTCCTTCACCCAATCCTTTGACACCATCTGTTCCGTCGGCAAACGCCATCGGCGTATACTTCTTTACCGAGTATCCGGTATATTCACGCTGATCTTTTATGTGATTTTTTTCAAAATCCGTTACAGATGTAATACCTTCCGCACTAAAATTAATGATTGATGCCCCTCTGCGGGTATCGTTCGCATTAAAAGTTCCCCACATTTTAGGATGAACCGTACAGGCTCCCCAACCTCTTCCGTAAGGAGAGAAACTTACACTACGGATACCCATCATAACTAACCAGCGATTACCGTCGCTATTACCATTATAATCCTGTGTCCAGTTGAATTTCTGGGCTAATACGGTTTCACTGTTCCCATCACCGGCATAAGTTGTTTTTTCTTCATCCCAGCCATAGACATAACTATCATCGGCAGAAGCGGGAACATCTTTGGATACCGATGAAGCTGCCGGCCACAGGTTTTTAAATTCCGGAACTAACTGGAATTCACCCGAACTAATGACATCTTCCAGACTCGACAAAACTTCTGTTTTGGTCACTCCGGCTAATTCCTTTCCATAATACCCCGTATAATATAAATATACCCGCCCCAATAATGCCGCCGCCGCATATTTCGTAATATGACCATCATTAGATGCTGCTTCGGCTTTAGGGTAAGCATTGGCTGGTATATTGCTGATCGCATATTTGAGGTCTTCCACGATAACAGCATAGACTTCATCCGGATCGGCTTGTGGTCTATTTTCATTTACCGGCTCGGTAAAAAGCGGAATATTTCCCCATAAGCGTACCATATCAAAGTAAAGTAACGCGCGGATAGCGCGGCATTCTCCCATATAAGTTCCCCGGGTTTTAACATCCGTACCCCAGTTAATCTGTTCTTCATGCGCAATCAGTTCGTTACAACGATATATGGCCGCATAATAGTACTTCCATGTATCTTCGAACAGATTCGCATCGGAAGGAGATTGTGAAATATCAAAACGGTCAACCGCCTGATACGTATAAGTATCGGTATTCCCCGTGGCTCCGAAACATTCGTCCGCCATCACTTCCGAAGCAAGATAGAATGCAAAGCCTCCGTTGGAAGTTGTGCATTGCCAGCCATCGTAACAAGCATATAATGCCCGTTTGGCATCATTAACCGTCTTGTAGAAATTACCTGTTGTCGATTCCGTTTTGGACTCTACATCCAGAAAACTCTCCGAACAAGAGGCCATTGTTAGTCCGATTCCTAACGTTACTATATAGATATTAAACTTATTCATCTGTTTTTATATTAAATGTTTATCAATTAGAATTTTAGATTAATCCCAAATAAAATGGTTCTCGGACGGGGATAATAACCCAGGTCAATACCCGATACCCATCCGTTATCTTCCGTTCCATAACCTATTTCCGGATCCATTCCGTCATATTTCGTGAATGTGAGTAGGTTTTGCGCCTGCACATACAAACGCGCCTGGCTGAAATATTTATTCCGGATCAGTCGGGCAAAGTCATAACCAACTGTCACATTACTGATACGGAGAAAGTCGCCTTTCTGCAAAAACAAATCCGAAAATTGCCAGTTAATATTCGCTTCCGTTACGCGAGGCATTTTGTTTGAAGTGCCTTCCCCTGTCCAGCGATCCAGAATAGCCGTCGTGTAATTGGCCTGTTTATTACTATAAGTGCGGTACGACTGCACGATTTCATTTCCAACCACCCCATTGGCATATAATGAAAAGTCAAAACCTTTGTAAGTAAAACCCAGGTTAAAACCAAATGTGAAATCCGGCATACCATTACCCAAATCCACTTTATCCGCATCATTGATAATGCCATCACCACCCGCAACGATGCTACCATCGGCATCATAATGATTTATATCAAGATATTTGACATCTCCCGGTTGAACGTCCGCCTGAAGAATTCCATTTCTGGCAGCCTTCCATGCATCAATTTCCGCTTGATTCTGAAAAATACCGGCAGTTTTATATCCCCAGAAATAACCGATTGCATGACCATTTTGAGCACGATAGAATTCGGGCGTATTATCATACAATTGATTCGTGGAACCATGAATAATGCCGTCGACCGTAGGAATCTTTCCTACCTTATTCTTATTATAGGCGCCATTCACGCCGATATTATAATCAAAATCCTTTCCGATTTTATCATTCCATGACAATGCTAACTCCACACCTGTATTTTTCACATCGCCACCATTGATAAAAGGAGCTTCTGTTCCGGCTGTCGCCAAAACCGGCGCCTGTACCAACCAGTCTTTAGTTGTTTTTATATAAAAATCTGCATTCAGGCTCAGGCATCTTAAAAAGCGGGCGTCAATACCTAAATTCAACTGTTCGGAAGTTTCCCACTTCACATCTTCGTTTGCTAAACGGCTCGGATAAGCTCCCCAATAGTTGGCCTGTGCTTCAGCGCCATAAGACGTTCCGAATATATAATTGGTAGTTGATGTCTTGATGGGTGACACATATTGATTCGCCTCAATATTCTGATTACCGACCTGTCCCCAGCTACCACGGATTTTTAGGTAATCCATCCATGTCATCGTTTCCTCCATAAATGATTCACCGGTCATCACCCAACCGGCCGAAACAGATGGAAAATAACCGAAACGATTCCCCTTTGCAAAACGCGAAGAACCGTCCGCACGCAAGGTAGCGTTCATCATATATTTTTCCTGATAGTTCCATCCCAAACGCCCAAAATAAGAAACGGTACGGCTTGAACCGTGCGGACTTCCACTGGCCGACAGTCCGTTATCCTTACTGGTGCTTGTCGCATTATCAATCCATGCATACTGCCAGCTATCAAATCCTTCCTTCAGAGAACCGCTGCCGGCTCCCAGATAAGTGCCGTCATAACGCGAGGACTCCATACCCAGCAAAGCATTAAACCGGTGTTCATCCAGATTGAAATCATAAGTCGCCGTGTTTGTCCATGTCAGTGACATACTCTGGTTCATATTCTGCGAAACGGATGTGCGTGTATTGTTATATGAATAGATCGAAAATTGGTACAATGGAGTAAAACTCCTGTACTCCGAAGCATTGAATACGGTTCCGAACACAGTACGTACTTTCAAGTTCTTAACAGGCTCTATTTCTGCATAAATATCACCGGCAAAAGTCCTGTTCTTGTCCTTATTATTGGTATTTGTCATCATCAGACCGTAAGGATTACCGTCGCCATTGAACCAGTCCGATCCGGATGTATCGTTATACGGAGAATCGTAAATATTATTGTCACTGTAAATCGGTGACAACGGTGAAGCGCCAAAAGCCCCACGCAGCGTATTGTTATATTGGTTGCCAACGCTTACCCCTTTAGTCGCTTTATAAATAAAACTCACATGCTCTCCCACTTTCAGGAAGTCACCGAACAACTTATGCTCCGAATTGATTCGGAAATTATACCGCTCATAATTAGAAACATCTTTTCCTCCGACAATTCCTTCCTGTGAAAGATAGCCCAATGACATCGCATACGTTGACGTAGCCGAACCACCCGTAACTCCAAGCGTATAACTCTGCGTTTCGGCATTGTCTGTAAACATGGAATTCACCCAGTCCGTATCCACACCTTGAATGCTTGCATAAGAATCCCAGTCAAAAACCCCGCTGCCGGAATTAACCGACTGTTCGTCCATAATCGTCTTATATTGCTCCGCGTTCAGCATTTTCGCTTTGCGGATCATATTCTGCACACCATAATAAGCGTCGAAAGAAACCTGCGCCCTTCCTTCCTTTCCCGATTTAGTTGTAATCAACACAACACCATTAGCTGCCTGGGCGCCATAGATTGCGGCAGAAGCCGCGTCTTTCAGGATATCGATAGATTCTATATCAGCCGGATTTAGAGTAGATATATCACCTCCGATACCATCAATCAAATACAAAGGGCTGGCATTTCCGACAGTACCAAGTCCACGAATTGTAACCTTCATATCTGATCCCGGCTGTCCCGAAGTTGAAGCAATGTTTACTCCCGGTGTCTGTCCCTGCATAGCTTGCAACGGACTGGTTGTATTCAGTTTCTGAAGTTCGTCCCCCTTCACCTGAACGGTTGCTCCGGTCACTAATTTCTTTTTCTGAACCCCATACCCTACGACAACCACCTCATCAAGTATTTCACTATCTTCTTCCAGAACTACATCCAGCATAGTTTGATTGTTGATAACAACCTCCTGTTTCTGAAAACCGATATACGAAAAGAGCAACGTCTCCCCACTATTTACCCGGATCGAATATTTGCCATCGAAATCTGTGGTTGTTCCATTTGAAGTCCCTTTAACCGATACGTTCACCCCAATCAAAGGCTCCCCGTCAAAAGCCGAAGTCACAACACCTGTTATCGTTTTATCCTGAGAAGGATTTGCTCGCAATGCCATTGCCGGCAATAGCATAAACATGAGCAATGCAATACTACATAAACGACGGTTTATGCACTTTCCCATAAATGTATTTCCCATTGTACATAATTTAAATTGTTAATATAATTGTTAAAATTGGTTTTAATTACCTGAGGTCAAAAGTAGATACATTTCATAAAAAGGATGTTTAATTATGTTACGCGGAAGATACGTTCCGGTTAATTGTATCTTTTCAAATGTTACCAATAACCATATTAAATGTTAACCTCAATAAGACATGAAACAATAAACGATTGATTATAAACATAATAACACAAAAACAAATGCAAGCCCTATTCAAAACAAAAAAGAATAAAAATTAAATATATATATAATTATTCTTAATTTTGTATCAGTTAATCATCATATCATATCTATGAAGTATATATTGCTCATATTTTTGACAACCTGTCTGTTTTCTGATATTTTCGCAATTGAAGACATTTCCTTCAAGAACATCGGTATAAAAGATGGGCTCTCAAACAGTGAGATAAATTTTATTACGAAAGATTCACAAGGCTTTATGTGGTTTTGTACCAGTTCCGGCCTAAACAGATACGACGGGTACGCTTTTAAAGTATTCATCCGGAACAGCAAAGATCCGAACTCCCTGATGGATAATTTCGTAGATCATCTTCAGGAAGATGCGGAAGGCGGTCTTTGGATACGAACAGGACGAACAGGATATATTTATTACGATCCCGAAAAAGAATCATTTCACCCGGCAGAACAGTTTCTATTGTCCAAATACGGCATACGGGAAACACCGGATATTCTCTATATTGACAAGGATAAAAATATATGGTGCCATAAAAATTCAATCGGAACCTGGCAATACAATAAAGAAAATAAGAATGCGCTATTCTACCCTGTAGACAAAGAAAACGGACTTTCCGACGAAAGAATAAGTTATATGACCGAAGATCAAAACGGCATCATCCGTCTTTACGAAAACGGACTGATCGAATGTCTGGATCGCAATTCCGACCAAGTGATATCCCGTAATAATTATCTGACTCAAATACCCCGGAAAACAGATAGCGGATATTCCCTCTTTGTTGACACAGACGGCGATTATTGGGTGTACGCTAAAAATTACACCGGACTCTGGACTTATTATGTCAAAGAAAACAAATGGGAACATTCCGGAACACAAAGCAATTCCCTCTATACATTATCCAATAATAACGTCAGCGACATAAAACAAGATACCAAAGGACAAATATGGATTACCACCAACCATGGCGGAATAAATCTGATTAACAAAAAACTCCAGACCATAAAATACATCACAAACGATCCGTTTGATGAAAGAAGCATCATACAGAACAGTCTGACATGCTTATACTGCGATGATTCCGGAATTGTCTGGGTAGGAACCTATAAAAGAGGAGTATCCTATTACAATGAAAGCATATTTAAATTCAAAATCGACCACTTTGCCGATCTGATCCATATCAAAAATTTTACCCCTGATGTCAACGTGATCGCAGAAGATAAACAAGCTAATTTATGGATAGGAACCAATAGCAGCGGAGTCATTTGCACGAATCGGGAAACAAAAGAACGAAAAATTTACCAGTATCAACCAGACAGAAATTCGATCTCAAGCAACGTGATTGTTAGTATGCTGGCATCAAACAGCGGAAAAATATGGATAGGGACATTCCAAGGAGGATTAAACGCATTCGATGGAAAGACATTCACCCATTATCGTCATCAGTCCGACAATGCAAACTCCCTTTCCAACGACAATGTCTGGTCTTTGGCGGAAGGAAACGACGGACTTATCTGGATCGGTACCTTAGGTAACGGACTGCAAAGTTTAGATCCCCGTACCGGTACATTTACCAATTACGCTGAAAAAAATTCCGGGTTTGATCTCGATTTTATTACCTCCATTCATATAACAAAAGACAAAAGCCTGTTGATGAGTACGGCTGACGGGATCACTGTTTTTTCACCAACTTCCGGCACTTTTGAAAGATGGAAAGGAAACAAAAAGGAAACCCAGTCATTCTCTCATAATAATATTAATCAGATATATGAAGACAGCCGCGGACTTCTGTGGTTAGCAACCTTGGAAGGATTAGACATCTATGACCGGAAGAAAGATGAAATCAACACCATCGAAACCGATCCGGCATTACAGAATGGAATCATATATGCCATTCTGGAAGACAATAATAAGAACATGTGGATAACAACTAACCAGGGTATATTCAATGTGGCGGTAAGCATGGAACCAAAAACCGGTGTATACGCCTATCATGCATACCACTACAGCGAACAGGATGGGTTGCAAAATCAGGAATTCAATCTGCGATCGCTCATCAAAACATTCCGGGGAGAAGTCATTGCCGGAGGAATACAAGGATTAAGCCTGTTCGACCCGGAAAGTATAAAATATAATTATCTCACGCCGGAAGTCGTGTTTACCAGTTTACAATTATTTAATGAAAACATAAAAGTTGACTCCATCTATTCCGGAAACCACATTCTGGAGAAAGCGCTGAACAGAAGCTCAAAAATCAAATTAGAATACGACCAGAATATCTTTTCCGTATCTTTCTCTTCGATGAATTACATCTTGCCGGAAAAGACAAAGTACATGTATATGCTGGAAGGGTTCAACACGGACTGGCTGACTGCCGATGCAAATAAAGTGACTTATACAAATCTTATGCCGGGCAAATATACATTAAAAGTTAAAGCCGTCAACAGTGACGGATTCAGTAACACCGAAGCATCCGGATTGCAAATTGTTATTCTTCCGCCGTTCTGGCTTTCTCCTGTCGCTTACTTGTTGTACGGATTACTTATTATAGGAATCCTGTTGCTTGCCCGCCGCCAAATATTACGCACCGAACGCAACAAATACCAGCTCATCAAAATTGAGCAGGATGCACTCCAAAAACATGAAATCGACGATATGAAGCTTCGCTTTTTCACCAATATCAGCCATGAACTACGCACGCCCCTCACGCTGATTATTTCTCCGTTGGAAAATATGATGAGTACAACAGAAAACGGTGAGCAAAAACGAAAGTTAGAAATGATCCACCGCAATGCCATTCGTTTACTCAATATGGTAAACCAGTTACTGGATTTTCGTAAAAGCGATGTCAAAGGCCACCAACTAAACCCTTCGCAAGGAGATCTTGTGGAATTCGTCCAAAACATTTGCACTTCGTTTTCCGAATATTCGGAGAAAAAGAATATACATCTTACTTTCTTTTCGGCAGTAAAGGAAATATCCATGGTTTTTGATGAAGACAAAATAGGGAAAATCATCATGAACCTTCTATCGAATGCATTTAAGTTTACGCCGCAGGGTGGACGAGTCGATGTATACCTGAACTTATCGCCGGACACCGGTAAGGGAGAATCTGTAGAAATCAATTTCTCCGACACAGGAATAGGCATCAAAGATGAAGACAAAGAGCGCGTATTTGAGCGTTTCTACCAAATCAGCCATAACGACAGCTATAAAACCAGCGGAAGCGGTATCGGATTGCATTTAGTAAAAGAGTTTGTCACACTGCATCAGGGTACGGTTACCATCCGTGATAATGCAGGGCAAGGCAGTATATTCACAGTCACATTGCCGGTTATCCGCCCCCGAACAGAAACAAAGAACCGTTCAATGCAAGATGTCGGACAAGAAAAAATTCTACCGGATATGACTTTATCGGCAATGGAAACAGTATCTTCTGAAGATGCGGAAACGTCAACAGACAAACGCCCGGTGATTCTAATTGTGGATGATAACGACGATTTCCGTACCTTCATGAATGACAGCCTGAAAGAAGATTATATGATCAAAGAAGCGGCGGACGGTGTCCAGGCTTGGGATTTAATCCCCATTTTACAACCGGATATCATTGTCAGTGACGTCATGATGCCGGAAATGGACGGTGTCGAACTATGCAAACTTGTTAAAACCGATATCCGGACATCCCATATCCCCCTCATTCTATTGACAGCACGTTCCGCAGAGGAACAAAAACGGGAAGGATTAGAAACCGGAGCAGACGATTATATAACCAAACCATTTAATTTCGAGATTCTGCAGCTCCGGATAAAAAAACTATTGCAACTCCGGCAGAAGCGACAGGAAAACTTTAAAGGACAAATGGAAATTGAACCCAGCGAAATTACAATCACTTCATTAGACGAAAAACTCATCCAAAAAGCGATTCAATATGTCGAAGAGAATATCAGCCGGAGTGAATTATCCGTAGAAGAACTCAGCCGGGAATTAGGAATGAGCCGGGTACATCTTTATAAAAAGTTATTGTCTATTACCGGAAAATCACCCATTGAATTCATACGGATTGTCCGCCTGAAACGCGCGGCTCAGCTTTTACGGGAAAGCCAGCAGAATGTATCGGAAATTGCCTATCAGGTAGGCTTTAATAATCCCAAATATTTCAGCAAATATTTCAAAGAAGAATTTGGAGTTTTGCCATCTACATACCAGGAGAAAAGGGGTAAATAACAAACGAACCCCTAAATGAAAACATTACAACCTCTCTGAGTTTTATTTTCAACCCCGTCTTACAACATTATCGATCCTTATTTCTTTTGCTTTTCACGAACTTTACCTCATGATAATAACGCTAAAAAATAAGTAAGATGAAACACACTAATTTATGGATGCTAACACTTCTGTCTTTCTTTTCATGTACTCCTCCTCAGGAATATGAAAAAATACCGGACGGAGTCATAGTCAACCTTCAACAAAATCAGCAAACAGAAGTAAAAAAGGTCAGATTACAGGTTGTCAACGACAAAATCATCCATGTATCGGCCACGCCTGAAAGCCAATTTTCTACCGAAAAAAGTTTAATCATTGTTCCCCAAACAGGCGAACGCCCGCAGTTCACGGTTGAAAAAATAGACGACGTTTTGATTTTGAAAACCGCAGCCTTGCAGGTAAGCGTACAACAACATACCGGCGAAGTTGTATTTGCGGACATAGACGGAAACGCTATTCTTCGAGAAAATGAAGGAGGAGGGAAAAGCTTTGAACCGATCACCATCGAAGGTACAAATGGATATGTTCTACAACAGGTTTTCGAGTCCCCCGACGACGAAGCATTCTACGGACTAGTACAACATCAGTCGGATGAATTCAATTATAAAGAAAAAAACGAGTCCCTGTTTCAGTACAACACAAAAGTTTCCGTTCCATTTTTTCTGTCTGATAAAAACTATGGAATCCTATGGGACAACTATTCTTTGAGCCGCTTCGGAGATAAACGGGATTATGCCCAATTGAACGCAATGTTTAAATTATATGACATCAAGGGAAAAGAAGGCGGACTAACCGCTGTATATACACCGATGAATAAGGAGCTATCTCCGGTTGTCCGTACAGAAAACAACATCTTTTATGAAGATATTAAATCAGTCAAAAACCTGCCGGAAAAATTTCCACTTGCCGGCTCTCATGTTTCCTACACAGGTGAAATAGAGTCAAACGAAAGCGGTATATACCATTTTCACTTGTATTATGCCGGTTACGTAAAAGTATATCTTAACAACGAACTGATAGTACCCGAACGCTGGCGTACCGCGTGGAATCCGAATAGTTATAAATTTGAGATCAATATGGAAGCAGGCCAATGCATTCCTATTCGTATAGAATGGCAACCTGACGGTGGATCATCTTATCTCGGCTTACGCGCCCTGAGTCCGGTTCCGGAAGAAGAGCAAAGTAAATTAGCCA
The DNA here is from genome assembly GCA_031551825.1 of Tannerella sp. GTDB lineage: Bacteria > Bacteroidota > Bacteroidia > Bacteroidales > Tannerellaceae > Tannerella. The sequence goes on along the minus strand of JAVBNB010000024.1, from coordinate 2,143 downwards.
TTTACAGTGAAATAGGTAACGAAATTGATTATTACTTTGTATATGGTGACAATATGGATGAAGTAATCAGTGGTTACCGCACACTTACCGGAAAATCACAAATCATGCCTAAATGGGCGATGGGGTTCTGGCAAAGCCGGGAACGATACAGAACACAGGATGAGATCCTGGGAGCCTTAAAAGAGTTCCGCAAACGTCGTATACCAATCGATAACATTATATTGGATTGGAACTATTGGCCGGACGACGCATGGGGTAGCCACGAGTTTGATAAAAGCCGCTTCCCCGATCCCAAGGGGATGGTTGATTCGATCCATGCCATGAATGCCCAAATGATGATTTCCGTCTGGCCTAAATTTTATATGACAACCGAACACTTCAAGGAATTCGACCGAAACGGGTGGATGTATCAGCAGGCTATCAAAGACAGCATTCGTGACTGGGTTGGCCCGGGCTATATCGGTTCCTTCTATGATGCATACGCAGAAGGCGCGCAAAAACTATTCTGGAAACAAATGAAAGATCACCTTTATCCGTTGGGTATCGACGCCTGGTGGATGGACGCCAGCGAACCAAACGTCAGAGATTGTACAGATATGGAATACCGGAAAATGCTTTGCGGCCCAACCGCTTTAGGGCCATCTGCCAAATATTTTAACACATACGCGTTGATGAACGCACAGGCTATTTATGAAGGATTAATGGAAGCTGACCCAAATCGCCGGGTATTCCAACTCACCCGTTCCGGATTTGCTGGCTTACAACGCTACGCTACAGCTACATGGAGCGGTGATATTGCTACACGCTGGGAGGATATGAAAGCGCAAATATCTGCCGGACTCAACTTTGCCATGAGCGGAATTCCTTACTGGACAATGGACATCGGCGGCTTTTCTGTAGAAAAAAGATACGAAAACGCACAACGCGAATTTAACCGCACCGGAAAAGAAAGTGCAGACTTAAAAGAATGGAGGGAGCTCAATACGCGCTGGTATCAGTTTGGCGCTTTTACCCCACTCTTCCGTTCACATGGCCAATATCCGTATCGGGAAATATATAATATCGCCCCTGAAAATCATGCGGCATACCAATCCATATTATATTATACCAAGCTACGCTACAACATGATGCCCTACATCTATTCGCTGGCAGGCATGACCTATTTCAATGACTACACCCTAATGCGGGCATTGGTCATGGATTTCGGTAAAGATCTCCGCGTGAAAAACATTGGCGACCAGTACATGTTCGGCCCATCCCTGATGGTTTGTCCGGTATATGAATACGGAGCAAAAAGCCGGGAGGTCTACTTTCCCGAAACAACAGGCTGGTATGACTTTTATACCGGCAAATACATCCGTGGCGGACATCAGGAAACCGTAGACGCCCCCTATGAAAGAATGCCTCTCTATTTCCGAGAAGGGACAATCATGCCTTATGGCCCGGATATTCAGTATGTAGACGAAAAACTGCCGGAAAACATCACGATTTATGTATATGCCGGTCAAAACGGTGCATTCTCTCTGTACGAAGATGAAGGCGTAAACTATAACTACGAAAAAGGACAATACGCTATTATTCCGATGACCTACGACGAGGCATCCCATACATTTATATTCGAAGAACGTCAGGGCGAATATCCGGGAATGATTGAAAACCGGACATTCAATATCGTCTTTATAGATAAAAACAATCCCAGGCCATTTGACATGAACGCCCAGGGAACAGAAATCTCTTATAACGGAAACAAACAAGTAGTCAAACTATAATCAAACAATACACTTATGAACAAAAAAATAGTATATAGTCTTTTTTTTGCCGGATTATTCTCAATAACAACACATGCACAAATGCCGATATACTTAGACGACAGCAAACCGATTGAGGCAAGGGTTGAAGACGCATTAAGCCGCATGACCCTTGAAGAAAAAGTTAAACTTTGCCACGCGCAGAGCAAATTCAGCAGCGCGGGAGTTCCCCGACTTGGCATTCCCGAAATCTGGATGAGTGACGGACCACATGGAGTACGTGAAGAAATCCAGTGGAACTCTTGGGCTAATGCTGGATGGACAAATGATTCCTGCACCGCCTTTCCCGCATTGACTTGTCTGGCAGCGACCTGGAATACGGATATGTCAGCCAT
>JAVBNB010000053.1:0-18571 GCA_031551825.1 Tannerella sp. | reverse complement strand
TTTTTTGATTTGTCGATGCGCATTATTGTTTTGGTAAAACGGTAAATCGTGTTTTTCTTTTAATGCTGACTTTTACGGAGACCGGATGACTGTTCATGATCATGTTTAATAAATATATATATGAAGAAAATTGTATTAATGATGGCAGGTTTTGGCTTGATATCAGGTTTTTACGGATGTAATTCGAAAACCGAAAAGATTAACTATCCCATAGCGGAAAGACAAAATGTTACAGACGATTATTTTGGAACAACGGTATCAGACCCTTATCGTTGGTTAGAAGACGATACGACAAAAGCTGTAGCCGATTGGGTTGAAGCGGAGAATAAGGTGACGCAGGCTTATCTTAGCCGGATACCTTTCCGGGCTCAATTGAAAGAGCGTTTGACGGAACTTACCGATTATGAAAAGATTGGTGTGCCGTTTAAAAAACATGGCAAGTATTATTTTTCTAAAAATGACGGTTTGCAAAATCAAAGTGTATTCTATGTAAAAGAAACACTTGATGGTGAGGCTTCTGTTTTGCTTGATCCGAATAAGCTATCAGATGACGGTACGGTCGCACTTTCCGGTATCTCCTTTTCTAATGATGGAAAATACCTTGCGTATACTATTTCTCGTAGCGGAAGTGACTGGAGTGAGGTTTATGTGATGGACCTGGCCACGAAAACCCTGACTTCGGATTATATCCAATGGGCAAAATTTTCAGGCGCCCAATGGCAGGGTGATGGCTTTTATTACAGCGCTTATGACGCGCCGGAGGGTGGAAAAGAATTTTCAAATGTAAATGAAAATCATAAGATTTATTTTCATAAATTAGGTACTGCTCAGAATGAGGATGTACTTGTTTACGAAAATAAAAACTATCCGAAACGTTTTTATTCAGCATGGGTTGATGAAGATGAGAAGGCGTTGTTTGTTTTTGAATCGGGTGAAGGACGTGGTAATAATCTGTTTGTGAAAGATTTGCGTAAATCGGGCTCTCAATTTATACAACTTACGGAAGATTTTGATTATGAATATAGCCCTGTGGAAATCATTGGGGAGACCGTTTATTTTTATACAAATTATAATGCGCCGAAATATCGTTTGATGAAGACGACTCTTGATAAGCCGGAATTGAAATATTGGACGGATGTTATTCCGGAGGCGGAAAATGTTCTTAATGGAGTTTCTTTTATAGGAGGTAAAATGATTTTGTCATATACAAAAGAGGCATCCGATCATGCATACGTTTATACGATTGATGGCAAATTGGAGCATGAAGTCTCTCTTCCTACATTTGGCTCGGTTGGTTTCAGCGGAGATAAAGATGATAAAGAGACCTTTTATGCTTTTACTTCTTTTACATTCCCCAGTACAATCTATAAATATGATATTGATAAAAACCAATCGGAGAAATACTTAGCGCCGAATGTTAAGTTTAATGCGGATGATTTTGTTACGGAACAGGTCTTTTATCCAAGTAAAGATGGTACTAAGATTCCGATGTTCATCACTTATAAAAAAGGTTTGCAACGTGATGGAAATAATCCTGTTTATCTCTATGCGTACGGAGGATTTAATATCAGCCTTTTGCCCTCTTTTTCGACCTCTCGTATTCCATTTCTTGAAAACGGAGGCATCTATGCACAGGCAAATCTTCGTGGGGGAGGCGAATATGGCGAAGAGTGGCATATTGCCGGGACAAAGATGCAAAAACAGAATGTTTTTGATGATTTCATTGCCGCTGCGGAATACCTGATAAAAGAAAATTATACGATTAGTAAGAAGATTTGTATCGCGGGCGGTTCAAACGGCGGACTTCTTGTCGGAGCTGTTGTGAATCAGCGTCCGGATCTTTTTGGTGTAGCGCTGCCTGCCGTAGGGGTGATGGATATGTTGCGTTATCATAAGTTTACGATTGGCTGGAACTGGGCGAGTGATTATGGTACAAGCGAGGATAACAGAGAGATGTTTGAGTATCTTTACGGATATTCTCCTCTTCATACAATTAAAAATGACGGTACGTCCTATCCTTCTATATTGATAACAACGGCGGATCATGATGATCGCGTTGTACCTGCGCATTCATTTAAATACGCAGCCACGCTTCAGGCTGCGAATACAGGTGACGCTCCCAAGTTGATACGTATCGAAACCAAAGCCGGACACGGCGCAGGAAAGCCGATTAGTAAAATTCTTGAAGAACAGGCCGATACTTATTCATTTGTAATGTATAATCTCGGGATGACTCCGAAATTCTGATAAATTCTTAGAAACGAAAAATCCACCTTTCAGGGTGGATTTTTCGTTTCTGAACTTTTATTTATGCGTTAGATTGTTTCTCCTTTTTTATCCAACCATCCGAATGTTTTGGCCATGGATTGGCTGATTCTTGTTGCCGGATGTTTCCGGATATTCATTTCTTCTTTTGCAATCAGATAAAATACAGCATCTAAGATTTTATCCGTAACAAAATCATCCAATTCCGATTCTGCTGCCTGTAATCTTGCAATTTTCCCGACTTTTGAACCTGCTACTTTATTATAGTTGTCTGCCAAGGCATTCCATGTATCCCTTGGCGTTATATTACCTACAATCTTTTTATCGAAAGATTGTAGTATGATAGGTTCGCATGCAGCGTGCAACGGTTTGCGTACGATTTTTTGCAAATAGTGTGTCGCTGCTGCACTATCGGACAGCAGAAGATTGTTTGCCTCTTCAATAGACATGCTGTCTATAGCTGCATTAATGATTTCTCCGATAGGTTCGGCGGATATTCCGGCAATATTGTTAATTTGCGCCAATGCGCTATTAACAAGCTGATCTCCCTGCGGGATTTTTTTTATGTTATCAATGATGTTTTGTATGTCTTCCGGCATTGATACGACCAACGAATCACTGTTGAAAAAGCCATTCTCAGAACGCAGTGTTCCGACAGCTTTACTGACACCTTGCTTCAACATTTCTTTTATTGCTGTCGCTTTTTCGCTTTCAGTAGGTACTTCTGTAGTTGTATTACCTGAACTTTCAGTATCCTTGTTCTTTGATTTACATCCTGTAGCCAGAAATAATACCAGCAATACAGGTAATAAGGTTATGTAGAAACGTTTTTGCATGATTTTGATTTTATACTGGGTTTGATTTAATATTCGGTTTTTCCAGGCCGTAACCTTTCTTTTTATCTTCGGCTTTGAGCATGAATGCAACTAATATAGCCAATAAACCGAAGCATGCGAAGATAATCATTGGAAGGGTATAATCATAAGGCATCGCCGGATTTCCTGTCTTGCAGTATCTATCAAGTACCCATCCGATTAACATCGGAACACCTGAAAGGCCGATATTCTGTACCCAGAAAATCATGGAATATGCCGTACCGAGTTGTTTGTGTGGAATAATTTTCGGAACCGAAGGCCACATCGCCGAAGGTACAAGTGAAAATGCAATTCCGAGTACAACCATAATGATTGCAGCAAACCACCATACATTCAAAATCGGCATGGCAAAGCATATATGTACAATAACCAGCAAAAAGGAACCGAGGATCATAATACTTGCTCCTTTGCCGATTTTATCATAAAGACTTCCGAAGAGAGGGGTTAGTAATATTGTTCCGAATGGTAAAAATGAGGGTATCGTACCGGCAAGATCTTCTTCTACGCCATATTTGTTCATCATCAGTGATGTTGCATATTTGAGAAAGGGAAAAACGGCCGAATAAAACAATACACATAAGATCGCAATGAGCCAAAATCCTTTATTGGTTATGATTAGTTTAATATCTCTTATGCGGAATCCTTCCTCATTTTCATTTTCTGGTTCTGTCTCTTTGATGGATTCGTCTAACTTGCGGTCCATGACACAGAAAACAAGGTATGCGATTAATCCGATGCACAAAAGTCCTAATCCTAAAAGGATAGGGACAGATATTTCATTAAAATATTTTGCGACCCGTACGGTTGTTGATAGAGCCAATGCGGTTCCGATACGCGCCATCGCCACTTGTAAGCCCATTGCCAGAGCAATTTCTTTGCCTTTGAACCAACGTGAAATAACTTTTGTTACTGTGATACCGGCAGTTTCTACGCCTACTCCGAATATGGCAAATCCGATGGATGCCAAAAGTACCTGCTTTTTCATTCCGAATATGCTTCCATCCAAAGTGAAAAACGGAGAAATCGCATAATATTTAAGGGCGCAACCAATAAGCATTAAGCAGCACGCCATTGTGCCCGTAAAACGCATTCCTTTTTTATCTAAAATAATTCCGCCGATGATCAACATAAATAACGTTACATTGAACCAGCCATAAGAGCTGGTAAAGATTCCGTATTCGGTACCATCCCATCCGAAATTTGTTTCTAACATAGATTGTAAAGGAGCCATCACGTCTGTGATGAAGTAGCCGCACATCATTGTGATAGAGACGATTGCTAATACACTCCAACGTGCAACCGGAGAATCGTTTAGCTTTTTTTGTAACGCTTTTGTCATAGTTATAGTGTTTTATTGGTAATTCGTATAAAAAACTCAAGTGCATTTAGAACAAATACGAAGAGGTAATTCTAAATGCACTTGAGCATGCAAAGTTAAAAAGAAACAAATACAAACAAAATATTATACTTGAATTTTTATTCAATATCAGCGTCTTCCATATTTTTGATTATTAGAAATATTGGTATTATTTTTTGTCCATTTTCGGAAATAGGGGGAGCGCTTCCGCGACAACAAATGTGCTTCCGCCTATGAATATAAAATCCTTTTCCGATGCATTTTTTAAGGCCTCTTTAATTGCGTCTTTCACTGTGCGAAATATCTGTCCCTTAAGTCCCAGTGCTTCACTCTTCTGTGCAACTTCTTCGACCGGAGTCGCCCGGCTTCCTGAAGCTTGTGTAAAATAATAAGTAGCCTTTTTGGGCATCAAGGACAAGACCCCTTCTATGTCTTTATCATTGGACATTCCGATTATGACATGTGTGTGATTGTGCTGTGAAGACTCAAAAAAGAGTTGTTTTAAATTCATTTCCCATGCTCCGACATTATGCCCGATATCACAGACGACTTTCGGTTTGGCTTGTAACTCCTGCCAGCGCCCCATAAGACGGGTCATCTGTATCACATTCTTAAACGCTTTTCTGACAGCTGCAATCCGTATTTGAGTGCCGGAATTAGATAGTACTTTGAGTGCCGACAATACAGTCTGCGCATTGATTTTTTGTGAAGGCCCCCGTAATTCACCGTTTAAAATGCCATAATCGATAGAGTCAAATATCCAGGAGCCGTCAGGTTGCATTTCCGCATCCAAAAGAGTGTCCTTCTGGGTGGCAAATAAGATGGGGGCAGACATCTCAAAAGCCTTGCTATTAAAGAATTGATTTAGCTCATTGTCGTACATTTCTCCTATGATAACCGGAGTGTTTCGTTTAATTATACCGGCTTTTTCATTTGCTATATCTAATAGTGTATTTCCTAAGTATTGAGTATGTTCTAAACTAATGCTGGTTATAATGCTTAGGATTGGTTTAATAATGTTGGTGCTGTCGAGTCTTCCTCCCAAGCCGGTTTCAATAATTGCATAATTAACCTTCTTATGCCTGAAGTAATCAAATGCCATCGCAGAAGTCAGTTCAAAAAAAGAAGGTTTCTCTCTCTCTATGAATTTTATATTTTTTCCAACAAAATCCACAACATATTGTTGGGTTATCGGACGTCCGTTGATGCGTATCCGTTCGCTGAAATCGAGCAGATGCGGCGATGTATAAAGCCCAACCTTGTGCCCGGCAGCTTGTAATACAGCCGCAAGAAGGTGAGCTACAGATCCTTTTCCGTTGGTTCCTGCTATATGTATGGTTTTGTATTTTTTATGAGGATTACCTGACATATCGTCTAAAACCATACTACGCTCGAGACCGGGCTTATATGCACTTGACCCTATCCGGTGGAAGGCAGGGGTTCGTTCATACAGGTAGTCTAATGTTTCTTCGTAGTTCATAATTCTTTAAAGGTATATAAAAATATTGCTTTTTCATAATAGGTTATTCAAATAAATCGAGACAAAATTACTGCATTCATTTATATTAGCATTCACAAAAAAACTTAAAAAGATGAAAATGCGTAGAATATTGAATAAATCAGGCTTCTTTTAACATTTTTGGGGCTAGAATTTAACTAATAAAAGGGCTTTTTTTCTGCATTAAATATCTTTTTTTTTGTCGTTCATAATAATGTCAAAAAAAAAGTGTTTCTTTACCAAATAAAACAGAGTAGTTTCTAATTTAAAAAATATGGATATGAAAAAGAATTTTGTGCTTGATACAAACGTGATGTTGCACGATTTCGACTGTTTGTCGAATTTTCAGGAAAATGATGTCTATATTCCTATTACTGCGCTTGTTGAGTTGGACAAGTTTAAAAAGGGAAGTGAGCAGATTAATTATAACGCACGTGAGTTTGTGCGTGAACTCGATGCTCTGACATCTGATGACTTTTATCTTAAAGGCGCATCATTAGGAGAGGGTAGAGGTACGCTTTATGTAGTGCCTGGTTCCGAATATAATAAAAAAGTAGCGGCATCTTTTCCTGAACGCATTCCGGATCATCGCATTCTTTCCTGTGTGATGACAGTTTCCGAAATGCATCCCGAAATGAAGACTATTCTTGTGACAAAAGATATCAATATGCGCATGAAAGCACGTTCTCTTGGTATCATGGTTGAAGATTATGATAAAGATAAAGTGCAAAATGTCAATATTTTTGAAAAGGCACAGGAAGTTTATACAGGGATTGACGGAGCATTGATCGATCAGATTTATGCTGATCCGGGAGGACTTTCCATAGAAGAATTCCGAAGTAAATATCCTCAGATTGAATTGTTTGCGAATGATTGTTTTATATTGGAAAGTGAGCGCAATAGTGCGCTGGTACGTTACAATCCGTTTACCGAAACAATTAAGAAAGTAGAAAAAGGAACTCCGAATTATGGTATCCAAGCCAGGAACACGGAACAGAAATTTGCTTTAGAAGTATTGAATGATCCTGATATAAAACTTGTTGGTATCACAGGAAAAGCCGGTACCGGTAAAACGTTACTGGCTTTGGCTTCTGCACTGAAACAATCCAAACTTTATAAGCAAATATTATTGGCTCGTCCTATTGTGGCATTGGCAAATAAAGATATCGGATTTTTGCCGGGGACGGAAAAAGAAAAAGTCGGACCTTATATGCAGCCTCTTTTTGATAATCTGAATGTTATAAAGAGCCAGTTTCTGGCAGGTAGCTTAGAGGCTCGTAATATTGACGAAATGCAGAAAAATAATCAATTAGTTATTGAGGCTCTGGCTTTTATCCGCGGACGCAGCCTTGCTGAAACAATCTGTATTGTCGATGAAGCGCAAAATCTTACTCCTCACGAAATAAAAACTATCATAACGCGTACCGGCGAAGGTACAAAAATGATCTTTACCGGTGATATTCAGCAAATAGATTCTCCCTATCTTGATATGCAAAGTAACGGACTTGCATATATGGTGGATAAAATGAAAGGACAGAAGCTTTTTGCCCATGTCAATCTTGTTAAAGGGGAACGTAGCGAACTCGCGGAACTCGCGGCGGATCTGCTATGAAAAAATTACGTGTGGCTATTGTCGGATTCGGTTTTATGGGGAGGACCCATGCGAAGTGTATTGTAGAGAGTGAGTTGATGGAGTTGTCGGCGATTGTGGATACTCAGGCCGGAGCCATTCATCAGATTTCCGGAAATATTGATACCGGTGGAATTCTGGATGAAATTCTTTCGAAAGTAAAGAAATACGATCAATTCGACGATTGTTTGGAACGTGAGTCTTTAGATGCGGTATTTGTATGTGTCCATACTTTGTCTCATTATGATGTTGCAATGAAATCATTGCAACATGGTCTTCATGTTTTTATAGAAAAACCCTTCGTTTTTGATGTAAGAGAAGGTGAAGCACTGCTTGCTGAAGCCCGAAAAAGAGACCTCCGGCTTGCAGTTGGACATGTTGTGCGTTTCATGCCCGCGTACATTAAATTATATGATTTGTATAAAAGCGGCGTTTATGGAAACTTGAATTTTATTTCCATGACACGCTTCTCCGGCGTGCCTGGTTGGGGCGAGTGGAAGAAACGTCGCAATGAGTTTGGTTCATCAGGTGGAGCTTTGTTTGATTTGGTTATTCATGATATTGATTTTCTGCAGTATATGCTGGGCATGCCTGATGCGATTGATGCGAAATGCATTCCGGGAGTGTTAAGTGAATATGACTATGTTTCAGCATTTTGGCACTATTCAGCTAAGGAACTAAATGTTAGAGTGGAGGGTGGATTCGTTTTTCATAGCCGGTTTCCCTTTGAAGCGGGATTTAAAGTCTCGTTTGATAAAGCATCTGTTTTTTGGTCGTCTGCGAATGGGCATGAAATGATGGTGGCGGATGATACGACTATTGAGGTTATGCCATTAGCAGATGCAAATGACGGATATATTCTCGAAGATGAATTGTTTGCGAAAAGTATTGTGAATGGGGAAGAGTTGTTTTGTCCGGCAGAATCTGCTCTTGATACAATAAGATTATGTTATAAACATATCGGATAATAACTATTACTTTTATTTTTCTATTATTTTTTTGTCTGATGTAGAGCATTGTGCCCTCTATATCAAATACTACCTATTTAATCGTATTTCTATTGCTTCTTCTTAGTAATAAATATCCGTAACCCGCCCGTATGCTTTGGGGGCAGGCTTGCGCAAGTGTAATTCGTCCGAATAGAAACATCTATTAAACTTTTCATTAGTTTTAAATCACATGGCAAACTTAGCTAATTGACAGATCCGAGCCATAAATATGAAATCTTAGTTACATTTTTTTTGAAAATATTTTTCGAATTTATTTTTCTATTATTTTCTTTTTTGGAGAAAATAAATTTCTTCTTTGGAAAAAATGAACGAGATGAAAAATCATTGATCACAATAATTCAGACTTTTTGTTTGTTTTGAAAACTATTCGATTCGACTCTATATATTTATTTTTTTTATATGTGAGAAGTCGTATAAAATAGAATTGGTTTAATTACAAAGTTGTATTTTAGGTAATTTATTCGACAAAGAATGCTCTTTTTTTCTGTTGTAAAGAAAAAAAAGGTCTTAGAAAGTGATTTTTCAAATAGTTGAAAATGAAAAATTTCGTATTATTTTTCAGTATTAAAAAATGTGACAAATATTATTAAATAGAAATTTTCATAAAAAAATAAGAGCCGGGCTTTAGATTTTCGGCTTACTATTTCTTTTCAATAGAATTGAAAAATTATTCCATTTTTTTCTAAAAAATCGGATAGATTTTTTAGAAAAAAAAATCTTATTTTTTGAAATTATTTTTTTAAAAGCTTGTCAATTAGGTCATTTCGCTTTATTCTCCGCAAAAAGTGCGTTATTTTAGAGCGGTATTCGGCAAGATACCAAAAGAAAAACTGGCGTTGGGATAACTTTTCGGACGTTGTCCTTGCGCAATAAATTTTTTCCAAAGTGTATGGATGAAATCCGGTATAATATATTTCGGTAGCCAAAGTCATGGGCGTTGGAGTAAAATCTTGGACCTGCTCCAGGTGAAAGTTCATTTTCTTTGTCTTGATGGCCAATTCAGCCATGTCAATTTCAGTACAACCGGGGTGACTTGATATAAAATATGGAATTAATTGTTCTTTCAAATTGTATCTGGAATTGATATTGTCAAATGTATTTTTGAACCTTTCAAATACCTCGAAAGGAGGTTTGCGCATGATTTGCAAAATTTTTTTTTCCGTGTGTTCCGGAGCAACCTTTAACCTACCTGATACGTGTTCCTTGATAAGGGTTTCCGCATATTGACGAGAAGCGTTGTTAATAACTTCGTCATTGCTCTTATGTAGTAACAAATCGTAACGAACACCGCTTCCTATGAATATTTTTTTTATTCCCGAAATTTTCGTTGCATTACGATATAGCTCTAAAAGAGGAGTATGGTCTGTTGATAAATTTTTACATATATTTGGATATATACACGAAGGCTTTTTGCATCCCCTACAGATGGATTCGTCTTTTCCCTTCATTTGATACATATTTGCGGAAGGTCCTCCCAAGTCGCTTATATATCCTTTAAAATCAGGCATTTGTTTTGTTTTCTCAATTTCTTTGAGAATGGACCCCTGACTACGTGATATGATTTGTTTTCCCTGGTGCGCTGAAATTGTACAAAAGGCGCATCCACCGAAGCATCCTCTATGAATTGTCACGGAGAATTTTATCATTTCAAATGCCGGTATAGTCTTTCCATTGTATTTTGGGTGCGGTAAACGTGTATATGGCAGATCATACCACGAATCGATTTCATCTGTCGTCGCGGCAGGATAGGGTGGGTTTACCACAATCGCCTTATCACCGGTCTTTTGAATGATTCTGGAAGATGAGTATTTATTCGATTCTTCTTCGATAATTTTGAAGTTTTTCGCTTGTTTCTGTTTATCTTTCAAACATTCTTCATACGAAAAAAGGAGGATGTCACTTGGTGAATTCGTTATATTGTCTCTAATATAGGCTGTCTGAGGGATATTTTCGATCGTATTGAATGGTACCCCCTTTTTAAGCAATCTTACTAATTCGATCATTGGTTTTTCTCCCATGCCGTATATCAGAAGATCAGCAGGGCTATCTGACAGAATTCCCGGGCGCAATTTATCCTGCCAGTAGTCATAATGTGCCAGACGGCGTAAAGAGGCTTCTATACCGCCTAAAACAATGGGAGTATCGGGGTATATTTTTTTTAATATATCAGCATATACGATACTGGGATAGTCCGGGCGCATTCCTGCCCGTTTATCCGGTGTATAGGCATCATCACTGCGAAGGCGCTTGTTGGCTGTATAATGATTAATCATAGAATCCATTGCGCCTGGTGAAATCGCAAAAAACATACGCGGTATTCCCAATTTTTTAAAATCACGAAAGTCTCCCCGCCAATCCGGTTGTGGTACAATTGCAATCCGTAGGCCTTGCGCCTCAAGTATCCGGCCTATAACCGCCGCTCCGAACGATGGGTGGTCTACGTATGCATCGCCACTAAACAGGATTACATCTAAATAATCCCATCCCTTAGCTTCTACTTCTTTTTTTGTTGTAGGGAGCCATGCATCGTGCTTATATGTATTTATTCGAGTGTTCCTTTCCATACGAAACAATCAGCAAACTTGGGTGAAATCGTATTCTTAAATAGGCCGAAAACAGCTGAACCTGAACCTGACATGGAAGCGTATTCTGCTCCCATCGAATATAACTTGTCTTTGATTTCTCCTATGATAGGATATCTTTTGAATATACTTGGTTCAAAATCATTTTTAAGACAATTTTTCCATTCGTGGACAGGGATTGAAGACAGTTTATCTAATGAAAAGTCCGGTTTTTGCGGTTTTACTTTTGAGTAGGCTTCTTTAGTAGAGATGGCAACAGGAGGTTTAACAATATAAATAACATAGCCTTTTAATGAGATGTCGGAAGGTTTGAATATGTTTCCGGTTCCGGTTGCCATGACAGGTGTGTTGCGAATAAAAAACGGGCAATCGGCTCCAATAGATGCAGCCATTTTTTCCAATTTACTCTCCGGGATATTATATTCGCATTGGTTGTTGATCAGTTTCAACATAAATGCTGCATCAGCGCTTCCTCCGCCTAATCCGGCACCTGATGGAATCGCCTTTTTAAGGTATATATGAAAGGGAGGAACTTTGTATTTTTTTGACATCAGGACATGCGCTTTCATTACAATATTTTCTTCCGGAGAAGTTTCTAATTTTATTCCTGTTTGCGTAAAGGATGTTTTTTCACCTTTAACGATTTCAAGGGCATCTTTTAGCGGTATCGGATAGAAAATAGTTTCAATTGTATGATATCCGTCGGAACGCTTCCCGGTTATATGAAGTCCTAAGTTTATTTTTGCATTTGGAAAACAAATCATAAATCTGTTGTTATTAGTTTGTGATTGATGATTAGTAATTCAGATTGAGTTAATCAATCTTGCCGACATTGCTGTTATCCGTTAGGTTTGGATCTTTCCTGTTCGTTTCGTTTTTGTTGGTTTCGATTATTTCGTCTTTTATTTACCTGATTGGGATGGGCATCCGCCTTTTTTTTATCCGGTTTATTAGAGGGTTTGCCGAAACGCTTTTTATTTCTTTGTTTATGTTTTTCCGGTTCGTAAGCCGGAGCCTCCCCGAGAGAAGGGTCAAGAGGGATTTTATAGATCTCTTTTCCCAGAAACTTTTCTATCGTTCTGAATTCATATTGTTCGTTTTCGGAGACTAACGTTATGGCTAATCCTTTACCATCCGTGCCGCGCGCCGTACGCCCTATACGGTGAACATAGTCTTCGGAATCTTTTGGTATATCGTAATTTATAACAAGGCTTATGTCATTAATGTCAATTCCGCGGGAAACAACATCGGTCGCGACTAAAATGTCGATACGGCCGTTTTTAAAATCTTTCATGACCTGCTCGCGTACAGCTTGCTCCAAGTCCGAATGCATGGCTGCAACATTCATTTTCATTCGCAGCAGCGCGGATGCCAACTCTTTCACTTTTTGCTTTGATGATGAGAAGATAATTACGCGCTTCGGATTACTTTCTTTAAAGTTTTTTTCCAAAATACGTAATTTCTGAGCTTCATAGCATATATATGCGGTCTGCATAATACTTTCCGGGGGCTTTGATATGGCAATTTCAATTTCCTGCGGATTTTTCATGATATTTCCTGCCAGTGTTCTTATTTTAGGAGGCATTGTTGCTGAAAATAGAATGATCTGACAGCTTTTGGGTAGTTTTTTATAGATTTGAATGATATCATCATAAAAACCCATATCGAGCATACGGACGGCTTCATCAAGTATAAAAAACGATACATGCGACAGATCTACGCCACTAAGATTGAGGTGGGCAATGAGTCGTCCGGGAGTTGCAATGACAATATCGGTACCCATTTGTAATCCACGTTCCTGCTGGGCATATGCGATACCATCGGTACCGCCATATACAGCTACGGCGGAAATCGGTAGATAATAGGAAAAGCCTTCGACCTGTTGATCAATTTGTTGTGCAAGTTCGCGTGTAGGAGCCATGATTATGGCATTTATCGCATCATCCGGATAACCTCCTTTACTTAATTCGTTTATTACCGGTAATACATAGGCAGCTGTTTTTCCTGTTCCGGTCTGAGCGCAGGCGATAACATCTTTGCCTTCCAGAATGGGAGGGATTGAAAACTCCTGAACGGGTGTCATTTCCTGAAAATTCATAGCATAAAGACCATCCAATAGAGAATCTTCAAGATCTAATTCATCAAATCGCATTTTTTTATTATTAAAAACACGGTAAAAATAGCGGTTATTTCGTTAACAAACAAGATTTGTGAATAAAAAAATGCGATTTCATCGATTATTGTCCGATTGGTAGTTATAATAGCGTTTGTATATATCATTATACATGCCATTATTACGTATTTCCAGAAACCAATGGTTAAGGCTGTCTAACAGGGTGACGGACTCTTTCCGGACAGCCCATGATTGTAATTGTGTAAAGCTGATATCTGTATCAATATCTATTTCAGGAAACTGTTTTTTCGCAACGGTAGCTATTTGCAGGTCACACACTGCATAATCGATATCTCCTTTAGCCACCATAATAATAAGTTGTTCCGACGAATAACGGTTTTCTTCAACAATATAAATGGTGTCACCAATTTCATGCTGAAGATTTTGAATGCGTAATAATGCCGGTGAATTTGCCGGAATGTATAAGGTTTTCTGTGCAAGTTCCAACTGATTTCTTACCGGAGGGATAGAGTCATTTGCTTCGGTTGTACGTTGAACCAGCACTTGTTTGTTAAAAACAACAGGATCTGTGAAAAGATAGTTTTCTTTTATTTCAGATGTTATTGGGATATTACAGGCAATTATATCGTATTTTTGGTTTTTCAATCCGATGAAACTTTCGGATAGTGACATTTCAAGAAATATCTGAACTTCAAGTCCGGATACATCTGAGATCGCCTGACTTAGTTCATATTGAAAACCTTCGATTGTATCTCCTGAGACGAAGTATCCTGATTGATTATATTCTGTTACAATCCGCAATATACCTTCTGAACGTATTTCATTATAGTCACGTATCGTATATCTGACGCTTCTGTGCAGGATAAACATCGTGATCAGCGCAACGAACAGAATAATGATATATATAATGAGATGTTTTTTTGATTTCACGGTTGTAATCAATTGTTGAAATAAACGGAAATACCAAGTCTAATTCTCATCGGGTTCAGGGGATAATGGTAAAGAGAAAAATAATCAGGCGGGAGAATAAACAAAGACCCCAGGTTGTAGGCGGAAACAAAAAATCTTGCCTGTTTGAGCTTGAGGTTTGCATATGCGTTTATGATTGGATAGTTTCCGACTTTCTTTTCGCTCTGATTTTCAAATTGTTGTGTTGCCGGTTCGTAATACGGAGCATAGTAGGATGTGAAATAATGAGCGTCAGCCCCGATTTGTATATTGAGTACTTTGGCATAAGTAAAATCTATGTATACATTCGTGTATGCGGATATCTGAGGAAGGGGCAACATGCTTTTTTCACTGCTCAGCTGATAAGCCACTTCGTTTTCCCACCCAAAAGCCCTGTATCTGAAATCCTGTTTTATACGGGCATTGATGACCTGAAGGTTGCCTCCGTACTGTACCGGGGTGCCTTTTTCTCCGAAATAAATAAAATTTTGAATACTCTCAACTCCAGCAGTCATCTTGGTCCGTGTTTGCTGTACATCGATCTCACCACCAACGTAAACTCTTTGCGTATTTTTAAAAGAGTTGTTGTCCCACCAATAGTAACGCGTATGGTTGTGACGCATATAAAACGCCGGTGTGAGATTCTTGATATAGCCTGTTGCTTTTATAGAGGCATCTTTTCCCATTAAGCGAAATTGAGTTTTCAGATCTCCTTCCGCGCGAAATTCTCCGATGTCACTACCTACGAGACAAAATTCTCCCCTTGCGTTATAAGTCAATAATTGCCCTTGTTGCTTGGATAGTTCCGCTCCGAGATAGGTGGAGAATTCGTCATAATTGATGGTCGAGCGGGCGGAGTCTTCCGGGAGGGTAAATCTGCGTTTTTCGAGATGAACATAAGCTGTCAGTCCGAATTTGGCCCAGTCCTGAAATCCCTCACGCAAAGATAATCCGAGTGTGCCTTTCAGATTCCATAATTCGGTATAATCGTTTATGGCGGAATCTATGGGAGTATACACATTATCATAAAGGGTATCTATTCCGATTGAATTTGAAACAAAACGCCGACTGTTTCCTTCGTATGAGAATGTGTTTATGATGCTTGACACAGGAACAAATACAGCATCGATCTCTTCTTCCTCTTCTGTATTTTCCGTATTTCCGGATAATAAATCAGGCGAATCGGCTTGTTGCTTATTATTATCCGTTCTTTTATCGGAAGGTTCATTGGCGGCAGCTTCCTGCTGTTGCCTTTCCTTCCTTTTTTTTGAATATTCTTTCCTTTTTTCAGCCTCCTTTTTTTCCTGCACGGTTAATTCGCGATAGAATCCTAAATTATACCTGTGAGTAAGAAAGAACTGTTGTCCTTTGAGGCGATTCCATGTGTCGGTGTATCTCGTAGGGTATGATTTGGTATCATCGGATAGTTTTTCATCAATGAAATCGTCCGGATGGGTAACATAACGGTCATTTTTGAGCCCTCCGTTTTCCGCATTCAAATAATTATAATTCCGGAAATAGGAATGCATTTCGTACTTGTCGGACAAGTAGTTCCCGAAGAATCTGTAATACAGAAGATTGTTGCCGTTGGATGCATAATACCCGCGTGCGTAAGTATAATCGAAATCAGCCCCTAAGTTTGTTTTTTTTCCGATATTGGTGGTCATCACACCATTAAATCTCTCTTCACTATTTTGTTTGTTTCCGAAAAGCTTGGGTAGGTAAGTTAATTCTGTAAACGGATCTTTTACATCATAGAAAAGCGCGTTGGTTGGTGTCGTGATCCAATATTGGTATCCGTTGGCAAAGATGAAATCGTTGTCCTCCTCCCGTTCGGAAAAGATCCGGCTTTGTGCCGGGGCGCCAACGTTGGCTAAATAGCTGATAGCCAATCCACGTCCTTCCATTAATGTGTTGTTGGAAAAGTTTAGGCGTTGTGTATCCATCGGAGCAATGTATCTTTCGCCGAGTTTGTCGGTGAGCCTGTAGGCAGTTGTGCGGTTTGTACTTATTTTTGCACTATCCATTTGATAGATCAGGCTGTCCGCAATGTTTTTAGGGGCCGTGTTTAGTTTAGGGGTAATTCCTCTTTTACCGGGCTGGGCCATGAGCATTCCGGAAAAGAATATAGAAAAGATAAATATATATAAACCCCTTATCACGTCTGTGCTTTTATATTTTCTGGATAATCTCCATCCCTCTTTTTATAGCTTCTTCATTTGCGGGAAGTAGTTTGTAATGACGTTCCGGTAATGTCTTCTTCAATCCTTCCATTATATTCTCAAGCGAAACAATCGGCACAATTTTTAATAAACCTCCTAATACGATCATATTAAATGTTTTCGACATGTTCTGTTCTGTCGCCGTATCCATCGCATTGATACGGTACACGTTAATGTCATCACGTTTTATTGGCTTATGGATGCCGTAATCATCATATATAAGAATACCTCCTTTTTTTACTTTGGATTCAAATTTATCCATTGAAGGTTGATTCAGGATAATTGCGATATCATATTCATTGAGAACCGGAGAGCTAATCCGTTCATCGCTTATGATAACAGTGACATTGGCTGTTCCTCCCCGTTGTTCCGGTCCGTAGGAAGGCATCCAACTGACTTCTTTTCCTTCCATTAAGCCAGAATATGCCAGTATTTTTCCCATCGAAAGAACTCCTTGTCCGCCAAATCCTGCTATTATAATTTCGTGTGTCATTTTGTTGTTCTGTTTATTAATTCGGAATCAAATATTTTTTAAATCACCTAACGGATAGTAAGGGAACATGTTTTCTTCCATCCATTTATTGGCGTTTTCCGGAGATTGCTTCCATCCCGAAGCACATGTGGATACAAATTCCACAACTGAAGTGCCTTTGCCTGCCATCGAGTTTTCAAAGGCCAGCCGAAGCATTTTTTTTGATTTCTTTACTGCTGCTACAGTTTCAACGCTCTGGCGGGTAACGAGGCATGTACCTTCAAGCTGTGCCAGCAAATTGGAAATCTTCAGAGGATGACCGTTTAACGGTATTTCACGCCCGTACGGACAAGTTGATGTAGACATACCGATCAGTGTAGTAGGAGCCATCTGTCCTCCGGTCATACCATAAATCGCATTATTTACGAAGACAATAACGATATTTTCGCCGCGGTTCGCCGCGTGAATGGTTTCAGCTGTTCCTATCGCAGCCAAATCACCATCGCCCTGATAAGTAAAAACCATTTTGCCGGGATTCAGCCTTTTGACAGCTGTTGCTACAGCCGGTGCACGTCCATGAGCGGCTTCAAGCCAATCAATCTCTATATAGTTATAGGCGAAAACCGCGCAACCTACCGGCGAAACGCCAATCGTTTTTTCTTCCATGCCCATTTCTTCCACAATTTCGGCAATAAGCTTGTGTATTACACTATGACTGCATCCGGGGCAATAGTGCATTGGGGTGTCATTGAGTAATTTAGGTTTTTTGTAAACCAGATTTTCCGGTTTTATTATTTCGTTTAAGTCCATATCTTAACTATACTTTTATATTCAAAAAAATCTCATAATATATTGGGCAACTCTTAACAATACCGCACTACCTCCAAGAATGAGATATGTCGGATTGTCATTGCCCAATGCGAAATAGCAAATAATCGCCCCTATGGCTAAAACCATAAAAAGCAAGGTGAATAATTCATCTAACCGACTTCCCCGTTTCATGTGAGCTTTTCTTTTACCGCGTTGACGATTTCATCAGGAGTAAATACGATTCCGCCTAAGCGGCCGAAGTGTTCGACTTTTACTTTTCCGTTTACAGAGAGGCGCACGTCTTCAACCATTTGGCCTGCATTTAATTCTACGGAAAGCATTCCTTTTACCTTATTCGCATAATCGGCAATTGCTTTTGTCGGAAATGGCCAAAGGGTAATCGGACGGAGTAGTCCTAATTTCAATCCTTCATGACGGGCGTTTATGATTGCTTTCTGACAAATGCGTGCCGAAGAACCGAATGCGATCAGTAAATAATCGGCATCGTCACACATATATTCTTCGAAGCGAACTTCATTTTCTTCAATTTTATGATATTTTTCCTGAAAACGAAGGTTTTTCTTTTCCATGATGGCCGGATCAAGCTCAAGGGATGTAATGACATTACGCCCCCTGCCGGCTGTTTTTCCTGTTGCGGCCCAAGGTGATTCCGCTATTATTTCGGCATCTGTTTTGCGTTTATTGAACGGAGGCAATATTACTTTTTCCATCAATTGTCCGATCATCCCGTCAGCAAGTATCATGGCC
>JAVBNB010000076.1:0-34925 GCA_031551825.1 Tannerella sp. | reverse complement strand
TCCGAAAAATGCAGCGTTAAGATTGGTCACACCGTCACCGTTGAAGCGGATTCCGCCATTGCAGCAATAGGTGCCGCTACCATCTCCGTCATTGATGATATACAGGGGCATCGAATCATTCGAAAGACTGAATACGGGTGCCTTTCCGCCTATACCAATAACCAAAGAATCACAGACAGAATTACAACCACGGAAATTCTTCAGCATACCACTTGAATAAATATGGAAGAAATTCTGGTTTGTCGTTTTCGAACCGATTTCTATAATGCTGGTGGTATCGTTACCGGCTACAGTTTGCGTGTGAATATTCGTATTCCCATTATATGCACCTTTCACCCCATAGACAGAGGCTGTTGTTGTTGCATACGGCATCGCATTGAGTACAGTCAGTGTTCCTGTTTCGCGCGGATGAATATAGTTCCAATTCAAACCGCCTACTTCGGTATAAGGTACTGATCCTCCTCCGGACAAATAAACATCTTTTTGTGCGGTCGGGAATTTCTCCCCGGGACCTGTTCCGGACACTGCGTTACGATATAAATAGCCATATTCCAATGGATTAGAAGCAATATGATAACCACTATCCTGTGTATGTAACATATTCGCATCACCACCGATTTTCAGACGGAAGTGCGATCTGTTCCCTTTATAATCATTCGCTCCTGGAAGAACCAATACAGCATTAGTTGCAGTAACAGCTCCTGATGTTGACAAATTTGAGAGAGGATTAGTAGTAACATCTTGTACATTTCTTGTCACACACACATCAGCTCCGTCTAATAAACGAACAGCAGCATCAACATATTTTCCTGAACCAAGGTAACTGGTCGCAAATTCATAATTGTCCCTCTGATAAGAAAAATAACCACTAAAATGAGCGCAATTATATCCGAAAGATCCATCCAATTCTTCGTGTGGAAGAGTTGGGTGTGGCGAACTTTTTAATGTGGCTGCATACCATTCTACATCAGAAATTGCAATACTATCAAATGTATTTGTACCGGACAATAGTATAGTAGTAGGACGATAATAATTTTTAGCGGCTATATAGGGAGTAAAGTCAGAAACAGAACCTGCTATACGAACAATTAATTCTTCGCCATCATCTTTAGCTGTATTATCCTTTGTTGAGGTATAAAGCGAATTAGCTTCTTCGCCATCAAACGTAAATGTTTGAATGGGGATTTGGTTAGGAGTCAGGTGATAATAAATAGGTACATAATAAGAAAAATTACCCAAGAGGTCATATATCGAATTAGAAGGATCGGCAACTCGAACCGGGGAGAAAATTGTTCCATTACCGCTAATTCCATCAATCCTATAGATGCTCCCTTGAGCTGTAGCATCGTCTAATGCAGTTGTACCTACTTGAGTTTCAAGCGCCCCCCAAACCGAAGTATTTAAAGCAGGAGTAGTAGTGTATACAAAACTAGGATTATTTGCGTACAAAGCATCTTTCGTTTGTAGATAAGGCAATGTTTGTGCATATAATCTAACAGGAAGAGTATGTTCGCTCCCTGATGTGGTAGCAATATTACTGGCTGAATATGGTGTACCAAGAGGTGTGTAAATTGGTCCACCGCCGCCAGGTCCTCCCCAGCCGGTGGTGTTATTCCCGTTGCCACTATTTGACTGATTTTGATTGTTGTTATAAAACTTAACATCATATAATTCTCCAAGAGCCGAACCTTTATTATCGGCAAACGAAACAACCGCATTTTTTGCCCATGAACTACCAAGCAAAATTGATGGGTTCGTTACTATAGGGGTTGTTTGATGGTAAATAGTACCACCAGTTCCTGGCCACTGAACAGAGCCTCCATTAATAGCAGAAGATTCGCCAGCTCCGAAAATAACATTTACGTCAGTTGGACCTTGAATATATCCAACGTTATTAAAATTCGGAAGATTCGGATTCGACTTATCCCCACGCCTTGGCGTGACTTGCTCCTGTTTTTCCGGCAACAACACTCCTTGTTGTCCCCAAACAGTAGCACTTCCTGCTAACATTGTTAGACAGGCGGTAATTAAAGTAAAAGTTTTTTTCTTCATATTTATCTCTGTTTTAATTAATAATTTCTATTTAAATATCACCTTTTATATATCCACATAAAAACAATATATACCAAAATTATACAATATATCATGCATAACCCCGATATATAACGCCAAACACACTCAAAATTCACGATTTTGAGGGCAAATATATAAACTAAAGTTAAAAAAAAACAGAGACTTAAGCTAATTTTTGTTAATTATTGCATTATTTTAGAACTGCCAGCAATAATAGGTATTTTATAAAGGTTCTCCCATCAAATACGACTGAAAAAGATACTCCGGGCTTTCATAATAAACACTACTGTTGAAATCCTCTATTTTTCTTGATAACCATGAGTTATAAACCTCAAAAAGTATGTCAATAAAAGGCTTACCTTCTTTTTTATAAATATCAATAATTAAACGCTTATACACTTTCCCAATGTCCCAGCTTGTTGGTATTGAGTATTTAGCATTTGTTATATTATCAAACATTCCATCGTTTATACTATGTTTTTCTATCAATTCAAATGCCAATTTATCCATATTTTCACTGTGATAAACATCTGCCAATTCAAAAATATGTTGTAAACCATCCTTCCCAATAGCATTTACAACTACGTTGCGGTGATTTTTTGTTTTTCTGCCGATATATTCAATCAAAGAGCAAAGGAAAAACAAATCATTTGCATTCTTATCTTCTCTGCCTATCATAAATTATTTAATTTTATTATAACTAACAAATTGCAAAGTTTTTAATGCGTTTTTATTACAAAAACAAATTTGGTGTGTCGGGTGTTTAAATTTTGCCAAAACCCAAAATTGTTCGCGAGTAATTACACCATCAATAAAATCGGAAATGTAATTATAAATTTGATCATTAGCCATTGCCCCAATTACAATATCAAATTTGTGCTTTCCTCCTGAACGACAATCAACAATGAAATCAAGCCATTCTTCTGTCATTTCCTTAAAAACAAGTATTTTAATATTTTCATTAGCAACATATTCATAAACAGAAACGACTGCTGTATCATAGCGATTTGCCCAGCGAACAGCTTGTTGTTCCAGCTCAGTACAATAAAAACCTTCTCCAAAATCTTTTGGAAACCTGCTTTTTAAAATTTGAGGCGTTTCAACCGTCCTATAGCCACCATGATATACTTTCATAAAATACTGATTTTATTTCTCTGCAAAAACATACAAAAATAGGCACTTAATTCAAATTAAGCAAAAGTTTAAATTTAAAATCCCGAAACTATAAAAGTCCCGGGATTTTATCTTAATATAGGTCACGCTATTAACCTTGATGATCATTGCGACGACCGCCTCCGTCGCGGTCGCGGTTAAACGGCGGACGATTTCCTCCGCCACCGTTTTGACGCGGCGGACGCTGCGGACGTTCCGGCTCTACATATCCTTCCGGTTTCGGCAATAAGGCCTTGCGCGAAAGTTTGAATTTACCGGTCTTAGGATCTACATCCACAAGCTTAACTTCAATGATATCACCTTCCTTCAGACCTGTCTCTTCCACACTGTCCAAACGCTTCCAATCTATTTCGGAAATATGAAGTAAACCGTCTTTTCCAGGCATAAATTCAACGAATGCTCCATAGGGCATCACGGACGAAATCTTACCTTCGTAAATTTCTCCTATTTCAGGAACAGCCACAATTGCTTTAATCGCTCTCAACGCCGCATCAATCGTATCCTTATTCGTTCCGGAAATCTCAACGATTCCCTTATTATCAATCTCTTCTATAGAGATGGTAGCGCCTGTCTTTTCCTGGATTCCCTGGATAATTTTTCCACCCGGGCCAATGATAGCTCCGATAAATTCTTTACCTACAATCAAGGTTTCGATACGTGGCGCGTGAGGTTTAAGCTCGGCGCGTGGCTCAGGCATTGCATCGGTAATTTTACCCAAGATATGCATACGTCCTTCTTTCGCTTGCGCCAACGCGTTTTCTAATATTTCATAAGACAGGCCGTCAACCTTGATATCCATCTGCGTAGCTGTTATACCATCTTTCGTTCCTGTCACCTTGAAGTCCATATCGCCCAGATGGTCTTCGTCACCAAGGATATCGGAAAGGATGGCATAGTTTGTTCCTTTGTTCTCGGAAATAAGTCCCATCGCGATACCTGATACTGGTTTACGCATAGGTACACCGGCGTCAAGCAAAGCCAATGTTCCGGCGCAAACGGTCGCCATAGACGATGAGCCGTTAGACTCTAATATCTCCGAAATGATCCGCACCACATACGGATAGCCATCCGGTATCATTCGCTTCAACGCGCGATGAGCAAGATTTCCATGGCCGATTTCACGACGCCCTACACCACGTTGCGGCTTCGCCTCACCCGTTGAAAACGGAGGAAAGTTATAGTGAAGAAGGAATCTTTCTTTACCATGGTTCAATGCATCGTCAATAATTTTTTCGTCATTTTTCGTTCCGAGCGTAACGGTTGATAAAGACTGCGTTTCACCACGCGTAAATACAGCGGCTCCATGAGGCCCCGGCAGATAATCCGTCTCAATCCATATCGGACGTATTTCGGTAGTCTTGCGGCCATCCAAACGTTTACCCTCGTCAAGGATCGCGCGGCGCATCGCTTCTTTTTCCACATCATGATAGTAGCGGTCGATCAACGCTGCTTTTGTTTCAAGTTCTTCTTCCGTATATTGCGCTTTAAACTCGTCCTTTACAGCGGAAAATGCATCCGAACGTTCATGTTTTCCGCTTCCGGAAACCGCGATAGCATATACTTTGTCGAAACAACCTTTGCGTACAGCCGCGCGTAGCTCTTCATCATTATCTTCGTGATTATACTCACGTTTTACAGTTTTGCCGCAGGCTTCCATCAATTCCATCTGCACCTTGCAATGCTGCTTGATCGCTTCGTGAGCTATTTTAATTGCTTCAAGCATTTCGGACTCCTGTACTTCATTCATCTCGCCTTCGACCATCATGATATTATCGGTTGTAGCGCCTACCATGATATCCATATCCGCTTTTTCTAATTGCGCGAATGTCGGATTTATGACATACCGGCCATCTACCCGTGCCACACGCACTTCCGATATGGGGCCGTTAAACGGTATGTCGGATACGGCCAAAGCGGCAGAAGCCGCAAGTCCGGCCAAAGCGTCAGGCATATCCTCGCCATCAGACGAGAAAAGTATAATATTTACAAAGACTTCAGCATGATAATTATCCGGGAATAACGGACGAAGAACACGGTCAACCAATCGGGAAGTCAGCACTTCATAATCGGATGCTTTACCTTCTCTACGGGTGAAACCTCCGGGGAAACGGCCGAATGCCGAAAATTTCTCCTTATAGTCCACCTGAAGCGGCATAAAATCCGTACCGGGAACAGCGTTTTTTGCTCCGCAAACAGTAGCAAGCAACACAGTGTTGCCCATACGAACAGTAACCGATCCGTCAGCTTGTTTTGCCAACTTTCCGGTTTCAATGGTGATCGTTCTTCCATCACCCAAATCAATCGTCTTGTTAATTACATTCATCTTTTTTCTTTTTATTTACATCTTTTCCGGATAAAAACACCGGAAACCATATACATCTTATACTTAAATTAATAAATTGGGACAAAGATAATGAAATAATTGACAACCGGCAATTGTTTTCCTTCGGAATTATCAATCGCTTTACGAAGTGAAGCAAAACGACACATTTTTTTAACCTTGCCATCAAGAATTGTTGACAATTGACAATTATTTTGTACTTTTGCGCTCTCATTTACACAAAACGTCCTCACATACACGAGTGGGGACAAAAACAATCTTTATGAATAAATTCGAAGAACTGGGCGTCAGGCCCGATATTTTAAAGGCCATCAGTGAGATGGGCTATGACGCGCCTATGCCGGTGCAGGAAGAAGTTATACCATTATTGCTACAAAATGCCGGCGATATTATCGCATTAGCGCAGACCGGAACAGGAAAAACGGCTGCGTACGGATTGCCGGTGCTGCAACAGACGGATACGGCCCTACGCCGCCCACAAACACTGATATTGTGCCCTACACGCGAATTGTGCCTACAAATCGCTTCCGACCTGAATGGGTATTCAAAATATATCAACAATTTATCCGTACTTCCCGTGTATGGAGGTTCGAGCATTGAAAGTCAAATTAAAACCCTCTCGAAGGGGGTACATATCATCGTTGCCACACCGGGCCGGCTTTTAGATCTGATGAACCGGCGTGTGGCTGACTTGTCGACAATTAAAAACGTTATTTTAGACGAAGCTGACGAGATGTTGTCCATGGGATTTTCGGAGAGTATTGAAAGTATCTTATCGGAAGTGCCCGAAGAACGGAATATGCTGCTTTTTTCAGCGACCATGCCGCGGGAAATAGAAAAAATAACGGGACGGTATATGCATTCGCCGCGCAAGGTGGTGATTGGAAAAAAGAACCAGGGTAATGAAAACATTCGCCATATCTATTATACGGTACACGCTAAAGATAAATATTTAGCGCTGAAGCGAATCGCGGATTATTATCCGAATATATACGGCATCATTTTCTGCCGGACGCGCCGCGAAACACAGGAGATTGCCGACCAGCTGATACAAGATGGTTATAATGCGGACGCGTTGCATGGCGAACTGACGCAGGCGGCACGCGATTATGTGATGCAGAAATTCAGGAATCGCAACCTGCAGCTTTTAGTAGCGACCGATGTGGCGGCTCGCGGATTGGATGTGAACAACCTGACACACGTGATCCATTACGGCCTGCCGGATGAAGCGGAAGCCTATACCCATCGTAGCGGACGTACCGCGCGCGGCGGAAAAACAGGAATATCAATCGCTATTTGTCACACGAAAGAAAAAGGCAAACTGCATAAGATCATGGAGGTCGCAAATTGCAAGTTTGAGAAAGAAACCATCCCAAACAGTAAAACGATTTGCGAAAAGCAGCTTTTCAACTTTGCCGATAAAATAGAAAAGGTGAAAGTCAACGAAGAAGAAATTGCCGAACTGATGCCTTCCATTTTCCGCAAATTAGAATGGCTTGAGAAGGAAGATATCATCAAACGCGTCGTATCGTTGGAATTCAATAGATTGATCGATTATTATCGCAATGCGGGAGAGATTGAAGAAGTGGATGACAGACGCCGGCCGGCCGAATCAAAAACAGAAAGAGGGGGACGTCGCGGTAAATTATCGGACGACCGCCCGGATGACGGGATGAAAGTCCTGAAACTGAATTTCGGAAGAAAGGACACCCTTATCCCCGCACAACTGATTGAATTAGTAAACCAATGTGTTAAAGGCAGAAGAGTCGAAATAGGGCGCATTGATTTGCACGACAGTTTTACCCTGTTCGAGGTAAGCAAGGGAGATGCGGGGCGCGTGATGGATTCGATGAACTCGTTTGAGGCAGACGGAAAAGCGATTGTCGTGAAACCTTCCGAAAAGGAAAGATCCGGAAACGGCAGGAACAGCAGTCGTGACGGCAGACATAAAAGAGCGATTGAGAAGAACAGAAAAAGCTCCGGAGAAAGAGGTGAAAAAAGTTTTGGAGAAGGCAGAAAGGGCTTTGGAGACAGGAATAAAAAACGCAAAAAAAGAAATTAATTTGTTTTTTCGTTTGATTTTTTAAACCTTTGTTATATCTTTGTCACGTTTCATATAAATGAATCCATAGCTGAATAACGGGCGTTGAATATTGGGGGACACCTTATTGTTTATAAAATGTTCTGATATTCAGCAGTTTCCACGCCCGTGATAAATTGTGATAATCCTTGCGAAGGAAACAGTAAGGTGTAAAATGATTTAATTGTGTAAACATGAAACATACTATTATTTGCCTATTACTATTAATTGGAACTGCATATAATCTTCATGCGCAGGATAAAATCGTATTACGCAATGGCAGAACCATAGAGGTTAAAGTACAAAGAAGCCTCGAAAATCGTGTAGAATATACCTATCCCGGTGAAACGTCCGTATATGAACGGCCAAAAACCGCAGTTTCCTATATTCTCTATGAAGACGGACGAAAAGAAATTTGTGATGAAAGTCTACGATCTTCCGACAGGACGACTACCTCAAGCCGCACATCATCTGACAGAGCTACAACAAGTTCTTCCTCGTCTTCCGCGAAAAACAATCGATTATCCGGTAATGATGAAATTTTCTGGCAGGATGTAAAAACGACGTTCAGCGAATCGGAAGTAAGCGAAATGACCCGCCTGAAACGTATTTCGGCCGCATCTAATACAAGTTATAAAGATGCCATCCAACAGCTGAAGAAAAAAGCAGCAGCGATAGGCGGAACTACCATCTTAGTGATGGATGATAATGGTGAAGATATCGAAATAATGGGTATCGCTTACCGCGATGAAAACATGGATTATACTCCGAGAAGTGCAAATGAACGTAGTGCAGCACCGGCAGAATCATCGTCTAATGTGCGCCGCCGCCGTGTAACACAACAAATGGAAAGCTATAATAACGAATCAAATCTTGAATTTGATTATTCCACAAATGCACGTAATAACACCCGCAGTTCGTCATCTAATACTTCTTCCCGTGACAACACTTCATCATCACGTCAGACCTACAGCAATGAAGATTCTCCTGATGCTGTTTATCTGATGAGCGGACGCGTCATAAGAGGTACGATCGAAGAATTCGAACCGGATGATTTCGTGAGTATCCGCACTCCGGCCGGAAAAATATATGAATATTCAATGGATGATGTAAAACGGATATCACGCGGAACAACAAGTAAATCAACCGCTAAAAAATCATCTTCCTCATCACGCAGCTCGTCGAAATATGATGACGATGACAGATACAGTGACAACAACCGGTCTTCTTCCAAATACAACGATGATGATTATTATGATAATTATAAAGTAAGCGGATATAAAGGAACGTTTGATGCAGGTTACAATGTTGCTATGGGTGGAACCGGCGAAAAAGGAAGTTTCGAATTTAATACAAGCCATGGCTATCAGATCAATGAATACCTCTTTGTAGGGGCAGGCGTCGGATTACACTTCTATAATGCACGCGATGCGAATCTCAGAGATAGCATGGGAACAAAACATTACCCTCAGTATGTACCGAAAGCAGGAACAACTACTACGATAAATGATTCCGTGACTTATATGCGCGCAGTGGATTCTTCTTATATGACATTGCCTATCTTTTTAGATGTGCGTGGATACTTACCCCTTCAGAACAGCAAGTTCACCCCATTTGCCATGTTCCGTATCGGTTATGCATTTAATCTTAGCGACAGCTTCGGCAGCATGGGATTATATATGAATCCGGCAGTCGGAGTAAAATACCAAGTATCACGGATGATTGGTATCAATTTCAGTGTAGGATATGTGTATCAGAGCTACGGAGGTATACCGGCAAACGGAGGTTATGGATATTATTATTATAAAGATGCGGCCGACAAAACGAATGGCACTAAATATGAAGCTAAGGGTGCTGGAGGCATCAGTTTGAAACTGGGAGTTGAATTCTGATTTTTTTATATCAGTGAAAAGGGAATTTCTTTCGACAGCAGAAGCATATTATTGTTTCTGCTGTTTTGTTTTTTTTACAAAAAACATTAACTTTGCTACTATCAGCCTAAATATTTTTAACGATGAAAAAAATTACATTTCTATTAATCCTGTTTTTCGCAGCAACGTTCAGCAGCATTGCGCAAGACTATCAGGAAGTAGTTCACCTTACAGACGGAAGTATTATAAAAGGGTTTATCATTGAGCAGGTTCCCAATGATTATCTGAAAATAAAAACATCCAACGGAAAAGTCTACCTTATAGAAATGTATGAAGTAGAAAAGATCACAAAAGAAAGGCAGAGAACAACTGCAGGAACACAAAATAACAGGCAACAAAGCCCAAACCGATATAACTATAATAATCAATACAATAATAACATGCACAATTCATCAAGATACAGGCAAAATGATGATGATTACGACGACTATTATGACAACAAAAACTTTGCATATTTCCCAAACAGAGGGTATAAGGGATTTATTGAGTTGGGATTTTCTTTCGGTACAAGCACAGAGAATGGTATATATAGCGACGACGGTAATGACAGATTAGAGTTTTCTACTTCACATGGTTTTTTCTTTAATCCATATCTATTCTTAGGCGGAGGAGTCGGGTTTCACTATTATCCAGGATATTACGATGACGGCGAATACTACTCATATGATGATGATGATATAACCCTCGAAATTCCTATTTTTGCCCACATCAGAGTTCATTTTATTGATAGAAAAGTTTCTCCTTTCGCGGATATAAAATTAGGATATTCTGTCTATGATTATACCGGACCTTATTTTTCCCCCTCCGTAGGATGCCGCTTTGCAAAAGGTAGCCGATCCGGTTTTTGGTTCAGTTTAGGATATACGCTTCAACAATTCGACGAGTTTGAGCACAATATTGACTGTCATGCTTTTTCTATGAAAGTAGGATGGGATTTTTAGATTTATTTTGCATTGCCCTCAACTTGCACTATCTTTGCAGGCAAAAATCTGATTGCAAATGGAAGCGAAACATTTCAAAAGAACTCTTATTACATCGGCATTGCCATACGCCAACGGTCCTGTTCATATAGGGCACCTCGCAGGTGTTTATGTGCCTGCTGATATTTACGCACGTTATCTCCGCCTCAAAGGAGAGGATATTTTATTTATCGGAGGATCTGACGAGCATGGAGTTCCCATTACCATACGCGCTAAAAAAGAAGGTGTTAAACCACAAGATATTGTTGACCGTTATCACAGCATCATCAAAAAATCATTCGAAGATTTCGGTATTACATTTGACATTTATTCAAGGACAACATCCGAAACTCATCGCCAGGTAGCATCGGATTTTTTCCGCACGCTTTACGACAAAGGAGTATTTATAGAAAGAACCAGCGAGCAGTATTACGATGAAGAAGCGAAACAATTTCTTGCAGATCGCTACATTACAGGTACCTGTCCCCACTGCGGAAACGAAAACGCCTACGGAGATCAATGCGAAGCTTGTGGTACTTCATTAAGCCCGACAGATCTAAAAAATCCCAAATCAACGATTAGCGGAAGCAGTCCTGTGATGCGCGAAACGAAACACTGGTATCTGCCGCTCGACCAATACGAACCGTTCCTTAAAAAATGGATCCTGGAGGATCATAAAGAATGGAAACCAAATGTTTATGGTCAGTGTAAAAGTTGGTTGGATATGGGATTGCAGCCTCGTGCTGTAAGCCGTGATCTCGACTGGGGTATACCCGTCCCGGTAGAAGGAGCTGAGGGAAAAGTACTTTATGTATGGTTCGATGCTCCTATCGGTTACATATCAAACACGAAAGAATTATGCCCCAATGATTGGGAAAAATGGTGGAAAGACCCCGAAACCAAATTAGTACATTTTATTGGAAAGGATAATATCGTTTTCCACTGCATTGTGTTTCCAACCATGCTTAAGGCCGAAGGTTCATTTATTTTACCGGAAAATGTGCCGTCAAACGAATTTTTGAACCTTGAAGGAGATAAAATATCGACATCGCGCAATTGGGCGGTGTGGCTCAACGAATATTTAGAAGACATGTCCGGCAAACAGGATGTGTTACGTTATGTACTGACAGCCAATGCTCCTGAAACAAAAGACAATGATTTCACATGGAAGGATTTCCAGGCGCGTAATAATAATGAGTTGGTTGCCATATTTGGAAATTTTGTAAACCGCGCTTTGGTGCTTACCGGTAAATATTTTGACAACAAAGTTCCGGTTCGCGGCGAACTGACTGATTACGATAAAGAAACACTCAATGAATTCGCAAACGTAAAAGCAGATCTTGAAAAACTTCTCGATACCTACCATTTCCGCGATGCGCAAAAGGAGGCGATGAATCTGGCACGTATAGGCAATAAGTATCTGGCAGATACAGAGCCCTGGAAATTAGCCAAAACCGATATGGAACGCGTTGCCACCATCCTGAATATCTCGCTTCAGATAACGGCAAATCTGGCGATTGCTTTCGAACCGTTTCTTCCTTTCAGCATGGAAAAACTAAACACCATGTTGAATGTAAAACCTTTGGGATGGGAAAGATTGGGGTCGACAGAACTGTTAGAAGCAGAACATCAGCTTGGAACAACAACTCTTCTTTTCGAAAAAATTGAAGATGAGGTAATCGAAAAACAAATTCAAAAACTGTTGGAGACAAAGAAAGCGAACGAAGCGGCAGAGAAACAAACAACTCCTATCCGCGAAACTATTGCCTTCGATGACTTTACGAAATTGGATATACGCGTAGGTACTGTATTAGAATGTATTAAAGTACCAAAAGCGGATAAACTGTTGCAATTTAAAATTGACGACGGACTCGGCGGAAGGACCATTATTTCCGGTATTGCCAATTATTACCAGCCTGAAGAATTCATTGGCAGACAAGTTTGTTTTATCGCCAATCTTGCACCACGCAAACTTAAAGGTATTACATCTGAAGGCATGATTCTTTCAGCTGAAAATGCGGACGGCAGTCTTTCGGTTATCATGCCGGAAAAAAATGTTTCACCAGGTAGTGAAGTAAAATAAGATGGTCATACCTATTCAAATGGTTGATTTGAGCAACCAGTACCTGCGCCTCAAAAATGAAATAGATTCGGCAGTACAGGATGTTTTTAAAAGTGCGGAGTTCATAAATGGCGCTCCGGTTAAGTCATTCTGTGAACGGCTGTCTTCATATATGAACGTTTCGCATGTCATACCATGCGGAAATGGTACGGACGCATTACGCATTGTATTACAGGCGCTCCAAGTCGGAACAGAGCATGATGTTATCATTCCCGCATTCACCTATATTGCACCTATTGAGGCTGTTGCATCTGTGGGTGCCTCGCCAATTGTGATTGATGTTGATCCAAAAACATTCAATATCAATCCCGAGTTGATCGAAAAAGCGATAACCGCCCGCACAAAAGCGATCATCGTAGTACATCTTTTTGGTCAGGCCTGCGATATGGAGGCGATAAAAAAAATAGCCGATAAATACAAGTTGATCATTATTGAAGATAACGCGCAATCATTGGGCGCGTCCTACATTTTTAATGACGGACAAAACAAAAAAGCCGGAACAATAGGAAAAGTCGGCATCACGTCTTTTTTTCCTACAAAACCTCTTGCCTGCTATGGCGACGGAGGGGCGATCTTTACTTCCGACAGTGAATTAGCCGAACAAATCCGCCTGCTTGCCAATCATGGGCAGACTCAAAAGTATCATCACAAAGTTATCGGTTGCAACTCACGGTTGGATACCGTACAGGCTGCGATACTCAACGTAAAACTGAACTATATGGATGAATTTACAAAACGCCGTATAGAGTTGGCCGCACGATACGATCAAACCCTGAAAAGCTGTCCGGATATTATATTGCCGGAAAAATGCTCTTATTCTACACATGTATACCATCAATATACAATTCAGGTACAAAATAATAAGCGTGACGCTTTAAAATCCTACTTAGCGGAAAAGGGCATACCCTCCATGATCTATTATCCGATACCTGTACATGAGCAGGAAGCGTATAAGTGGGTTGCCCGTCTGTCCGGGAATTTAAACGAATCAAAGCGTTTGTGCAATGAAGTCTTATCCCTGCCTATTCATTCGGAGATGACCAACGAAATGCAAACCTATATTATTGAAACGATCGGACAATTCTTCTTTGATTAAATCCATTTACTCTTTTTTGCATTAAAAATACATGTTAATTTGTATCTTTGTGCAGTTTTTGTCACCCTGTTCATGGGAGTGACGGGGTTTTGTTATATCCGAACAATTCAAAAAAATGAACACAATTCGCTTTGCTGTAATAGGATGCGGCCATATCGGGAGGCGTCACGCGGAAATGATTTCCCGTGAAACCGGCGCCGAACTTGTCGCGCTTTGTGACATCAAGTCCAAAGAGGAACTTGGTATCGAAACGTATCATGTTCCGTTTTTCAATACGCTCGAAGAGTTGTTGAAAAGCGGTATTCCGTTTGATGTACTCAATATCTGTACTCCCAATGGGCTACATGCCGGAATGGCGGTGAAAGCAATCGAAGCCGGCTATCATGTAGTAATAGAAAAACCAATGGCGCTTACGGTTGCCGATGCTGAGAAAGTGGTGTTTGCCGGTCTAAAATACCGCAAACAAGTTTTCTGTGTGATGCAAAACCGCTACTCACCACCATCCGTATGGATAAAAGAATTGATCGAATCCAAACAATTAGGTTCAATATACATGGTCCAATTGAATTGCTATTGGAACCGTGATGAGCGTTATTATAGACCCGGAGGGTGGCACGGCACATCGGAACTCGACGGAGGGACGCTTTTTACACAATTCTCGCATTTTGTAGACATCCTGTACTGGCTTTTCGGCGACATCGCAGACATACAAGCGCGCTTCGCGGATTTCAATCATGCCGGAATGACCGACTTCGAAGATTCCGGAGTTATCAGTTTTCGTTTCATCGAAGGCAAAGGCATGGGTTCGTTAAACTATTCCACTTCCGTATGGGACAAAAACTTGGAAAGCAGCATGCTGATCATTGCAGAAAACGGAAGTGTAAAAATAGGCGGACAATACATGGACAAAGTCGAATATTGCCACATCAGGGATTACGAAATGCCTGAACTAGAACCAACCAATCCGGGTAACGATTATGGGGCATACAAAGGATCCGCCCAGAATCACCATCTGGTGATTCGTAATGTTGTAAACGTCCTTTCAGAAAATCCATCCGATACGATAACAACAAATATCCTTGAAGGAATGAAAGTAGTTGATATCATTGAACGAATTTATAAAGAGAGAATATCTTTTCTCCGTAAAAAAAATGAGTAATCACAGTATTCCGGAACAAAAAGAGCATCAGGAGCCAACGTTAAAGGAGAAAACAGCTAAAGGTTTTTTTTGGGGAGGAATAAGTAGTTTTTTACAACAGCTAATAGGATTACTTTTTGGAATTATAATATCCAGAATTTTAACC
Source organism: Tannerella sp. (assembly GCA_031551825.1). Classification (GTDB taxonomy): domain Bacteria; phylum Bacteroidota; class Bacteroidia; order Bacteroidales; family Tannerellaceae; genus Tannerella. Next base: position 19,846 of record JAVBNB010000076.1, on the reverse strand, counting down.
AATGATGATTATGGACTGGTTGCCATGCTGGCCATATTCACAGCTTTGGCGGGAACTTTTGCAGATAGTGGTTTTTCTTCTGCATTAATCAATCGGAAAACGATTGAACATAAAGATTATAATGCGGTATTTTGGTTCAGCCTTATTATGAGTGTAACACTATATATTGCTTTATTTTTTTCCGCTCCATTAATCGCAGCATACTATAATGAACCAATATTAGTAAAATTATCCCGGTTATCCTTTTTAAGTTTTTTATTCAGCGGAATGGGTGTTGCTCATAATGCATTGTTAATAAAAAAAATTATGGTTAAAGAACGGGGTATTATTGATATGGTTTCTGTTTTTTTCTCTGGGATGATCGGCGTAATTTTAGCATTAAACGGATTCGCTTTCTGGGGGATAGCAATACAACAAGTATCCCAATCACTCATAACAACAATGTTGCGGTGGTATTTTTCCAGATGGAGGCCAACATTTCATTTTGATTTTTCACCCATAAAAAGGATGTTTAGCTATAGTTTCAAACTATTAATAACTGATATATTTACACAAATTACAAACAATATCCTTTCTGTTGTATTTGGACGAACATACGGGAAAAGTATAACAGGGTATTATGCGCAAGGCAATAAATGGGCTACATACGGCAGTTTCACTATTGTAGGCACTTTTAACAGTGTGGCGCAGCCAGTGTTGGTTGAAGCCAGATCAGACATCAAAAGACAAGTAAATGTTTTCCGAAAAATGCTCCGTTTCGGGGCATTAATCACATTTCCATTACTACTGGGTTTCGCTTTTGTCGGGAAAGAATTCATTTTGATAACTATTGGGGAAAAATGGTTAGAGAGTGTCATTTTCATGCAGATTCTCTGCATTTGGGGAATAAACAGTTACCTGCAATCTTTATATACAATATTAATGTGGTCTCATGAAAAGTCAGGTATTTACATGAATGTAAAGATCTTTCTTTTTATCTCACAGATTATCGTACTATTCTTTTGTTTGTCATATGATATATTAGTGATTATATGCGCTTTTGTAATACTATATTATTTAAGTACATTACTTTTCCATTATTACGCAAATAAAATAATAGGCCTAAGATTTGCAGATGTTATAAAAGACCTGCTCCCATATGCTTCAGCAACAATCATAGCAATTGCCGTAGCGTGGGTAGCATCTTACAAAATAGACAACCTGTACTTAAAGATTATTACCAAAATAATAGTAACAGCCACTGTGTATATTGCTATTTTATGGCGTGGAAATTCTGTAATCCTGAAAGAAAGCCTTCAATATTTAAAAAAACGACGCATTTAACTGTAATATGAACTGTAAAAAATTGGAAAACCAGGCTTGGAGCACGTTATTTATAACATTACAAAACTTATCCGAATGAGTATTTTTATCACAAGATTTTATCGATATATCGTTCCTTCATCAACCAGGGACAGCATCTACAACTATTTTCTTAAAGATGTTTTGACCGTACTTCGTACGATTTCTTTTCATTGTAAAAGCAAAACATGTTATATACTGTCACTGATTATTCCCTACAAAGGGGAAAAATTCCAGGCCTGGGGATTTCTCGGGAAAAATGGAAAAACCCAATATCCTGGTGTAGATACTTTAAAGTATGAAAAAATGCATGTTGAAGTTCATCATGATTTATCAAATAACCTGCCATATGTCATTCATTGTAATAAGCGTTTATATTTTCCCAGAACATTTGAAGACAACTACGTTGTCAAAGTATACAAATCGTTAATAATAGAGCAAGATATCTGTTCCGCACACAAATATGTAGAATCAAATGATATTTTTAAGGATAAAACGCTGTTAGATATCGGAGCAGCCGAAGGAATCATTGCCCTGGAAGCGATTGAACTGGCTAAATACGTTTATCTATTTGAGTCTGATAAAGAATGGATTGAAGCGCTAACCGCAACTTTTAGCCCATGGAAAAATAAAGTAGAAATAATAAAAAAATATATTTCCGACAAAGACGATGAAGATTCGGGATTCATCTCATTAGATACATTTTTTAAAAATAAGCCTATCGATGATTTGTTTATAAAAATGGATATAGAAGGGGCCGAATTAGATGCGTTAAAAGGTGCATTGCACATATTAAAAAACGGGAAAAAATTAGATTTCTCAATTTGTACTTATCACTATGATGATGACAGTGAAAAAATATCGGCATTCCTTAAAACATATGGACATACGTATAATTTCACAAAAGGATACCTCTATATTACCTGGTGGCTTAGAAAAGGTATAATAAGAAGCTGCTGAATTTATATAATTGGGATAGCTTCCCACAGATCAAAAATATTCATGATAATTTTATAGAGCCTCAACTATGACAGAAAATAAAAAACAATTAAAAGAGCAAATTTTTGCATTAGTAACAGAATATTACAAAGAAGTACATCATACTTCCGATGAATTCACCCCGGGAAAATCGTATGTGAAATATGGAGGCCGTTTTTACGATGAAAAAGAGATTGTCAACCTTGTGGATTCTGCTTTGGATTTTTGGTTGACGGCAGGTCCATGGGCTACAAAATTCGAGAAACGTTTTGCCGAATGGTTGGGTGTAAAATACTGTTCACTGGTGAACTCCGGTTCTTCTGCCAACTTACTGGCATTTATGACTCTTACGGCGCAGGAACTTGGAGACAGGCGCATTAATCGCGGAGACGAAATAATTACGGTTGCCGCAGGGTTTCCTACCACTGTTTCGCCAATCATATTATATGGAGCCGTCCCCGTTTTTGTCGATGTATCAATACCTTCTTACAATATTGACGCAACCCGTCTGGAATCTGCATTGTCCGAAAAGACCAAAGCGGTCATGATTGCCCACACATTGGGTAATCCATTTGACCTGAAAGCTGTAAAAAGTTTTTGTGATAAACACAACCTCTGGCTTATCGAAGATAATTGCGATGCACTGGGCTCAACCTTTTATATAGACGGAGAATGGAAACAGACAGGAACAATCGGACATATCGGAACCAGTAGCTTTTATCCGCCTCATCACATGACAATGGGTGAAGGTGGAGCCGTTTATACCAACGATCCGTTATTGCATAAAATTGTCAACTCGTTCCGCGACTGGGGACGCGATTGCTGGTGCGTAGGAGGAGTGGACAACACTTGTAAGTATCGTTTCAGCAAGCAGTTCGGAGAATTACCGGTAGGGTATGATCATAAATATGTATATTCGCATTTTGGCTATAATCTAAAAGCGACAGACATGCAGGCCGCTATAGGATGTGCGCAATTAGATAAACTGGATATCATCACGGAAAAAAGAAAAGAAAACTGGCAGACACTGCGAGCCGGATTAGAAGGATTGTCCGGACTTATCTTACCGGAAGCCCAGGAAAATTCGAAACCAAGTTGGTTTGGTTTTTTAATTTCTGTTACCGAAGATGCCGGATATACACGCAACGAACTGACAGAATATCTGGAAAGTAAGAAAATTCAAACCCGTAATTTATTTGCAGGAAATCTGATCAAACATCCGGCTTTTAACGAAATGCGCGAAACGGGTACAGGATACCGTATTATCGGTCATCTTACAAATACCGATTTCATCATGAATAATACATTTTGGATCGGTGTATATCCTGGTATGACGAAAGAGATGCTCGAATATATGATTTTATCAATCAAAGAATTTATTCTTTCTAAAAAATAACAGTTATGAAACGAGCATCTTTTAATTCCAGGTTCCAAATTTTGAACTTTGAACTTTGAACTTGAAATCATATTACCTTAGTGTTAAAATTTAATTTATGTACATATGAAAGCAGTAATACTGGCCGGCGGTTATGGTTCCCGCTTAAGTGAAGCCACCGGTTCCATTCCTAAACCGATGGTTGAAATCGGGGGCAAACCTATACTTTGGCATATCATGAAGACATACAGCCATTATGGTATCAAGGAGTTTATTATTTGCTGCGGATATAAGCAGTATGTGATAAAAGAATATTTTGCCAATTACTTCAACCATAATTGCGACATGACAGTCGATTTATCAAATAATGATATTCAAATTCTGAATAACCATTGCGAAGACTGGAAAGTTACAATGGTAGATACGGGATTAGAGACAATGACCGGCGGACGCGTCAAACGGATACAAAAATATATTGGAAATGAAATGTTCTTGTTAACATATGGTGACGGCGTCGCAAACATAAATATAATGGAGACGATCGATTTTCATAAAAAAAGAGGACAGATCATTACTGTTACATCCTATCAGCCACAAGGTAAGTTTGGAATATTATCAATAGATAACAACAATAACGTAACTTCTTTTAAAGAAAAGATTAAAGAAGACGGAGGCTGGATCAATGCCGGCTATTTTGTCTGCGAACCGGAACTGTTTTCCTACATAACAAATGGGGATGCAACCGTGTTTGAGGATGAGCCTCTACGTAAAATTGCGGAAGACGGCCAGATGAATACATACAAGCATACCGGTTTCTGGAAGCCAATGGACACTCTTAAGGACAATATAGATCTGAACAAAATGTGGGACTCCGGGAATGCACCCTGGAAAATTTGGTAATCATGGACCGATTCAGAGAGTTTTACAACGGAAAACGCATTCTTATAACCGGCCATACAGGCTTTAAAGGATCCTGGCTCGCTATCTGGCTGAAATCATTAGGTGCTGAAATTACCGGCTTTGCATTAGATCCGGTGACCGAAAAAGACAATTTTGTCCTGTCCGGCATCGGCAATCATATCACTGATATACGTGGTAATATTTGCAATACGAACGAATTGAAAAATGCGTTCGAAAAGTGTAAACCGGAAATCGTTTTTCATCTGGCGGCACAACCATTAGTCCGGTTAAGTTATGAGCAGCCTGTTGAGACGTACCAGACGAATGTGATGGGAACAATCAATGTTCTCGAAGCAATTCGTGCAACTGATAGTGTAAAAGTCGGCATCATGGTTACCACGGATAAATGTTATGAAAATAAAGAACAGATCTGGGGTTACAGGGAAAACGAACCGATGGGAGGGCATGATCCTTACTCATCCTCAAAAGGGGCCGCGGAAATCGCTATTTCATCATGGAGACGTTCTTTTATGAATCCGGAAAATTATGAAAAGCATGGAAAATCAATTGCCAGTGCAAGAGCTGGAAATGTAATCGGCGGAGGTGACTGGGCTCAGGATCGCATTATCCCGGATTGTATCCGCGCTTTGGAGTCAAATGAACCGATCGAAATACGTAATCCTAAGGCAATCCGACCCTGGCAGCATGTATTGGAACCTTTAAACGGATATTTACTGTTAGCCCAAAAGATGTGGGATGAGCCCACAAAATATTGCGAGGGATGGAATTTCGGCCCCAAAACAGATTCAGTGTCCAAAGTTTGGGATATTGCCTCAGAAGTTATTAAGCAATATGGTTCCGGTGAAATGAAAGATATCTCAGACCCCGACGCATTGCATGAAGCGAAACTTTTAATGCTGGATATCAGTAAAGCGAAGTTCCAATTGAGCTGGGAACCTAAAATGAACCTTTTACAAACGATATCCTTAACTACTGATTGGTATAAGCGCTATAAAAAAGAATCTGTTTCGGATATATGCCTGGAACATATCCGGCAATTTTGTAATGAGTAAAAAAATATTCCTTACGGGGGCAACCGGTTTTCTCGGTTCACATATCGCAAGAAAGCTGATAGAATCAGATCATCATCTGATTCTATCGTACAGGGAGCATTCCGATTTTTCCCGCTGCAAAGATTTCAAAAACCAAGCGGAATGGATCAATCTCAACTCTTCCGGATGGGAATACGAAGTTGAGAGGTTTCAGCCCGAAATAATTATGAATAGTGCATGGCAGGGTGTTGAAGCCGGTCTAAGGGAAAACTGGAGTGCACAGATAGAAAATATCTTTTTCCAGCAAGAGTTGTTGAATCTGGCTGAAAAGATAAAAGTCAGAACATTTATCGGCTTCGGTTCGCAGGCGGAATATGGAGACATGGACCACCCGGCCGAGGAGACAGACCCGACAAATGCAACAACGGCCTATGGTGCCATAAAACTGGCGGCGCTACAAATTGTAAAATCATTCTGTGAAAAATATAGCATCCATTGGATTTGGCTGAGGTTGTTTTCTTTTTTCGGCGAGGGAGAGTCCGGCAAATGGCTAATCCCTTCTATCATACGAAAAATCAAAAATAACGAACTTTTAGAACTGACACCGGGAGAACAACAGGTCGCTTATATTTATGTCAGGGATCTGGCCGAAATTATAGCGATTATTATTGAAACGGGGATATCATCCGGCATTTATAATATATCCGGCAGTCAATTAATATCAATAAAGGAACTGGTTTCAAAAATAAGAGATCTGGTAAATCCGGCATACGAATTACATTTCGGAAGTATACCATACAGAACAAATCAACCGATGAAAATCATCGGTAATACGGAAAAATTAAGGAACAAAATAGAGTTTCCAATACTCAGTGACATTGACACATGTATCAAGAAAGTAATTGAATCCAATATAAATTAAGCAGATGAAAGCCTCAGATTACATTATTGATTTCATAGTAAAACAAAAGGTCAGGACCATATTCGGATATATAGGGGGAATGATCACTCATCTTGTCGACTCTGCTACATCAAACAATTGCATCGATTATATCCAGGTATACCATGAGCAAACAGCAGCCATTGCCGCAGAGGGGTATGCCAAAGAATCCGGAAATATCGGAGTGGCGATATCAACAAGCGGACCCGGTGCAACCAATATGATAACCGGAATCGCCGATGCTTATTTTGACTCTATTCCTGTCGTTTATATAACCGGCCAGGTTAATACATATGAGTACAAATATACTACTCCGATAAGACAATTAGGATTTCAGGAAACGAACATTATCGATATTGTAAAACCCATCACGAAGTATGCAAGACTAATCGATAACAAAAATAAAATAAGATACGAATTAGAGAAAGCTTTCCATTATGCCAGAGAAGGACGACCCGGGCCGGTATTATTAGATATCCCGATGGATATCCAGAGAGCAGAAATTGATCCTGAAACTCTCGAATCATTTGATATAAAAGAAAAGAACAACTATGATTACAATATTAAAGAAGTTATTGACTTAATTGTAAACGCAAAGTATCCGATGATTCTGGCCGGAGCCGGATGCCAGCATGAAAAAACAAAAAAAGAACTGGATCTGTTTGCCCAAAAAACAAATATCCCGGTAGTCTCTTCATTAATGGGCAAAGGGGCGATCGACGAACAATCCGGCAATTACTTAGGAATGATCGGTAGTTACGGCAACCGGTGTGCGAACATGGCCATATCTAAAGTTGATCTGTTATTAGCATTAGGAACGCGTTTGGATATAAGGCAAACCGGTATTACTGAGAAATTTATGCCTAATGGAAAAATTTTACATGTAAATATAGACGAAAATGAACTTATTCATAATCGATTAAATAATCGATTGAAAGTTCATTCCGACGTATTTTCTTTTCTTCATCAATTAAACGGTATTGACTTAAAGATGCAAAAAGTCGACAAATGGCTAAATTTCGTAAAAACACTAAAAGCAAATTATAATCAGAACAACGAAATAGAGCGCTTTGTTGAAAACAAATCACCGTACAGGCTCATTCAGAAATTATCAGAGATCAGCAGAGAGGGTGATATTTTTTGTGCAGATATCGGGCAGAACCAAATGTGGGCGGCACAGACGCTTTCGTTAAAAAAGAGACAGAAGTTTATCACCAGCGGGGGATTGGCGCCTATGGGATTTTCTATTCCCGCATCAATCGGTATAGCATTTGCTAATCCGGATGCAAATATTTATTCCATAAACGGAGATGGGGGATTTCATATTGCACTGCAATCCTTAATGCTGATATCACAGTATAACTTACCGATAAAAGTTATCATAATGAATAATAATTCATTAGGCATGATTACACAATTTCAGAGATTATATTTTCAAGGAAGAATGAGTGGTACGACAAAAGAAGGCGGATATTGTATTCCTGATATAAAATATTTATCACAATCATATAATCTTAAATATTATAGGCTGTCAATAATGGATTTGGAGAACGATAATCTTTTATCCGAAATTATACAAAATAGAAACTGTATTATCGAATATATTGTTGACGGACAAACTACAGTATCCCCAAAACTCGAGTATAATAATCCGATAGAATTAATGACTCCTTTTTTGCCTGAGAATGAATTAAACATGAATATAGATTGAAATATGGAATATAAAAAAGGTATCACGGCGTTTGTTCCGGCTTATAATGAAGAAAAGAGAATCGGCGCTACATTGAGGACATTATTCTGGTGCGACGAAATAATTGTTGTTGATAAATACAGTGATGACAGAACGGTGGAAATCGCTCAGCAATATCCTAATGTAAAAGTGGTAAAACTTGAAAATACAAAAGAGTATTCCTCGGTAGAATTTGATATATTCCTGGAACACTGTCAAACAGAATACATAGGGACATACACCTGCAGCAGTCTGATTCATCCGGCTTTAGGCCTGAAGATAAAAGAATTGGTCCATAAACCCGATTTTAACTATGATGCTATATCCGTTCCATACAACGGATATATGATGGAAATATACGAGCCATGGTCTCCCTGGTATTCAAAAATTGCAATTGGCGCTACAAAAACTTCATGTGTAACTATAAACAAAGGTGAAGTACATTCGGCATTTAACGCTGATATTAAACGCTTGTATACATTAAAAATGGAGAATGACAGTGAAGTCTTTATCAGGTTAAGCCACGAATCAGCCGATAGTGTCATAGAGAGACATCGAAGATATTGGTTAGGCGAAGCGTCTTCCCCACAACCATTATCGGCTCCGTTAAAAACAGTTATCAGAAAATTCCTCCGCCTTCTGATACGGAAAGGGACATTTTTCAGGGGTAAGGCTGCCATTGCCTTGTCTTTTTCCTTTTTATCATATTACATGATTTCATATGTTTATAAGTGGGATTACAAATATTCAAATACGGATGAGAAATATAAAAAAATAACAGATGATATGCTGAAAATATGTGATGAATACAACATATATAAGCCTTCAAAATGATACATATCAACATACTTACCCATCTCAGAGAAAAACTCTTCGAAAAACAATTGCCCAAAGAGTTATCTAATCGAGGTTTCATTTTCAAAATAAATTCAGACGAAGATATTGTATGGGATTTGGTTATTGTTTATGAAGATATTGACGAGCCATGGAACATAAAACACAAAGAAAACAGACTTTTGTTTATTTCCGGAGAACCTCCGATGGTGAAAGTGTATTCTGAAAAATTCCTCAATCAATTTGATTATCTAATCTCAGCCCATCCGGAAATTCGTCATAAAAACAACTATTTAATACAACAATCCTTACCTTGGTATTTCGGATATAATTATACAAACGATTCTATCAATTATACTTTCGAGAATTTAGAAAAAATGGCTATTCCTGTCAAAAATAAAAAAATCTCCTTTATCACCTCAAATCGAACATTCTTACCCGGACATAACAAACGACTAAGATTTTGTAACGAACTACAGAAACGATATTCGGATCATCTTGATTTCTACGGCAAAGGATTTCGTCCTATAAATGATAAAGCAGAAGCTATAAATCCCTATTATTTTTCCATTTGTATAGAGAATTCCAATATTGACAATTACTGGACAGAAAAAATTGCCGACGTATTTTTAGGTTATACAATTCCGGTATACTACGGATGCAGGAATATTAATAATTATTTTTCTACTGAGTCATTTTTTTCAATTGATTTCACGAAAAAAACGGCATTTTTACTGATTGAGAATCTGATCGAAAAAGCGGAAGTACTCTACAAAGAGAAGCTCACATACATAATAGAGTCAAGAAAAAAGTGTTTATACGAATATAATCTATTCTTCTCTATCATATCCTTTGTTGAGAAATATGTTGAAAAAAATATTTCAGATAAAACCATCCACTCGGAAATACAATCTTCAACAAGATTCCACGATAAGGATTTTGCCAATAAATTACTGAAAACCAGAAGAATAATTACTAAAAATATAACTAATTTATTAAATACGTAGCCATGTATAATATTCCAGTTTTATTCCTCATTTTCAGCCGGCCGGATACTACAGCTAAGGTATTTGAACGCATACGCGAAATAAAACCAACAAGGCTCTATGTAGCGGCAGACGCCCCTCGCGAAGGTCGTCCGGACGAAGCTAAACGTTGTTCGGAAACACGTGCCATCATTGACAAGATAGATTGGCCATGTGAACTGAAAACTCTATACCGGGATAAAAATCTGGGATGTAAAATTGCTGTCTCAGAAGGCATCAGTTGGTTTTTCGAACATGAAGAGTATGGCGTCATCTTGGAGGATGATTGTTTGCCAGACTTATCCTTTTTTCCATTTTGTGAAGAACTCCTGATAAAATATAAAGATGATGACAGAATCGGTCATATTGGCGGAAATTGCTTTTCCCCGGACCTCGTCAAAAATGGCTTAAGTTATGATTTTTGCTCTTTTTCTCACATCTGGGGATGGGCATCATGGAGAAGGGTCTGGAAAAATTACGACGTAAATTTCAGCTATTGGGAAGAGGCAAAAAAAGATAAAAGCAAGAAAAGGAATCTATTAAGAAATACAAGAGAGGTTCTCTATTTTTCTTCCTATATATCGGATGCCCTCCTATATGAAAACAGTAAAATGGATACATGGGATGTTCAATATTTATTCATGCTCAGGGTGCAAAATCAGTTATCCGTATATCCCATCATAAACTTAGTTACGAATATCGGCCTGAACAACCCCAACGCTACAAACACTCAAAAAAGCGGGACTAAAGGCTGCGTCCCGGCATCAACAATGCCGTTTCCTCTCAAACATCCCCGGTATATAATGGAAAACCAGACAATCAATAAGTACATTATGAAATATCATTTCTTCTCATATAGAAGAATCCTCAGATATATACTAAATGACTACTAAAAAGCATAATAAAGATGATATGAATATTTTTTTCTATGATATAATACCTATAGAACAAAGATATAAAGAGTGGACGAACCTGAGTTTTCCGGGACATTTACTATACGGATTAACCCACATGCACAAACATGGAATCAATTGTTTATTCAAAAATATACCTTTTGATCCATATAAAAACAGATTACGCCTGTCATTCTATAACTTAAGAAGATACATCAGTATTCGAAAAAAAGTTGATGCAATCTACGGCGTAACATTCAGAGGACTTGAATTTATCATCTTCCTGCATGCATTGGGCATTATTAAAAAACCCATCATTATATGGCATCACACGGCTGTTGTCATTCCGGAAAATCCAATCCGGAAAAAGATTTCCGGTTTTTTTTATAAAGGATTCGACAAACTGTTTTTTTTCAGTGAAAAACTGAGAACCGACTCTTTGAAAACAGGAAAAATAAATAAAGATAAAACGGCTGTCATACACTGGGGTGCAGACTTAGATTTTTATGATGTGATATTGAAAGACAGAAAAACAACAGGCTCTTTTATATCAACAGGTAGGGAAAACCGTGACTATCCGACGTTAATTAAAGCATTTAACAAACTGCCTTATAAATGTGATATTTATACAAGCAAACATATCGGAGACAAAGATTATGTAAAAATACTGGAAAACGCAGATATATCAATTAATCCAAATGTAAATATACATTTTGTCAATACAAGCGTCAAAGAAATGGCTGAAATTGTAAATAATTCAAGCGGAGTAATGATTTCCTGCCTTAACTATCCTTATACTGTAGGATTGACAACGCTGGTCGAAGCATTTGCATTAGGTTTGCCTGTCATAACAACAGACAATCCCAACTATCCGATTGATGTGGAAAAGGAAAATGTTGGCATCAAAGTACCATACGAAGATATTGGAGCATGGGTTAATGCAATCACAATGCTTCATGAAAATCCGGAAAAAAGTCAGCAATTCGGAGAAAACGGACGCCTGCTGGCTGAAAAAAAATATAACCTTGAAATATATTCTAAGGAAATCGCGTCCGAATTACTGTCCTTTTACAAATTAAATAATTCTCAACATGAATCCATTTAAAAAGTACATTACGAATTACAAAAAAGCATCAACGATAATAGACTATTACAACTCAAAACCATTATCTGATGAAGAAAAGAAATGGTTGAAATATTTGAAAAAAAACAGATTTTTTCTAAACAATAACAAATTCACTTATCAAACTTCAGTTGTAAACGAATACGGTAGAAAAAAGATTGATGTCCAAAAAAATGAAGAAACGCAACTATTTTATGTTTTGCATAAAGGTAAAAAGCTTTATTGGCCAAGACACACGCAAAAAAAAGAGATAAAAAATGCATATAGAGCGTTGTTATTCGAGCAGGACCCTCGCTCTCCGCACTTGTACTGGAACAGCGACGAATCCATATTTAATGACAAAGTATTTTTTGACATTGGGAGCGCAGAGGGACTTATAGCGCTTGAGCATATTGATCGCCTGAAGCATGCATATCTCTTTGAATGTGAGGAGAAATGGATAGAAGCTCTGCGCGAAACCTTCAAACCTTATATGAACAAAATCACAATCATAAAAAGATACGTATCAGACACAACCAATGAAGATGATAATACAATAACGATATCTGATTTTGCTAAACAAAGTAACGTAGCTCCTGATTTTATCAAGATGGACATTGAGGGATTTGAAGAGAGAGCATTGGAAGGAGCAATTGAGGTACTCAAAAACAATCCGGTGAATCTCTCCGTTTGCTTGTATCATACACCTGATGCGGAAAAAAATATTACCACTTTTTTCAATAAGCTAAATTACAAATACGAAACAAGTGAAGGATGTATGATCTATGACAACATTCCCCCTTATTTCAGGCATAGTGTTATTAGGGCATATAAAAATACATGAAAATTACACTTGTCAACACATTTGAATTGAATGGTGGGGCAGCAATAGCCTGCAACCGATTGATGAAAGCTCTACAAAAAAACGGTGTAGAGGTAAAAATGCTTGTCAGGGACAAAATTTCTGATGATATAAATGTCACATCAATCAATACTTCATGGATTACTAAAAAAATAAACTATTTTCGCTTTATATGGGAACGATTAGTCATTCTAATGAATAATCACTTCAATCGCCCGGACCTATTCAAAGTATCAATCGCAAATACCGGAAAAAACATCGCCTATCACCCATTGATTAAGGAAGCCGATATTATTCATATTCATTGGATCAATCAGGGATTTTTATCCCTGTGGGATTTAAAAAAACTAATCGCTTTGGGAAAACCGATTGTGTGGACAATGCACGACATGTGGCCATGTACAAGTATTTGCCATTATTCATGGGGGTGTGAACATTTCACAGAAAAATGCGGCAATTGCCCGTTATTACACTCGAACAAAAGTAAAGACCTCTCCTATCGTGTACTCAAATCAAAATTTTTTATTTCACAATCAAATATACACCTCGTCACGGTCAGTTCATGGCTTAAAAATATGGCTCAAAAAAGCGTTATTACCCAAAAACTGAAAAATTCCGTAATCCCAAATGTAATAGACCTCCGTATTTTCCAACCTGCTAATGAATACGAAGCACGTGAAGCGTTCTCACTACCCCGGGATAAAAAAATTATATTAATGGGGGCTTACAAAATAGACGACCCAATAAAAGGGTTCGCCTTTCTTAAACAAGCTTTATTGAAAATATACGAGCAGGAAAAAGATATACTACTTGTCCTGTTCGGCAATATAAAAAATATAAAAATAGTAGAAGATATACCTTTTCCTTACACGCATCTTGGAACTATCCGCGAACTATCCCGCATAGCGCTTTTATACAATGCCTCGGATGTTAATATCGTTCCGTCATATTATGAAACATTCGGACAAACAATCACCGAATCAATGGCATGCGGATGCCCTTCCGTTAGTTTTAATAACAGTGGACAGACGGATATTATAGACCATAAAGTAAACGGATATCTGGCAGAATATAAAAATGTCGATGATTTGGCGGCAGGTATCAACTGGGCGTTATCACAAAATAAAAAAGAAATCGCCGAAGCTTGTTTGAAAAAAGTCAAAAGCTGCTATACTGAAGACATTATAGCCAAGCAACATATTGACTTATATAATGATTTGATAAATTAATATTATCACCATGCCGCCCCCTTTATTTTCTGTCATTACAGTTACATACAACGCCGAGAAAGTATTGGAAAAGACTCTGTTAAGTGTACTGAACCAATCGTACAAAAATATTGAATATATAATTGTCGATGGAGCATCATCCGACGGAACACCAGAGATTATAGCAAAATATAAAACGCAGGATACAAGCCTGAGAAGATTTGTATCTATATCAGAACCTGACAACGGATTGTATGATGCGATGAATAAAGGTCTTAAAAAAGCAACCGGGGATTATGTATGGTTCCTGAACGCGGGAGATATCCTTAAAACGACAGATACTATTGAAAATATAGCATCTATATGCGATCAGAAAAAAATGCCCGATGTTATATACGGAGAAACAGATCTGATTGATTCGGATGGTAATATATTCGCAGAGAGACGATTAAAAGCCCCCGAAGATCTGACATGGAGAAGTTTTCGTATGGGGATGCTCGTTTCTCATCAAGCCTTTATTGCCAAACGAATCATTGTTCCCGAATATGATCTGAAATATTGCTTCTCTGCAGATTTTGACTGGTGTATACGTTGCATGAAAGAAGCAAAAACAATCGAAAATTCTCATTTGAGATTGGTTAATTACCAATATGAAGGAACAACAACGGCCAACCGTAAAGCATCGTTGAAAGAGCGGTATGAAATAATGTATAAATATTATGGGGTTGTTCCTACACAAATACGGCATTTATGGTTTGCCACAAGATTTTACTGGGCAAAAATATTTCAAAAAAACAGTTGATAATTACATAAAACATAAATAATCATGAGTGACAAATTAAAAAAATTCATCCCGCATATAGCGGCAATAATCCTTTTTGTAGGATTATCATCGATTTATTTTTATCCTGTCGTAACGGAAGATAAAGCTCTCTTTCAAGGCGATTTGGAAAACATGGTCGGTTGGGGTAAGGACTTGAAGGATTACCATGAAAAAACAGGAGATTATGCTTTTTGGTCTAACTCAATGTTTAGCGGAATGCCGGCAAATTACACCTATATGCCACCTTTTTTCAATATTTTCGCATACCTGGCTAAAGCATTCAGACTAGACCTGTCTATTTTCCATATAGGAGTCCTTTTCATTTATCTGTTTGGTTTCTACATTTTTCTTACATCTATAGGATGCAAGCCTTTACTAAGCATTGTCGGCGCCGTTGCTTATGCGTTTACTTCCTATAACCTGATTATTCTCGAAGCAGGTCATGTAAACAAAGGATTAGTAATGGCAACCATGGCGCCGATTATAGGAGGGATCATATTATGTTACAGGAAAAAATTCCTGTGGGGAGGCCTTATCACGTTAATCTTTACGGGTATTAATGTCGTTTCAGGCCATCAGCAGATCAGTTATTACCTGTTACTTGTTATTATAATCATTGCTATTGTATATCTGATATATGCCATAAAAGAGAAAACGTTAAAGGATTATTTCAAATCATCAATCATTCTGTTGTTTGCTGCTGCTCTGGCAGTTGCACCCGCTTTAGGATCATTAATTTCCACTGCCGATTATACAAAAGAAACCATGCGCGGAGGGTCGGTATTACAGAATGATGCAACAGGAAAAAAAGAAAGTTCCGGGCTCGATATCGATTATGCGTACATGTGGAGTTATGGAAAAGGTGAAACAATGACACTACTCATTCCGAATTTTAATGGGGCAAGTTCTCATTATAATATCGGTGAAAATTCTGAATATTATAATCTGCTGAAGAAAGCCGGCTATGGAGCACAGGCAGCACAGGCCAGCAAACATGCTCCCATGTATTGGGGGGATCAACCGTTTACAGGGGGGCCCTCTTATGCCGGCGCCATTGTATGTTTCTTGTTTGTATTAGGATTGATCATTGTAAAAGGACCTGAAAAGTGGTGGTTGTTAGGCGCAACCATCCTTTCTATCGTAATGGCATGGGGAAAAAATTTCGAAATCGTAAACAACTTCCTCTTCTATCACCTTCCGTTATATAATAAATTCCGTGTTCCGGCTATGGCATTGATAATAGCGGAAGTAACGATGGCAGCATTAGCAATTCTCGCGTTAAAAGAGATTTTTGACAATAAAAGTAATCGGAAAATTTATCTCAAACCGGTTTATATATCAGCAGGTATAGCAGGAGGACTCTGTCTCATTTTTGCACTGTTCGGTGGTTCCCTGATGAGTTTTTCAGGCTTGACAGATAACCAGATCCAGAGTCCGGAGATGCTTGCAGCAATCATCTCCGACAGAAAAAGCATGCTCACATCGGATTCCTGGCGTTCTTTTATTTTTATTGCATTAGCCGCAGGAGTGTTATGGTACTATATTAACAACAATTTCAAAACACCATACGTCATCGCAATCATTGGGGTGCTTATTTTTGCGGATCTCTGGACTGTTGATAAGCGATTCCTCAATTACGACAGTTTTATTCCGAAACAAAAGGAAAAAGTAGTTACTCCAACAGATGCCGACCAGCAAATACTACAGGATAAAGACCCTGATTACCGCGTTCTGAATCTTACTTCAAGTACATTTCAGGAATCGAGAACTTCCTATTTCCATAAATCCATCGGTGGGTACAGTCCCGCCAAGCTACGTCGCTATCAGGATATTGTTGATTATTATTTTGCCGGAAATATCAATATGAATATACTTAATATGCTTAATGCTAAGTATGTTATCGTTCCGGCACAACAAGGTCAGCAAGTCGTACAAATGAACCCTGAAGTATTAGGAAACGCATGGTTTGTAAATGAACTGAAGTGGATGAACTCCCCGGATGAAGAGATTGTCGCGTTGAAAGACTTTAATCCCGCGCAAACAGCGCTTATTGATAAAGAGTGGCAAAGTACGTTAAAAGGATGGGAATCGTTGCAACACGAAAAAGACAGTATGGCCTCCATCCGCCTGACGGATTATGCGAATCCCGGAAATATTTTCTATGAGAGCAGTAGTACGATGCCTCATCTCGCGGTGTTCTCCGAAGTATTTTACAAAACGTGGCATGCCTATATTGATGGACAGGAAGTTCCTTTAGTACGTGTCAATTATATACTTCGCGGATTGGAAATTCCCGCAGGCAATCACAAGATTGAGTTCAAATGTGTTGATGACGTTTACCTGCAAGGTGCGAAAATCTCGAAAATAGCCTCCATAATCGTAGGGCTTATCATATTATGCTTACTCGGTTTTGCAATTTGGACTTCAACAAAAAAGAATGCGCCTCCGGTATCTAAAGAAATATAATAATGCATTCCGGATTAAAATTTACTGACTTCGCAAAAAATAATCAACATTTATTATTTTACAATAAAAAATCGTATGTTTGTAGACCTATTTCATAATAAATTCTACAGATTGTATAAATATCATCATGGCTGAAAAACCCAAAATATCAATCATTACTGTATCTTTTAATGCAGAAAAGTACATCGAAAGAACTATAAAAAGTGTTATTAATCAAACTTACCCGAATATTGAATACATAGTAATTGATGGCGCATCAAAAGATGGCACCATGGATATTGTAAAAAAATATGCGAATAAGATTGATTATTATATCAGCGAACCCGACAAAAGTCATTTTGACGCCATGAATAAGGGTTTAGCTAAAGCTACCGGAGATTACGTCCTTTATATGAATGCCGGAGATTGTATACGCAAAGAAACTTCACTGGATGAAATGATGGCAGGTTACAATCAGGCTGATTTCATTTACAGTATTGCCGAATACATTGATGAAGAAGGAAATAGAAAACCCTGGCATAAAAAAACACCTCCGCCGGAAAAAATATCAGCAAAAAGTTTCCTGAATGGAATGGTCGTTTGCCATCATTGCATAATTGTTAAACGATCCATTGCCCCTAATTATCATTTAGATCCCTGGAAAGTATCCAATGATTTGGACTGGGCTATACGGATAATGAAACAAGTAAAAACAGTACATTTTTACAATGATATTTTCTGTTTATATTTAGAAGGAGGTATTTCTGCCATACAAAGAAGGAAGGCTGTAAAAGAACGATTTGATATAACGGTTTTACATTTTGGTTTTTTTGCCGCTGTTATGGAACAATTTAAAATCGGATTCCAGATTCTTAAACGCGGAGGTTTATCATAAAAAACTAATTTTAATTTTAAATAAAAATGAAAAAAGCGATTGTATTTGGTGCAGGTGGCTTTATCGGAAGCCATTTGGTTAAAAGTTTAAAGGGAAACGGTTTTTGGGTAAAGGGCGTTGACTTGAAATATCCTGATTTTTCAGAAACTGCAGCAGATGAATTTATCATTGGGGATCTGAGAGATCCTTATTTAGTAAAAGATGTATTAGATACGGCTTATGATGAGGTATACCAATTGGCCGCTGATATGGGTGGGGCCGGTTATATTTTTACCGGAGAAAATGATGCGGATGTCATGCATAATTCTGCAACCATCAACCTTAACACGCTCCATTACGGAAAAGAAGCAGGGATAAAGAAAATTTTTTATTCTTCCTCTGCCTGTATCTATCCGGAATTTAATCAATTAGACCCCAATAATCCGAATTGCCAGGAAGATTCAGCCTATCCGGCACAACCGGACAGTGAATACGGTTGGGAAAAATTATTCAGTGAAAGGCTCTTTTTTGCCTATAGTCGGAATTACGGCATGAATGTAAAAGTAGCCCGTTTTCATAATATTTTCGGAGAAGAAGGCACCTACGACGGAGGAAAAGAAAAAGCTCCTGCAGCAATATGTCGGAAAGTCGCATCAGCTCCGGATGGTGGAGAAATTGAAATATGGGGTGATGGCAAACAAACCCGGTCTTTCCTGTATATCAACGAATGCTTGACAGGTATATCCAAATTAATGGAATCAACAGATTTTCATGGTCCTGTAAATATTGGTTCCGATGAAATGGTATCCATTAACCAACTGGCAGAAAAGGTCATTAAAATTTCCGGCAAAAATATTTCTTTGAAACATATCCCTGGACCATTAGGGGTCAGAGGACGAAATTCAGACAATCACCTTATTATGGAAAAATTAGGTTGGAAACCGACAAAAACACTATTGGAAGGCTTAGAAGTAACTTATAATTGGATTAACAGAAGGGTTAATAAATTATAAGAATAAATTTCGCAAAAACAGTTACTTGTAAAGTAAAGAATCCCAATAAGCTAATTATTAGCTTATTGGGATTTCTATTTTAAAACATTAAGCAATAAGGACATTAGTTATTTTTATGAAAAGGCATTAAAGCACCATCTATCCTAAAAATATTCTTTCAAATGCTTTTTTTTAACATTAAATGTATTTATATTTGCACCAATGAATGAATGATGACAAAATTGCATCTGATACTTATTTTAAATCAATATGTATTTTTTGATTATTTTGTCCAAGATATTTTAGATTATTAATATTGAATAATTGAATAATATGCGAATAACGTTTAGAATGTTAGCATCTGCTTTGTTATTTTTACTGATAGTTGTATCCTGCAGTGATACAATAATAGATGAAGGTACAGGAAAACCTGTTCCCGAAACAGATAAAAATATCAATCTTTCCATCAAAGT
>JAVBNB010000002.1:0-49825 GCA_031551825.1 Tannerella sp. | reverse complement strand
TTAAGCCTGTCGCTAGCGTTCATCCTGAGCCAGGATCAAACTCTTCCTTGTATAAATTGTTTTTTCTTTTTCCTTCGCTCTCAAGATGATTATCCTTATAAATCATTGACGGTACTATATATATTTTTTTAAAATAAATACTCTCGTATCTATCCCTTTCTCTATTTAAACTAAGTAATATTAAAATAATATTACCCCTTGTACTACATCTTGTATCATGTAAATCTATCAAAGAACTCTCTTGCTTTTAAAAGAAGTTGAATCATTTTATGAGTCGATACTCCTCTTAGCTACTTCCACTTTTTCAAGCGAAACGGACTGCAAAGATAATGCTTTTTTATTTTTACTTCCAAATATTTTTGAAGTTTTTTTTGATAATTTTCAAACATCATTGAAAATCAGCAATAAATATCTATTCAGCATTTTGTTTACTACAATTCTCTTTTCGCAACCGCTCTATCTCTCTAAAGCGGGTGCAAAGATAGGAGCTCTGTTTTTTACTTCCAAATATTTTTACCACTATTTTTCAAAAAAAGATCACTTTTTTTCCAATACACTCAAGAGCAATGTGTTATAAAACATGTTTTTTTAGAACAAATCGCTCAAAAGCTAAATTTAATGATACTTTATGACCTTTCCAAGATGACCTTCTGATTCAAAACGTTGAAATTCCATCTGTATTTTACGGCAAATATCGCAAGCAATATAATCCATGACAAAATCGTAGGTAAAAGATCTTCTACCGGATTCATTTCTTTTATTTCAAAAAGTGCATACGTCTGAAGTGCGGATCCTTTATATGTAAATAGAACGCATCCTAATAAGTTATTTACCGTATGAACCCCCATCGCAAGCTCTATTCCATCATCCAAAATACTTATTAGCCCAAACATGAAACCCATAAATATGTATTGTGTCATCATAATACCAAACCCATATTCCGCAACTTCCGGATTGTATGAATGCAGCAATCCGAATAAAACACTTGGGATTATCAATGCCCACCAGCGGCTATGGGTCCAAGAAGCGACTCCCTGAGCAAGATAGCCGCGAAAAAGAAACTCCTCTGATGTTGCTTGTAATGGTATAAACATAACCGACACAACCAACATGATTAAAAATTTCACTGGTTCAAAGTGAAACTCCAGATTTTCCGGCTCGGTAAAATAACTGATAATCAATAAAGCGACTGTGATGAGGCCAAAAACTAAAATGCCAAAGAAAAATCTTGACCAACGGATAGACTTAGTTCCATTAATAACTTCTGTCCATGAACGCCCATGTATCAATTTAATAAAAACAACTGCAGCAATCAGCATCACGGCAAAAATAAATAGCATCGCAAACAAAACAACATTTTTGTCAACAGCCGACAAGTCTAAACTCATACCTGACAATGACTCCATTTCAATCCCGCTTTTCATATAGGAACCAATCATTATTATAAAGAGAGGTATAGAGCCAACTACATTAGCTACGACCACGCAAAGGATCAGCACAAGCAAATACCAATACCATTGATTTCTTTTCGACGTAACACATTCTAAATGATTCATAATATTCCGACTATATATTTACTATATTAAGTACATCAACACGCAAAAATAAAAAAAATATTACCTTTGCAGGCATATTTCACAAAAAACATGATTGATACCAACGAATTTGAAAATAAGACAGCTGCCTATTTTACCTTAGGATGTAAACTTAATTTTGCTGAAACATCTACTGTCGGCAAAGAATTGTCAGTTCTTGGTATCCGTAAAATACGCCCGGGCGAACAGGCCGATTTCTGTGTCATCAATACCTGTTCGGTAACAGAACTTGCCGATAAAAAGTGCCGGCAAATGATTCGACGCATCCATAAATCACATCCTGACGCCTATACGATTGTCACAGGCTGTTACGCGCAACTGAAACCAGAGGATGTCGCACAGATCCAAGGAGTAGATCTCGTTTTAGGAGCGGAACAGAAAAATGACATTCCTAAATACATAAAAGAAATTATCGGCCGGAATCAGAAGCCGTCTTCAAACATCATGACCTCTCCGGTCAAAGATGTGAAAACGTTTGTTCCGTCATGCTCAGCTGACGACCGCACACGCCACTTCCTGAAAGTCCAGGATGGCTGTGATTATTTCTGTACTTACTGTACCATCCCATACGCGCGCGGGCGAAGCCGTAACGGAGCAATTGCAGATATTGTAAAACAAGCGGAATTAGTAGCTGAAACCGGTGGAAAGGAAATCGTCCTGACCGGGGTTAACATCGGTGATTTCGGAAAAAGTACCGGTGAGAAATTCATCGACCTGATAAAAGCGTTAGATAAGATTGATGGAATTGAAAGATACCGGATATCGTCCATAGAACCGGATCTTATAACAGACGAAATCATATCATTCGTTGCGGATAGTAATCGTTTCATGCCGCATTTTCACATTCCGTTGCAAAGCGGGAGTGATACGGTCTTAAAACTCATGCATCGCCATTATGACACCGATTTGTTTCGAAAAAAAACAGAACAGATCAAAAAGCTTATGCCGGATGCATTTATCGGCGTGGATATAATAGTCGGCACACGTGGTGAAACTGATGAACTTTTTAATGAAAGCAAATCCTTTATAGAAAGTATACCGTTCACACAGTTGCATGTTTTCAGCTACTCCGAACGACCAAATACACAGGCATTAAAAATAAAACCGGTTATATCTCCGGACAAAAAGCATGAAAGAAGCAAACTATTATTGGATTTATCGGAAAAAAGATTGCATGATTTTTACAATATGCATGTAGGAAAAACAGCCAATGTTCTGTTCGAACATGCAAGAAAAGGTAAATTCATGTATGGCTTCACCGAGAACTATGTCAAGGCTGAAATCACATATAAAAAAACTCTTTGTAACAGCATCTGCAATGTTCGGATGACGGGTTGGAATACCGATAAAACAGCCCTTACCGTAGAAATAACAAATCAGAAAAATGGGGAATAATATCTTATACATCTTATTGTTTGTGTGGGTAAAAGCACATGCCATATTACCCATGCCTATATTATATATATTGTCCGATATACTGTACTTATTTATCTATTATTTAGTTCGTTATCGCAGAAAAGTCGTCCGGAAGAATTTAAAAAATTCGTTCCCCGACAAGACTGAGAAAGAAATCATTCAGCTTGAACGCCGGTTTTACCACCACTTCGCAGATTATATTGTGGAAACAATCAAGCTTGCGCACATATCACAGGAAGAATTATTAAGGCGGGCGGATATCAGAAACCCCGAATTAGTCTTCGATTTGATGGATAAAGGGCACACTTGTTTTATTATGAGCATGGGACATTATGGCAATTGGGAATGGTTTTCCGGCGCTTCAGCCCGTTTCGAAGGGCGCGCTACCATTTACCAGATCTACCGCCCACTGACAAATAAAGCATTTGATCGTCTCTTTATTTATCTCAGAACACGATTTCATTCATTTGGGATAAAGAAAAGCGAAGCCGTGCGCGATATGATCAATTTAAAACGCAACAAAACACATGCGATGGTTCCCTTTGTCGCAGATCAGACCCCAAGCAGGGCGAATCTGCACTACTGGACAAACTTTCTGAATCAGGATTCCGCCATCCTCACCGGTCCCGAAAGAATCGCGAAGAAATTAGATATTCCTGTTATTTTCGCTGATACGCAAAAAGCTAAAAGAGGTTTTTATACCGTTGATTTCAAGCTCATAACAGATAACGCCAAAGACACTCCGGAATTCTGGATTACCGAACGATACACACGTATGATGGAGGAATGTATTTTACGCGATCCGGCATACTGGCTTTGGACACATAACCGATGGAAATATAAAAGATATCAGGCGGTTAACAAATAAACTCTGACTATTACTTTTACAAAGTTAAACGATGTATAAAGCAAATATCTCTACAATCAAATATTAATTGGAAATGAAAGTATCCGTTATTATATTAAATTGGAACGGTCGGGAACTAATGGAAAAATTTCTGCCTTCCGTCATTGAAAATACCCCTTCGGAAATCGCGGAGATCGTTGTTGCGGACAATGGTTCTACGGATAATTCCATCGCTATGCTCAAAGAAAAGTTTCCTTCGGTACGGTTAATAATACTTGATAAAAACTATGGTTTCGCAGAGGGATACAATAAAGCCATCGCTCAAGCAGACTCTACCTATACGGTACTTCTTAACAGCGATGTAGAGGTAACTCCGGACTGGCTCAACGCTCCATTAATGATCTTGGATACGGATAAATCCATTGCCGCAGTGCAACCTAAACTCCGGGCGCAACTGAATAAAAAATATTTTGAATACGCAGGCGCAGCGGGAGGATTTATAGACATGTACGGATATCCCTACTGTCGTGGCCGGGTTATGTCCATAGTTGAAGAAGATCACGGACAATATGATACACAAGCTGATATACTATGGGCAACAGGCGCCTGTCTGTTCATAAGGACCGAAATTTATAAAAAAGAAGGCGGATTGGATGCAAACTTTTTTGCGCATCAGGAAGAGATTGATTTATGCTGGAGACTGCGCTCACGAGGTTATCGCATCGTCTGTGTTCCCCAATCCGTAGTATACCATGTAGGAGGTGCAACGCTTAACACGGAAAGTCCACATAAGACTTTTCTAAACTTTCGGAACAACCTCCTTATGTTGTATAAAAACCTTCCGGAAAAAGACATACGGCATGTGTTTCGTATACGTTTTTGGCTTGATTTAGTAGCTGCTTCGAAGTTTTTTCTGACCGGCCACCCGAAAAACGCATCTGCCGTATTCCGGGCACGTCGCGAATTCAAACAACTCAAAAAAGAATACGCGGAAATCAGAAAAGAAAATCTGCGCCAAACAACGTGCGCGGACATACCCGAAATCTGCAAAAAAAGCCTTCTCGCTTCGTTTTACTTAAAAGGAAAACAGGTATTTTCAGAGCTGTAACAACACACATAACATCACAGATCCCGGCAACTGCAGCAACCGGGCAAATTGCCGTTATCACCTATTTTTTACACTAAAATGATAGGTTCCCGATACGACTTTAAGCTGCCTGAAGTCATCTTTCCATTCTCCGAAGGTAACACCCTCCACTTCGCCGGGATGAACACCGTTTTCGCTGATCTCGAAAGCTGGGTTACATGGAAGATAGATTGTTGCCGTGCTACCTGTGGGAATAACGGCTTGCAGGTCGAATCCCATGTCATCGCGCTGCCATGAAACCGACGCTTCACCATAAGGGGTGCGGGTAGCATAAGACGCGGATGTCAGACTATCGGGTATGATGGGGCGGACGATGATATGTTTAAATCCCGGATTCGCTTCATCGACACTCATTCCCGCCAGTTTTCGGTAGAACCAGGTCAACGCGCCGCCAAACATCGGATGATTGCGTGAATTTTCACCATTCCATTGTTCCCATGTCGTAGTCGCTCCTTGTGCGATCCAATGGCCGAAACTCGGAAAACTGTATTTATTCATAGCCGTATAAGCTACATTGCTCAATCCGTTTTCAGCCAATGTTTCGAAAAAGAGTTGCGTGCCGAAAATACCGGTATTCAGATGTCCGCCGCGCGCGGAGATCTCTTTCTTCAACGATTCGATCACTTGGGCGCGATATTTTTCCGGAACGCCCATTTTCAAAGCAAACAGATTGCCTCCAAAATCACCATAAGTGCCCTTCTCCGCGTTATAAAATTTTTGATGAAACGCGTCTTTCACTTCCGCCGTCATCCGGTTATACACCTTTTCATCTTCCGCGTGTCCCAGAACTTTTGCCGCACGGGCCGTGATATCCATGCAACGCCACATAAAATAAGTATGGACAAGCTCATCCGACGGATTTTCATAGGGTGCGCACCATTCGCCGAGATTCATCCAGTAAATAGGTTCTCGTCCTTTGGGCGCTTTGGCAAACATCGTCCCCTGCGCCGTACGCCAAGTCAACATATAGCGAACTTGTTCTTTCATCGATTCATAATTGCGCGACAACATGTCGACATCACCATAATGAATATAAAATTCCCACGGCATGATGTTCATAGCGGCTCCCCATGCCACTCCTCCGCCGCAACCCGGCTGCCATGGAGCGCCATTGGGTACATAGCCGGTTTCTGTATTTTGGGCATCGGCAATATCACGGATCCATTTCGTATAAAACGCCGCCGCGTCAAAATTATGCATGACTGTAGCGCAGACAACCTGCCCATCGCCCGTATAGGCGGAACGCTCCCTGTGGGGACAATCACTCATCACTCCGCCATGGACATTATCCGTCAGACTACGCCACCAAATACGGTTTATTTGATTAAACAATTGATTCGAACATTCGAATTGGCCGGTCGTTTCCAAGTTGCTATATACAGCCTCTGCCGTCAGGCAAGACGACGTAAGCGCGCCGGGATAATTAATCACACGCACTTTGCGGAAAACGTACCATGTAAAGCGTGGTGCGTGCGATTCTGCCCCTTCCCCTTTCAGTATGTATTTATGCACGCCATTATTCGGCGATTCCGAGATATATTTTACTTCAACCGTATCACCCGCCGTACCATTCAAATTATGCAAGCACACCCAACCGGATACCTCCTGACCGAAATCCACTTCATAAGTCCCATCATCCAACGTGGTTATTAAAACCGGCATTATTTTTTCCATCACCCTGTCCGGCGGCGATGTCTGCGCACTTAAAATTCCTTCAGGGGCTTTTCGAAGGGTAACCGGTTTCCATTCTGCCGGATTCCGTTCCATCCAACTTTTTGTTTCTTTCCGGGCATCATAGATTTCGCCCGCATAAACGCCATTCAAGAGAATCGGACTTTGCCGCGCTTCCCACGAATCATCGGAAACGATAATCTCTTGTGTACCATCTTCATACACAATATAAACCTGCCCTATAAAACGGGGGGCGCCATATGCTTTCGTCCAGTTTATCACCGGATTATAAAATCCGTTACCGACAATCGCACCTATTACATTTTCTCCTTGCCGCAACAGGGAGGTAATATCATATCCGGTATAAAGCACCCGATAAGCGCGGAATTTATCATCAATCGGAATCCCCGTTTTATCCAATCCTTCCCGCTTACCATAATTGGTCTGATTGGGAGATAATACATCCAAACTGACTTTGCACCCGTTTACATAAAACTCAAAATATCCCAATCCGGTAACAAACGCCTTTGCCGAGCGAATTTTTTTATTCAAATGGAACAGTTTGCGCAACATCGGAGCCGGCACATGCGGATGTCCTTCTATATTTTCAAGCGCCTCTTCTCCTTGCCACGGAGCGCCGATCCATTTGGATCGCCAGTCGGAGGAATTCAACAACCCCATTCCCCAATAAGCCACCTCGCTCCACGCGGACGGACGGTCGCCGGCATCCCACACACGCACCTGCCACCAACAATCTTGTGTCGAACGCAGCGGTTGTCCCTGATATTTAACCAATACCGATTGTTCCGATTCTTGTTTTCCGCTATCCCATAAATCCGCTTCTCCCGCCATCAGTTTTTCACGCGATGAAGCCACACGCACCTGCCAAGCGCCTTGTTTCAGACCTCTATCGGATAAATCGACTGCTTGATTAATCCACGACAATCGAGGTCGGGCAACATCAACCACAGAGGGATTTACCAGATATTCGCACGTCGGGCGAACCGGAGATAACTTAGATTCGATCTGGGCTTTTAATAAAAACGAAAACAACAATAGAAGTCCCGAAATAATATACCGGTTATATAATCCGGCAAACAAAAACAGTTTTTTCATGGCTAAATCAATTCAAATACATATTTAAAATCATACAAAAAACCTTTTTTATCCTATAAAAAAGGATGACCGATTATTTATAACGTTCGAAAAAGAGATAATAAACAACCGGTCAAAGTTACATAACAAAATTCAAAAAAAGCTTCATCTTTAAACAAATACGGATAACGTTTTTTGATTAACGAGATAGAGCTGGGAGATAATTTACCAAATGGCTTTGGTTGATCCTGAGGCCAATTTTGTTTTTAGAAAGTTGATTTCAAGAAAAATCGCATCCCCTATTTCAAGAGATGCGATTTTTATCATTGCTTTTTCAGAATCCCGGATTCTTTAAATCGTTTTTTCCACGTTCCAAACAAAGGCTCGTAATCCCAATTGTTCCGTTTGCTTATCCATACTGTTCAACGCATCAAGTACCGGATCAACCCGATCATCATCTACAACCGTAATAATCGCAGAACACATAGCCGGCCAGGCATGACTTCCATAATGCGGATCGCCAGTTTTACTTCCCCGCCCCTGCACCTGCTCAAAACGTGTATATCCGCGACAGTTAAGATGTGTCAGCGTTTCAACAATACGTTCGTGAAATGCCTGATCATAAGATATTAATATTGCTTTCATATGTACAAATATTTTTTATAAGTATATCCTCAATAGGAAGATATACTTACTATTGATTTTAATCCGTTATTTTTTCTTTATTATATACTGTTTATGCGAATCAAAGTATTCCTGCATGGCACGTTTCTTTCGCAAACTACGACGCTGACGTTTAATACCTGTACCTGCAAACGAACAGAATAGCGTAGGAACCAAAACCAATGTCAGTATAGTTGAAATCGTAAGACCACCAATTACGGCAACCCCCATCGGACGCCACATTTCCGCACCCTGGCCTGTACCTACCGCCATGGGTATCATACCCAGAATGGTAGTAAGTGTAGTCATAAGTACAGGTCGAAGACGGCTTTTTCCCGCGGTAACAACAGACTTAATTACCCCCTGGCCACGTTCACGACATAACATCGTATAGTCAATAAGCACAATACCATTTTTCACCACAATACCAATCAACATGATTGCGCCTAACAAACTCATTACGCTCAACGTCGTTCCCGTCATGAATAAAAATAGGATCACCCCGCTGAATGCAAACGGCAAGGAGAACATGATAATAAAGGGATATGTCAGTGATTCGAATTGCGCCGCCATTACAATAAATACCAATACAATAATCAATAAAGCCAATGTTCCGAGATCTCGGAACGAATCCATTTGATCTTCATACGAACCTGCAACCTGAATATTGATATCAGACGGAACATCCATATTTTTTATAATCTTCTGGCCTTCCGCAACAATATCGCCTAACGCCACACCAGGGCCGAGTACAGCCGATACCGTAACAATACGTTGACGATCCTTACGGTCGATAGACGGAGGGGAAGAACGCTCAACAACGACACCAAGGTCTTTTACGCGCATGGCCTGTCCCATGTTATTGTAGATAAGAATATTTTCGATATCCTCTATGCTTTCACGAAACGCTTTGGCATAACGCACTACAATATCATATTCTTCTCCATCTTCACGATATTGCGAAGCCTTAGCTCCATTAAAACGGTTACGAAGATAGGTTCCCGCCGTAGAAAGGTTTACTCCGAACATGGATAATTTCTCACGGTCAAAGTCGACCTGGAACTCCGGCTGATAATCTCCACGACTGATTGAAACTTCCGATACGCCTATTAAACTTAGTAATTCATGTTGCAGGGTAGCCGCCATTCTATCGGTTTCTTCCATGTCATAGCCGTATATTTCAAAGTCGGCAGAGCTTTGTCCTCCAAGGCCGCCACCTCCACCACCGGAAGCCACCTGAAATTTCTTAAATTCGGGATAACTGCTGATGTCCTTACGCATCATTTCAGATATTTCATCCTGTGTAATATCACGATCCCCCGGATCTGTAAGACTTATATTAAAGGTTATGATATGCGAACCATTATCCTGCATGGAAGCCCATGTATTATCCTCATCTGCCTGCCCTATTGTATAATTACAGACTTTTATATGATAATTTTTATCATTCATCCATTTATCAGTCAGTTCCGATGCTAATTTCTGTGCAATTTCTTTTCTTGTACCAATCGGTAATTCCATTGTAACACCAATACGCGCATTATCCTGTGAAGGGAAAAACTCCGTACTGATACCTCCCAGACAAAATAAACTTCCGATGAACAAAGCCAAACAGCCCATGACAACCATGATTCGATGACGGACAGCCCAATTCAGCATACGTGAATACCACGTATCAAGACCATCCAAAACCTTCTCAATTGGTCCATACAAGATACGGAAAGTTTTCGTCTGTTTTTTCTGAAGTCTCAGTAATAAAGAACACATCATCGGGGTAAGGGTCAATGCGGCTACAGTCGAAACAATCATAATAACGCACATCATCCAGCCTAATTGCTTAAACAGCACTCCGGCCATACCCGTCACCATTGTCAATGGGAAAAATACGGCAATCATTGTTAGCGTAGACGCGATTACCGAAATAGCAACCTCATTTGTTCCATGGATAGCCGCTTGTTTCGGGTCGGAACCCCGTTCGATATGCGTTGTGACATTCTCTAATACAACGATCGCATCATCCACCACCATACCAATGGCTATTGAAAGGGATGAAAGGGATATGATATTAATGGACGCACCGGTAATTGCCAGATAAATAAACGAAGCGATAAGAGAAAGCGGAATCGTTATAGCGATAATAATGGTTGCGCGCCAGCGTCCGAGGAAAAGGAATACAACAAGTACAACAAATAATAATGCATAAAGCACCGTTTCCGTTAAACTGCCAATCGTATTTTTGATATTATCCGAAGTATTCACGATAATACCAAGCTTTACATCACTCGGTAGCCTCTCCTGTAAACTTGGTAGCTGTTCAGTTACCTTATTGGCAATATCCATCGAGTTTGCTCCCGATTGCTTCTGTATAATAATCATAGCGCCCTTAACGC
This sequence comes from Tannerella sp., assembly GCA_031551825.1. GTDB lineage: Bacteria > Bacteroidota > Bacteroidia > Bacteroidales > Tannerellaceae > Tannerella. The sequence continues at coordinate 39,001 of JAVBNB010000002.1, read as the reverse complement.
CATTATTATAGGTTTCCTGAGCACGCTCTTCAATAGTATCTTCTATTTTTGCCACATCACGCAGGTAGACATTGGCTCCATTGTAGGTACTGACAACTATATCACGTAACTGTCTTGCATCTTCAAATTCTCCTTTCACACGCAGAGAATAAGTCTGATTTCCAATATCAAAATTACCTCCCGGAATATTTTTATTTTCAGCTCCGACAATAGCGCTGATGCCTTCAATTGTCAGGTTATACGCTTCTAATTTATTCGGATCACAATACACGTATATCTCGCGCTTAGGCGCACCGGAAATTGAAACGGTTCCCACCCCCGGAATACGGGCCAACGGATTTGCAACACCGTCATCCAGTATTTTATACAATGCAGCCTGACTTTCTTCGGCCTGCACAGATAACAACAAGATCGGAATCATATCCGTACTAAACTTGAAGATAATCGGATCATTCACATCGTCCGGCAACGAAGACTTAACCATATCTAATTTATCGCGGACATCATTTGTCAACACATCAATATCATATCCGAATTCAAACTCCAATGTTATAAGAGATAGATTCTCTGATGATTTGGAAGTTATATGCTTCAGGTTACTAACCGTATTAAGCGTATTCTCCATCGGACGGGATACATTATTTTCAATATCCGACGCACTCGCGCCCGGATATGCTGTAAATACCATAATTGTATTTGTCTCTATATCCGGAAGCAAATCGATCGGCAACCTGCTCAATGAAAAGAGACCGAATATCACTATCGCGGCAAAGCATAGTGAGGTCATAATCGGTTTTTTAACCGCACCTTCGTATAGACTCATTTTTCTTAATTCTTAATTGTTTACTTTCAGCTTATTATCTTTCAACATCGACCTCTATACCATCCTGCAAACGGGACTGACCGGCTATCACAACCTGAGAATTATTATCCACTCCGGATATTAATTCATATTCTTCGCCCATACGACGACCCAACTCTACGACTTTGCGATAAACTTTTCCATCTTTGCAAACAAATACATAACGTTCGCCTGAACCTGATTGCTTTTCTACTGAAAGATCGGGAACAACCACATGATTCAATGTACCAAAATTCAACGTCACACGGGCAAACATTCCCGGACGAACCCGCGTATCTTTATTGGCCACTCTCACCTCAACAGGAAATGTGCGCGTAGCCGGATTAATGGTCGGATAAACCAGATTAACTGCGCCTTCAAACTCTTCTTCGCCGTATACATCCACTTTAATCTTGACCGGTTGGCCTTTCTTCAGTTGAGTAAAGTAGGTTTCGGATACATTGATCATCAGTTTTACCGGCATAATCTGTTCTACGGTAAGTACCGGAGCCGCTCCACTATACATATCCCCATTATCATAATTACGTGCCGTAACAATACCGTCAATCGGACTTAACAAGGCTGTATTATCAAGCAGGTTTTTAAAAGCTGTTTCTCTCACTTCCAACGTCATTTTGGATGCTTCCCATTCGGACTTGGATACTCCTCCGATTTTATATAATTCATCAATACGATTAAACTCCGTATGATGATTATCTAGTTGCAGTTTAAGTTGCTTCAGATTAGCCGCATCCATCTGCACTAATTTTTGTCCTTTTCGAACACGGTCTCCAACCTCCACATAAATAGTTTCAATGCGAACAGGCGATGACGGCGCTATATTGTTTGTCACCTCTGCTTCCACTGTAGCCGTATATTCCCGAATCTGATCTACCGGACGCTCTGCAACCAAAGCGAGTTTCACTTTTGGTTTTTCTTCGACCTTTTCTGTCGAATTTTCAGTTTTTCCCCCGGAACAAGCACTTAACATAGATATTGCTATAAGTGCCGCAAGTTGAAATTTAGTTTTCATCATCTCTTATATTGTTTATTTATTTTGTTATTTTATCTTCTTTTCCCAATACTTTTTCCAGATCAGCCTTAGATACCAAATAATCGTATATAGATTGATTATAAGTTAACTGAGCCTGCGTTAACGCTACTTCCGAGTCGTTCAACTCAAGTATTGTACCATTCCCTATCTCATAACGCTTCTGTGCAATAATACGCCCTTTCTCCGCCTGAAAAACACCTTCTTTGTTACTCAACAACTGCTCGCTGCTGGAACTCATATTATCCAAATAACTACTCATTTGCATATAAAGCATACGTTCCGTATTCAGACGTGTTTCCTTCAATTGCTCTATCTGAATTTTCGCCTGACGTACTTTCGGAAAATTACCTGCTTTAAATAACGGGACAGTCAGACTCAAACCTATATAAGAATAAGGAGACCATTTATAATCAGAAAACTTAAAATCATTATTCATAGACATATATGTATAAGAATAAGAAGTCCCTAACGTAGGCATGAAATTTGTTTTCTGCAATTTCAGGTTTTGCTCAAGCATATCGGCGTTTAACTCCAATTGTTTCAAATCACTATTATTAGCAAGATTTAATTCATCAGCCCGGCGTTCAGACATTTCCCGTTCATAATCAGACAAGTTTCCTTCAATTTCAATCTCTGTTTCTTTATCCAAACCCAACAGCACTTTCAATTGCAGTTTAGCAAGGATCACGCCATTACGCGCGGAAACAACATTCGGTTTCAGGCTACGAACCTGAACATCCGCACGAATCTTATCATATTCACTAACACTTCCTAGTTTGTATTTTTCATTTACGATATTGAAATTCGCTTCCGCCTGAGCATAACTCTTTTCAAGCACTTCATAACCATCCTGTGTCAAAAGTAACTGATAATAAGCTTTTGTTACCTGATTCACCATATCTAATTTAGACGAACGCGATTTCTCTACCGCAAGTTCTATATCCGTTTTAGTCAAATTAATGCTACGATACAAAGCCGGAGCAAAAATCGGAAGGTTAACCGTAACACCACCATTATAAGTATTATCAGAACCAATCTGTATTGTCATCGGATCTCCTTGACCCGTATCCATTACCATCATCTGCTTTTTTAGCGTACGGGAATATGTACCGGTAAGATCTGCTGTCGGCAAAAGACCATAAAGAGCTTCTTTATTAGCCGCTTTCTTCAATTCAATCTCTTGTCCGGCGACTATAATCGTAGGATTTTCTGTTAAGGCTATTTCGATCGCCTTATCAAGATTAATTCGCATCTTTTTTGGAGATACATCGTCAGAGGTAACCGACTGCAATGTATCATCCGACAACATGCCGGACATTTTTTCCGCTTTAACCCCCGGAACAACTATATGAGCGCATACTAAAGCGCCCAACATCCATCTCATCTTTTTACTCGTTAACATCATCGTCTTTTTTTATAATCTATGTTTCGTAGCTTAATTAACTACATTTTTCTATATTTTCTCAGGTATAAAACCTTTCTTGTATCTTTTCTTGGTTATAAATTTATCTAAAATATCACGTCCGGTATCAGTAGATATACCACGTAAGAATATAAAGAAAATCGTATTATGAACTTCCTCATGTGTGTACTTGGTAAAAATACCCTCCGTATGTGCCGGCTTGCTCATTTGTTGCTGAGCCATCAAGGATATCAGATCATAATCTATATCCGACATAAATACAGCCTCTTTTTCTCCACGTTTAAGTAATTCTATAATGTTATCCAGAAACACTCTCTTTCCGTCTAATAATAGCTGAAACGCTTTCGGGTAACGTTTTATGTCTTCAAAAAAATCATCACACAACCATGTCTGTTTTTCCATTAATCTTTCATTAAATAATAACATTATTTCCAACGCCGTATCCGCCCTTTTCTCCAACAATTCCATTTGCTCGGAAAAAGGCTCGCGTATCTTAGCCAGTACTTCAATCAATAATGTTTCTTTATCGTTGAAAAAATCATACAATGTACGTTTGGAAACATTGGCCTTACGCGCAACATCATCCATACTGACACGTTTAATTCCATTACGGGAAAATAAATTAATAGCGACTGTTGTTATATGATCCTTAAGGGGCATATTGAAAAACTAATACCTAATAAAACTTATAATATCTAAACTTGACAACTCTATGACATCAAAACAGCGGCAAAGATATGGCGCATAAAGTAAACCAAAAAGGTGTAAGCTGTTACACAATTGGTCAATATCGAAACCATTAATGTTTTAAATCAACCTATCACCAAAAAAAACAAAAAATAATCGGCAAAAAGGAAACTTGTTTAATAATATGATTATATTTGCGGGCACAAAGATACAAAAATATTATCAATGTCTCAGAATCTTGCCCATACAATTAAGACAATAAAAGAAGTTGTCGCTTCGTATGACAATTACCAGGATGAAGTAATAATTCTGGAATTTGATCATACATCCTTAGATGATTTAAAAAGTTTCGCTCCGCTAAACCCATCGCGCTTCGATTCGGTTATTTTCATTGGAATATCAGAGGGGGAAATGGAAATACAGGTGGATTATGTCACACACAAAGCAAGCAAAAACTCATTGGTGTTAATCATGCCAACCCACATTACCCTTTTCACAAAAGGAAGTAATAACCTGAAAGGGTGGGTATTAACCATCTCCAAATCATATATTACAACATTATCATTTTCACAGCAACAACAACCGGCTGTTATTTCTTATATGCAACTCAAAAAGAACCCGCTGACAGTCTTTGAACCGAATGAATATCGAAGTCTATATTCCAGCCTCGATTTTGTACGGGATAAAATGCGAAAACCCACCCATTTATTTTATAAAGAAACGATCAACCTCGCATTAATAATGTTTTTTCTTGACTTGGGAAATTTATATTTGGCTAAGCGTGAACATTACATAACTCCGACTCTTTCGCGCAAAGAAGAATTATTTATGGATTTTCAGACTTTGCTGAGAGAACATTGCAAAAAACAACACGATGTAAAATTCTATGCCAATAAACTTTGTATTACAACACAATATTTATCGTCGATATTAAAAGAGCAAAGTGGAAAATCCGCCGGGCAGTGGATACAGGAAGCGTTAATGATTGAAGCAAAAGGTATGTTGAAGAGTCCACGAATAAACGTACAACAAGTAGCAGACGAATTGAACTTTCCCGATCAGTCCACATTCGGAAAATTCTTCAAAAAGCACGCGGGAATTTCTCCATTGGCATTCCGAAAATCATAAGAAAACACAAGATGAAAAATAATATGAAAAAACACATTGAATATCTGCTTTTCTGTTCGATATTATTAAGTTCATGCGATCATAAAGAAGAAGAGATACATGCGGTGATAGTTGAACGCCCTCAGACAAATGTTGTCAATATCAGTTACTTGAGTAACAAAACACCTCTACAGCCTTTGCATTTCATAAAGTTACCGGTAGGAGATGTCGAACCGGAAGGATGGCTGAAACAATATCTGTTATTGCAAAAAGACGGTCTGACAGGTAAATTGGGAGAAATCAGCGCATGGTTAGAGAAAGAAGACAATGCGTGGCTGATGTCGGGAGGAAAACATGGTTGGGAAGAAGTTCCTTACTGGTTGAAAGGATATGGAAACCTGGCTTATATCTTGAAAGATCCCGATATGATCGCGGAAACTAAAATATGGATTGAGGCTGCTATCGAAAGCCAGCAGCCGGATGGATATTTCGGCCCGGTTAATATAAGAGACGGAAACAGAGAGCTATGGGCCAATATGATCATGGTATGGTGTCTGCAGTCCTATTATGAATACTCACAGGATGAAAGAATTATCGACCTGTTAACCAACTATTTTCGTTGGCAGTTGACAGTGCCCGACAGTCAATTCCTGAAAGATTACTGGGAAAATAGTCGCGGAGGAGATAATTTATATAGTATATTCTGGCTATATAACATTACAGGAGATGATTTTTTGCTGGAATTAGCTGAGAAAACGCACCGAAATACGGCCAACTGGATGGAGGATTCCCGATTACCCAATTGGCATAATGTGAACATCGCCCAGAGTTTCCGCGAACCGGCGACCTACTATTTACTTACCGGTGATTCCGCACATCTGGCAGCCACTTATAATGTGCATTATTTAGTTAGGCGAATCTTCGGACAAGTTCCGGGAGGAATGTTCGGCGCTGATGAAAACGCCCGATTAGCTTATATCGACCCTCGACAAGGAACTGAGACCTGCGGATTTGTAGAACAAATGGCATCCGACGAAATCCTGCTTCGTATGACAGGCGATCCTTTTTGGGCGGAACATTGTGAAGATGTAGCTTTCAATTCTTATCCGGCAGCAGTCATGCCTGATTTCAAATCGCTCCGTTATATCACTTGTCCGAATCATGTGATCAGTGACTCCGAAAACCATAAACCGGGTATTGATAATGGTGGTCCGTTTTTAGCCATGAATCCGTTCAGTAGCCGATGCTGCCAACATAACCATACACAGGGATGGCCGTATTATATTGAAAACCTGATATTAGCGACGCCCGACAATGGCCTGGCAACAGCTATATACGGCCCCTGTACCGCAACGATTAAAGTCGGACAAAACGGAGTTCCGGTTCGACTGAAAGAAGAAACAACTTATCCGTTCGAAGAGACAATCCGCTTTACGTTAAGTACGGAGCAACCTGCCATATTTCCATTTTATTTGCGCCTGCCCTCCTGGTGCGACCATCCGGTAGTAAAGGTTAACGACCGGATTATTAAAACAAAAATGATACCCGGCAACTATCTGTGTATTCATCGCGAATGGAAAGATGGTGATAAGATTACGCTTCAAATACCCATGTCTTTTTCTGTACGAAAATGGCCTACCAATAAAAATAGCGCCAGCGTAAACTACGGACCGCTCACCTTATCCCTGTTGATTGAAGAGGATTACAAAGAGGTAAACAGTATCGAAACAGCCATTTGGGATTCCAAATGGCAAAAAGGCGTGGATGTTAAAGCCTGGCCTACGTATGAGATTTATCCCGGTAGCCATTGGAATTATGCGCTCAAACTTGATAAAACGGACTTAGAGGCTAACTTCGAAGTGTTAAAAGGCGAATGGCCTGCCGACAATTTTCCGTTCGATGCCCGGAATGTTCCTTTTACATTCAAAGCAAAAGGCCGGAGGATTCCGTCATGGGGAATTGATAAATACGGACTATGCAGCGTGTTACCCGAAGAAAATGCTCAAAAGAGTGATATTCTTGAAGACATAACGCTAATTCCTATGGGAGCTGCCCGTCTTCGAATCTCTGCTTTTCCTGTTGTAAAAAAATAGATAAAATATATTTCAGGAATTTCCGGACGAGCCAAATGCCTGTATTGAAAGTATATGCCATAATCTATGGAAAGAGGGATACGTTTTTTTTGCAGAGCCATTGTTTTTGACTAATTTTGTGGCATTATTCATAAAAACAAAAACGATCAATGGGAGGTTTTTTCGGAACAATATCCAAATCCGCATGTATCAATGACTTATTTTACGGTACTGATTATAATTCACATCTCGGAACCCGCCGTGGCGGTATAGCAACATTAGACAATGGTACTTTTCACCGTTCTATCCATAATATTGAAAATTCTTATTTCCGTAGTGCATTTGAAAATGACTTAGACAAGTTTAAAGGAAATTCGGGAATCGGAATTATAAGCGATACCGACGCGCAACCGATTTTTATGAATACGCATTTAGGCAAATTTGCTATTGTAACAGTTGCCAAAGTCAACAATCTTGATGAATTAGAACAGCATATACTGAAAAAGGGATACCACTTCTCCGAATTAAGTTCCGGAGGAATCAATCAGACGGAATTAATCGCTTTGCTTATCAATGAAGGGGCTACTTTTAAGGAAGGGATTGAAAATGTCTTTGATAAAATAAAAGGTTCCTGTTCCATGTTACTGTTAACCAACGAAGGCATCATTGCCGCACGGGATAAGTACGGAAGAACGCCTGTCCTGATCGGCAAAAAAGAAGATTCGTATGCCGTATCAAGTGAACCGGCAGGTTTTCCGAACCTTGATTTTGAATTGGATTATAATATGGGGCCTGGAGAGATTGTATTGTTGACAGCCGACAGTATGACGCAACTCCGCAAACCCAACGACAAAATGCAGATATGCTCATTTCTGTGGGTTTACTACGGCTATCCTGTTTCTACGTATGAAAATATAAATGTTGATTTCGTACGTTATGAATGTGGTGTCAGTATGGGCAAAAACGATCCGACTGAGGCTGATTTTGTTTCGGGTATTCCTGATTCCGGAATTGGTATGGGACTTGGTTATGCCGAAGGAAAAAACCTTCCATACCGCAGGGCTATTGTAAAATACACACCCACATGGCCAAGAAGTTTCACTCCTTCCAGCCAGGAAGTTAGGAACTTAGTTGCCAGAATGAAATTAATTCCCAACAAAAAATTATTAGAAGGGAAGCGCGTTATATTCTGTGATGATTCGATTGTGCGTGGCACCCAACTACGTGACAATGTAAATATCCTCTACAAATACGGAGCAAAGGAAGCGCACATGCGCGTTTGCTGCCCGCCTATACTTTTCGCCTGCCCGTTTGTCGGGTTTTCCGCATCAAAATCACATTTAGAGCTGATCGCACGAAGAACGATCAAAGAGCTTGAAAATGGAGATGATACCAAAGATATAGACAAATACTCCACCACCGGAACAGAGCAATACAACCGGTTAGTAGAATGTATCCGGAAAAAACTGAACATTACAACACTTCAGTTTAACACAATGGAAAATCTGATAAAATCGATTGGCCTGCCAAAAGAATGCGTTTGCACGCATTGCTATGATCATTCCAGTTATTTCTAACGAAAAAAAATACACCGACCTGTTCAAGGTGGTGTATTCTTTTTTTATAGACCCGACTTCATGTATTCATCCAACTTTTGTTGGGAAGATGCGCCCCAATAGGCGCAATCTAACTCGAAAAATGTTGATGTATACGGGATGGTCAGGTTACTTTTAATGATAACGACACGAAACATTTTACTTACCTCGTCAAGACGGGCGATAAGTTCCTCATGAGAAACGGAGTTGACACGATCGCCTAACAATTCTTTCATTTCTCTCTTTAGCGCATCTATACCTGCCGCGTCTTTATCGGAAAGATAAGACAACTCCTTGTCCTGATAGATAATAGGTTTAACATGAGGCGCTTTTTCCACTTCATTAAAAACGTATCGGAGGATATCGGTATAAGATTCATCCGCATAAATTGTTTTTATACCCGGTTGTGTCTGCAAAGGATAGGCCATATCGGTAATAACAATCCAGTTCCGGTGTCCCAGCAATGGCAACTCTTCTTTCAACTCATCATGCCACGTACGTTCTTCTGCAGGCTGCGACTGCGACTGCGGCATGCAACAACAAGTCAACGATATACAAAAGACGATGGTTGCTAAATAATTCAAATGTTTCCTCATCATAGCTCGTTTTATTTTAATGTGATAAGATGTGTCTTTCCTTCTGAAACGGTCAGATTCAGTTTTTTCTTTTCCCGGCCATCCGAAAGACGGAACGTATTCAAGGAGATTGTGCCTTTCAACACATCCAATTTTACCGCATCATTTTTAACTTCACAGATACCCCAGGCATAACCGTTACTCCAAAAATAAACACCCGGACGAGAAGTCAGGGTCATCGTTTTTGTAACACCTGAATAAGAGAATTCGCTCAAAGCGATTATTGATGCCCAACTTGCCATCGAACGGGCATAATGATGTCCGCATTCCGGCTCACTGAAAGGATTACGTTTGGCTCCGTCATGACGGTCGCGTATCGATTTTATACATTTAAGCGCATCGGCTTCCATGCCTTCGTATATCATACCTACAGCGGCAGAATATTCAAAACCGGTCATGACTTCCGCAAAATAGGGGAACGGCACCTCCAGACGACCATTTGGCCAGGACGCCATCAATAAACCGGATTCATCCTCCATCGCATAGGAACGCATATTATTAAAATGACGACTGAAGTCTTCTACATAATTATATTTCATAATGCTATTTAGCGTTGTCTTGATATTTTCTTTCTTTCCAAGATAACCTAATCCGCATATATGAGCCATGTATTGTCCAACCAACTGATCCACTAAACAACCCCGCCCCAACTGAAACGCGGGCACTTTAACATCCGAAGCGCTCATATCCAAGTATTCAAATGTCTTCGGATTGGTAATCTTATGTTCATAATACTCACCATTAAAGAGATTTTCATCCATCCACACGCTGCCTTTTTCAAACAGATTACGACATTTCGTCGCAAACGCTTTATCCTTCATCGCCAAAGCCATTTCTTCGGCGGCGCGCAAAGCTCCCATATACCAAAAACCCATTTGCGGATTAGGCCCGAAGTAATTTACATCCATTGTGTTATGCTGCGAACCTTCCATCACTCCATCTTGATTTCCATCCCATCCTTTCTCGATCCAGGTATAAGACATCACCTTCTTCACCTGTCCCCAATTATTCCGAAGGAATGCATTATCTCCGGAGAGTTGCCACTCCCGGTAAATCTTCATAATACAGCCCATTTGTCCGTCTGCCGCCGTCGAGTTTCCTTTATTAGCCTCAGATAACGGAAGAGAAGCACGAAAATTCATCAATCCGTCCTCTTTTGTCGCATAATTAAATTCCACATCACGCATCGTGCGCGCCAGATTTCCAAAAAGGAACGGAGTCGCCACTTCATAATTCCAGACATGCGTACAGGAACCCGCACATGATCCAAAACGATCCATTACGCCCTCCCAGCCCATCATGTGTCCGCTGGGTAAACGAAATACTGTTTGCGAACGCAATGTAGCCAGATTAAACAGAGCCGCTTCTTTCACCACATCCGGATAAGTTGTACTCAACAATGCATTTACAAAAGAAAGGGTTTCGTTTTCTAAACGGGGTATTTGGGGTACAATCTTTTCAGCAGCATCCCACGCGTCTTTATACAATTGACTATAATAGTTACCTACAACAGTTTTCGACCAGGCTTTCCGGTTCGGAAAGTTCCATGTAAGAAAAAACGTAAAGGTCTCTTTCCCATTGGGAGGTATTACTTTTCGTACCGCTAACGACGCCATCGGGTCCTGGTCTTCTAATTTATCCCGTTCCGTCAACATACCATCCGCGCTGAAATCATCCCAGAAACTAAGGATCGAATTGTTCCAGTCATCCGCCTTTGAAGAAGTACGATAACTGACTCCGGCATCCGATTGCGTTGTCAACGCGATGGTTCCCCAGGCAGGATCTTCCCGATCAACACTATCCGAATAAAAGTAGATACCCCGTATTCCGTTTGCTTCCCGGTATACATTTATATTGCTTTTTGCGCCTGTCGGAATATAATCTCCTTTCCAGTCTGTACGGAACTGACTTCCATCCTTTCCGACAAAATTGCGCAAAGATCCGCATACGGATACTTCCATCGGATGTCCGGTCGTATTTATTACTTCATAAGTAAGTACCGCAACCGGCAGCCCGCTTGCCTCTTCATCGGCAGGGATTAACGGATTAAACCCTTTGACGATGACCTTTACCGGAAGATTTTTATCGGACAAACGCGCCTGTCCAAACGGATAAGCCGCATCGAAAGAAGCATTACCAAAACGCGGCAAGCCATGATGGTTTACCGGACGCCCTTCATAATGCAAATATTCCTGTGTATATAACGGGCCGGCCAATAGGGTCGTTGTTGCAGCTTCACCCTGAGGCTTGGCATAGATTGCAAAAAAAGGAGCATTATTTCCTGTTGTAACCGTATTGTATTTCTTTCCCGGGATATTCATGATCTCCCAGTCGCGTAACTCTCCCCGCCCGCCCAACGAAACAGTACCGGTACCAATACCGCCCAACGGCAAAGCGAGTTGATAAAGATGATCTTTATCATAAGATTTCAATAAGGGCCATTCCTGCGGCTTCCACTCTTGCGAAGAAGCAGCAAAAGAAATCAGAACGAACAAAAAAACAAATTTAAGTATCTTCATGTATAGCTTTTTTATTAGCAGGAGTCGAAAGAATCATCCCTTACAACCCTGTCAACTCCTGCTACTGTTAATATTTTACCAATTCGGATTCTGTGTCAGATTCGGATTGTTATCACGCGCATTCTGCGGGATGGGCCAAAGATAATGTTTTGAAACGTCAAAAGTGCGATTTTGCCCTAAAAATTGTTTCTGGGCATAATCGCCGATCGCTGTCTTTTCATCACTATTTATGCCATAACCCGGCTCACTCAGTACAATTTCAGCTGTTTTCCAACGCAAAATATCAAAATAACGTTTATGCTCACCCACAAACTCATGGCGCCTTTCATCCCGGATCCTTTCACGCATCTTGGTTTGATTGCCTAATTCCTGATCAACTCCGGGTAATCCGGCCCTTTCACGTACCTGATTGACGCATTCAACAATCCGGCTATTACTTGGCTCGTATTCATTCAGCGCCTCGGCCACAATTAATAACGCTTCAGCATACCGGTATAAGCTGTAATTTGTCCATGAATTTGCCGGTTTTGTCAATGTCTGATCATTGTATTTCAGATACATATAACCGGTGATACCGCCTCCTTCGTTATTGATACGCTCCGGTTTGTTATAAGCGGGATGCGGCATATAAGGTTCATAACTTCCGTTGGGGCGTAAACATTCATAACCAGGTAAAAAGAATGTCTTTTTAAGACGAGCATCCCGATTTTCCCAGGGATCATCCATATCATAAAGAGGAGACTCTTTGATACTTTTTCCATCCGCCATTTCATAAGAATCCACCAACTGGCGCGTAGGACAAAAGCTGGCCCATCCTTGTCCGGTCACTCCCGTGCCCGAAGGAGAGCACAAGATAGGCAACATGTGCGTACGCTCATTTTCAAGATACTGATTCGCCAGAATCACCTCTTTGTTATTATTGTTAGCTTCTGACTTGAATATGAAAGCAAAATCATCTTCCAATCCATACAAGTTCATATCAATGACTTTCTGTGCTGCCGAAGCCGCCTCACGCCAATATTCGGTCGCATCCTGATTATGATGAAATTTTTTATAACTGGCCATATCAAGATACATATCGGCTTTCAACATCAGAGCGGCGCCTTTCGTTATACGACCGGTATTCGCGCCCGAATAAGAATCCGGAAGATATTCGATCGCTTTGTTCACATTTTCAATCGCATATTCCAGCACTTCCTGTTTCGAAGAACGGGGCAATGCGGCCTCATCTAATTCTATTGGTTTTTCTTTGATTAACGGTATATCGCCAAAATGACGCGTCATCCGGTAATATTTCAATGCCAGAATGAAACGCGCTTCTCCTTCATAGCGCTGCTTCTTGGCCTGATCAATATCCATATTATTCAATTTATCTATGTAATAGAGTATGCGATACAGATCTCCATACACCCATTCTTCTTTTAAATAACCGGTAGACGCATTATGTATTCCCTGGCAAATATATCCCAATCCGCTTTCACCCCATGAGTTCGTCATCAAAGAATTATCACTCTCACAATCTCTCCAGAAATCACGCTGACCGGGAAGTAACGGATATAAAGCGTTAACACCGCTTTCTGCATCCGCAACCGTTTTCCAGAATGTGTTTTCCGCAGCCTGTGACAATGGGTCACGATCCAAAAAATCCGAACAGCTGCCGAACAAACCTACTAATACAAATAGTATATATATATTAAATCGTTTCATTTCTTTTTAAAATTTAAGGTTAAACCCAAATGCAAATGTTCTTGACAACGGATACCAGCTTCCTTCCGGATCAAAGCCATCATAGCCTGTAATCGTCGCCAGATTTTGTCCGGAAATATATAAGCGCAAATACTCAAGCCCCACTTTATTCAATGCCAATTTTGGAAAAGTATATCCGATCTGCATATTCTGTATCTTCAGGTAATCCGCTTTGCGCAACCAATAGCTGTTATATTGTGTATCATTAGACGTATTTGTCAACGTCAGGCGCGGATAAGAGGCATCTTTATTTGTCTCACTCCAGGAATCCAGATGCATCGGGCGCGCGTTCTGTGACAGATAAAAAGCCCATCCTTCATAACCGCTGATATATTTTTTCGTATTCAGTTTCCCGTACATGTTCACCGAAAAATCAAAGCCTTTATATCCCAAGTAAATATTAGCGCCATAGTTAACCGGTACTTTGCGATTCAAAACAACACGGTCATCCCCATCGATTTTATTATCCCCATTCTGATCTTTAAATTTTATATTTCCGGGAAATACATTGCCTTGTGTCGCATGATTCTTAATATCTTCTTCACTCTGGAAAAGCCCTTCCGCCTCATAGCCGTACGGCAATTGATAACGATCATTCAGATAGGTTACTACATTGTTATTTCCAACGTTGTTTTCAATCCATTTTTCCGAATTACCCATCTCCAACACTTTGTTTTTTGAAAAACCGGCGTTCAAATCAAAGCCCCAGCTAAAATCACCACTACGATCATTATATCCTAACAAAAACTCCATTCCCGAGTTTTTCATTTCCAACAAATTGGAAATTGGCGCGGATAATCCGAATTCTGTCGGAACAGGAGGTGTATAAAGAATGTCTTTTCTGTAATTGATAAAATAGTCTGCCGTAAATTTAATTCGTTGATCAAGAAAGCCAAGATCTATACCAAAATTAGTCTGTTCTGCCACTTCCCAGGTTATATTACGATTAACAGAAGTCGCATTATATGCTCCTCCCACCAACGCGTTATTAAATGTGTATATTTTAGGATTATACGTCAGAACTTGGGCTGTCGGATAATTGCCGACCTTCTCGGCATCACCCAGCATCCCCCAGGAGGCTCTAAGCTTTAATTCGGAAAGCCAGGAAAAAGATTCCATAAATTGTTCCCGTTGTATATTCCATCCGGCTGAAAAGGACGGAAAGACTCCCCAGCGATGCCCTTTGGTAAAACGAGAAGAACCATCCCCGCGCAGACTGGCTTCGAAAAGGTATTTTCCGCGATAATCATAGTTCATTCGGCCAAATACGGATTGGATGGCATTATCATACGTGTACGGCTTATTATCATCACCAGTATCACCACTTCCGTTCTGCTTATTACTGCTTCCGACTTCCAAAACATCAATCCCGGCAAAAGGCATATTGTCACGGGAAGCCCAGAAACCTTCCGATTTATTATATTCCTGAGAATATCCGGCTAAAAATTTAAAATTATGACTTTGCTTCAAACTGAAAAGATAATCAGTTACAAATTGAACCTGAGTCCGGTAACTATAGGTGTTAATATCTTTGAGAGAAGATACCAGATTTTCGGTTTTAGAGATATTCCCTTCCGCATCATACAGATAATAAGTTTCTACTCTATTTTTGGTAGTCGCATCATGTGTATAAGAAGCCACCGTACCCTTTATATTCCAATTCTTCAGCGGAGTATATACAACATCAAATATAGTTAACATCTCCTTATGTCTCTCTTTGGAGTATCCCGATTCGTTCACTCCCGCGATCGGATTTCCGGCCATAGAAGACCCTCCGGAATACAACCCATTCTCTTCCTTAATTCTTGATATCGGAGAAATACGGCTCGCCTGTGATTGCCAGTTTGTAGTACCACCATTAGGATTCTGAATATTGGTCTGTGTATATTGCATATTCAACCGCGCTTTTAAATTCTTCAACAACTGAAATTGCAAATCCGGTTTGATGATAAAGCGGTTATACTCATTATTTGGCAATGTACCATCCTGATAATCATTGGAAACAGAAAGGCGGTAAGTAATTGCCTTTTCTTTTCCTGATAGAGCAATATGTGTTGTATTCGACAACGTGTTTTTCTTATAAATCTCTTTGTACCACTTATTATCAGCATATTTTCCATTTTTCAAGTCCTGTTGTCCCTGTTCACCGAAATAAGCTTCCTTTCCATCGTTTATCAATGCCTGATCATACAAACGCATATAATCGGAAGAGCCTACAAAGTCTAATTTGAATTGCGGATTTTGTACACCGACATAGGAAGATAGTTCTACTGTCGGACGAGATGACTCCTTCGCCATTTTTGTTGTAATAAGGATAACACCATTAGCGGCACGTGATCCGTAAATGGAGGCAGATGCGGCATCTTTCAAAACAGAAATACTTTCAATATCATTCGGATTTAAAGTGTACATATTGCCCGGTATTCCGTCTATCAATACTAAAACTCCCGAACTACCTCCGATCGTAGAAGTTCCACGTATATTCATAGATGCTCCTGATCCCACGGCTCCGCTACCCTTGGTGACAGCTAATCCCGGTATCGTTCCGGCCAATAACTCCTGTACGTTTGTTACCGGACGAGCTTTCAGCGCTTCCTCCGTCTTAACGGTTCCGATTGATCCGGTCAGGTTGATTTTCCGTTGTGTTCCATAACCGACGACTACCACTTCGTCCAATTTTTGCAAATCTTCCGACAATATAATAGTAAAGGCCGATTGTCCCTTGACTTTTACTTCCTGGGGCACATAACCGATATAAGATATTTCGAGAACGGCATCGTCAGATAAAGTGAGCGAAAACCGACCGTCAACATCAGTAACAATTCCGTTTGTCGTACCTTTTTCTATTATATTCGCTCCGATAATCGGTTCTCCGCTATCATCCCGTACGATACCTGTAACCGTTTTTTTTCCTTGTTGCATCACACCCGACGTTCCAGCCTCAGACCGATGGATAATAATATGCCTGTCGTTAATGGTATACGCCAAACCCTGATTCTTGAGTACTTGCTTCAGGACATTATCCACTGTTTGCTGATGAACGTTCACTGACACATTTTCTTTCAGATTCACCTCATCACTCTTATAAACAATAGAGAATTCCGACTTTTTTTCTATCTCATTAAAAACTTCCTCCAAGGCTTTGTCTTTGAGTGATATATCAAACATGGTAACTTGAGAATATCCCGTTGAAGCCAACAAATTAGAGGTTATAAATATGAGAAGGATAAATGTGTTTCTCATAATATTTAATATTTTTCGATACCATGACACGCCTATGCCTGTATCATTGTTTTTTTTCATAATACTGAGTTTTAATTAACAAATTCTGTAACATGATCTCTTATCTTTTTAAAGATGTAAACCGCAAATCTTATCTACTGCGAATAGAGCGGACGCGGCATTTTTTTTCTTTCACTTATTCATTGGCAACCGATCCTCCTTTCATTATTTGTTTGTAATCTCAATGATTCCGTTCCGTTTGGAAAATTTCCAATCACGTTTATCAGAAAGTATCCGTAAAATTTCTTCTACATTTTCTCCATCTTTAAAACGTCCTCCGTAGCTTTCATTTCGTATCGTATCCGACGATATGTGAATCTTCTGATCAAATCTTCTTTCTAATATGGATGCTATTTCTCCCATTGTCTGATTGCGAAAAACAAGTGTTCCATGTTTCCAGGCCGTATAGTCTTCCGGATTCACTTTTCGGCGGTTGATTTCTCCGGTTTTATTATTCAGTATTAGTTGTTGAGTTGGCTCCAAGATTATACCGTCTTTCCAATGTGTGTAATTTCCGGCATCCACAATCCTTCTTTGAAGTTCTTTTGTCTTATTATCATAGATCAACTGTTGATCAGACTCCAAAACAATCACCTCCTCTTTGCTTTCTACAGGCAAGGCGCTCACCTTCCCGCTCTCTAATGTCAGTGTAGTGTGTTTATCCTCCTTATATGCTTTTATGGAAAAACGTGTCCCCAACACTTTTACCGAAAGCTTTTCCGAATGGACGATAAACGGAACCGATTCATTTTTTGTTACGTCAAAAAATCCTTCTCCCGAAAGTAGAACCTGACGGTAATCGCCTGTAAAAGATACCGGATATATAAGTGTACTGCCCCCGTTTAACACAACTTCTGTGCCGTCTGAAAGAGTTAGCTTGGAGACGGTCCCGTAAGCTACAACTGTTTCAACTTCCGTATAAACGATATCATTCGTACCAGAACGATAACCTAAAAAATAAACAAAAAAAGTACTTGAAATGAATACAGCCAGCACAACAGCTGCCGCCGGCATATAACGAACCATCCGCTTCAGCCTGCCTTCTTTTATGACAGCCTGATCTGCATTCATTTTTCCGGTAATCCGCCGGAATACATCTTCTTTACCATCCATTAGATCCTGGGAACAGTCAGAAGGCTTTAATGCATTGACCACACGCAACACTTCAGCGGAGATTTCTTCCTGTATGTCTTTATGTTCCATCTTATCTGCTTCTATGTTATGCATATTTTTTATATTATTTGTTTTGTCTTCTGTTTATAAAGAGTACTCTTATTTCTTTTCCTTATATAACACTATTTTATTTTAACTTTTTTTATTACAGCGTTTCAAATCAGGGTAATGTTTACGCACTGTCGTGACAATCTTTTTTATCGCAATATTCATTTGTTGTTCGATTGTTCCTTCCGAAATAGACAGGATGCCGGCAATTTCTTTATACTTCAGCCGCTCTTCCCGGACCATCAAGAAGATCAATTTACATCTTTCCGGTAACTCAGCAACAGCCGTATTATATATTTCCAGCATCTCCTCTTCTATCAGTTTCCCATCAACAGAAGAGGTTTCTATCAATAGATCTACGCGAAGATCATCAATGGATAAATTATCATATTTTTCCTTTTGCTTGATATAATGAAAAGCTTCATTCCGGCATACAATATACAGCCAAGATTTAAGATTTTCTATGCCTAATAGTGTCTCCCTTTGCTTCCAAATGATATAATAAACCTCTGATACAACCTCCTCACAATCCTCTCTGTTAGGCAAAAAATTATGCACAAACCGGTACATGATATGGTATGTCACATCATAGAAAGACCGGAAAGCTCCATGGTCTCCCAATGTTATACTTTTTAATAGGGCGTCTGATACAAAAATCCCGCTCATACTTTAATATCATTGTATTTCAATAGACGTCTATGGTTTTAACAATCCAATCTATTTTACTTTAGACGACTACTAAAAAAATAAGAGTCGGAAATAGAAATCTTCCTATAAAGATTTTGCGATTTTAACACAGGTTAACGTTATGTTATTTCTAATTTCAGTTTCGAAAGAGAACAACAAAAATAGAAAGTTTATTTTGCATTCCTCTCAACTTGCATTATATTTTTCATAATGTGAAGAATATAGCTGCGTTTCGGGAATAAAAATAAGCAATACTTATTTTGCATTCCTCTCAACTTGCATTATATTTGTATATGTTTTAGTCAACTACGATTCTGTAACATGATTTGTTATTTCTAAAACAACAACGGGAAGAACTGCGAATTCTTCCCGTCTTTTATAATATTATTTTCAGTTTTATACCTTATGGGATAACTGTTTTTTTCTCCTGCACGCAATAACTTGCAAAATAACCAATCGCCCCGTTCGACATGTTTGTCGTGATATTGGAAGGAGGTCCTCCGAAAAACGGGTTTTCACCGTACTTCTCCGCAATGCATTCATTGATAAAGTTATAATATCCTTTTTCAATATTCAGGATTTGCAAGCGGATACGGTCGCCTGGGGAGGCCATATAGACATCGTCGTCATCCTTATTTTTTTCAATCACTTTTTCATCCGTCGCATCCTCAAAATAAGTGATATTCGCACCGGGTACATATTCGCCATTATACATTCTATCGTCAGAAATAAGCAATTCGCTTATTTTATCGTTGGAGATGCTGTCATTAATAAAAAACTTAAACAGGTAATAATTCTCTGTTTCGGCCGGCTCCTGCATATAAAAGTTAAGCGAAAAGTGACGATAGCCCATAATATCAATAAGCGTAACATCTATGGAATCAACCGGCACAATCGGCAACAAGGTAGTCTCCGCTTCATAGATTTCCGTTTCGCCATCACCATCAAAATCGACTTCAACCGACAGGTAGTAAGTCGCGCCCGGAATACCGGCAAACTTCATATTACTGATATAATATCCATCTTTCTCATTGATAAGCTGATACTCTTCGCCATAAGATGATTTCACCCGCACGTCCGCATCTGAAATCACACGATTTGTATTCTCATCAAAATAAGGAGAAGAACTTGTAATTCTTATATACTGGAACCTATATTCATCAGTCAGATATCCGTAAATGACGATCACGGGTTCACTATTCCTTGTTTCAATATCAATCGGCGCAGTACATGAGAAAAGCATGGATACCGCAAACAAAATCGCCGGGATAATCTTTATTATTTTACGTATCATACAAATCAGAATTTAAAATTATAGGTAATGGACGGTACAATCCCGAACAAATAAAGCATTTCGGCATAAGGAAGACCGGAATCCTCGTTCTGGTCATACGTTATCATCCACGGATTTCTCTTTCCATAAGCGTTATAAAGTGAAACATTCCATTCTCCTTTCCAACGTTTTTTAGTATCCGGCTTCGGCACATACGTAAACGATAAGTCTAATCGGTGATAGTCAGGTCTGCGATATTCATTCCGGCCGGAATAAATCGGAAAATATTCCCCGTTGATTTCAAAACGTCCCGAAGGATAAGTAGTCGGATTTCCGGTCGCGTAAATCCAGATTGCCGACATAGAGATTTTTTTCGAGAACTGGTAGTTTGCCACCACGTTGAGACTATGCGTTTTATCATAAGGAGAAAGATATGTTTTTCCTTTATTTACCTCCGGTATGGTTCGTTCGGAACGCGACAACGTATAGTTTATAAATCCGGTCAGGTCACCTTTATTTTTTCTCACCATAAATTCCGCCCCATACGCCTGTCCTTTTCCCGTACGCACTTCTCCTTCCAGATATTTATTCAACATCAGATCAGCATGTTCGGCAAAATCAATCACATTCCTTTGTTTCTTATAATACAGTTCGACAGATGTTTCATACATATTATCGCTCAGGTTCCGGAAGTAACCCAACGAGAACATATCAAGCTCCTGAGGCTTTATATTGGGGCTTGCCGGAAACCAGACATCTAACGGAGAACCGGACGCGGAATTGTTTGCAAGTTGCATAAATTGCACGTTGTGCACATAGTTTCCCTTGATAGAGGATGTTTCTCCTAATTTGTAAACGAAACCGAGACGAGGTTCCCAGGCAGTATATGTATTGTAGATTTCCCCAGAGCCGTACGACGTAGAGTCGGTTACCCGGTAATCCCCGTCATAATGAAAAACAGTCGCTTTCCCCATATTCTGGAAGATGGAAAGGCGCAGTCCGTATTTCACACTGAACTTTTCCGAAAACTTCTGTTCATTCGAAACATAGACACCATGCTCCAATGCTTTTGTACCTTCCACCTTATAATTAGCCGTGCCGAGCATGGTCGCAGTCCCGGGTTTAAAATTATGGAGCGTACTTGTCAATCCGTAGGTCATATTCCACAAATCATTGATAGAATGCGTCATATCCATTCGGAACATATAATCATTAATGCTTGATTCCCAGGTGGCCTGCGAATTCTCAAGCTTCGACTCCAATCCGTAGTCATAATTTGTCATATTCAAACTCATCTTCGACGACAAGGTTTCGGTAAAAACATGTCTCCATGACAATGATGCAGCCCCGTTACCATAATGAAACAGACCGGGATCCGCACCAAAATGGTCCATCCCGTAATAACCGCTGAAATCAACAATATCCTTATTCGAAAAACGATGTGTGAGTTTACCGTTCAGGTCATAGAAATAGACGGATGATCTGCGCAAAGCATCATTTGCAGACAGTTTCAGAAATAGATCCGCATAACTGCGCCGCCCACCGATCAACCACGATGTTTTATCACCAATCGGCCCCTCCAGCGTCAAACGACTGGATATCAAACCTATTCCCCCCACCCCATTGAATTTTTCAGGCTGTTTGTCTCTTGTTCTGACATCCAACAACGAAGCCAATCTTCCACCATATTTCAATGGCATATCTCCTTTATACAAATCAAGCCCGCTCAACACATCATTATTAAAAACCGAAAAGAAACCTAATAAATGAGATGCATTATAGACTGTTGTATTATCAATCAGAATCAAATTCTGATCCGGAGAACCGCCTCGTACGCTATAACCGGACCCTCCTTCCGAAGCTGTCTGTACTCCCGGCAAGAGCTGTATGGCCTTCAGCACATCAACTTCTCCCATCAAGGCAGGCATTTGTTTTATTTCTACCGCAGTTAGTTTTTCCACGCCCATTGTCAGGCTTTTCACCCGCTCGTCCGGCGCGGTTGCTGTTACCACAACTTCGCTTAACTGCATACCATTTTCCAGTAAAAAATCAACGGCTTGATTCTCCTTTAGATCAATTTTTCGGCTTTCCTCCCGAAACCCTACATACGACACTATAATTGTATATGCACCCTTCCTATCAAACGAAAGCACATAGCTTCCATTCGCATCTGATAATACACTTTGTGAAGTATCCTTGACTCTGATTAATGCCGACGCCAACGGCTCACCCGACGAACGCTCTGTCACTCTCCCTCTTAACTCAACTTTTTGCGCTATACCTGTATAAAAAAACAAAAAACACAGAAGCAAAAAAAGACATCTTCTGATTGTCATAATTTTTATTTAATGAGACTAATTATTGGTCTATTCGTTGACAAAAGTAATTGTTTTTTCAGGAATACCTGCGAAAACACAAAGATTAAACAATATTTGTGCTTTTTTAAAATTAGTTTTTCTTATCCTAATTTTGTATTCAAAAAGTGTCAAATTAGGGCATGCATATTTACTATATGCCTTGATCTAAATAAAAAAAATTAGATTTGACAGCGTTTTTTGTTTTTTTATCCAAAAAATATTTAATATTGCCCTTCTTTTGGTAGAATGATTTTACAGAAAGTCGTATTTATGGAATTCGGCTAATTCGTTCATCCATAATGAAAGTTATTATCCTACAGATGGATGTGATATAGTTTGCTATCAAAAAGAAGTGTAAATAAGAAACGATAAAAAACAGATGAGAAAAACAGTAATCATAATAAGTACTCTTTTATTGATTTTGACAATTGTTTATTCCTTTGTCTGGTGTGGAACAAAAAAATACAATTATCCATTGAACACCATAGAAAATATAAAATATTTTGAACCGGCAGATAAATGCTATGCTTATCAAGCTGTAACACTCACCCCAACAGAATATCGTCACACTCCATTCAAAAAGGCTCTCATTGCCAAAGCAATTTACAAAAGCGACACGATTGCGATAAAAATAGAGAAATTAAACGCGGAAGATGAAATTACTTTCAGAAGCATTGGCAAAGAAAGCGATAATTTCGTGAAAGCCATGGCCGCATTGTACGATGAAGATACAAACAAAAATACTACTATGCGAAACGAAATAAAATGTTGGAACTGGAATATTGGAGGAGCATTGAATTGGCATTGGTTTAATGATTATAACAAAACTGTAGCGACTGCACTCAACGGCAGAGGAGCAGATATGTATTTAAACATAATGATTCCGACCGAACACAAAATCACTATCGGCGACAAAAACAACGGATTATCTAAAAAACGATTTGTAGATGTGTTTAGAAGTAAGTAATATGGAAATGGCAAAATAAATGACAAAAAGAAATATAACAAACAATTTACAAAACAATGGAAAACGAACTTTTTAGTTACTGCTACTGGTCAGGCGATGATATCAATGATCCGGCGACGAATGCGTACGAACGCTCGGATTACTTTTATCCTTATTATATATCTTTATCACCAAAAAACAAGAACAAATTTAATTACAAATACCACTTTATCATGAATAAATTAATATTTTTTATAACTACACTGTCTCTGCTTATAACAGCTTGTAATAACAGCAACAGCAAAGCCACTAATGACGGCAATCAAAACAAAAAGACTTCTGTGGCGGAAGATATTTCCCTGACATTTTCGGGCATTGATTTTACCAAAGCGATAAATAATGCGGAAAAGCATTATGAAGTTGCCGACAATCATTTGTCAATCGATGGTGTCACAGGAACGAACTATTTCATTTCGCCTGACGGTGCACGCTTCGAAGCAACCGCTCCTATCCTCCTGACGGAAATTGACAACAGCAAACCATTTACGTTTACTACCCGTTTGGATAGTCCGATAGAAAAAATCTACGATGCAGGTACGGTATATATTTATATTGACGACAGCAACTGGCTGAAATATGCTTTTGAACGCGACGAAAAACTTCGCTGTCGCATTGTTACAGTCAGAACAGAAGGTTCTTCGGATGATAATAATCACGATATTATCAATCAAAACTATGTTTACCTGCGCGTTTCATCGAACGTTAAACAAATCGGATTTTATTATTCGACAGACGGGATTGACTGGAACCTTGCCCGCATTTACAGAAACGAATACCCGGCAAAAATATAGCTGGGGCTTAGTTCTCAGTCGCCTAAAGAAGGTAATAATATAGCCTGTTTTGAAGAAATGAGTTTAACGGAAAATTATATTTCAAATCACAGATTAGGAGAATAGCCTTTACTAATTACAGAATTTTGGACGACAGATATGATATACATCTGTCGGGCTCACAGAATACCTGAATCTAAAGACACAACCGCAATATCAACTACTTCCACAACAATGCTAATTAATAACAATAAATTAAATGATGAAAACAAATGTATTATTTATTCTTCTGACACTGGCTTTCGTAGCGAAAGCGCAGGACGATCCGGTTTTTGTATGCGAAGACGATCGAAAATTCACCTCGTCTTGTTTGTTGGAATCCAGAGTGTTTGAACCCGGCACAAAATTCGGATTCATCGAAAATTGCACCTATGGAGGCTCTAATTCAAAACTTTTCCTCTATGATGCTATGCCACAGGAAATAACCAAAAGTCATTTTGACGATAACGGGATACCCTACAAACAATTAGATAATTTAATACTAACAGTGACTGGCATCGAAAATATCCCATACAAAAACGGACGACGTCCCTTGACTTTTATTATCGCCAAAGGAAACGACAGCAAAAAATACAGGTACTATCTGTCCAGCCCCAGCGATACAATTAAACCGACAACTTCCGGCACAGGTTGTATTTACTTAGTAAAAGAATTGGAGAAATTCTCGCAACTCATCGGACGAACATTATATTTAAAAAACAACTTATGGTCTGATAAAAAGTCAGACGGAAAATATGAAACCGCTTGGGGCATGAAATATTATCCGCTGGAGGTAACCGGTATTATTCCGGCTTCCGGATTAAACCTCGGCGCTTATTATATTCGTTTCAAACCAAAAGACACCAACAAGGAATATTACCGGTATTGTGAAAATTCAGATGATTTTTTCTATTCGATACTTACGTTATGCGATCCGAAAGACATATTTAAAGAACTCAATTTCAACGAAAAAGAATGGGAAGCCATCCAAAAAGGAATTCCCGAGGCCGGAATGAAGAAGGAAGTATTGGAACTATCCTTAGGCAGGCCCGATGGAGTGTCTACTTATTCTACGGAAAAAGAAAATCAAGAAGTCTGGTATTACGGAAATGTATTAGGAAAGTCTTATTATATCTTATTGACAAAGGATAAGATAGAATCTATTTCTACCAGTGAATACAATCGCCGATAGAATTCCTGATGATAAAAATAATGTAAATGATACAACAAATGTATCATTGTTATGATTATGAACAAGAGGCACAGAAAACGTTGCTAAAACGAAAATATCAATGAAACGAAAGACAAAAATCAAAATATTCTTTTTAATCATTACCGGCATTATTATTCTGGGCTTCTTCATGCCGCAACCATTCGTGATGCCGGTTGATGGCGCCACACAGAAAGATTACAATCACGAAACATTCTGGTATTATCCGTGGGGAAAATCAGTTGTCCATAAAGGGGTTGACATTTTTGCCAAAGAAGGAACGGCTTTGCACTCGGCAACCTATGGATTCGTTGTTTTTACCGGCGAAAACGGAGCCGGAGGCAATGTTGTACTGGTGCTTGGCCCCAAATGGAGATTCCATTATTATGCACATCTGCAACGGATCGAAACTTCATCATTTTCATGGCTTGGCACAGGTAAACGTATCGGAACGGTCGGCAAAAGCGGGAATGCGGGGAATACTCCGGCTCATCTACATTACTCCATCATTACAGCGATTCCATACATATGGCGACTCGATCGAAAAGCGCCTCACGGTTGGAGAAAAATATTTTTCCTGAATCCGGTCGATTACTTAAAACAAATCCGCTAATGCTAAAATAGATGTCCTATTTCATAATATTATTACTTATTACAGTCGGATTATTTTTCAGTGTGCGGGCAATTATTTTACGCCGTAATGCAGGTTGCGGCGTCATGGGACTTATCAGCATCATATTAATAATATCAGCGCCATTCATTCTTCTTTACCTGATAACCGCTCCCCCTCCAAATTTCCATAGAGATCTTTACGAAGAAGTTATCGGATTACCCTATCCGGCTTCGGCCATAGTCATAACAAAGGAGGGAGCGTCCGGTTTAAATACGGATTACGGTTATGCAGCTGTTATCAAAGTTAATAGCGCCGATTACCAAAAGGCTCTTCAAAAAATGGAATCTGAAAACTACACGCGCGATACTACCTTCAGGGGAGGTGTAGACGGTTACCGTGTTATCAGGAAAGCCGACTTTGAAGATAATCAGTTTAACCCATCGTTCTACACCGGAGGAAATCATCAAAGAATCGCCGGATTCCATCGTGACGGATTGATTATTGTTGTTGAAAAATTCAGATACTGATCCGTTAAAATTTAATCTAACCATTGCATTTGTTTTTCTTGATTTTTTTTGCGTCCTTTGTCATGATGACATGGTCATAGAAATTAATAACGATTCTATGAAACTCCGGTATTTTTATAAGAAACCTATATCACCTTTAATTAATCTATAATCGTATGAAAATCAACAGAAGAAAATTTTTGCAAACATCATTGCTGGGAGGTACGGCTGCAATGGTAAGTGGTAAGATGAATGCGCTGGCTCCGGATCAGACATCCGTTTCTGATCGGATAGCCGATAATACTCCTGTAAGAAAAGGAAAGTCCGTATTGGGTTTAAAATGTAAGCCTTTAAAAACAGTACGTATCGGTATAGTCGGACTCGGGCGGGGAGGCGGAGCTGTTGCAAGGCTCAGTCAAATAGAAGGTACTGAAATTATTGCTTTATGCGATTTAATGCCGGAGCGGATGGAAAAAAGCCAGAATGTATTATCAAAAAATAATCGCAAAGAGGCCACCGCTTATACAAAAGAAGAAGACTGGAAAAAAATGTGTGAACGCGACGATATAGATCTGATCTATAATGCCACTCCATGGGAGCTTCATGTTCCGATCGCGCTTTACGCAATGGATCACGGTAAACATGTGGTGGTAGAGGTACCCGCCGCATTAACCGTAAAGGATTGTTGGGCCTTGGTCGATAAAGCGGAAGAGAAGCAATTGCATTGCATGATGTTGGAGAATTGTTGCTATGATTTTTTCGAATTAGCGACTCTGAATATGGCTCGTTCCGGTATATTCGGTGATATCATTCACGCAGAAGGGGCTTATATTCATGATTTACGCGCAAGTAAGTTCAACGGTTACTATGATCATTGGCGCTTAGAATACAGTAAATATCATACCGGTAATCCTTATCCTACCCATGGTCTGGGACCGGTAGCACAGATCCTGGGGATTAATCAGGGAGACTGCATGGAATACCTGTCCTCCGTTTCTACGAATCAGTTCGGCTTGTCGCTCTGGGCCAAAGAAAACCTGAAAGACGATCAACGAATAACCCAGTCCGAACGATATATGCTGGGAGATATGAATACGACAATCATTCATACTGCTATGGGAAAGAGTATTATGATACAACATGATACGACTTCTCCCAGACCTTATTCACGAATACATCTGGTGCAGGGAACAAAAGGTATGGCCGTCAAATATCCGGACAAAAAAATTGCCATCCAACCGGATACGCATTCTTTTCTGGACGAAGAAAAACAAACGGAAATTTTAGCTAAATATGAACATCCGTTAAGCAGCTATATCGGAGAAAAAGCCAAACAAGTAGGTGGTCACGGTGGCATGGACTATATCATGGACTGGCGTTTGATTTATTGTTTACGAAACGGATATCCTTTGGATCAAAGCGTTTATGACGCCGCAGCCTGGTCCTCGCTCGTAGAGTTAACAGAGAGATCCGTACTAAATAAGAGTTGTTCGGTAGCGATTCCGGACTTTACCCGGGGAGCATGGAGAGAATATAAGCCCTGGCCGGTTATTGATATGGATAAAGTTTTACATGGATAGATATAAAGATCATTATCATAAAATAGTATAACCAATTCGGAATAAATGCATAGGAAAATAACGGAATAACAAAATATCTTTGCATATCAAATATGCATATATATATGAAGAAGATTCTTGTTATAAAAGCGTTATTTTTGTTGAATTGCTTGTGTGGTTATGCAACAGGTGATAATATCGCCCCTCAGGCAAAAGTCAAAGCCTCTTCCGTCCTGAATGAAATGTATGGGGCGGAGAAGGCTATTGATGGCAATATCCGACTCTATAACATGGGTGAGTGGAGATCGGCCAGCAAAGTTACTTTCTGGGGAGAAATTGATTATCCCTGGATTGAACTGAGTTGGGATAATACGAAAGCCATTCATCAGGTGCTTCTTTATGACAGGCCTGATCCGGACAGTCACATAGCCGGAGGCATTCTGCATTTCAGTGACGGGAGTAAGATTCTTGTACATCAGATTCCGAATGACGGATCGCCCAAAGTCGTAAGTTTTCCGGCCAAGCGAATCGAATGGCTTCGTTTCGAAGTGACAGATGCGGACGGTGAGCATGTGGGACTTTCCGAAATAGAGGTTTATGCGGCGGACGAATCACTTGCCGATTATGTATCGAAAGTAGATCCCTACATAGAGTCGGCGCGGGGGCGTTATTTCTTTTTCGTTACCGGCAGTCAGCCTTTCGGTATGATCAGCGCCGCTCCGTTGACCAGGAATAAAAATCAATATGGAGGGGGATATAACTATAATTCGACAGAGATTCTGGGCTTTCCGCAGATTCACTGCTGGATGCTATCCGGAGTAAGCCTTATGCCCGTAACAGGACCGGTAGCCGTGGAAAAAGGAGAACAGGGGTGGAAGTCGTCATTCTCTCATGCGGGAGAAATCGTCCGGCCGGGTTATCACCGGTTGTATCTCGACAGGTATAAAATGTGGGTGGAACAAACAGCTGCCGACCGGGTTAGTTTTTATCGCCTGACATATACGGATAGAAAGCCTGTGCCGGCAGACATATTGGTTAGCCTGGGAGGATACATTTCCACATCAACGATGGTGGGAGCGGAAGTTCGTAAAGTCAGTGACAGTGAAATAGAAGGTTCGGTTTATACGGTAGGACGTTTATGGGGAGGTCCTGACAGTGTGAAAATTTATTATGCAATCCGCTTTGAAAAACCAATGCTCCGGATGAATGGATGGGATGCAGATAAGCAATATGCTGATATCAGTGAATTTCATGCTACCGGTAAAGCCGTTCCCCGCAATGCGGGAATGAGTTATTATGATGCTCCTCCTTCCGGGGTAAGCGCGCAGTATTCTCTTCAGACGGGTGATGTACTCCAATTAAAAGTGGCCGTATCATACACAAGTGTAGAGAATGCTTGGAAAAATCTGGAATCAGAGGCCAACCATTGGGATTTTGACAAACTGTGCAGAGAATCACGCAAAGAGTGGAATGAGTATCTGGGACGGATTGATGTAAAAGGCGGGACGCAGGAACAGCAGACTAAATTTTATACGGATCTGTGGCATGTATTATTAGGCCGGCATAAAATAGATGATTTTTCCGGTGATTATCCGGATTACACCGACGGTGAGCGCAAAGGGAGCCATACTGTGAATATCCGGTACAAGACGAGGACTCTGCCTAAGGACAAAGATAAAAAGGTGAAATTCCATATGTATAATTCGGACGCTTTCTGGCTGACACAATGGAACCTGAATATTCTCTGGGGTCTGGCATGGCCTGAAGTACAGGACGACTTTGCAGCCTGTCTGGTTCAGTATGCTGAAAACGGCGGATTGCTGCCCCGTGGCCCCAATGCGGGTGGATATTCCTATATCATGACCGGCTGTCCGGCAACGCCACTGATCGTAAGCGCTTTTCAGAAAGGAATACTTACAAAAAAGTCTCCTGAAACAGCCTACCGAATGATGACGCAGAATCATAAGGGAGGAGGAATGTTAGGTAGCAAAGAGGAAATCGCGTATTATGAAAAGCATGGATATTTCGCCGGTAATGCGGGAATAACTATTGAAGCCTCTTTTCAGGACTGGGCTTTAACTCAGATGGCCGAAAAAATGGGAATGAAAAAAGATGCCCTTTTTTACAGAAAACGTTCGGAGGGCTGGAAAACTCTTTACAATGATGAATATAAACTGTTGTTTCCCAAAAAGAAAGACGGAAGTTGGCTGCATACGGACCCGTTGAGCGGACACGGCTGGGTAGAAGCCAATTCCTGGCAGGCTACCTGGAGTGTTTCGCATGATATACCTGGTTTGGCCAAGTTGATAGGTGGAAACGAAGTGCTTTGCGAACGGCTGAATTATGCCTTTGAGCAGGCTGAACCGGAAGATTTCGTTTTTGGTTATGGCAGTGGGTATGTAAGTTATGCAAATCAGCCAGGTTGTTCCAACGCACATGTGTTTAATTATGCTAACGCGCCTTATTTATCCCAGTATTGGGTAAGGCAGGTGAATGAAAAAGCATACGGAGGAACGACACCGGATAAAGGATATGGAGGACATGACGAGGATCAGGGACAAATGGGCGGTGTCAGCGCTCTGATGTCAATCGGATTATTCAGTCTGAAAGGAACCTGTGATGTAAATCCCGTATATGAAATAACCTCTCCGGTATTTGATGAAATAGAGATAAAACTCTCCGACCGATATTATCCGGGAGGGGTATTCAAAATAAAAACATATAATAATTCACGGACGAATTATTACATTCAACAAAGTAAGCTCAACGGGAAACCATTTAATACCTATTATTTACCCCATAGCGAATTTATAAAAGGCGGTATATTAGAGTTGGAAATGGGTCCTGATCCCAACAAAAATTGGGGGAAAGGTCGATAATTTATCATCCGGATGGTTATGGCCGATTATTAACATGACCTCCATCCTATTTTTAGTTTTATCTGATTGCTTGTCTTGTCTTTTTTTGCTTTCTTTGTCATAATGATATGACAAAGTCAGTTAATAATGGATAAGGACCTAATAAGACAATTAAAACAAAGTGACCATAAAGCTTTTACCTCTTTATATGAGAGATACTGGCGTCAGGTATATAACTTTTGCCGTTTGTATCTTAACAATCGTTCCACCGCAGAAGAAATAGTACAGGAGGTTTTTGTTAAGATCTGGGAATCCCGCGAGTCCATCAAAGAAGAGGAGAATTTCAAAGGTTTGCTTTTTATCATCACCCGCAATCAGATTTTTAATCGGCACCGTAAAAATGTGAATGAGGATTTTTACAAAATGACGGTACTCTCTGCCATGGAAGATTCATATAATATAGAAGAAGAAATAGAGGCCCGTGACCTGAGCAAATATATTGACCGGCTGATAGAAGAGTTTCCGCCTCGTCGCCGGGAGATCTTTAATCTGAGCCGGAAAGAACACAAAAGTTATAAAGAAATAGCCGACCTGCTTCAGATTTCAGAAAAAACCGTCGAGAACCAGATAGGCGAAGCGCTGAAGCATTTAAAAAAGAATCTTTTACTTTTAACTTTTTTCATTTAATTTTTTTTCATACCCAATAGGGGGTATCTCTTTTCTGCGTGTATTTATATATGTAAAACAATACAAGAGCAGATGAATTCAGAGAATTTACGGGAAATAGCGGAAAAGCTTATAAATAACAAGTTGAACCCTGCGGAAGAAGATGCGATTTTAACATCTCCGGTCGTCACGGAAAAGATGCGTGAACAATGGAATACGGCGCCTGACAGGACAGAATCCGATAAAACTGATGGGGCACGTATCTGGAATGATATCCGGAGGGAAACTTTCAAGAAGATCCCAGCCAAAAAAGTGCGCCTTTATCAGGTTGTTGCCTGGGCAGCCTCGTTCCTTCTTTTATTGGGCGTTACCGGTTCTGCCTGGTTTCTTTTTAACAGAGAAAAGCCTGTTTCCTATTATACAGCACATTCCGGCATCCTCAATATCAGCACCATCCGGCTTCCTGACGGAACAGATGTTCAGTTAGGCTCCGGATCAAAATTGACCTATCCGGCAGATTTTAGGGGAAAAAAGCGTGAGATCAAGTTAGAAGGACAAGCGTTTTTTGACGTAATTCCTGATAAAGAAAAGCCATTTGTTGTACATACCCCTCAAATGGATGTGGAAGCATTGGGCACCGCATTTGAGATTTTCACATATTCCGAAGATGATTTCATGGAAGCGATCCTGCTTGACGGAAAAATAAAAGTTAGTATGGCAGACCGAAAAGATACTTCTTTTATACTGACACCAAACAATAAAATTTCCTATAACAAAAGTGATCATAAAGTCATACTTTCCCAAGTGAACGCCGGAAATTATACTTCCTGGCGTAAAGGTATCCTGAGTTTCGAGAATGAAAAGCTCTCCATGATTATCCCGCGTTTAGAACAATGGTATGGCCGCAAAATATTTATGGATAAAGAATTGAACGAAGTCTATAAATTTACATTTAAAGTACGTGACGAATCGCTGGAGCGTATCTTGTATATTATGGGAGAATCATCGCCGGTGCGTTATAAGAAGTCCAAAGATGGGGACTTTACCCTCTTTGTGAATAATTAAAGAGAATGTAAACCTTTTAAATCTTATTAGTATGTACATTAAAGACGATTAGAAAAAAATTGGGAAATATCCGGCAGATATCTCCCAATCAAATGTGTTTTCGAAAAAATGTCTGTCAATTGGAGTCGAGGCCAGTAACATACATTCAGTATTTATCAAAAACAATACAAAGTTATGAAAAAAAATGATGCAAGGGATAGGTATGTCCCTATATTAAAAAAACCATATCGTATTATGAAAATCACTTTTATCCTTCTGCTATGTGCCGTTTGTAGTATCTCCGCCTCTTCTTACGCGCAGAACTACAAAATATCCATCAGCAAAGAAAACAGTTCAATCCTTGATATACTCAAAGAGATTGAAGCAAACAGCGAGTTTACCTTTTTTTTCAATGACAATCAGGTAAATGCCAGCAAAAAAACAAGTGTACATGTGAAAAACGCCACATTGGAGGAAGCCCTGAAACAAATCCTGAGTGGAACCGGATATGAATACCGGATCATCGACCGGCAGGTATTAATAAAAAGTTCTCCGGCTGAATCACAAACCGAATCTACCGGGCCGCAACAACAGCAACAGAATAAACGTTCTGTTTCCGGTACGGTCACGGACGAACAGGGAGAGACGGTTATCGGAGCAAGTATCGTAGAAAAAGGCACAACGAACGGTATTACGACAGATATAGATGGAAAATTCACACTTTCCGTATCAGAAAATGCGGTATTACAGATTTCTTATATCGGTTATATTACCTCTGAAATTCGCGTAGGTGATCAAAAATCTTTTTCAGTTATCCTGCGGGAAGACACAAAAGCGCTTGAAGAAGTTGTTGTCGTAGGTTTTGGTATCCAGAAGAAAATAAACCTGACAGGATCGGTATCCCAGGTAAAAATGGACGATGTTTTGGGCGAACGTCCTATTACTACGGTCGGAGCAGCGCTTCAAGGGGTAGTTCCGGGACTTACCATTACAAATCCGTCGACGCCCGGAGCAGCAGCAACTTTTAATATCCGTGGTACCACCTCCATCAATGGCGGTAGCCCGCTTATTTTGATTGATAATGCAGAAGGTGACATCAACATGCTAAACCCGGAAGATGTAGAATCGATTTCAGTTTTGAAAGATGCGGCATCAACGGCAATTTATGGGGCAAGGGCTGCATTCGGTGTAATTTTGATTAACACCAAGCAAGCAAAGGAAAACTCCAAACCTGTTTTTAATTATAACAATAACTTTGCATTTACGACTCCGATAAACAAAACAAAACAGGCTTCGGTAGTTGATATCTTACAAACTTATGCGAATTGGAGTCCAACGCCAACTACCGCTGGTCCGGAAGGCCAGGATTACATTAAATGGGCACAATATGCCAGAGACTTTAGAGTAAATCCTTCCAATTATCCGGCAGATGGAAGATATCTTTCTCCGGATGACGGCAAGTATTATTTTTTGAGAGATAACGATCCTCAGAATGCTATATTCGATGATTATGGATTTCAACAGATCCACAATTTATCAGCCACGGGCGGCGGCGAAAAAATCACTTACCGTATGTCGGCAAGTTTTGTCGACAACAATGGTCCATTGATTACAAGTAAAGATAGTTATGAGCGGTTAAATATTTCCGGGTATGTCAACGCCAAATTAACAAGCTGGTTTTCAAGCTCCTTAGACATGAAATACAACACGTCCGAAAAATCATTGGTTTCTTATGGAAGCATTTATACTCCAAGACAAAGATACTATCCGGTTGGTGAAATGGAAAGTAAAATCGACGGAAATTCATATCCTGTCAATACTCCGGAAAACTATCTTTTATATGGATATCCCGATAAACAAATACGGAAAGAAACCCGGATTTTCTCTCGTTCGGTTATAAAACCGTTCAAAGGCCTGGAAGGTGTAGTGGAATATACAATGGATGATTTTATGAGAGATAATAAATCATTTACAAAAAGCACGACGATGGTTGAGATGAACAGAAATTCATTCCCTTCGGTTTCTGTTCCAACGTATTCGAACAATAAAGGGTACGACTCCTATAAGGCGCTCAATGCTTACGCATCTTATACCTTCGAAACAGCTGACCAAAAACATAATGCGAAAGTGTTAGGCGGTTTTTCACAGGAACGAAGTTACAGTGACACAGTGAGAGTCTCTCGAAAAGAGGTAATTAATGCTGATTTACCCTCGATCAGCGGCGCTGTCGGCGAAATTCTTTCAGACGACCATTTTGCCGATTATACGATTCGTAGTGTATTTTTTCGTGTAAATTATAGTTTTGAGGACAAATACTTGTTTGAAGCGAACGGCCGCTACGACGGTTCGTCTAAATTTCCGAAAAAGAACAGGTTCGGGTTCTTCCCATCCGCTTCTTTGGGTTGGAATATTTCAAAAGAAAAATTCATGGAATTCAGCAAAAGTTGGCTGAGCATGCTAAAGCTGCGTGCATCATGGGGTCTGATCGGGAATCAGAACATCGCACCTTACGGATATTCTCCCAAGATGAATCCAACCAGAGCTGATTGGATAGTGGGCACGACCAAACCCGCAACGATCGGATTACCTCCATTGGTACGTCAGGATTATACCTGGGAAGAAGTTGAAACCCAGGACATAGGAATCGACCTGGCCGTACTAAATAATCGCTTACAGGCGACGGCCGATATTTATCTTCGTAAAACAACCGGGATGTTGGCCCCAGGCATGGAATTTCCGGCAGTAGTTGGTACCACCGCTCCGCTTCAAAATGCGGCCGACTTGAAAAATCGCGGTTGGGAAGTTGGTATATCCTGGAAAGACAAAATCGGCCAAGTAAGTTATAATATCGGATTCAATATTTATGATTCCCAAACTGAAATCACCGATTATAATAATGCATCCAAACTGCTCGCTGAGAATTCTTATTATGTGGGTCAGAAATTGGGCGAAATCTGGGGTTATCGAAACGATGGATTTTATACCATTGAAGATTTTAAAGACGGATGGCAAAATGGAACCTGGGCTCTGAAAGATGGAATAACCACAATAAAGGGTGTTACGGTACGCCCCGGAGATGTAAAATTTAAGAACTTATCGGATAAAGGAACTTCTGTCGCCAATCAAATTGATGAGGGAATGAATACGGTTGATGATCCCGGTGATCGCGAAATAATCGGTAATTCCACACCCCGTTATAATTATGGAATCAGTGGAGGGATCAATTATGCAGGATTCGGTTTCTCTTTCCTATTTAATGGAGTTGGAAAACGTGATTATTACCTCGATGATGAATTAGCTTTTCCAATGGCAAACAACACTGCTACTGTTTATGCACATCAAATGGATTACTGGCAACCGGTTGACCGGGCAAATAACGATTACACACCTGTTAATCCGAATGCAAAATATCCCCGCATCTACAATGGAAACGAAAACAAGGTAAGCAACACCCACACCCAGGATAAGTATATGATCGATGCTTCTTATTTGCGCCTAAAAAATGTAACTCTTGCTTATAATTTGCCATCTAATATATCTGGAAAAGCAGGTTTGTCTATTGTCAAATTCTTTGTTTCCCTTGAAAATCCCTATACATTTTCGCATCTGAAAGCCGGTAGAGATCCAGAGACTGAAAAATTAAACTGGGGTTATCCGCATTATTCCACTACTTCATTCGGTGTGAATGTGACATTTTAACAATCTAAAAATCGATAAAAATGAAAAAATATTTATTAGGAATTGTTGTGATACTGATATTCTGGAGCTGTAACGATAGTTATCTGGAAAAGTATCCTTTGGATTCTCTTACCGAGAAAACTGCTTTTGTTACTGCTGAAAACTTTAGGACATTTAGCTGGAGTTTCTACGGCGCATTGACAATTTCGACTGGTTCGACAAGTACTGAGAGGTTTTATCGTCATTATAATGTTCAACAGGGTTTATATAATGGTGATTTCCTTGCCGGGTATTTAGGCTGGAGGAATAAGAATGTAGATGGTAATCAGATGCGTACCCAACTCAAGGTTACAGGCGCTTCTGGAAACGGCTGGGATTTTACTGAAATAAGAAGATGTAATCTTATGCTCCAGAATATTGACGGAAGTCAAATGTCGGAGGCAGATAAAGAGCACTATCGCTCAGTCGGTTATTTCTTCAGAGCTTTTTCTTATTACGAGTTAATTTCACGTTTTGGCGACGTACCCTGGATTGATCAGGTCATTCAGGAAAATGACACCGACATTATCTACGGATCCCGTACTCCCAGAAAGGAAGTGGCCGACCATTTAATGGCTGATTTACAATGGGCTGAAACACACATCAAGCCGACCGGAGACGGAGCCAATTCGATCAATACGGATGTCGTTCGCGCCCTGATGTCGCGCTTCTTCCTTTTTGAAGGAACCTGGCGAAAATATCACGGTTTAGGTGATGCCGATAAATACTTAGATGAATGCATTCGCGTTTCTCAGTTGTTAGCGACCAAATATCCTTCCGTATCAAACAATTACGATGCTTTATTGAATTCATTGGATTTGAGTAAACATCCCGGTATGATTTTATATAAACAGTACGAAGCAGCCCAAATTACGCACAATACGAACCGATATGAAAAATCTGCCGCACTTAGTTATGATATGCCTCATTGTACAGTAGAAAATTATTTGTGCAGCGACGGACGCCCGGTTTCTACTTCTACCGTTTACCAGGGAGACAAGAGCATGTTCAAGGAATTCCGAAACCGCGATTACCGTTTATTGGCTACCGTGGTACCTCCTTATAGTCTGAGAAAGAGAATTGTGGGCGGAAAGGTAGGCCCT
This sequence comes from Tannerella sp., assembly GCA_031551825.1. Taxonomy (GTDB): domain Bacteria; phylum Bacteroidota; class Bacteroidia; order Bacteroidales; family Tannerellaceae; genus Tannerella. The sequence continues at coordinate 1,411 of JAVBNB010000002.1, read as the reverse complement.
GATTATAGCGATGCTTCTCCAGCGGTTTATAATCCGCAAGGATATTATTCCGGAGACGCCGACGTTACCGACAATATGGAATTTAACGAAGTGTTGAAGACAGCATTCCCCGGTACGACCAAACGAGTGCCATCTCTTTGGTTAGACGGATCTTCAGGCGCCTACAATTCGCCTAATATCATTGATGTCGGTGTACCGCAAATCGGTTCATACAGTGGATATACTTTATGGAAAAATTATAATACTTTCGATGATATGGATGCCGGTCAGGTTACGGATAAACCCATTTTCTGGATTGAAGAGGTATTGTTGAATCTTGCCGAAGCATCCTGGGAAAAAAACCAGTTCACCCAGGCTATTGCCGATGCAACTATCAATAAATTGCGTCCGAGGGCCGGTGTTTCCAATATGGTGATTGCCGATATTGATGCCGGTTTTGATACGAATCGTGATCAAACGGTTGATCCCGTATTGTGGGAAATCCGTCGTGAACGTCAGTCTGAATTGATGGGAATGGGATTCGGGTTCCAGGATATCCGCCGTTGGAAAAAGGGACCCTGGTATGTTAACAGGCCTCAAACGGGTGTATACGTTACCCGGGCTAATTGGAAAAGTTTAGATGCAAATGGCAACGTAACTGAAAATAACGCGCCCAACTGGGCAAATGCAACCACATTGCCATTGGTTAATAAAGACTTTACAGTTGCAACTGATGCCGGTTATGTGAAGCGTTTTGACGATCCTACCAAAATCGGTAAGGGCTGGTTAGATAAATATTACCTAGAATGGATTCCAACCAATCAGATTGTACTTAACCCGAATATTATCCAGAATCCCGGCTGGTGATACGGGAATCTTTTGTAAATATTAAAGACAAGGGGGTACCTTGCAAAGTACCCCTTTGTCTTATATTCCGAATGAGTTGATTTTATTCGCTAAAAATTGATTTTTGTACGTATGAAAAAGATAATAAACTATTCACTGGCTTTAACGGCCTTAGCAACTTGCCTGCCGGCACAAGGCGCCAAAGCGCCGAAGACCCCTAATTTCATAGTGATTTATTTAGATGATATGGGCTATGGCGACCTGACGATTACCGGAGCCTCAGGTTATCAAACACCCAATCTGGATCAAATGGCCAGAAAGGGAATGTTTTTCTCGCATTACTATTCGCCGCAGGCTGTTAGCAGCGCATCAAGAGCAGGGTTTCTTACCGGTTGTTATCCCAACCGGATCGGACTGAGCGGGGCGCTCGACCATCAGTCGAAAGTCGGAATCAGTGATCAGGAAGAAACCATTGCCCAGGTTTTGAAGAAAAAAGGTTATGCCACCGGCATTTTCGGGAAATGGCATGTAGGTTGTCAAACACAATTCCTGCCGACACAGAAAGGATTCGATGAGTTTTTCGGCA
>JAVBNB010000072.1:0-60817 GCA_031551825.1 Tannerella sp. | reverse complement strand
TTTAATGTTTAAGGTTCAAGGTTGGAACTTTGAACTTGAAAACATTAAACTTTAAACATTGAACCCGAAACTAAGTATTATGGCATGTAATTGTGAAAATAATAGAGTCGAAACAAAAGAAGATGTAATAGGCAGAGTGGATGCTATTATTGACCGGATTGGTACATCCCGGCAGATCATCATTCCGTTGTTACAAGCGCTACAGGAGGATTTCAGTTATCTCCCTTCGGCAGCCATCGAAAGGGTTTATGAACGGACGGAGATCGACCGGGCGCAACTGATTAGCGTCTCTACATTCTATACCCAATTCAGGCATATCCCATACGGAAAACATCTGATCAAGGTCTGTACCGGAACAGCTTGTCATGTGAAAGGAGCGGGGAATGTCTATGACTCTTTCCGGCGGGAACTGAAAATAGAAGACGAGCGTATCACAACTGCCGACCAGCTTTTCTCTATCGAAAAAATCGCCTGTTTAGGCTGTTGTACATTGGCGCCGGTGGTTCAGATCGACGAGAAAATATACGGGCATGTGCTTCCCGGAAAAGTAAATGAAGTAATTGAAGACTTTCTGGCTCAACAGGAGGAAAAAGAAAAGGAAAAGACAAAGAATGTCCGGCATCAGGTTGCCGGTGAAATACGTCTTGGAATGGGTTCCTGTTGCCAGGCAAGCGGTTCTTCCGATATATATGAGGTACTGAAAACGGCCTCGAATGAATTAGGCATAGAAGTCAATATCAAACCGGTAGGTTGTGTGGGCGTGTGCAATAAAGTGCCGTTGATTGACGTGGTACTCCCTGACGGGACAATTACCCGTTATCCTAAGGTGAAAGCAGCAGAGATAAAAGAAATCCTGCATCATCATTTTAAACCCGCGGGCTATCTAAAGCGATTGAAAAACAATCTGTTCAATCAGATTGATACATTCCATACCGACATCACATGGGATAATGTGATCTGGCAATCCGAAAATGAACGTACAAAAGTAATTGACAGTTTTCTTTCGGGACAAAAACATATTTCTACCGAAGGTTATGGTCTTCTGGCTCCCTTAAATATCGATGAATACATCGCTCACGGTGGTTTTGATGCATTGAAGAAAACACTCGCTTCCACGACTCGTCAGGAAGTGATTCAAACGATACTTGCAAGCGGTATTCGCGGACGTGGCGGCGGTGGCTTTCCAACCGGAAAGAAATGGGAGATAGTAGCAGCTTCAGACAAAAAAGAAAAGTACGTAATCTGTAATGGTGATGAGGGGGATCCCGGCGCTTTTATGGATCGTATGATGCTGGAGTCGTACCCTTTTCGCGTGATTGAAGGGATGATTCTTGCGGGGTATGCCGTAGGAGCTGATAAAGGTTTATTTTATGTCCGTGCCGAATATCCACTGGCAGTTACTCGTATTCGTACCGCTATCGAACTTTGCCGCGAGCGGAATTTCATCGGTGAAAACATCTCCGGCAGCAATTTTTCATTTGATATATCCATATTCGAAGGCGCCGGCGCTTTTGTCTGCGGAGAAGAAACAGCATTGATCGCATCGATAGAAGGGGAGCGGGGATTTCCGAAGCAACGTCCGCCTTACCCTGCCGTAGAGGGATTAAATAGCCATCCTACGTTAGTCAACAATGTGGAAACATTGAGCCAGATCCCCTATATAATTCGGAATGGAGCTGGTTATTACAGTCAGATCGGTACCGAGGGAAGCAAGGGAACAAAGGTTTTTGCTTTGGCCGGAAAAATCCGTCACGGGGGATTGATTGAGGTGCCCATGGGGATCACCCTGAATCAGATTATAAAAGATATCGGGGGCGGTGTCGAAGGCGGAGAGAAACTGAAAGCCGTGCAGATCGGAGGGCCTTCCGGTGGTTGTATTCCGGGGCGTTTATGCGATGTGCAGGTTGACTTTGACGCCTTTAACCAAATGGGCGCTATGATGGGTTCCGGTGGTTTAGTGGTATTGAGTGAGAGTGATTGTATGGTCGATGTCGCCCGTTATTTTTTGAGTTTCACCTGCGATCAGTCTTGCGGTAAATGTACATTTTGCCGGGTGGGTATCCGCCGGATGCTTGATATATTAGATAAAATATGCAGCGGAAAAGCCGATGCGACCGATATCGACAAATTGGAAGAGCTGGCCTTGAATATAAAGAAATCGTCCCTCTGCGGATTAGGCAAAACAGCTCCTAATCCGGTACTCACCACGTTGAAGTATTTTCGCAATGAGTATGAAGAACATGTAAACGGTATCTGCAAAACAGGAACTTGCAAAGAGATGGTCAAGTATGTGGTCACCGATGATTGCGTAGGCTGTACCAAATGTGCTAAAGCCTGTCCGGTCGATGCGATTCCATATACTCCATATAAAATACATACAATCGATGTGAACAAATGTGTACAATGCGGACTATGTATTGATGAATGCAGTTTCGATGCGATCAAGAAAGTTTCAAGTTCAATGTTCAAAGTTTCTGTAAAAAAAAATATTATTGTATGAAAAAGATATGTTTAACTATTTTGTTATTACTGATTTTACCCGTATCTCATTTGAAAGCACAGGAAAGAAGGGAGAGCGTTATAACATTTGATCTTGATGTTGATTCTTTAGTAATTACGTTGCTTTTAGAAGGACAAGGGTTGGGTGAAACGGAATTATTAATCGGCGCTACAGAAGAGATGTTGAAACAAACGGCCCCTGACGGTACATTTCCTATTGCCACGAATGTGTTTTTAGTAGAGATGGGAGATAAAGCCATTCTGTTTGATACCGGATATGGAAGCGAATTGTTTAATAATCTGAAAGCCTATGGAAAGGCGGTTGCGGATATCGATGCCATTATGCTGACGCACATGCATGGTGATCATATCGGCGCTCTTTTACGCGATAACGAAAAAAGTTTTGCTTCAGCAGAATTATACATTCCGAAGCCGGAATACGATTACTGGATGAGCGACGAAGCAATGTTGAAACAGCCTGAAAACCAGCGTGATGGTTTTGTCAATGCCCGCAATGTCATCAATGCCTATAAAGATAAACTGCATCTTTTTGTTCCCGGAGCAATTGATGGAACAGACGAATTGCTTCCCGGTATCCGGAGTATCGCAGCTTACGGACATACCCCCGGACATACCGGATATATGTTGGAATCTTCCGGATCGAAGATTTTTATCTGGGGAGATCTGACCCATGCGATGGCCGTGCAGATGCCTTATCCGGAAGTAGCTGTTAACTACGACATGGACCCTGTGGAAGCCGTCAAGTCACGTCAGCAACTACTCAACTATTTGTCGGAGAATAAAATACGTATAGCCGGAATGCATATACAATTTCCGGCTATCGGTAATGTAAAGAAAAATAAAGCCAACGGATACGATTTTATACTTATGTGCGATTGCGAGGGAAGATAATATGAACATCAAAATAAACAATAAAGAAATAGACGTCCATGATGGCGAAACGGTCCTTGAGGTTGCCCGGCGAGCAGGTCATAGCATACCATCCTTATGTTATGCGAAAGGAGCAAAACATAAATCCTCCTGTATGGTCTGTGCCGTAAAAAATAAAGCCAACGGACAAATTATACCTTCCTGTACGACGTATCCTACCGAGGGTATGAGTATAGAAACAGACAGTGAAGAGGTTCACAATGTTCGTGTGCTTTCCCTTGAGCTGTTATTAAGCGATCATCGCGCTGATTGTGAGGCTCCTTGTTCGATGGTATGTCCAAAGGACTTGGATGTTGAAGAAATGCTGGGATATTATGATACAGGACAATATGAGAACGCTTATGAACTGATAGCCGGGGCTTTCCCTCTTCCCGAAATAGGATGCGATACATGTAAAGCGCCCTGTGAAAAAGCCTGTCGCCGGGGTACGTTGGATAGCCCTGTATCTATACGGAATATCATAAAAGAGATTGCGGGAATGTCTCTGCAAACATTGCCGGAAAGGGAAAAGCAGAGCCGTGAGACTGATAAAAATAAGTATCAATCCCGTTTAGGCCGATTTACAGCTAACGAAAAAGAAAGATTAAAAGCAACAATAAAAACTACTTCCCATTGCCTGCATTGCGCCTGCGCGGGAAGAATGGATTGTAAATTACGTTTGCACGCGACATCCGAAGGGATAAAAAGGCCACGTTATGAAACGTCTTCTACACTACCTGTGATGAATAAACAGAAAATCAATGGAAATATGTGGTTTGAACAAGCTAAGTGTATTCGTTGCGGTCTATGCGTCTACAACAGTGAAAATGGATTCACTTTCAAGGATCGGGGTTTTGGAATGCAGGTTGTCCTGCCGGAAGAAAACCGGGAAAATATCAGGGAAAACTTAGCTGAACTTTGCCCCACCGGAGCGATATATAAAAATAAAGTTTAAGGTTTAAAGTTTAAGGTTCAAAGTTACAACACTTAACCTTGAACCTTGAACCTGAAACTTTGAACATAAAATTTGAGTTATGAAACAAATATTTACGACATTATTAACCGGTATATTAGTCGCTTGTTCCGGCGGTTCCGATACTTCCGATTCCGGTAGCATGGATTGGAAATTGTTTCGCGGGGATCCGTCGTTGAGTGGTTATACAGATACTGAACTGCCTCAAAAACCGGTACTTTTGTGGACATATAAAGGTGATGCCCGTACAGTATCTTCGCCTGTTATAGACAACGGAACTACTTACTGGTGCGATAAAAGAGGCCGGATCCGCGGGGTAGACATAAAAGGAGAATTAACTTTCGAATATGATCTGAAAACGGCTGTTGAAGCAACTCCCATGATTTACGATTCCACTCTTTATATCGGGCGGATTGATGGTTTTATGACTGCTATCTCACTTGCAAAAAGAGATACGATCTGGAATTATGAAACCATGGGACAAATCTCGGCTTCTCCTAATATTATGAAATTCGCGGGATGCAAAGCGATTGTATTTGGCAGTTATGACAACAATCTGTATTGCATTGATGCTAAAAATGGAGAAGAATTAAACCAATTCGAATCCGGTTATTATCTGAATGGTGCTGCCGCACTATGGAAAGGGCATGTGATCTTTGGAGGGTGTGACTCCTGGGTGCGCATCATCGATTGCGAAACGGGTATCCGGACTGACTCTCTGTTGCTCGAAGCTTATGTTCCCGCCTCTCCCGCCATTATGGGCGATTATTGTTATATCGGCGATTATTCGGGTAATATCTATAAATTTATGTTGGAAGACGGAAAAATTGTCCATCATAAAAAATTTGTTTCCGAAAATGGCGAAAACGGTTCTTTTATTTCTGTTCCTGCTATTTCTTCCGGAGCATTCTACTTTTTTTCGGGCGACAGACATCTTCATGCTATAAGCCGCATAAACGGAAAGCTGAAGTGGGAATATATGCTCAAAGGAAATGTCGGAGAAAGTTCACCGGTAGTCTGCAACGATAAAATTATTGTCTGTACTAAAACCGGCATAGTTTCTATTCTTGATACCGAAACCGCGGAACTCTTATGGGAATACGATGCTGGTGAGCAGATAGTTGGTTCTCCGGCTGTCATCAAAGACCATTTTATGATCCTCACAGCAAAGGGAACGCTATTATGTTTTGGAAGAATATAGTTCAATGAATATAGTTCAAAGTTCAAGGTTTAAAGTTTAAGGTTAAACATTGAACATTGAACGTGAAACTTTAAACTTTGATTTTATGATTACATTATCGAATATACAAAAAAACTATCAGGATGGCAATAATCGCTGGAATTATGTTCTGCGGGGTGTAAACTTGTCGGTAGGTATAGGAGAATTCCTTGCTATCAAAGGCCCTTCCGGTTCCGGAAAGACAACCTTGTTATCTATTCTCGGAACGCTGCTTTTACCGGATTCGGGCAGTTACCTTCTTGACGGAACAGAAATGATAACTCCGAATATCGACCACTCCCTTGTTCGTAACAAGCAGATTGGTTTTGTTTTTCAGGATCACCGCCTGATGCCGCAATATACTGCTATGGAAAATATTCTGTTACCAACATTAGCCTGTAATTCTCAGACCGGTTCGGAAGAAACCGAATACGCTCGTCATCTGTTGGAACTCACTCATATCTCCGGTGTGGCCAACCAGTATCCGCACACGCTGTCCGGTGGAGAAGCAAGCCGTGTAGCCGTGTGCCGTGCATTGATTATGAAACCGTTGTTAGTACTGGCCGATGAGCCTACCGGACAATTGGATTCCGAAAATGCAAGAAATATCGCTTTACTCCTTTCTGAAATTAATAAGAGCATACAGACGACCATCGTGATGGTTACCCATTCGGACGAAACATCTTCTGTCGCTCATCGTATACTCACACTCAAAAACGGAGTTTTGAATTGAAACTTGAAAATGAAGCGCTGATTGTCTTGAACTTTGAACATTAAACTTTGAACTTTGAAACTCAATAGTCTGATAAATAAGAATATTTACTTTTTTGCCCGTTATTATAAACTGGTAGCTATCGCTGTGCTTATCACTGTTGCCGTGATTGTCGGCAGCCTTGTCGTCGGTGATTCGGTACGCACGACATTAGTCAAGCGGGTAACAGAACGTTTGGGAAATACGGAAACAATCCTATTTTCACGTAACTCATTTATGGCCGATGAGCTGCCGGAAACCATTCTGTTTAAAGACAAGGCAAGAGGCATTCTGCTGACTAACGGCTTTATTTCACAAAATGGAAAGTTAATTCCCGTGTTTGTTTGGGGAGTCAATGATCTGTCTGTATCCAAAGGAGGCGCCCGGATCAATCCTGCTTTATTTAAAGAACTGGGGCAAAACGAGCCGGGTACGATCGTACTTCGCTTACCGGCATCGGGGTTAGTTCCGTCAGGTTCTCTTTTTGTAACCGAGAACTACACTACCAGCATGCGCCTCACTTTTGATGGAGTGATTAGTGTAGAAGAAGGCGGCAATATCAGCATGAAAAACGAACAGATTATTCCTTTGAATATTTTTATCAACCGGGAAGAATTAGCCGAATCCCTCGAAACAGAAGAAAAGATTAATCTTATATTGGCAAATAGCGAAGTCTCTGCCGATGATCTGGAACAAGTCTGGACACCTTCACTCTCCGGTTTGTCTGTCAACCGCAATGATGATTTTACGGAGGTTGTTTCCGACCGTGTTTTCTTGCAAGACGAAGTCGTGGAAACGATCTGTCGGAACAATCGGAATCCCAACCGTCTGTTTTCCTACCTTGCCAATTCCATTGAGCTGGATGAAGTAGCTATCCCTTACTCTTTCGTTACCGCTTTAGACCGCTATAATGGTGAACCCCTGCGAAAAGATGAGATTATCCTCTCTGACTATTCCGCCAAACGTTTACAAGCCAAACCGGGCGATCATATTAAGGTAACCTATTTTACTTCGCATGATCTGAAAACGTTGAAAACAGATACCGTGCGCTTGCAGGTGAAGGCAGTTGTACCCTTAAGCGAACTGTATGAAGACAAGACGTTAAGCGCTAATTTTCCAGGTCTTTCCGATGTGGAGCGCTGTACCGACTGGGATAGCGATCTCCCGATTAACATGGATCTGATTACCGATGAAGATGAAAGATACTGGGAGCTTTACCGGAGTACTCCCAAAGCCATTATCGCCTACGATGCGGTAGCCGATGATTGGGGGAATGCCTATGGAAATGCAACGGCTATCCGTGTAGACAATACCGAACCCGATCTGTCCGGGCTTCATGCTGACATGTTTGGAATTCAGGTCATCCATCCCCGTAGTGCCGGTTTGTATGCCGCTAAGAATGGAGTCGATTTTTCCGGCCTTTTCCTTGCACTGGGGTTCTTTATTATCGTGTCCGCCATGTTGTTAATGCTTATTCCGCTCTCTGAAATGCTTTTTCAACGACGTTCTGAAATAGCGCTTCTAAAAGCGTTGGGATATACTAAAAAACGGATTACCCGGATGTTATGGCAGGAAACCGCTCCGGTTGTTTTACTATCTTCAGTTGCCGGAGTGATCGCCGGACTTATTTATACAGCTCTCATTATGTGGCTGTTGGGTAATGTCTGGAAAGGCGCTACGCATACCGATGGATTCTCAGTCTATCCTGCGGCGATCACGATTGTATTGGGTTTTCTTGTTGGCATCGGCCTTTCCCTGTTACTGCTTCGCCGGGTGATTGTACGAAACCTGAAAGACAAGAAACAAAATGTAGGGGAAAAAATACGATCCTTAAAAGTAAAAAAGATCATCGTTATCCTTTCAACCTTATTGGCCGTTGGGATTATAGGCGTCAATTTTCTGATTCTACATTCCGTTACCCTCTTTGTCGTAGTCGGGATTATATTGATCGGAACGGCAACAATATGGGGCGATTATCTGATATGCCGGAACGGTTCGGTTTCGTCTGAAAATTTTACTACCGGCAAATTGATATGGAGTACGCTCTATGCCAATAAAAAACAAGCGATTCTTTCATTTCTGACTTTGGCTATCGGTGTTTTTATCGTCTTTTCAGTCGGGTTGAACCGCAAAAGTTTTGCTGATAGTTCCCAATTACGAACCGGAACGGGAGGTTACACTCTTTGGTGTGAAAGTTCAGTTCCCGTATATCATAATATGGCGACACAGGCTGGAAAGGAAAAACTATCTCTTACACGTCTTCCCAACGATGCGAACATACTGCAATGCCTTCGTTACAGTGCTGACGATGCCAGTTGCCTGAATCTGAATAAAGTGACGAATCCTTCCGTTCTGGGGGTGAATATGAACGAATTTTCGGCCAGCGATTTCCAGATAGAGCAAAATATTTATTCCCTTGACAGAGAAGGTGTTTTCCGACAGATGCAGACGTGTACCGGCGATGTGTATCCGGCTTTGGTCGATGCTACCGTACTCACTTGGAGCCTGATGATAAATTGGGGAGATACGCTTTGGTATGAGAGCGACCGCGGACAAAGCATAGGTATTCAAATAGTCGGCATGCTTTCCAATTCAATTTTTCAGGGAAATATCCTGATCGACCGCACCCTCTTCTCCGAAATATGGGAAGAAACTACCGGAAGCGAGGTATTCCTTCTGAAAACAAATGAAACAGAAAAAGAAGAAGTCAAGACACTACTTTCGCAGGCATTAAATGAATATGGTGTAAGAGTAACCGCAACAAACGACCGGCTGAAACAATTCAATACGGTAACCGATACCTACCTCACAATATTTTTAACGTTGGGGGGTCTTGGACTATTACTCGGCATCATGAGTTTTATCATTGTAGTCCGTAAAAATCTTGCTGTCCGCCGGAAAGAAATTGATTTGTACCGTACATTAGGATTTACCGGTAAAAAAGTCGGGCAAATCCTGTATCGCGAAAACCTCTTCGTTCCGCTATATGCAATAGCAACAGGTGTAATAAGTTCATTAGTAGGAGTCAGTATAAGCTTTATGAATACCGGAATAGGAGTATGGTCAATGGCTTTGCTCTTTACAATATTTTTTGTAGTTTGCGTAGTTTTTTTTGTCAGAAAATCAGTAAAAAAAGAAGTTCAGGATTCAACTTTACTCCCGGAACTTAGAACTTTAAACTCGAAACATTGAACTTTAAACAATGAAAATACTCTTTATCATACCCGGTTCCGGTGATTCTTTCTACTGCGGGAACTGTTTTCGGGATAATTTGCAGGCATCCGCTTTGCGGAAAGCGGGGCATGATGTGATTATCATGCCGTTGTATCTGCCTTTAAAAGATAAATCATTTCAGGCAGATGCACCCTTGTTCTTTCCCGCAACAACCTATTATATTGCCCAAAAATTTTTTGGAAAAAGGAAAATACCGAAATGGTTAGAATATATCACCGGATCAGGCCGGATGTTGGATCTTGCCTCGTCCATGTCGGGGACTACCTCTGCCGAAGGCATGGAAGAAATGACCTTGTCTATGATTACGGGCGATGATCCGGCTTTTGCAGACCATGTTGACCAACTGATAAACTGGATAAAGAATCAGGAAATACCTGATATTATTCATCTTTCCAGTACATTGTTGATCGGTATAGCCAAAGTTCTGCGGCAACATCTGACGATTCCAATAGTCTGCTCCGTACAGGACGAAGAAGTCTGGATTGACAGTCTGAACGCTATTTACGCCGGGATTGCCTGGCAAGGTATTTCCGAAAATATCCGCTATATCGACCGGTTTATTACTACAAGCGAATTCTATCAAAAGATTGTTAGTGAAAGAATTCCCGGAATCAATAACATTGAAGTTATTTACCCGGGTGTAGACCGGGAAAAATATGCGACTACAACTTTTCCGGAAAACCCGACAATCGGTTTTTTCTACCGTATGAATCGTGAGAATGGTTTAGATCTATTAGCTGAAGCTTTTGTCAAACTTAAAAACCGGAACACCATTCCGAACCTCAAATTAAAGATCGGAGGCGGATATACCGGAAAGGATAAACGCTTCCTGAAAAAAGTAAAAAAGATACTCGTTCCTTATAAAGAAGATGTAGAAATAGATGATAGTTATAGCCTTGAAGATCATGCCTCTTTTTATCGTTCGATCACACTAATTTCCGTACCGCTCACTTTTGATGAAGGTGTCGGACTCTACCTCTGTGAAGCCTTTGCCGCCGGACGCCCGGCAGTTGAACCCGCCACCGGATCATTTCCGGAAATTGTAGGTGAAGCCGGCATTTTATATCAACCCAACAACAGCGATGCATTAGCTGATGCATTGGAAAAAGTTTTGACGAGTAAAGAAAATTATACCGGCTTAATTGAGGAAGTAAATAAACTTTCCCTTACACGATACAATCAAAAGGTACTTGCTGAAAAACTGGAATCAATTTATAAACAATATATTACAATATAACAAAATAAAATTTGTATGCTATGATAATTTTAAAATTCAAAAAGGAGTTTGTTTGTGCATATTTAGCTATGACTTTGTTACTTATGATTACAACAGTAACAGCACAATCACAGTTTGGATGGAGAGGGCCGGATAGGAATGGTATTTATCCGGAAACCGGATTGCTGAAAACCTGGCCTGCCGATGGGCCGCAACAGGTATGGGAAACTCTGGATGTAGGCAAAGGCTATTCAAGCCCTGTGATTATGGGTGACCGGTTATACATTACCGGAATGAATGAGGATGAAGACAAAGAAATCTTCTCTGCCTATACGCTCGATGGTAAGAAGATATATGAAGTTGTCTATGGCTTACCATGGAAAGATTCTTATCCTGAAACACGTACTACTCCGGCTATTGTTGGCGATAAAGCCTATGTTATTAGTGGAAATGGCGAAGTCGTTTGCCTGAATACAGCTAATGGCGATATTGTCTGGAAGGTGGATGGAAATACTACATTCGGCAGAAAAACCGGGACCTGGGGCACTTCCGAATGTCCATTGGTATTCGATAATAAAGTGATCTTTTGTCCTGGAGGTGATCAGACCGCTGTTGTAGCTTTAAATGCCGGCAATGGAGAAACGGTTTGGAGAAGCCGTACGCTGGATGATATAAGTAATTACGCCTCTCCACTGCTAATTACTCACAACGGCAAGAAACAAATTGTCGGTTTAAGTGGTAAGTCTGTGTTTGGTCTTAATCCGGATAACGGAAATATAGAATGGACATTTGACGAATGGGGACAATCTGCAGTTGAGCAGGGATGGGAAAAAATATCACCCAATATGCCTTTGTATAAAGACGGTCATATCTTTGTTTGTAATGGTTATGATATGAATTCTTTTATGCTGGAACTAAATGAAGATGCCACATCCGTTAATCTTTTATGGAGAAATGACGATCTGGATACACATGTCGGTGGTTTTGTTCTGGTTGATGGTATCATTTACGGTTCAAACTGGATCAATAATGGTCAGGGAAACTGGGTGGCAGTAGACTGGAATACGGGACAAACCAAATATGATAATGCTTGGAGCGGTGGTAAAAGCAAAGGTTCAATTATTGCAGCCGATGGAATGTTGTATTGTTACGATGAACGCCGGGGCGCTGTAGGTCTTGTTAACCCGACACCTGAAAAGTTTGATGTTGTCAATGAATTCCGTATTACGAAAGGAGAAGGACCTCACTGGGCACATCCGGTAATTGATAACGGCATTCTCTATATCCGTCACGGTAATGCACTGATGGCCTATAAAATTGCTGATTGAATAAGCAAATTGGTTTTTTACCAGCCTGACTGATTCGTTTTCATCTTTCTTTTTTTCGTTTTCATCCGGAGATGAAGTTATAATAAGATAATTTTAATAAATTTGTTCTATTAAAAAAAAGCCTATGAAACGAAGCATGCACATTCGTATTTACGCTATAAGCAAACAATTATTCATGCGTAGTTCCATACTACTTTAATGTGAAAATAAATAATCGTATGAAAACAGCATCCCTTTTTACGGTAATTACTACCTTGCTTATTTGCTCCTGTACGGCACTTAGAGCGCAGGAATGGCCTCAATTTCTTGGGCCTGACAGAGATAGCAAATCTCCTCAAAAAGGATTATTAAGGAGTTGGCCCGCGGAAGGCCCCGAAGTATTATGGTCTGTAGACGTAGGTATAGGATATGGCGGCCCTGTTGTCAAAGACGGCAAAGTATATTTGCTTGACAGAGATGACGAAGCGGGTGATGTGATGAGATGTTTTGATCTTCAGACAGGAGAAGAACTCTGGACATTCAGTTACGATTCTCCAGGTTCCGTTTCGTTTCCCGGATCGCGAAGCGTGCCGGTTGTAGACGATAAGCATGTTTACTCCTGTGGTCCCAATGGAAACTTATATTGTATAGATATTAAAACGCAAAAACCTGTCTGGAATAAAAATATATGGACGGACTTTGGCGGAGAAAAAATACCAATATGGGCTATATCACAATGTCCGGTGATTCATGGCAACTTATTGATCGTCGCTTCACAAGCTCCGGAAGCAGGTGTAGTAGCTTATAATAAACTTACCGGCGATATCGCCTGGAAAACTTCTAATCTGGGCAACGAAAGCTATGTAAGCCCCAAGATTTTACAAATTCATGGAGAAGACCATGTTGTATGGGTTACTTCGTCCACGAATCGTTTCGGAAAACCGGATGCGCCGATTACTATGGGTAATGTAGTGGGATTAGATCCCCGTACGGGAAAAACTCTGTGGATGTATTCGAATTGGGATTGTCATATTTCAGTGCCATGCCCTGTTGCTGCCGGAGATAACAAGTTGTTGATAACCGGAGGATATGAGCGCGGAGCAACCATGATACAGGTAAACAAGAAAGCGGATGGTACTTTTGATACTTCCGAACTGTTTACAACATTGGAGTTTGGCGACCAGACAAAACCTCCTCTTTTCTATAACGGTTATTTTTATGCTATGTATCGTACGAATCAAAAACGCGATGGCCTTGTGTGTATGGATATGGATGGAAAAGTCGTATGGAAAACCGGACGAAACCCGAATTTTGACCGGGGCAGTATGATCCTTGCGGATGGATTGCTATTGGCAACCGACGGCTTGAAAACCCTCTATCTGATAGATCCTGATCCGACAGCTTTTAAGCAGATATCGAAAGCGGATGTGCTTTCGGAAGGCGGCGCTAATACCGAAGGTATGTCAAGTGCGGGGGGCAGCACACAGAACTGGGCTCCAATTGCATTGGCAAACGGCAAATTATTAGTTCGTGATCAAGCCAAAATGGTTTGTGTAAAAGTTGTGCAATGAATTAAAACTTATATTTAACCGTTATCAGATATATTATGAAAGAATTTCTCGGCGAGTTATTAGGGACTTTTGTTTTAGTACTGTTTGGCTGCGGATCGGTAGCAGTAGCAGTTTTGTTTGGCGAATATACCGGCATTTTACAGATTGGTATAGCTTGGGGCTTTGGCGTGATGTTAGCCATCTATCTGACACGCCATCTTTCGTGTGCACATCTGAATCCGGCTGTATCTATCAGTATGGTAATAAGTAAACGGATGGGTGTCCGAAAGTTACCCGGATATTTGATCGCACAGTTCTTAGGAGCATTTCTGGCAGGTTGGATGATCTATTTGTTGTTTTCGCCCTCTATTGCAGCTTTCGAAAGCGCCCATAGTATTATAAGAGGAAGTGCGGATTCGGTAGCAACCGCCAAGATGTTTGGCGAGTATTATATACAACCGGGTGGGACAGCCGTAGTATCCATGCCTATGGCTATAGCTGCAGAGGCATTCGGAACCTTTCTTCTGGTATTGCTTATTTTTGCCCTGACAGAGGGGTGTAATGTAGGACGGCCCAGCGACACAATGGCTCCGGTATTTATCGGTTTAACCGTAACATCCATTATTTGTCTGATTGCTCCGCTTACCCAGGCAGGATTAAATCCAGCCCGTGATTTTGGTCCCCGAATGGTAGCCTGGCTCACCGGATGGAATAGCGCCGCTTTTCCTGACAATAGTGGCGGATTCTTCTGGGTTTACATATTAGGCCCCATTATTGGCGGTATTGTTGCCGCTTTATTCTTCATGTATATTATGGAGCCGGTAATGAAAAAGAAATCCGATTCATGCGATTGCCAATAAAAATAGGTTCCAAGTTCAAGGTTTCAAGTTCGAAGTTAAATCTGGAACTTGGATCTCGAATATTGAATCTTAAATTTTGAGCTCGGAACTTGAAACATTGAACTTTAAACTTTAAACATAAAATAAGTATGAATACAAAACTTATCATCGCCGGTGGTTTTCTGGGAGCCGGTAAAACAACCTTGCTTTGGGAAGCTGCCCAAAAGCTAATGAGCCAGGGACTTCGCGTCGGTCTTATCACCAATGATCAGGCGCCTGAATTAGTAGACAGCGAATTGTTATCCCTCAACGATCTGAAAGTTGCCGAAGTCAGCGGTAGTTGTTTCTGTTGCAATTTCAATGGTTTCACAGATGCAATACAACAGATCTGTGCCGAAGTAGCTGCCGATGTAATTATAGCCGAACCGGTAGGTAGCTGTGCCGATCTGTCGGCAACCATTATGCAGCCATTAAAGCAATACTGGAATCGTGATTTACAAATTGCACCCCTTTCCGTATTGGCTGATCCGGTCCGTCTTGATTCCATATTGGCAGGCGAAAATGCCGGATTACATCCTGATGCGGCTTATATCTACCGCAAACAGCTCGAAGAAAGTGATATCATACTGATTAACAAAGCCGACCTGTTAAGCGACGAAAAGCTGGAAGAACTGAAACAACATACAGCGCAAACATTCCCGTCAGCAACAATTCTGGCAGTCAGTGCGATCAAAGGAACAGGTCTCGACGAATGGCTGTCGCAGGTTACTACCCGTCAGGATGCAGGCAAACGCCTTGTGGAAATGGATTATGATATATATGCAAATGGAGAAGCTGTTCTCGGTTGGTTAAACGGTACTGTTCATATACATGGAGAAAGTGCGGATTGGGATGTATTTACTCACACCCTTCTGGCAAACTTAGCAGCCCGTTTTGATGAGGATAATCTTCCTGTCGGACATGTTAAAGTCATTGCAGAAAACGGCAACAAGTTCATCGTCGGAAATCTGACAGGCACTGCCGGAACGCTTACTACCCGGGGGGCTGTTGGTAATAGTGAAGAAGTCAAACTGATTATCAATGCCCGCGTTGAAACCTCTCCTGAAAATCTTGATCAGATTGTTCGTCAAACACTTGATGCCCTTTGTACAGATATATATACACCCGAAGTCCTTGCTTGGCGCTACCTTCAACCCGGCCGGCCGCAACCAACTCATCGATTTACGGAAGTGGTGTAAATATGGATTGCATGGAAAAGAACAATAGTCCTATTTTTTATCATTTGTAAAATTTTAATTGAATTTGATTTAAGATCTTTGTACCCATAAAACAATATGTTATGGCTTGGATCTTTTTAATTTTAGGCGGATGTTTTGAGGTGGGATTTACCACTTGTTTAGGTAAAGTAAAGACTACAATAGGGTTTGAAATGTGGCTGTGGTTATTGGGTTTTTTAATCAGTTGCTCATTGAGTATGTATTTGCTGTATAAGGCATCGCAAACATTGCCTATGGGCACTGCTTATGCCGTATGGGCAGGAGTAGGAGCGGTAGGTACGGCGCTGGTTGGAATATTTATTTTTAAAGAACCTGCTACATTTTGGCGATTGTTCTTTGTTTTTACGTTGATCGCTTCTATTGTAGGGCTTAAATTCGTGTCTCACTGAATTTAGAGACGTGAAAAACGTTATCCGATGGTTTTAGTAATTGCTCTTTTGAGCATACTTTTTACAATTATACCATGGAAAGAACGAATAATGAAAAAATAAATACGGCCAAGTCTGTTCTTGAAATTGACCAATGTTATTGCCGAAACTTTTTTATGATCTTCATGGTCTCTGATATGGATGGACAAATAGGCATTTAGATGGCTATCAGCCAATAGTAAGACCGTTTCATAATTGCTTTTTGCGGGGACAGATACAAAACTATAAGATTCACCTGTACGGATGCATTTTGCGAAATTTTCTAAGTCGCCTTCTTCCGAGCTTTTCAATCCAACAAATTTCACTAAGAAATTACGCAATTTGAAAAGCGCATTCACCCAAGCCGGAAAATTTGTCCAAAAACTAACCATGATATCATCAGGAATAATTGCTTTTTCAGAATTTATCTCACAGGCGTATACATCCGAATAATCTACAGGAAGGTAATTTCGGGTTAAGCTATCTGCCGGTATTTTGGTTTTCTTTACTTTCATAAGCTACTTTATGGTTTATGCATGTTTGAACTATAAATTTGATACATCCGCATAGTATGTAAATTTAGAGTATTTATTGAAAATAGCAAACGTTTTTATGTTATTATTTCTCCATCTACTAAATGAATGATATAATCCGATTGCCGGGCGAAATATTGTTGATCGTTTACCTTTGACGAATAGATGATTCGGGAGATACAGGTTGATTTCAAGAAACTGATATAGGCCATTACTTTTTAACCGGTAATTCTTTACCTTTGTGCGCTCAATTGGAAAGTAGACTATGGCATCTGATCACAAAAAATTAAGTTATAACCAAGGTATTGTATATGCCCTGGGGTGTTATCTTGCTTGGGGATTTTTCCCCATTTTCTGGAAGGCCATTACAGGGGTGCCGGCTGTAAATGTGCTGGCTCATCGTATCGTATGGTCATTTGTATTTCTTCTTACCTGGGTATGGTTGACCAACCGGCAAACATTTATCAGTTATGTAAAGCAACCCCGGCTTTTGCTCAGGCTTGGCCTGGCAGGATTTGTTGTAAGCGCTAACTGGGGAATATATATCTATGCTGTTGAGAGCAATCACATTATTGAGGCTGGTTTAGGTTACTATATTAACCCTTTGGTAAACGTATTTTTAGGATACATTTTTTTAAAGGAACGTCTGGCTCCTATGCAAAAAATAGCCGTTGTGCTGGCTCTCATTGGCGTTACGTATTTTACAATCAGTTATGGCCAATTTCCCTGGATATCATTTGCCCTTGCCACCACTTTTGGATTATATGGATTGTTGAAAAAGAAAGCCAATCTTGAATCCATGCCTGCACTTACGGTAGAAACAATGATGGTTTTTCCGTTTGCCTTAGCATTTTTATTTTATACTGCCGAAAATAACGCGGCAACACCATTTTCCCCTTCGTCCGCAATAACACGTTCATTGTTAGTTATAAGTGGCCTTGTTACAGCTATTCCGCTTTTTTGGTTCGGAAAGTCTGCACGTGTTATTCCTTTATCCACAATGGGCTTTATTCAATATATATGTCCGACACTTCAGCTACTTCTTGGAATATTTGTCTATGGTGAAACTTTCGGTATAGAATACCTTATTTGTTTTGCTTTTGTCTGGGCAGGGTTAGCTTTTTATACGATCAGTATTCTTAAAGGTAAAAAAGTAACCATAGCTAAATAAGAAACTGTCCGTACCTTTTCAGCAATAACATCATCGGGGTATGCCCTAACTCTTTCAGTACCTTGTAAGTAAGCCATCTCTGTGGAGTTGCCTTTATTCCTTATGCCCTGATTTTTTTATTTTATCCGTTGTAGAATTATCTTGTCCTGCAAAGATATTTTTTTGTAAATGCAAGTTCTCTACTTTTATTTTTTTATATCTTTGTAAGACTGAGTGTAGAAAACTATACAACTCAGTCTTTTGTTAGAATTAGTTTGCCAAAAAATAGCGAAATTTATGGAAAATGATATTCTCAAAAAGCTACTATCTGTCCAGCAAGACGAAATAACAGGATACGTTATTTATAAACATCTTTCCAAAATCGAAAAGAATCCGGCAAACAGGACAGTCTTGGCCGAAATGGCTAATGAAGAAAAGGGGCATTACTATACGTTAGAAAAATACACAAACCAACAGCCGAAAGCAAAGAAGTCCAAAATATTTTTCTACCGTTTATTATCAAGCTTTCCGGGTATAACGTTCACCATTAAACTAATGGAACAATCCGAAGAGGAATCCCAACTTGTCTATGATGTATTGGCACAATCGTATCCCGAATTTACCCAAATCAGGGAACAGGAAGAAGTGCATGAAAACAAATTGATCGGCATGATTAAAGAATTGAAACTTGATTATCTGGGTTCGGTTATTTTGGGAATGAACGACGCGTTGATTGAATTGACGGGAGCATTGGCCGGATTTACCTTGGCATTACAGAATTCGTTAGTTATTGCTATGACAGGAAGTATAACGGGTATTGCCGCCGCCCTTTCTATGGCTTCATCCGTTTATTTATCAATGAAAGCGGATTCGGACAACAGGGATGCCATTAAAGCTGCCATAATTACAGGAATTTCATATTTGATTACTGTCATATTATTGATTATTCCATTCCTTATTTTGAAAAATATTTTTGCTGCTTTGGCAGTCACTTTAGGCATTGCTGCAATAATCATTGCCGTATTTATGTACTATTATTCGGTAGTTAAGGAAGTAAGTTTCAAGAAAAGATTCCTTGAAATGTTAGCGTTGAGTTTTGGTATTGCAGCATTTAGTTTTGTTGTCGGATATATACTCAAAAAATTAACGGGTGTTTAATGAGTTATTATAACCGGAATAATTTATGCATCGAATGTTACAAACGATATGAGACATTGAATATACAACTACTTTTACATTGATCCGAAATTTTTACGGTGATCCCCAAAGCTATTATGATATAACAAAAAAGACAGTTACACAAGGATATTTTGGACGATATACGAAAGAAGAACGGTTGAAGTAAAACTCTTTGTTGTTGAACTATTAATGGAATTTGTCCGAAATATTCCGTAAATTTCAGACATAAAAATGTAAAAAACTAATTTTAGGTTATAAATGGTGCTGTAAATATCAAATATGATTGAATAACAATTTATTAAGGTATGGTTCTGTAACAAAAGGAGCATTTCTTTGTTACAAAAAACGAAATTTCAATTATAGACATCTTCCAGACAAGATTAATATCAAAATTATTTAGAGAACAATCGTTTTTGTCACAAAAATCTTATACTTTTGTGACAAAACAAAAATATAAAAAGGATGCAATCAGTTCGTCAGCAGGTATTAATAGTAATCCGAGGTTTTGAAAGAGGAAGAATATTTTTTCCTGAAGAATTCGATTATATAGGAAATAATGATTCTGTAAGACAAGCTCTTTCCCGCATATGCAAAGAAGGAGCAATAGTACGTTTATCTAAAGGAGTTTATTTATATCCTATAATTGATGATGAATTAGGAACAATGTATCCATCTGTAGATACAGTGGCAAAAGCTATAGCTCATAGAGATAAAGCCAGAATTATACCTACAGGTTCGTATGCGTTGAATAAATTAGGTCTTTCCACACAGGTACCAATGAATGTAATTTACTTAACCGACGGAATACCACGAGAAATCGAAATCGGTAAGCAAACAATTATTTTTAAACAAACTGCTCCGAAAATTTTTTCATATAAAGGTGAAATAACTCCGTTGGTCGTATCCGCATTAAAAGAAATAGGAAAAGACAGGGCAACAAATAAAGACTTAGAACAAATTCAGAAAATGTTGAAATTAGAACCAAAAGAAACAATAATATCAGATGCTTATATTGCTCCTCGTTGGATTTCCGGAATTATCTTATCACTTATAAACAAATCAGAAAATGAATAATTGGCTCAATATTGAAAAAGAAAGAAGAGTAATTATAATTGGAGACTTATCGAGAAAGACAAGATTGTCGTCAGTCGCTATCGAAAAAGATTGGTGGGTAACAATGGTATTGAAAGCTATTTTTCAAGTCCCTTTGCCGACCACCTTTCTTTCAAAGGTGGAACTTCATTGAGTAAATGTTGGAGTCTGATTGAACGGTTCTCTGAGGATATTGACATTGCCATTAACCGGGAATTTTTAGGTTTTTCCGGAGAATTATCCAAAACCCAAATAAGCGACAAACTTCGTCGAGCCTCTTGTAGTTTTGTCCGTGAAACCATGACGAAAGAATTAGCAAGGCAATTGTCGGATTTAGAAATTGACAATTCCTTATTTGATGTAAAAGTGAATATAACTCCTGTTACCACCACTGACCCCGAAATAATTGAGGTTCATTACCAATCCATATTACCAGACGTTACTTACATCCAGAGCAGGGTTTTAATAGAAGTCAGTGGAAGGTCGATGAATGAGCCTGTGGAAACGGTTGAAATAAATTCTCTGATTTCACAAGCTTTTCCCAATGCAACTTTCACAGAAAAATCTTTTCCTATCAAAGCTGTTTCTCCTAAAAGAACATTTCTTGAAAAAGCATGCTTGCTACATGAATAATTTGCAAAAGAATCTACTGATGTGCGGTCGGACAGGATGTCAAGGCATATTTATGATTTGGAGAAGCTAATGGATATAGATATAGTAAAAGAAGCAATGAACGATGTTGAACTATATAAATCTGTGATTGAGCATCGGAAGAAGTTTATCGGATTAAAAGATTTCGATTATTCAACTCTTATGCCTCAAACCATATCATTTGTTCCACTCAAAGAGATTTTGCCTAAGTGGGAAGAAGATTATATTTCCATGCAAAGCAGTATGATATATGGAGATTCTCTTACGTTCAAAAAATTAATAGAACGGATTACAGATTTAAATGAACAGTTCCGAAAAATTGATTTAAATCAATGAACAGTCTTCAAAACATATTATTTCTTCTCGAAAACTACAATGCTCTGATTAAATACCATATCAAAGCCCATAAGGAGTGTATATCCGATGAAAGAAAAATCAATTTTAATTCTGATAATATTCCTTCTATAGAAGATTTTCAAACAAATGTCTGGCAAACTTTACATCAAGAGAATTATTCACAGGACTTTGTTTACTTGATTTACCGATTTTACTTAGTTTGCGAGTCAAACAGTGATTTGTTTGCCAATCATGGATCCGTTGAAAAACAGCTTAATAAGCTCTACCCATTCGCCAATACTCTGGAAAGATTATCATTCGGTAAGGCGACCATTGATTTTTTTGCATATCGGCAAATAAATCCAATCCCAGATTACTGTAAGCTCCTTGAAAAAACAAACCGATTTGTGGTCTTAGCATCGCGTTAATTCCTTTCTCTTGTATGGATAGTTGCATTTCCGTAGCCTCAAAATAGCGAAGTTCCGGTCGATTGATTGTCGGATTGGAAGGAACGATGAGCATTTTGGGCTTAATAAGTTCCGTGTTTTCAGAAATTTCCCGGTTTATCATGATACCCACATCCGCAGGGGATAGACCTTTTTCGGATGAAGTTCAAGCCCAATGAATGAGGAATCTGCTTAACAAAGAGCGTTTCACCCATTTAGAAGGCAGTTTTGGGACAGAAAAACAACATTACTCTCTTGGGAAAGTTAAAGCACGAACCGAACCGACGGAAATCCTTTGGATATTTTTTGGCAATTTTCTGTATCTTGCTAAGAACAACTTAAACATTTTCCACTTATATCAGATGGAACTTTTAAACGTAGGATGTGGATTCCATTCCTCTTGGGTAAGCCTTATTCCAATGAAATAATAAGCATATCTACGTTTATAAGTGAACCTGCAGTCCGAATTTCAATCCGACAGAAAAAGGGATTACCCGGCCATTTTTAATTATCGACGAATTAATCATGCCGTTATAATTCGTATAATCACCGATGAATTTATTGTCTGTATGGTGTTCATTATCAGTTGGTGATAGCATCCATTCCTGAGGATTTTTGTTTCCTTTTTTGATGGTTGTCAATCCATAATCCAGATAGGCTCCGAGCGTTAGGTCTAACCCATCACGTAAACGAAAGATGACTCCCAGATCCCCGGCAAGGGCGACACCGGTTTTCAGGTCTAACTTCTGATTCGTATACGGGGCTTCGTCCGAGATATTCTCGTTGCTTCCAAATCCGCTATGTATGATGTTTGGACCTTTACCGAAGGTGACATCCCATTTGGGATAATAACCCCAGACGGTTAGTTCGCTACCGCTCTGAACACTATACTTCTGCGAAAACACCGGCATTTGCAGTTTGCATCCCAAACCGGTATAGACTCCAAAGTCACGGTATTCCACCCATCTTTTCTGATAATTGAGTTTTAAAGGAATTTCCAGCAAATAGGCCTCCTGCTTTTCTTTCCAATTATTTAATTGATATAATGTGTTATATGTAGCCGGATTGTCGAAATCATTGTCGATCATATTTTTTACTTCAAATAAGGAATTGGTTTGATACGAAGCGGCATACTTTGCAGATGACGCATAATAATCGAGTCCCAAACCGGTTGATATTCCCCAATTGGGAGTGAAAAAATATTGATATCCTATACTTCCTCCATATCCGAGTTTCGCTTTGGATTGATTGCCATTATCCAGTGCGTACCGGAGATTGGAGGATCCGGTATTTCCGGTCAAAGAAAGATAAGGCCCTTTTTCCTGGGCAATACCCGGTAATGACATGAGATTCAATGCAAATAGTAATAATAATATATAGAAACCCTTTTTCATTTTTGGAATTTTAATTTATTGACTGACTATTAATTTTTTAGTTGTATAGACACCATTCGAATTCGTGATGCGGACAATGTAAGTTCCCGGTTTGGTATGTATCGGTAATTGAACTGAATTTTCCTGTATTTCCTGATTGATAATGCATGTTCCCAACAAATTATATAGTTCAACACGGAATCCGGGTTTTTCGTCTTGGGGAATTTCAATTTCAATCCGGACATTTCCCGAATAGGATACCGGATTAGGATAAATGCGAAATTTAGGAGCAGTACCTCCTCTCGAATGGAATGACGGACAACTTTCGTCCATGCTGTTATCCGAGCGATAAGCCCGTACCTTGTAATATCCGGCTTTTCCTTCTTGTATTTCATGATATTGATAAACGGCTCCTTTGATTTCCTGTTCATCCAGATACCACTGATAACGAACATATCCGTGTAATTTATTTTGTGCATCTACATTCGATACGAATAAGACCGTGTGGTTCCATTTGGTTAATATTTCGAAAGAGTTCTTAGTGACTTGGGCCGAATTGCTTCTGACCGTCGTACATTTGTTTGTTACTTCCGCATAATATATGCCCGTGTCTTTTTCCGAAGGGTTCGGGATCAGGTATCGGTTTTGTGTTTCTCCGTCTATTTTTGTTCCGTTCTTGTACCATTGATAATGATCTGTATCTTCTTGTAAGGATTTCACCATCAGATATATTTCCGCGTCACCGGAGCAGAATACGATGTTGTGTGGCTGCTCAGTGATTACCGGTTCCTCAATCGTGACAGAGATAACAATCGGATAGGCGGTCGAGTCGGTACATCCGGCAATGGCTGTGTAAAGAATCCCATTGTATAATCCGGGGATTATCCCTGAAGGAAGCGGGACCATAATATTCCCATTGCTTAATAGCGTATCGGGGATGTCATGAAATCCATTGTTTTTAGCATGCTGATTAAAATTGATCCGATATTCAACCGGTAACTGCTGATCGGTTGTGTATGTGAATATTGCACTTTCTTCATAAGGGCAAGCCTGCGCTACATTAGCGGTCAGTATGATCTTAGCGGAAGGGAAAATACTTCGGGTAAAAATGATGGAATCTCCCGGACATCTCAGGCTGTCATTGGATTCCGCCCATGCCTGATAGATTCCTATTTGTGTGGTATCCGTTTGATTCGATGCCTGAAAAGCAGGGAATGTATTTTGTCCTGAAAGCGGTATATTATTCAATTTATCTCCACCAATCCATTTCCATTTATAAGTGGCATTGGGAGGGGTTCCGGTAAATGAATAGGCCGGCACCGATGTCTTATTGCAGTAAGTTTCATCGGATACCGGATTTATTTTAGGAGGGAGCGCTACAAAAACGGTCATCTTTGACGTATCGCGTATCCCATGTTTGGTGGTTGCGATCAACTCTACCGTATAAGTTCCTGCTGTGGCGTATGTATGTTGAGGATTTTCCAACCGGCTTACAGAGCTGTCTCCAAAATTCCAATACCAACTGACAGGCGTTGCATCTGTTCCTGATACGGTCGATTTATTGGTAAATACAAACATGTTGCCGAATAAACATTGTGATTGGGTATTGACATCAAACCGGGCATTGATCTTTTCGTACAGGTTAACCGCTGCTATGGCGGAGTTCGGACATCCGCTAAGGCCGACCACCGTTAATTTGACCGTATAAACCATAGGAGAAGAATAAGTATGTTTAGGATTCCGGCTGGTACTAATGTTTCCATCGCCAAAGTCCCATGACCAGCTAAGAATCGAATCCGTAGATTGTCCGGAGAACTGTACTGTATAAGTAGGTTCCGGCGGCAGTAACTGTTGATAACTGAGACTTACGGAGGGAAAGTCGTTCACTATTAGGAGGGTTGAGGTTGTCGCACTACATCCATTACTATTGGTATATGTGTAACTGATTTGGGTGCTTCCTATAGAAACCGGGCTTGTTACACCGGTATTCGCATTGATGGTGGCAACAAGGGGATTGCTGCTGCTCCAGATACCGCCCGTTACATTGGCGGTGAAAGTTGTATTGTCGTTGAGGCATAGCACAGGGTTCACACTCGTAATGGTTACTACGGTGAGCGGCAGTACCGTTAACACCGTCGTATCGGAAGCACTGCATCCCGAAGGATTGGTGTAGTTGTAATAGATGGTATCAATTCCGGCCGAAAGCGCTGTTACGACACCTGTCGCGGCATTGATCGCAGCTGTTGCGGAATATTTGTTGCTCCACGTTCCCCCTGATACATTGGCTGTCATTGTCAACGAATCGTTCAGGCATAGTGACGGGTTTGCATTTGTAATGGTTACTACGGGGAGCGGATTAATTGTCAAATCAATAAACGTATCTATTTTACAGTTAGAAGTGGTGGTAAACTGCACGTAAATCCGGTTCTGTGTCGTAACGGTTATGGGCATACTCAGGGTATCCGTATATAAGTTGTTACTGGAGTAAATCGTATCATTCATAAAAGTAGCCGACACAATCAGGGTATCTACATTCAACAGGCTCCCGAAGCAAACCGGAACATTATTCTTTAAGGTAATCACCGGAATATCTTCATCCTGGACTTCAAAAGCGCCGGCATCCGCCATACAGCCGTTCCTGAGGCTGTCGCACTGATCCGAAGCTAAAGAACCGGCGCCTCCGAATGCAGTTTCCCACGATTGAATGACATTCATGGGGATATAATTATAAGCCGGTCCGTATTTCTTAATTGCTAATGTCTGGGTTTTCCCTCCATTGTTTGCCAGGGTAGCGAGGTCACCGGAAGCTACGGCGAAAATATTGGTTCCATTTCCGGCGGGAAGATTTGTATTCGCCGTCCCTGTAAGACTGATATCGCGTATAATATTATAATCCGATTGTCCCGGATTCAATAATTCCGTACCGGTTCCGTTGCCGTATATAAGGCATCCGTTCAATACTTTACCAACACTATTGGCAAAATGGACGGCGGTCGCACCGGATGCCGACGTATTTCCATTGAATGTGCTAAGCGCCATGTTTACAGAGGCGTTAGCTCCCGATGAAAAGAAACCTCCTCCGTTGGCCGTTGCATTGTTTTGGCTGAAGGTTGTATTAGAGATGGTATTACCCGATACTTGTGCAGTAGAAATACCTCCTCCATTCACAGCCGAGTTATTGGAGAATATACATTTCCTGACATCTAATGTAAAGGACGATGAAGCATCTTTATGTACTCCACCGCCGTTATTTGATGATGTATTATTATGGAAGGTAGAATAAGAAAGTGATACTTGTCCGTAAGCATAAATTGCACCTCCGACATGCTGGGAAGTATTACCTTCAAAAGTTGCATTGGAAATATTTACCACCGTCAGCCCTGTTCCGAAAGCAGCTATGGCGCCTCCTCTCAGGAGCATTGTTTTATTGTTTTTGGCTATAAAAGTATTAATATGGGTAGAGGCATCTAAATTAGCCGGGGGTATAAGGCAAATAGCACCTCCATCATTGTTGGCTATATTGTTTTCAAACACGATATTACCATAGCAGGTTACCAGATTGGTTGCATAAACAGCTCCGCCTTGCCCGGCTTGCGACAGGGAAGCGGTACCTGGGTTGTATCCGGCTTTACAGTTTGAAATAGTCGTGTTTTTCAGGGTCAGCGGGGCTAAAGCGGCAATGGCTCCACCATATGATCCTGCGGTATTGGGAAATAAGACCAAATTGTTGGATGTATTATCCAATATAAGGGCAGCACTGGTAAAAATACCACCTCCCCGACCGGTATAGGTTGCATTATCTTTTAGTATCAGATTGGTAAGGCCCATAACATCGAAATTACCGGCTGCTGCTTTAAAAATAGCTCCTCCATCCGTATTTGCCTGATTATTCTGAAAAACGATATTTCCTTCCAATGTGAGTGCATTATAGGATATCACAGCTCCGCCGCTACCCACTTGGGACATAGAAGTTGTACTTGGATTGTATCCGGCTTTACAATTTGAAATGGTTGTATTTTTCAGAGTTAAGGGGGCAATAGCGGCAATGGACCCGCCATGCGCTCCTGCGGTATTGGGAAATAAAACCAAATTGTTGGTTGTATTATCTAAGGTAAGTGTGGCATGCGTACATATTCCTCCACCCTGACCGGTATAAGTGGCATTGTCTTTGATAGTCAGATTGGTGATACCGGTAACATCAAAGTTGCCGGGCGCTGATTTGAAAATAGCTCCGCCTTCCAGGTAAGCCTGATTGTTCTGGAAAACAATATTTCCTTGTAATGTGAGCGCATTATGAGCAACTATAGCTCCACCGCTACCAGACTGGGATACTGAAGCTGTATTTGGATTGTATCCGGCTTTGCAGCCAGAAATGGTTGTATTCTTCAGGACTAAGGGAGCAAAAGCGGCGATTACTCCTCCATGCGCTCCTGCGGTATTGGGTGATAAAATCAGATTATTGGTTGTATTATCTAAGGTAAGTGTGGCATGCGTACATATTCCTCCGCCTTGTCCGGTATAGGTAGCATTATTCTGAATTGTAAGGGTTGAAATACCAGAAACATCGAATACTCCGGCGGTATGCTTAAAGATAGCGCCTCCGTCTCCGTAGGCTTCATTTCCGGTAAAAGCAACCTGCCCTTGCAGAAAAAGATCGCCTCCGGCCTCCACGGCGCCCCCTGCTCCCGGTTTGGAGACGGACGCTGTGACAGGATTATACCCTGCTTTATTATTGGCAAATGTGATATTTTTTAGCGTCAGGGTTGTACCAGCAAAGACAGAACCGCCGCCCTTTCCTGCTGTATTAGGCGAAAGCGTTATAATGTTGGCTGAATTATCCAATGTAAGAGGAGCATAGGTAGCAATTCCCCCTCCATTGCCTGTATGTGTAGCATTGTTTATGATTGTCAGGGAAGTCAATCCGGAAAGATTTAAATTTCCTGGCGCTGCTTTGTACAAAGCGCCTCCATCATTATAAGCTTCATTGTTTTCCAGAATAATGTTACCTCTCAGGGTACATGCATTACTTGCGTTTATGGCACCTCCATAGCCTGATAATGAAACAGTTTGTGATACAGAATTGAATCCTGCCTTACTATTACGGATGGTTACATTTTCCAACGTTAAAGGTACATCCGTAAATATAGTACCTCCATGCCCATTGGCATTATTGAATTGAAATACGGAATTGTTGTCAACAATCAGTGGGGTGGTATTGGCTTCAATGGCACCTCCGTTCCCAGGGGACTGACAACCTGCAATTTTACAACCGGTAATTTTCAGATTTCCGTTTTGGGCAAAAACTCCTCCTCCGTTGGTTACTGAAGGGACCGCAGTGAATACTCCTGCTGCATAAGTTGCACTGGGGCCGATCAATACTAAATCTTTCAGTTCTAAATTATATGCCCCGTTGTAAGAAAAATGCCGGAAATTACCCGTTGTTTGGATGATCGCTTCCAGTCCACCTGAAGATTGTCCGATGATACAAACGTTTCTTGTAATTGTAAAAACAGACGAAATTGTATATATGCTTGCTGAGGGTGAGACATAAATAGTGTCGGAACTACCGGCAAGCGCTGTCTGCAAAGATGCCATACTGTTGACTGTAGTATTAGTGGCATTTACCGTTTGTACATGAAACGATGCAGTAATAGCCCCCAGATAAAAATATAAAAGTAATTTACGTATATTAATTATCATTGATTCTTAATTATTTTAGAAACACCACCACCTCTAAAATTTTTATTTTAGGATGAAAAATATAGACAAAAGTAAGCATAATTTTTTTTTTATCATTTTTTTTGTATAAAATATAACTAATTTAGATAAATTTGTCATAAACGCAGAATGCGAGAACCAACTAATTTTCAGAAACTTTAGATATTCTACACTTAGTTACGATGAACATATCAGATGCACTTAAATCCCTCAACTTTTTTCGATGATCCCTTACACCCTCCAAAACTATAAAAGTGACACAAAAAAAGACAGTCACTGGTTCCAGAACTGCCTTGTTTTCTTGCTCTTCCTCTTGGACTTGAACCAAGGACCCTCTGATTAACAGTCAGATGCTCTAACCAACTGAGCTAAGGAAGAATGTTTTTATCAAAATTGCGGTGCAAAGATATGTGTTATTTTCTAAATATGCAATATCTTTGTGAAAATTTTTTGTTATTAAAAGAATAAAACTCACTCATACGTTCTATCACTTGCTATATAACATTATGAATATGTGAGTTACATGTTGGATTAATCTTTAATTTATTTGTATAGGATGAAAATATTAGGTATTGGCAATGCGCTTTTAGATGTATTGCTTCGTTTGGATAGTGACAAGACATTGTCTGAAATCGGAATTAAAAAAGGCGCGATGGATTTGATTGATGAATCTAAAATGAAAGAAATCCAGAAGGCGCAATCCGGATTACAGCGTTCGGAAGTGCCGGGAGGTTCGGTTTGTAATACAATGCGGGCTATGGCGCGACTCGGAGCTGATGTCGGATATATCGGTAAGATTGGAGATGATCGCATCGGGAGGATATATGAAGAAGAAATAAAAAATGCCGGGGTGAACCCGTTTTTTGTTCAGACAGAGGGCATATCAGGGTGTTCTACAGTATTGATATCTCCGGATGGCGAACGTACGATGGCTACGTTTCTCGGACCTGCGGCCACCTTGTCTGATGAAGAAATATCGGATGAAATACTTCAACAATATGATTGTCTTTATATAGAGGGCTATCTGATTTCCAATGAAAAATTATTCCTGCCCATCATAAAGCGTGCGAAAAATTTGGGATTGAAGGTGGCTTTAGATTTATCAAACTTTAATATCGTTCATGGTTTTAAGGACTTGTTGAAAGAAGTGATTCCTGTGTATGTTGATATCCTTTTTTCTAATGAGAGTGAGGCGGAAGCCTATACGGGCCTTCCACCGCATACGGCCATCGATGTTATTTCCGAAGATGTTGAAATCTCCGTAGTTACAATCGGGAAGGACGGCGTATTGGCAAAAAACAATAATCTGAAGATCCATGATTCCGCATTAGATAATTGTGTTATTGATACGACCGGAGCCGGAGATAATTTTGCCGCAGGATTTTTATTCGGATATTCTCTTGGCACCACACTGGAACAGTCTGCACAGATAGGCTCATTATTATCCGGAAATGTGATTGAAACGGTGGGAGCACAGATCGCGGAAGATCGTTGGGAGCAAATAAAGTTAAAAGTTGGTGAGATTTTAAGGAAGTAAGCTTATAATTGACTATTTTTACACCGTTATTCAGAGAAAATTATAAATATGCGACAGATAAAAGTAAGTTTTTTATTCGTATTTCTGTGTGTTTACAGTGTGTATGCACAGGAAAAGACAACGTCCGGGGCGGGAGCATCGGCCGAAGTGAGTAAGGATAATCGTGATGATAATCGTTTTGAAGTAAGTAAACAATTGGATATTTTCAATGCTTTGGTCAAAGAAGTGGAAATGTTTTATGTGGATACGCTTGATATGCAGAAGATGATGCGGCGTGGTATTGATGGCATGTTGAAAGGGTTAGACCCTTATACGGAATACATTCCGGAAGATGAGATGGAGCAGTTTAAATTCATTACGACAGGTGAGTACGGAGGAATTGGAGCTTATATACGTTTTCGCGAAGGGGGAACTGTTATTACAGAGCCGTTTGGAGGAATGCCTGCGGCGGAAGCAGGACTTAAAGCCGGCGATATGATTGTGGCGGTTGATACGACTGATACAAAAAATATGTCGTCAGACAAGGTGAGCGAGCTGTTGAAAGGAGTACCTAATACAAAAATGACGATTAAAGTACAACGTCCGGGAGAGAAGAAACCTCTTAAATTTGACGTCGTTCGAAAACAGGTTGTCGTCGATCAGGTGGTACATTACGATGTTTATGGTGATAAGACAGGATATATTTATCTGAAAGGGTTTACGGACAAAAGCGCTCAGGAAGTGAAGGCCGCATTTGAAGATCTAAAGAAAAAACATCAGATAGAGTCTCTTATATTAGATCTGCGTGATAATGGGGGCGGATTGCTTGAAAGCGCCGTTCAGATCGTGAATCTTTTTGTGCCTAAGGGAAAAGAGGTTTTAACAATGAAGGGGAAAATCAGCCAATGGGACAGAACGTACCGGACATATAACGAGCCGATAGATACGGTAATACCGGTTGCCATATTAATTAATGGAGCTTCGGCTTCTTCTTCGGAAATTGTTTCCGGTTCCATGCAGGATATGGATCGCGCGGTACTCGTTGGGCAACGTTCTTTTGGGAAAGGACTGGTACAGTCTACCCGGAATCTTCCTTATGACGGAAAACTGAAAGTTACGACAAATAAGTATTATATACCGAGTGGGCGGTGTATACAACAACTTGATTACTCCCACAGAAGCACGGATGGTAGTGTAGAAGCTATTCCGGATAGTCTGACTTCAGTGTTCTATACACAGAATGGGCGTCCTGTTCGTGATGGCGGAGGTATTCGCCCGGATTTTGAAGTTGAAGAAGATAAGATGCCAACGATGTTGTATTATTTATATGCGGACAGAGATTATATTCTGTTTGATTATGTAACAGAATGGGTGAGTAAACATAAGGCGATCGCGCCGGCAGCGGATTTTGTTTATTCGGATGAAGATTATGAATCGTTCCGGAAATACATGGTAGAGAAAAACTTTGAGTATGACCGCCAAAGCGAAAAGACGTTGAAAGCGTTGAAGGAGGTAGCTGAATTTGAGGGTTTTATGGAGGAAGATTCTACTTTATTTGTGGCCTTAGAAGAAAAATTAAAACCGAACCTTGAGCGTGATCTTGTGCGCTATGAAAAAGAGATAAGGCGCCTGATCTCCTCCGAAATCGTTAAACGTTATTATTATCAGAAAGGTGAAATACAATATAATCTGAGAGGTGATGATACACTCCAGAAAGCGCTGGATGTGTTGAAAAATAAAGGGATTTACAATGAAGCGCTAAAGCCGTTACCTGTGGAAGAAGGGCAGGTCGTATCATAAATAAGAGAAATGCGAGCCCTTCCCTATAGCTATGTTATGAAAAATATTAACGAAACAACAGTTTAATTATGTCTAAAGTAAATGTAAAAAAAGTCCTTGTACTTGGCTCGGGAGCCTTAAAAATAGGACAGGCAGGGGAGTTTGATTATTCAGGATCACAGGCGTTGAAGGCGCTTAAACAAGAAGGAATCACCTCTATTTTGATTAATCCGAATATCGCTACCATTCAAACATCGGAGGGCATAGCCGACAAGGTTTATTTTTTGCCGATTACTCCTTTTTTTGTGGAAGAAGTGATTAAGAAAGAAAAACCGGATGGCATATTTCTTTCTTTTGGGGGACAAACAGCGTTGAATTGCGGAACAAAACTTTACACAGACGGTATTTTTGAAAAATATGGAGTGAAAGTTCTGGGAACTTCTGTTGAGGCAATTATGGATACGGAAGATAGAGAACGTTTCGTTAATCGGTTGAATGAAAAAGGAGTGAAAACTCCGGTCAGCAAGGCGGTAGAAACGATGGATGCCGCGATTAACGCAGCGAATCATATCGGATTTCCGGTGATGATACGATCTGCTTATGCCTTGGGCGGAATGGGAAGCGGTATATGTAAAGATGTTGATGAACTGAAAAAATTGGCGGAAAGCGCGTTTACATATTCTAATCAAATATTAGTGGAAGAGTCACTTAAAGGTTGGAAAGAAATAGAATTTGAAGTTATACGAGATAAGAATGACCACTGTTTTACGGTAGTCAGCATGGAAAATGTTGATCCTTTAGGTGTTCATACGGGAGAAAGTATCGTTGTGGCGCCGACTTGTTCGTTGGATGATGAGGAAGTTAAAATGTTGCAGGAACTGTCCGCGACAACCGTACGTCATCTGGGAATCGTAGGAGAATGTAATATTCAGTATGCTTACAGTTCCGAATTGCGTGATTACAGGGTGATCGAAATCAATGCTCGTTTGTCGCGCTCGTCGGCTCTTGCCTCTAAAGCCAGCGGTTATCCGTTAGCTTTTGTTGCTGCCAAACTTGCACTGAATTACAGCTTAGATGAAATCGGAGAGATGGGTACGCCCAATTCCGCTTACAAAGCTCCTCAGGTCGATTATATCATTGCGAAAATACCACGTTGGGATTTGGCCAAATTTACCGGTGTAGATCGTAAGATTGGTTCCAGCATGAAGTCTGTCGGCGAGATCATGTCGGTAGGTAAGAGTTTTGAAGAGATTATGCAGAAAGGCCTTCGTATGATAGGGCAGGGAATGCATGGTTTTGTCGGAAATAACGATGTTAAATTTGATGACCTTGATTATGAGTTGTCTAATCCTACCGACTTGCGTATTTTCGCAGTAGCTCAGGCATTGGAAAAAGGATATACGATCGAAAGAATACATGATCTTACGAAGATTGATCCGTGGTTCCTGAATGGATTGAAAAATATTGTTGATTTCACAAAAGTTTTAGGCGGATATAAGCGAATAGAAGATATACCGGAAGACATCATGTTTAAGGCGAAACATCTCGGATTTTCGGATTTCCAGATTGCCCGTTATACAGAGAACCCTTCGGGAAATATGGAAAAAGATAATCTCAGAGTACGTAGCCATCGGAAGAAATTAGGTGTATTACCTACGGTGAAACGTATTAATACAGTCGCTTCGGAATATCCGGATCTCACCAATTATCTTTATGTCACTTATGATGGAAAGGAAAACGATATATCCTATTATAAAGGCGATAAATCGGTTATTATATTAGGCTCGGGAGCTTATCGTATCGGTTCGTCGGTAGAATTTGACTGGTGTTCGGTGAATGCTACTCAGGTAGCCCGTAATCTCGGTTTTAAATCGATTATGATAAATTATAATCCGGAAACCGTTTCTACTGATTATGATATGTGCGACAGGTTGTATTTTGATGAACTGTCATTTGAACGTGTATTAGATATCATTGATCTTGAGCAGCCGAAAGGTGTTATTGTGTCGGTTGGAGGGCAGATCCCTAATAATCTGGCAATGAAACTGCATCGCCAGAATGTGCCGATCCTTGGAACTTCGCCGGTATCAATTGACCGTGCCGAAAATCGCCACAAATTCTCTGGAATGCTTGATCAGTTGGGAATTGACCAACCACGATGGGCCGAACTTACCAGTATGGAAGAAATAGATGCGTTTATTGCTGAAGTCGGTTTCCCATTGCTTGTTCGTCCTTCTTATGTACTTTCGGGAGCAGCCATGAATGTATGCCATAACAAAGAACAGATGATCGATTTCCTTGCTCTTGCGGCAAAGGTATCAAAAGAATACCCTGTAGTTGTTTCCGAATTTCTGACCGAAGCGAAAGAAGTGGAGTTTGATGGTGTTGCCCGAAACGGAGAAGTTGTCGAATATGCTATATCGGAACACGTTGAATTTGCAGGTGTTCATTCGGGAGACGCGACACTGGTATTCCCACCACAGAAGCTCTATCTGGAATCTGTCAATCGTGTGAAGAAAATAAGCCGTATGATCGCGAAAGAACTGAATATTTCGGGTCCTTTCAATATACAGTACTTAGCAAAAAACAATGAAATAAAGGTGATTGAATGTAATCTCCGTGCGTCAAGAAGTTTTCCGTTTGTATCCAAAGTTCTGAAACATAATATGATAGAAACTGCTACTCGCATTATGTTGGATGCTCCATATACAAAGCCGGATAAGAGCGCGTTTGATATTGACTGGGTAGGGGTGAAAGCGGCTCAGTTCTCTTTTTCCAGATTACACAACTCGGATCCGGTTTTAGGCGTTGACATGGCGTCTACAGGTGAAGTAGGATGTATTGGCGACAGTTTTGATGAAGCATTGCTTTCGGCTATGATCTCTGTGGGAAATAATGTACCTGAAAAGAATATCCTGGTTTCATCCGGTGCGTTGAAGGACAAAGTAGAGTTGTTGGATCCATGTAAGGAGCTTGCATCAAAAGACTATGTTATTTACGCGACAGCCGGAACGGCTAAATTCTTAGGTGAGAATGGTGTGAAGGCTTTGACGGTAAACTGGCCGGATGAAGAAGGAGGCGAACTGAATATCATGGAGATGTTCTCCAGGCATCAGTTTGATTTGGTTATTAATGTACCTAAAGATCAGACAAAACGCGAACTTACAAACGGATACCGGATACGTCGCGCTGCGATTGACCATAATATCCCGCTGATAACGAATATTCGTTTGGCGAGTGCATTCATAAGCGCATTCTGCAAAATGAAAATAGAAGATATTCAGATCAAATCATGGCAGGATTATTCGTTTTAAACCGAAAGCCTGTTCGGAAATAAAAAATGCCGCTCTCAACTAAAAGAGCGGCATTTTTTGTTTTCCGGATTGTTTTATATCTTTTTTCTGACAACCGCTTGTACTACGTTTATTACATAATCTCCTAATTTTTCACATTCGGAAACAATATCCATATAGTAGACACCATCAGAATAACTATATTTTTTAGCATCTATGCTTTCGAGATTGTCATTCTTCAACTGGTTACGATAATTATTTATTTCGTTTTCAATATTAATTGAATGATCCATGTCGTCATTTATAATATCCTGTTCCGGCTTTTCCAAAAGTATATTCATGTGTTCGATTGCTCTGTTATCGAGAGAGAACATATGATCGATGCTATGGTTTTGGCTTTCAAGAAATACGGATTTTCCGTCGTTGCGTCGTTTGATCGCTTTGGCTAAGTTATTGCATGAGTCTGCAACACTTTCTATCTCCGTAATCACACGCAACATGATACGAATGTTATCTTTTCCTTGGGAACTCAAACGTCCTTCCAATACCTTTGTCAGATAATTGGCAATTTCAATTTCCATGCGATCACTTATCTGTTCGTATTTTTCTATACGCCCGAAAATTTGCAGGAATTTATCCGTATCTTTTTCATAATAAAGGTGTTTAACCATCCCGAACATGCGGTGTACACGTTTGCCGTAAAGGGCGATTTCTTTTCTGGCCTGAAGCAATGAAAGTTCGGATGTGGAAAGCATCCCCGCAGAAATGAATTTAAGCTGGAATTCTTCTTCTTCAACGCCTTTCTTCGGTTTAATAACGAATGAGCATATTTTTTCGTAAGCCCCCACAAACCATATCATTATGAATATATTGCAAATATTGAATAGGGTATGGAACAAAGACAGTCCGTATGATACAGAGACCTGTAGTGATGCCGCTTTATTTTGTAATGCAATGAGATTCGGATCCGTAGGTTCTTTTTCAGATGTGATCGCTTCTATGGTTTGCGGGTCAAGTGTACTTATGAAAGAAGCATACTCTCCCGGGTTACCAGGCCCATAATTTGCCACGATCCATGATATCATATTAATGAAAGGATAAAATGCGATTAATATCCAACAAACTCCGAAGATATTGAACATAAAATGTGCAAATGCCGCACGGCGTGCCTGAATGTTTGCCTTTATTGCTGCGATATTAGCTGTAATGGTAGTTCCGATATTTTCTCCAAGTACCATGGCTGCGGCCATTTCAAACGGAATCCAACCTTTTGTACACATGATGAGGGTGATTGCTACCGTGGCGCTGGACGATTGAACTATAACGGTTAATATTCCGCCGATTAAAAGGAACAGAAGAATAGAACCATATCCCATGGAGGTGTAATTCTGTATAAAAGACAATACTTCCGGGTTTCTCTGAAGATCAGGAACCGAATTTTTCAAATAGGCTAATCCGAGGAAAAGAAGTGCGAATCCCATTAGGAATTCACCCCATGATTTACGCGTGTTATTGTTCGAAAAAATAAGAGGGATACATATACCGATAATGGGTATGGCAAATGTGCTTATGTCAACTTTAAATCCAAAAATAGATATAATCCACGCGGTAACTGTTGTTCCTACATTGGCTCCCATAATAACACTGATGGCTTGTGCCAGGTTCAGAAGCCCCGCGTTTACAAAACTGACAACCATTACGGTTGTTGCACTTGAGGATTGAATGAGAGCGGTAATTAAAGTCCCGGTTAAAACACCTGCCACGCGATTTGTTGTCATCACAGACAGGATGCTTCTCATTTTATCGCCGGCAACCTTCTGAAGTCCTTCGCTCATTATCTTCATTCCGTAGAGGAACATTCCAAGAGCCCCGACAAGAGTGAGAAAGTCTAAAAAAGAATAATCCATAATATTGTTTTAAAATTTTGTCACAAAAGTACATATTTTTGGAAAACGTCGCAAATAATAAAAATGAACAGGTCATTTTTCTCATATATGCATGAAATAAGAATGATGAGTTTAATGTGTAATTGTCAAAATATATAAAAAAGAGATATCTTTATGATACTTTGATCGTTTGATTTTAATTTATATATTTGTCGGGTAATAAGCCTGATTACAGTTCAGCTTTTTTATTTAACAAAAAACAAAAAGATAGTATGAAACGAGCCTAATAAATGTATCGCCAACCGAAGGTCAGCCTTTGCTAAAGGCGATAAACAAAAGAGCGAACCAACGGTCGCTTTCACGAAGTGGAAGCAATTCTATATAACCTTGGTGTTAAAATTTAATTTTTGTATGTATGAAAGAAATTGTAGATTTTCTGAATAAATGTCGTAATTATTATGTCGGCACTGTTGATGAAAACAATAAGCCCCGTGTACGCCCTTTTGGCTTTGCGATGGAATGGAACGAAAAACCGGCTTTCTGTACGGGTACGGTGAAAAGTGTTTATAGGCAATTGCAGCATAATCCATCCGTGGAAATTTGCGCTTTTATGCCTGAAACGATGCAATGGATGCGTCTTTCGGGAAAAGTGAAGTTTACGGATGAAATCGCTGCCAAGCGGAAAGTGTTAGAAACAATGCCGGAATTGAAAAAAATATATCAATCGGAAGAAAATCCCGTATTGACCTGTTTTTATATAGAAGAAGGCGAAGCGGTATTCTACTCATTTGCCTCCATGAATGAGCCAATCAAAACGGTCAAAATCTGATTATTCAGGTTTTGATTGCGTTTTAAATTCCGGTTGTATATCATATTTGTGGAAATATCTCAAATATGATATACTATCTTACTATATAAGGTTTATGTTATAAGGCGTCAATGATATAGATGCCCTTTCCGGTTCCGACCCAGATTTTCCCGTCCGGAGCTTCTTCAATGCAGAAAATAGAGTTATCACTGTCTTCTTCCAGAATATTAACAGCTAACCATTCTACTTTGTTATATACCAGTATCGTCTTGTTGTAATGCAGTACGCACCAGACATTATCTTTGCTATCGATGCTTATGTGGCGGATATCTCCAAGCGGGCTAGTGATTGTTCGGGTAGTTTCTCCGTCGAAAGTGAACAAATGAGGCCCGTTTTGTATCATTGACGAAAGAAGAAAACTGTTCACTGCATATAATAGGTTATGACTGTCAGTACATAAATTGCCTAAATAATAAGGCTTGAAACCAAGCTGTTCTTCAGAGTATTCCGTTATTTTACCATTGGTCAATTTAACTAGGCGAGTATCGTTTACGGAGTTAATTAGACCGATCCAAACATCATTTCCGGCAATTGCAATACCGCTGACTAAATCTCCGGGCATTGTGGAGTTATCTTGGGTAAAGATGTTCCATGTGTCGATGCCGTCAAACTTAACGACACCTCCTGACTGAAAACGACTGGAAGCGAACCAGAGGTTTTCTTGCGCGTCGATGTTGATGGAATGGACAAAATCTTCTGGTATGGGTGAGTTTGCAGAATTATACAGGCTGAAATTCTTTCCGTCATATTTAATTAGACCGTCACTTCCAATCCAAATATTATCTTTGCTGTCAACGGTGATGCAGTTGATCACCATATCGTCGGAAAACGGAGAATTTGATGAATTAAAATGTACGGTTTTCTGTTCATTGTATTTTACTACGCCCTGCTTGAATGTGCCGATCCACGCATTTCCGTTTTTATCAAACGCAATTGACATGACAAAATGATTATTTAATATTTTACGGGCGGAAACATGTTCAATGGTTCTAACCGGAAGAATATCTTCCTTTTCTGCCTTAAAGCGATCCTCATCAGAACATGAAGAAAGCCCGAGAATAATTGCAATAATGGAAACGATTGTTGATACTGTTCTCATGAGTTTTAGCGGATTAAAATTAGAACCTGATTGAGGTTTACTTGAAATCAGTTTTATTCCGGAATTATTTTTATCGTATCAATTTCCCGGCGTTATCCAGCCATTTTATAAACATCGCCCATTCCGCCGCGCGTTTCTGTTTGTTTTCTTCGCGTGCTGCGATATCTTCAGCAGGAATATTTGTTATAGTACCTCCGGTACTTGGTTTTTCTATCTGAGTAATGACTACTTTTCCGTCGATTGTATCTCTTACGGTTATGATTTCATTGGGTATTTCTATTTCGACAACTTCCGGATAACCGTTATGTAGGTAGTATTTGCCATCTATGGCAGGCGCGTGCAACACTAAATCATTAATTAAATAAGAAGCTATCGGCAAAACATATTGGACGCTGAATAAGTTGTTTTCATCAAGATAAAATACCAGATCCCCTGTTAGGCTGCTAAAAGAAACTTTTTTATTAAAAATGATTTCTCCGGTTGTCTCATTATATGATCTGATATCATCACCTGTAAAAATGATTTTTCCGTTCTCTTCACTGTTCACATTTCCATAGGTTTTCACTATAAGTGAATTTTTGTTTTTTTCAATGGAGCTATTTTCTTCTCGCGAACAAGAAGAAATACTTAGGATGATCGTTGCCAATAAAATGAATGCTAAATTTTTCATTCTGGTTATGGTTTTAATGTTTGTATTATTTTTGATCTTTCTCTCCGACAAAACTACAAACAAGAGAGTTTCGATAGCGAAAACCAAGGACACAAAACGGACACATTTTACTTTATGGTTTTATATGCTTCGCTGGATACATTATAATCTGTTATCATTCGATGATGAAGTTAAGATAAAGGTCTTCATTGCCGTAAGATATCTCTATCAGGTATTTTTCATTTGTGATGAATGTAACAGGTATGGGATATGAAGTATTTTTATCACCGGAGATGCTTTTCTCAAAAATCGTTTGTTTTCCGGAATTTGTTAGACGTAAATTC
This sequence comes from Tannerella sp., assembly GCA_031551825.1. Lineage (GTDB taxonomy): Bacteria > Bacteroidota > Bacteroidia > Bacteroidales > Tannerellaceae > Tannerella. Next base: position 20,703 of record JAVBNB010000072.1, on the reverse strand, counting down.
AATTTGTGAATTTTTTTTTCAAAGTTGACCGATAAAGAACCGCTTTTAAGATATGACTCCAGACTGTTGCTTGTTATCCTGTCGTTATCTATACCCCAATGCCCTTTTCTTTTGAGGTATACATTTTTGTAAGTATCAGATAGTGATAGAATATCCTCCATAGACGGTTCAATTGCTTCGTCACTTTTATTGCATCCGACAAATATGCTTATTGTAATTAAGAAGAGAAACAGGAAACTGAATTTTTTCATGCTAAATGAGTCTAAATGTTGATTACAAAGGTATAAAAAATAAATAACCAATAAAAACCGCAAGACACAAAAAGGACACATTTCGCAAAAAAGTTTTCATATCGTACATACAGGTCTTATCCTGTACTATTTTTTAGACAATAGTACCCAATAAATCAAAGGCTATTGATAAACTCGTCAAAATCTTTTGTAGAGCCGTTTTCTCCGTACATCTTCTGATATAATCTTTTGCGTATCATGGTAACAGACTGCCGGCTTCGATTAATGGTGTTTGCGATATCTGTGGTCGGAACTTCAATTTTGACTAAACAACATACTTTGAACTCAATGTCTGATATTTTAGGCAATAATGATTTCAACTGTTGGGAGAATTGGGGAAAAGTATGATTAATGGAATGTTGTAATTCCAGCCAGTCGTTTTTGTCCGCTTTGAAGCCCCCTTCTGTATGGAATTTTTGGTAGATGCCGGACTTCCTTATTTGCCGGATTAGTTGTTGTCTCTCTTTATTGGCGTATTCTATTTTCCGGGTTTCGATGTCTATTCTTTCTTTTTCCAACGACAGCTGTTCGAATACATCTTCAGAAATGTGCTTGTCGACAAGTGTGTTTTCAATTTTGATAGTGTGTTGTTTGTTTTGTTTGATTTGATTCAGGCTGTTACGCTGCTGTTCCTCTTTCCATTTATCATACCGCTGTTTTTGCAATAATTTTTCCGCTTTCTCTTTCCTTAAATAATTAATGCCGATAATCAGCAACGTGGATAATATTACAATGATGATGATACAGATTAAGATAATGGACTTTTTGTTCATATTCCGGATTTCCGATTCCGCCAAAGCCTTTTCCGCATGTTGGTAATTGTACAGATGCTCCATTTGCGCTACGGTTTCGGTATAAGTTTGTTCGCGTATCTGTTCCGCCAGTATTTCCCGCTGTTCTTGTATGTATGCATACTCTTCCCAATCTTTCTCGCCCTTTTTTATTTTTGCGAGAAATTCATACACGTCTATGCATGTTTCGGGGGTATGACTATCAAGACTTTTCGTCAGATAATAATTGGCAGAATCCTTTTGTCCGGTCAGGTAGAACAGTTTTCCGTAAGACAGATAGGAATGATAAGGTATCCCTGTTACAGCAGGCTGTTCAAGTGAACGCTGTATATATTCAAAAGCAATGTCGTACATTCCTTTTGTAATGTAGATATCGCCGAGTTCACTTAATATGGATTGTTTGTTTTCACCGGCAAAAAGGAGCGCTTTTCCATAATATTCGATTGCATGGTCGGTTTGGTGTATCATCATATAAGTTCGTCCCATATTGCGTAATACGACGGCCTGTCTTATGCTGTCGTTTTCCAAAGAATAATAATCAAGCGCTTTTTCAAAGTATGGAAGAGCCGCGTTGTAGATATACTGGTCTGTATATAACATAGCGATACGACTTGAAATTCTACCTAAAAGAGAATAATCGTCGAAGTCTTTTCCGCTCTCAAGCGCTTTTTTATAATAGTTTTGCGCTCTTGGAGCATCATTCAAATCTTCCGCGACACACCCTGCATAATAATAAGCTTCCGCTTTTTGTGAAGCTATTCCATGCTTTTCATAATATCCGACAGCTATTGATATCATGGAGTCGGATTGTGTTTCGTAGTTTCTGAATGTGGCAGCGGTATATAATAAGCAGTATTGTGCACGTTCTGCGTCTTTCAGCGCCTCTTGTTTCGGGATCTGAGATAAGAGCAGAAGCGTGCTGTCCGGGTATTGCATCAGCGTTTGTTCGGCTTTGTATAACAAGATGTTGACGAGTTTATTCTCTTTGCCACATGAGCAAAGTAATAAGCAAAACATTGCGCTGATAAAATAGCTTTTGGTGGCCATGATAATAGATGTTCAACTCCACAAAAATAATAAAACGAACCAATTTATCCTATCATGGTAGAACGAATTTTATAGGAAAGTCATTATCTCTTTGGTAATCTAGTTCTATTTTTGACGAAATAAGACGACGAATAGAACAGAAAAAATGAATTGGAGGTGTTTGAAGTATCATAAATAAATGTATACCTTTGTCAACATGACAGATAATACAGATTATATTACGATTTATTGCAAGAACAATAACATCCATAAGGAGGTGAAGATTGGCTCATCCTTGCTTGAAATTTATGAGGCGGTAGGCTCGCCGCTAAAACATCGCGCTTTGTGTGCCCGTGTAAATAACCGTGTCAGGAGCCTTAAGTATCGTTGCTGGCAGGCTAAGGAGGTTGAATTTGTGGATTACACGGATCTTTCCGGCTATAGAGCATACATCAGATCTCTTTGTTTTATTCTTTCCAAAGCGGTCCATGATCTTCTCCCGGGTAGACCATTTAATTTGGAACACCCTGTATCCAAGGGCTACTATTGCGCTTTTGCCGATCGTGAAAAGATTTCGGAAGAAGCGATTGTAAAAATAAAGAAGCGCATGGAAGAAATTATTGCTGCGGATCTGCCGTTTCTACTGAAAAACATTCGTACGGTTGAGGCTGTAAACCTGTTCCGGGAACATGAGATGGAAGATAAAGCGTTACTGTTGGAAACTACCGGTATGTCATATTCCTCTTATTATGAACTTGACGGATATGTGGACTATTTCTATGGAAGTTTGACGCCTTCGGCCGGATTTATACAATTGTTTGATATTGTTCCTTATGACGTAGGTTTGCTGCTTCGTGTGCCGCGGCTTGAAAATCCGTCCGAACTGAATCCGGTAATAAGGCAGGATAAGATGTTCGATGCGTATAAGCATTATCTTGAAATACAGCGGACTGTGGGCTTGAATAATGTTGGCGATTTGAATCGTGCGATACAAAGGGGACGTACAAGTGAGGTTGTTATGGTTTCCGAGGCTATTCAGGAAAAACGTATCGCTTCGATTGCGGAAAAAATAGCAGATCATTATAACCATAATGGTATACGCGTTGTCCTTATCTCGGGTCCCTCATCATCCGGAAAAACAACATTCTGTAAGCGTCTTGAAATTCAGCTTATAGCAAACCTTCTTCATCCTTTGGGCGTATCACTCGATGATTATTATGTGAATAGGGAAGAAACGCCAAGAGATGAAAACGGCAATTATGACTTTGAATCTTTGTACGCAATAGATTTACCCTATTTCAAAAAGGATCTGCAGCGCCTTATCGAAGGAGAAGAAGTGGAATTACCGTCTTTTAATTTTGGTACGGGACTTCGTGAATACAGGGGTAAAAAGTTGAAAATGCAACGTAATTCTGTCTTATTGCTTGAAGGAATTCACGGTCTTAATCCGGAACTTGCCGATAATATACCGCCGGAACGGATTTTTAGGGTATATGTGTCGGCGTTAACAACTATTTCGCTTGACGGACATAACTGGATACCGACAACAGACAATCGTATGTTGAGGCGTATTGTACGTGATCATCAGTTCCGCGGATATTCAGCTAAGCAGACTATCTCCATGTGGCCGAGTGTGCGTCGCGGAGAAGATAAATGGATTTTTCCGTATCAGGAAAATGCGGATGAAATGTTCAATAGTGCGATGATATACGAATTCGCTTCATTGCGTCATTATGCGGAACCTATATTAAATGAGGTACATGAAAGTGAGGCGGAATACGCGGAGGCATATCGACTGCTTCGCTTTCTCAGATATTTCAATTATGTTTATAAAGAAGAACTTCCCGGAACCTCTTTGTTGAGAGAGTTTTTAGGAGGAGGGAAGTTTAAGTATTAAATAAAAAACGGAAGATGTGAGTCTTCCGTTTTTATTTTTATCTTTTATCCTTTTGCTTTTTGAATGTATCCCAATGCGTTTTTACACAATGTGGTTATTATATCCCAGTTTCCGGAGGAAACCGCTTCTTTTGGGAAAAGTTTGGATCCCATTCCAACAGCGGTGACATCTGCTTTAAACCATTCGGTAAGATTTTCCTCAGTTGGTTCTACAGCTCCTGTCGCCATGATCATTGTCCAGGGCATGGGCGCTTTTACATTGCTGACAAACGAAGGTCCGCCTACACTGCCGGCCGGAAATATTTTACACAGATCACATCCTGATTCCTGAGCAAACCCTATCTCTGAAACTGATCCGCATCCCGGAGTGTAAGGTACAAGGCGGCGGTTGCATACTTTGGCTACATCAGGATTGAATAATGGACCTACAATAAAGTTAGCGCCAAGTTGAATATATAGCGACGCGGTAGGGGCATCAACGATAGAACCGATACCAAGTATCATATCCGGGCATTCTTTTGCTGCAAATTTGACAAGCTCTGCAAAAACATCCTGGGCGAAATCTCCCCGGTTCGTAAACTCAAATGCACGTACACCACCGGCATAACAAGCCTTAAGTATATTTTTCGCTGTGTCTATATCTTTGTTGTAGTATACCGGAACCATGCCGGTACGGACGATAGCATCCAAAACCTGTAGCTTACTGAATCTTGCCATAATTTATTTATAAATTTAAAATGTTAATATACTAAAAACAATCTGACAACAAAGAAACAAATAATAAATGAATTTGTGTGGATTGTTTTGTTATTTTTCTGTTTGTGGTAACCTTATGTAAATCTTAGCGCTTGATATATAAGGATAGAATAAGGGATATCTCGTATTATTTACTGAATGAGAGATTGCCATTTGATGGCTTTCCTAATATTGACAGGAAGTAAAAAAAAATGCAAATATATTTTGAAATGTTAATAGATTTATTTACGTTTGCATGTATTGCCGAGCCAAAAACATTAAATTTTTTGAAGCGGATTGAGGCGATTCAAATTCCTTATTATTAATTTATTAATAGTCGTGCAGGTTATTTTTTTTTCTCTAATGTGTTATTGTTGTAACCGAAAATTAATATCGTTTTAAGACTGATGTATTGTTGAGTAGTGATTTTTGTACTAATAATGAGTTGATATTAACCAAAATTGATTTTTATGAAGAAGAGGATTAAGGATGTATCTATCCTGTTAAAAATGAATTTAGCAGCTATTTTGTTGTTTTCTGTTATCAGTTCGGTATCTGCTGCCGTTCATGATGAGAATACGAATAGTAAAGCGTTGTATGAGTCCCAGCAAAAAAGGGATGTAAAGGGGGCTGTCGTTGATGAGGAGGGTGAGCCTATTGTAGGAGCTAATGTTGTTGTTAAAGGTACGACGATAGGAGTTATTACGAATATAGATGGCGCTTTCTCTTTGGAGGTTCCGACTGGTTCGGTTTTACAGATTTCGTATGTAGGCTATCTTACGCAGGAAATACCGGTTACCGGTTCAAGTATTAATGTGGTGCTGAAGGAAGATACCCAACGGCTTGAAGAGGTTGTTGTTCTTGGCTATGGCGCCCAAGCGCGCAGATCTGACCTTTCGGCTTCTATTGGTATTGTAAAAGACATGGAAACGTTGAAAGGGCGTCCGATTGCATCGGCGGAATCAATGCTTCAGGGACAGATACCGGGAGTGACGGTGGTGGCACAAGGTGGCGACCCGACATCAACGCCTTCCGTTACCATACGTGGACAAGGTTCCACATCAAAGGAAAATGTACTCTGGGTAGTTGACGGTGTGCCCGGTGCGCCTTTCAATACGAATGATATTGAGTCTATTGTTGTATTGAAAGATGCTGCTTCGGCGGCTATTTATGGGGCACATTCAGGTTCCGCAGGGGTAATTCTTGTTACGACAAAAAAAGCAAAGACAGGAAAACCTTCCGTTGCTTATGAAGGTAGTTTCGGTATGCGTCAGGCAACCAATCTTCCGCAATCACTAACTATTGAACAACAACGCCAAGTTGTTAATACATCGTATGCGGCAGCCGGACAAACCGTACCTTCGGGCTGGGATCCGTCTATTAATCCGGAAATCGCTACAACGCGCACAAACTGGATTGATGAGGTTTTTCGTAATGCATTTTATCAGCGCCATGATGTATCGATTAATGTCGGTACGGAAGATTTTATGAACCGTATTTCACTTAATTATAGTGGTGATGAAGGGACGCTCGCCGGGACATATAATAATGTTTTGAGTACGCGTTACAATGGTTCATTCAAGATCGATAAGTATGTGACTATCAGTGAAGATTTTATGTATCGCACGAAAGATCAGCGCGGGACAGATACGAATAGCGGATATTCCGGTGTTATCCTGTCTGCCCTTTATATGCCGCGTAGCGCCGTTCCTTATTATGAAGACGGCTCTTATGGCGGAGTGTGCGCCCGTGATGGGGATGCGAGTATTCATGGTGATGTTATCAATCCTTTGCGCACATTGCTTGCGGAAACGAGGGATGATGAAACAAACTACGTTTCAAGTTCAACACAGTTACAGATCAAAGATGTGATTCCCGGTCTTAAGTTTATAAGCCGTTTTACATATCGTCATGAAAACTGGTTTTACAAGAATTTCAGACCTATATCCACGGAGCCCGGTAAACCAAACGGGGTCAACGAGCTTTCGTATGAAACGTCCAAATCTACTTACTGGGAAACCGAGAATACGCTGACATACGATAACACCTTCGATAAACATACGATAGGGGCTCTTTTTTCCACTACTGCCGATCAGTTCCGTAAAAGAGGGTTTACGGCCGGAGGACGTAACTTTAATAATGAAAGTGAGATCTATCAGTACCTTAACTATGCTACTACGGCTGTTACTTCTACTGATTATTATCGGGATCCGGATAATAATATAGCATTGATCGGACGTTTGGCATACAGTTATGACAATCGTTATTTTATCACCGCGTCGTGGCGTCGTGATTATGCCGGCCGTCTTCCGGAAGGAAATAAGAGCGGTGATTTCCCTGCCGTGACTGCAGGTTGGAAAATTTCCGAAGAAAATTTTTTTCCAAAGAATGATATTGTTACGTTGTTGAAATTGCGTGCGAGTTGGGGACGTATAGGTAATCTTGGCTCCATCGCTACGGCTTATGGCAGTCCGACGCTAACCAAAACCGGCAATAATGACGGAAAGCAGGTAGGTAAAGATGCGACTATTACAACCAATCTGCTTTATCTTAAAGACGCGTTCAATCGCGATCTGACATGGGAAACTTCCGAGCAAACGGACCTGGGGCTTGACATGAATTTCCTGAATGACCGTTTATCCGTTTCGGCGGACTTTTTCATGAAACGTACATTAGATCTTATTCAGTCTCAGACTTCCGGATGGCCTAACTATATGGGAGTAAGTCCGATGCTCATCAATCTTGGCGAGATACGTAACCGTGGTTTTGAGTTTATGGTAAACTGGAATGATCGTACAAGCAAAGATTTTTCTTATAATATAGGCGGGAACATCTCCATTCTTAAAAATTGGGTGGAAGATATCGGTGTGACGGACGCGACGGGTGAAAAATCAGTGTGGGTGCAAACGGATATTCCGGATATAACAAGTAATTTCAGAGGTACTTTGTATCCGTTTCAAACAGCCGAAGGTCAGCCCCTTTATTCCTATTACCTGATTAAAACGGCCGGAATCTTTCAAAGTGATGCTGAAGCTGCGGCTTATGTCGATAAAAACGGGAGCAGAATTCAGCCGAATGCGAAGGCTGGAGATTTGAAGTTTATAGATCAGAATGGCGATGGAAAAATAGATTCCGATGACCGCATTTATATGGGAAGTTATATGCCGAAAGTAACCTTTTCGCTGATGGGAGGGTTTACTTATAGGAAGTTTACATTTAGTATGATGCTTCAGGGAGCTGCCAAAACAAAAGCATTTAACGCTTCTAAGTTTATCCTGTTGAATGAAACACAGGGAAATTTTAACCGTTGGAATAAGATTCTGGATGCGTGGTCACCCACCAATACAAGTGGTGATATTCCGCGTATATCGAAAGAAGATGCGAACGGTAATTTTGAAACAAACTCTGATTTTTATTTGGAGGACGCTTCCTATTTGCGTATAAAAAACGCGACAATCGCGTATGATTTGACCGATCTGATACGGAAATCATCTTATCTAAATGGCAGGAAAAGCGCTTTGACCATTTATGCGAGTGGAGAAAACCTTTACACATTTACCAAATATTCCGGTATTGATCCGGAAGTAGGAGGTGCAGGATTGGATGCGATGAAATATCCTGTTTCGAGAGTCCTGTCATTAGGAATAAAACTGACGTATTAAAATTAAAAACAGATACAAAATGAAAAAATATATAGTAGCAATATGTGTCTTATCAGCAGGATTTGCAATTTCCTCCTGTTCTGATTTCTTAGATGTGACACCGGAAGGGACACCAAGTCAGGGAACTTTCTTTCAAACGGATAAAGATGCGACAGACGCTATCGATGCGTTATACTGGATTATGGGGCAGGAAACTACCTTTGGTCGTGATTTGTTTTATGAACAGGCCGGAGGCGGAGATGATTTTGTCTGGGGGCGTTCGCGTGGTTTTAATGGAATTGCCAATTTTCATTTTACAGGTGATGAAAGTCCGTTAATTTCTAATTGGAACATGTTTACCGACTATATAGCCCGTGGGAATTGGATCATATCTTCTCTGTTAAAAAAAGGCGTAAATAATTTGTCTGCTGTAGAAAAGCGTAGTATTGGGGAAGCTTATTTTATGCGTGGCTGGTGTCATTTCATTTTAGCCTATCGTTATGGACGCGCCGATCAGGGGATACCTTTTACACGTTATGAAGATTATGATAATTACAATTATGAAATTCCCGAACAGCAACCTTCCGTGATGAAGAATTATGAAATGGTAGTTGAAGATATGGATCTTGCAATCAGTTATTTACCTTATTTTGAAGAATATGGAGAAGATGATTGGGGGCGCGCTCATAAAGCGGCGGCAATGGCCGTGAAAGTTAAAGCCTATGCTTACTGGGCCTATCATGATAACTCAAAATGGACATTGATACCGGATTTGGTCAATAAACTTGAAACGGAGTGTCGTCGCGGATTGCTTGACGATTTCGCGAATGTATTTAAGATAGCGCATAATTGGTCTAAAGAATATATCTGGTCTGTGACATCTAAAGGTTCAAGCGAGGCAGGGTGCGAATTTCCGGGCGTTGTTCTCGAAAATAAGGGATGGGGCAAATATAACGGATGGGGTTACATGAAGCCAACATTGGGATTATTCGAAGAGTATGAAGAAGGAGATACGCGTCGTACGGTCACAATACTTGAATATGGACAGGAATTTACCTTTCTTGGTGAAAAAATGCGCTTTTTCTCTACATCCGATTATGAGGCCGGATTCATGCTTAACAAATACATGGAGCCGTTCTCGTATGGTTCAAATGGAGATATGACAACGAATTCACATATTTCACAGAATGGAGATGATCCGACGACCGATTTAAATCTGCCTTTGATACGTCATGGAGAGATGGTTTTATTCAAAGCTGAAGCTCTTATTCAGTTGGGTCGTGGTGGAGAAGCGGCGACAGAGTTGAACCGCCTGACTGCACGTGCGGGACTTGGAAATAAGTATGCGGATGCGAAGATGGAAGATTTGATGCATGAACGTCGTTGCGAGTTGGCTGGTGAATTCACCGATCGCTTTATGGATTTGAAGCGTTGGAAGCAATACGATAGACTAAACGCACCGAAATATGGACGCCATTATGAAGACCGTAGAGATGTTGACGGCACATGGACAAAGATTCAGATATGGCCGTTGGGAGAAGAGACCCGTATATTTGAGCCCGAATATGACATTGTATTCCCGTATCCGACGCAGGAAGTAACAAAAGCTGAGGGAAAACTGAAACAAAACCCGATAGGAAGTTGATCAGTTGAAGTAATCGAATAGGATTTTGCCTGTTTTTCGATAAAAGCTAAGGTATATTTTGAATATTTATAGAATTTGTTTATATTTGTAATGTAGATTAAAGGATAAAATTAGATAATATAACTTTAGTTTGTGATTCGGAATAGAGTAATAGTAATAAACTTTTAATGTAGAATATATTACCTCACCTTTATTTATATTGAGATATGTTTAATATAAGAAAAAATATAATAGTTATAGTTTGCGTATTTGTCGGGTTGTTCCCGATGAATGCGCAAAACGCGTTGAAGTTCAATGCGGATAAAAAACTGAAGATTGTTCAGTTTACAGATGTTCATTATATAACGGGTGATACCCGTTCGGATGCCGCATTGGAAAATATCCGGGAAACGTTGGATGCTGAGAAACCTGATTTTGTAATCTTTACCGGTGATATTGTGGTTGGAAAACCTGCCGATAAAGGCTTGCGTGAAGTATTAACCTTTGTGTCGGAACGCAAAATCCCATTTGGGATTACTTTTGGAAATCACGATGATGAGTCGGAATTGACTCGAGAACAACTGTTTGAAACAGCAAAAGACGTACCGTATAATATGATATCGACAGCTCCCGGCATAACAGGTGTCGGCAATTATATCCTGCCGGTGACATCGTCTACATCGGGTAAACCTGCATTTCTTTTATATTGTTTTGATTCAAACGCGTATTCATCCATTGAAGGAGTAAAAGGATATGGGCATATTCATTTTGACCAGATCGAATGGTATCGGGAGCAAAGTTGGGCCTATACCGGAAATAACGGAGGCGTACCGGTTCCTTCGATTGCCTTTTTTCATATACCATTGCCCGAATATAATCAGGCCGCCGCGGACGAACGTGCTATTCTGACAGGTACACGCAAGGAGAAGGCTTGTGCGCCGGAACTGAACTCGGGAATGTTTGTGGCAATGAAAGAAATGGGAGATGTCATGGCGACATTTGTCGGACATGATCATGACAATGATTACGCGGTTTATTGGCATGGGATAATGCTTGCTTACGGGCGTTATACAGGAGGAAATACGGTTTATAATAATCTGAAACCGAATGGAGCAAGGGTAATAGAGATTACGGAAGGAGAAAAAGGTTTCCGTACATGGATTCGCCTGCATGGCGGGAGTATTATCCACGACATAAAATATCCGGACTTTTTTTTGAAAGATAAAAACTAAGCAAATGGCAGAGAAACATACAAAAAACACGACGAAAGCATTAACAAAATTAGGCAATCAGAATATAGCGTATCCGACAACTTACGATCCTTCGGTGTTGGAGGTTTTCGACAATAAACATCCCGGTAATGATTATTTTGTGAAGTTTAATTGCCCGGAGTTTACAAGCCTTTGCCCTATAACGGGACAGCCTGACTTCGCCACAATATATATCAGTTATATTCCCGGGCATAAAATGGTGGAGAGCAAATCGCTGAAATTATACTTGTTTAGCTTTCGCAATCATGGTGATTTTCATGAAGATTGTATAAATATCATCATGAAAGATCTGATTAAGCTAATGGAACCTAAATATATAGAGGTCTGGGGTAAGTTTCTTCCGCGCGGAGGTATAAGCATTGATCCTTATTGTAACTATGGCGAACCCGATACGGAATATGAAGATATGGCTACCTATCGTCTGATGAACCATGATATGTACCCGGAACGAATTGATAACAGATAAAATGGCATAATTTTTGTTTTTTACTATCGTGTGATAAATAGGTATTAACTTAAAAAGTAAGGCGATGAAACGAGCCTTATAAATGTATCGCTGAAAGTGATAAACAAAAGAGCGAACCAACGGTCGCTTTCACGAAGTGGAAGCAATTCTATATTACCTTAGTGTTTAATTTAAATTTTTGTATGTATGAAAGTGAAATATTATTTTGTATTAATGGGGATCTTTTTATCCGCCATTATATCAGGATGCTCTTCTTCAAAGGCGCTGACAGCAGAAGAGGCCGCTCAGGAAGCAGCATTGCGTAAAGCGATTGAAAATCGTGAACTTGTTGTGGACGTAGATCGTATGCTTCCGATGAGTGGACCTTCTCGCTCACTAACCTCTTCCTATTCGTTGGAAATAAACGGAGATAAGGTCAACTCAAATCTGCCTTATTTTGGCAGGGCTTACAGTGTTCCCTACGGAGGAGGAGACGGATTGGTTTTTGAGTCGACAATTACAGACTATCAATCGTCGTTTGATAATAAAGGGAAGGCGACTATTGAGTTTAAGACGAAAACGGATGAAGATCAGTTTATTTACCGGGTCGAGATCTTCTCTAACGGCTCATCATCAATTAACGTAACATCCGAAAATCGTCAGTCTATTTCATTCAGCGGGACAGCTTCCCCAAAGAAAGCGAAATAAGTGATTAAGTCCGATACGATCCTTATTGACAGTTATTTATAAGAGATTCGTGTCGGAAAACATTTTGCGGTAATCCGCGGCTTTGTCAATCAACGATTTCGGGTACGCACGGGAAGAAGATGGCATCCGGTAGCACCTGATTTTGCGATTCATGAAGCTTGTATCGATATATCCGCAAACAGGAGGTGTCTGTTCAATACCAATCATTTCTATGAGTGTTTCGGTCGCTTTCTGTCCTGTAGTAACAATAGTGTCGCATACCGGTATTTGCGACATTATTTTTTTTAGGTCGGCAGGTTTAACTATTTCTAAAAATTGGTCGGAAGCGTTGCCTTTTTGGCGTATTATTTCTTCGGCAGTATCATATAGCGCGATACCTTTTTGTGTGAGGAATTGCCGTATGCGTACTTCTTCGAATGATTTTCCGCTACCGGCGACAAAATGATCCTTGTTATCAAAAAATAAGATGCCGAATATCCTCCACATATCATTCTGAAAATTAGGGTAATAAAAATTCATGGTCCATCGTTCGGGAGGAGGCGGAAAACTTCCCAGCATAAGTATTTTCGCATTTTCCGGAAGAAACGGTTCTAACGGATGACGCTCTGGTTTGAGAGAATGCGTTTTTCCGGTTTTTATATCCTTTTTATCAATCGCAACCTTGTCTGCTTGCGGATTCTTTACCTTTTTATTATCTGTCATTATGCTGTTTGTTAATTCGTATGATTGTATTTATAAAGGTAAAAGTAGTATTTTTTCAGGATAACTTTTATTAAAACGAGACAAAATGTTATTTTTGTACAATGAATGCTTTATAAAAAATACAGGCCGTTTATAATAAAATAGAAATAAGTGATGAAGGAGCTTTTTAAATTTTTGAAAGAATTGCGTGAGAATAATGACCGCGAGTGGTTTAAAGAAAATAAAGAACGATATGATGTACTGCATAAAGAATATGTTGGCATCGTGCAACAGTTGATAGACCGTATCGCGACATTTGATCCCGAAATCGCCGGACTTGACGCGAAAAGTTGTGTGTACAGAATTTATCGTGATATCCGCTTTTCCAATGATAAAACACCTTACAAAACGCATTTTGGCGCCTATATGACAGGCTTTGGCGGCCGGACAAGTCCGTATGGAGGTTACTATCTGCATATTGAACCGAGTGGTTCATTTGTATCTGGTGGGGTGTGGTGTCCTGATCCTAAGATGCTTAAAAGTCTCCGGCAGGATATTTATGATAATATGGAGGAATTTACCGGCATACTTGAAAATAAAAAGTTTAAGGAAGTTTTTGGCGGCCTTGAGGGAGAGATGCTAAAACGAATGCCTGATGGTTTTCCGAAAGATTGCCCGTATGATTATATCCTCAAGCATAAGTATTTTGTTGTCTCGAGCAAAAAAACCGAGAATTTCTTTTATTCGGAAGACTGGTTTGATAAGGTTGTTGAAGAATTCCGCATATTGTATCCGTTCAATAAGTTTTTGAATTATACGATCGGTGAGTTTTTTGGGAAAGTATGATCTTTTTGAACAAGCTATATCGTCTATTTTTTTGTCGTGGCGGACATGGAGTACATTCGCCATTTGTTTTCGATCTGATTACAAACGTAATTGAAGAGAAGAGGCCTTATTATTGCTATGCACAGTTGAGTGTGGGGCGTCTGCGTTTATTGCGGGACAATCATAAAATAACATTCGGTAATCGTCCGTTGACGATACGGAAGATTTTGGACAGTAATTGTTTTACTGAGCAGGAACACCGGTTTCTTTTCCGTTTAGCCAATCGTTTTCAACCTGAAATAATTTATGTTGCGGGGAGTGATTTCGGGCTGACTCCTCTTTATCTCACCGCATATTCAAGAAAGAGCTGTTGTATCGTTTTTGAACCGGAATTATCTGTGGCCAATATCGCCCGTGAATTGATTAAAAAGTCTGCGTTGGCTTCAATTGATATCTATAACAAAATGCCTGATATATCGGATAAAATTGATCTGATTGTCTGGGGTAATGCCAAAACCTTTTCCATGCAAACATTTGAGAGATTTCTTGGGAATGTAAACGATGAGAGTGTGATGGTTTTTTCCGGCATCAAGGCGTCACCGGAGAATCGAAAAACATGGGATGCGATCTGTAAGCATTCGAAGGTAACGGTTACGCTGGATCTTTATCGCTTTGGTATCGTGTTTTTTAATCCTAAGCTTCACCGCAAAACATACAAAAATATTGTTTTGTGATATTCTTTGTCAGCTTGATTAGTAAATTATACCATTCCTGATGTTATCGTTGCATTCTTTTAATAGAATCATTTTCAATTCTTCGGCTTTTTCAGGGAATCTAAGTGTGACATCATATTTTTCTTCCGGATCTTTTCCCAGATTATAAAGTTCGTATATTTTCTTTCCGTTATAATAGCGTAGTTTCCAGCCTTCATTTGTTATAATTGCCGGCCCTTCCTCTGATCCCACTATGATATACCGGTCTTTAGGAAGTTTTTTCCCTTTCATCAAAACCGGAAGGATGGAAATTCCATCTTTTTTTGTTTTTAATTTTTCCCCGAGAAGATCGGCTATTGTTGGCACAAAATCGTAACCGGATACAAATTCCTCACAAACGCGTTGTTTAATTTTTCCCTTCCAGTAAAAGATAAGGGGAATGTGGATGCCTCCTTCTAAGTTACTATATTTAAGCCCTGCCATTCCCGCGTTTCCATTAAATATATCTCCGGACCTGTCGCTGTAATATTTATTAGATAAATTATCAAAAGATAGTTTGTTCTTTATATTCCGGTAGGGCCTTTCCATACGTCCTTCCTGAATATAATAGATATCATGACCATTGTCTGAAGCAAATACAATCAATGTGTTTTCGTCTAATCCCAAAGATGTGAGTTCCGCCATAATTCTTCCTACATGGTCATCAAGTAATTTGACCATTGAAGCATATTCTTTTTCAACCTGCGTTAATGTGTCATTATTAGCCACCTCCGGATGTACTGTGGGGACAGACACCGGGCCATGCGGCAGTGGGCTGCTGAACATAAGAAAAAATGGCTTTTCCTTGGATTCATGCATGAATTCGATCGCTTTGTTGATGAATAAATCAGGAGAATATGTCTTTTTTCCTTCCATATTCCATCTTTCTTTATACGTGAATTCAGTTTCGGGAGTAAGACTTTTCCCGCAATCCACCCGGGTGTTACCCTCGATTAGTATCATTTGGCCATTTTCAAAAATGAAAGGCGGATAATATCCCAGACTGCGGACAAGATCGAGATAGCCATAATAATAGTCCCATCCGTATTGTTCCATTTGTTTGCGGGTTGAGGTGTTTCCGATACCCAACATCCCGATTTGCGCGGTCATATAGCCCGCATTTTGAAATATCTGGGGCAGATAGAGATCATTTTCCGGAAGAAAAACCGCGTCACCGTTTATCCAGTCTTCCTTGTGATGAATGGATACGGTATCTTCTTCGACATAGGCTCCGCCATTTGTGATACGCCATTTATTTTTATTGCAGTCATGATATCCCGTAAGTAGTGAAGCGCGTGAATATGCGGTAACGGAACCTCCGTAGGCATTGCTGAAACTTACCCCGTTATTGATTAATGCGTCAATGTTCGGCGTCGTGAAATATTGTTGTCCGTAAGCTGATAGTAAGCCTTTTCCAAAATCGCTCGCGCAGATGTATATGATATTGGGATTTTTCTTAGAATTTGCGTTTCCGGCCTGTGTAATACAAAATAATACACATAATATCAGTAAGTTGAAAATAATATACCTTTTACTCATAAACTATAAATTGCTGATTTATCAAATGCAAATATAGCCGATCTTTTTTGAAATTTCAAAAAGACCGAATTTTGATTACATGAAACGAGCCTGAACCGAATATCCTTGGTAAAACGTAGAAAAATATGTATAGCAAATGACGATTCTCAGTAAGATCGGCTGTAATTCCACGTCTCGACATGATCGTTGTATGTAATTTTTATTTGGTAGTCGGAAATAATGTCGGCGGACGTATCTTCAGTAATTTCTTTATTGACGTCTGTCGCAAGGATTTTAACCGATCCGTCCCGTATGATCGGATTATAATTATTGAATTGCGCTTCTATTGGCTTTGTAATTGTGTATTCCAGTTTTAGTTTCGGAGAAGCGATACTGATTAAAGTGCCCTTTCCTTCTATTGAGAAACTTTTACCGGAGTCATAAAAATGAATATCCCATTCCGAAGAAAAGTCAAAATCATAATTGCTGTTATTATGTTGCGCAATATGCCATAGGCGGTTTTCCTTCTTTTCTATTTCGAAATCAATTATTTTAGAATAACTGCCATTATTGTTAAGTATTGAGATTTTCCACCTACTGCCGTTTTCATAAAGATCATTTCCGTAGGTATTTATTGTTATCGTTTTGTTATAGTAGTGGTTGTTGATATTTCGCAGAGTCCACGTATTATTTCCTTCGTTTATGATTTTTGTGTCCTGAAAATAAAGCCGGTCAATCGAATCGCGCTTATCCGCTGTCGGTTGCAAATGATATTCATTGAACATACAGATGGATTGAAATAAGCCTGCATAATCGTTGATCACAGTATAAGAGTAATCAAAAGCTACATATCCGGAATAAGTAAGACGTTCATTGTCTCTATTGTATATGCAGCTGGCCAAAGAGGTTATAATCAATAGGCTCAGCGCCGTTTTTTTTATTTTTGTAAGCATAATCTTTTTCTTTTTAAAATCTGTATCCTGCACCCATTGTTAGAACTCCCATAGCGCCGACTCCTAATTCCCATGACGCGAAAAATGTTTTACCGACTGAAACGCCAAAAAATGTTGCCTGTCCATCTATATAAGTATTCCTCTTTTTATAATCGCTGTCAGACCATTTTTCATTTGTCATTCCGAATCCGAATCCCGCTGCTGAATATAAACGTACCATCGGGCGGTTAAGGTATGTGAAGCGCACCATGGGAAAAACCGATATGCGATGTTTTCTATATTTATTGACGATATTGTCGCTGTTTCGATATCTTTCGTTTTGTAAAATACCGGAGTATGCTCCGGTTATGCTTAATGCTAACCATCGTTTGACCTCGTTTGTGTATGAAACGGAGATGGCTTGTGTATATACTTTATCGTCATAGTAGTATTTCCCATCATTATAGCGTTCTAAAGGAGTTCCCGAGTAATAATAATCATCATGTCCCCAGCCCCAATCACCTGCATCAATCCAGCCCCAACGGACAGTAAATTCACTTTTGGGCTTGTATGGTTCGCTTGCCTGTAATGCTGTGAAGGATAAACTTATTATGGTACAAATGACTAATAGCGTAGCTTTTTTCATATCAAATAATTTAGTTGTTATCTGCGAATTGTAAATGATAAAGTAATTATATCTACCAGATAGATGCAGAAAATATGAAAACGTTGCATCTATTTGGAATAAAAAAAGGAATATCCGAATCTCTTTTATTTGAGATTGATATTCCTCTTTTTATTTACATTGTAGTTTTCTTTATTTCAGATTGCCGACTTTTATTAAATATTCCGCGATTTGTACCGCGTTAAGCGCAGCTCCTTTTTTAATCTGATCACTTACTGTCCAAAATGTTAATCCGTTAGGATTTGACAAGTCTTTGCGAATACGTCCCACATATACAGGATCTTCGCCTGCAACAAAAAGAGGCATCGGATAATCTTTGTTTCCCGGATTATCTTGCAAAATAATACCTTCTGTTTTGGAAAACGCTTCACGCGCTTCTTCTACAGATATCGGACGCTCTGTTTCTACCCATGTTACTTCACTATGTGCGCGCATAACGGGAACACGAACACACGTGGCGCTGACTTCAATGTCAGAATGCATGATCTTGCGTGTTTCATGATACATTTTCATTTCTTCTTTTGTATAGCCGTTATCAGTAAACACATCAACCTGCGGGATAAGGTTGTATGCCAATTGGTAAGCAAACTTTTCAACCGTAGGCTCTTCTCCGTTGATGAGTTGCTCGTATTGTTTTTTCAGTTCAGCCATAGCGGATGCCCCTGCGCCACTTGACGCCTGATAGGTAGATACATGAACTTTTTTGATATGTGAAACGTTCTCAATAGCCTTAAGCGCGACAACCATTTGTATCGTTGTGCAATTAGGATTGGCTATTATACCGCGCGGACGGTTTAACGCGTCTTCCGGGTTTACTTCAGGTACAACAAGAGGTACGTTTTCTTCCATGCGAAACGCGCTTGAGTTATCTATCATAACTGTACCATACTTTGTGATAGTTTCGGCAAAATCTTTTGATGTACCACCGCCTGCCGATACAAAAGCAATATCAATATCCTTGAAATCATCATTGTGTTTCAGCTCTTTGACTATGTATTTTTTACCGCGAAACGTATATTCACTTCCTGCACTACGTGACGAACCAAAAAGCACCAGTTCATCTATCGGAAAATTTCTCTCGTCAAGCACACGTAGGAACTCCTGTCCAACTGCGCCACTTACTCCAACAATTGCTGCCTTCATTTTTTTTACTTTAAAATTTGTATAAATGAAAATTTTATATATATTTGTGACCTTTGGTGTACTGCCTTAGATGGTCTCAAATTTGGGTGCAAATATAATAATAATCCTTAATAAACTAATACTATGTCCCGCGGATTGTTATTTTTTAGTTTGATCTTTATGCCGATATTTTTATTGGCACAGGATTTTAATAATTCTAATTCTGGTGATATTTTAATAAACGAGGTGATGGCAAACCCTGTTGGTTTAACTCTGTTGCCTGAAACCGAATATGTGGAAATTTACAATGCTTCCGGAAGCGATCTGTCGTTAAATGGTTGGGTATTTGTTTATGATGGGAAAGAAACCGCTTTGCCTGATACAATACTGTTATCCGGAAGCTATGCCGTCTTATACCGCTCCGGTCGCGATATGACAGTCGCTGATGGCTCGCTGTCCCTTGGAATCGACAAATTTCCATCCGCGCTGGCGAATACGAGTAAGACGATAGGTTTGAAAAACTCGAAAGGCGAAGTGATCGATGAAATTACTTATCCGAATGCCACTGCCGGAAAGTCATACGAGCGGTCTGATGACGCTACATGGCATGTCTCGACTGATGAAAAGGGTGGAACTCCCGGGGCTGTGAATTCAAATCCGCAATCACCGGATCCAAACCCCGATCCTGATCCTCCGGTTCCTCCGGTGGACAATTCCAAGTCCGGCGATATTTTGATAAACGAAGTGATGGCGAATCCGGTTGGTCTGACCCTATTGCCTGAAACCGAATATGTGGAGATCTATAACACTTCCGGGGGCGATTTGTCGTTAAATGGCTGGACATTTGTTTATGATGGGAAAGAAACATCTTTGCCTGATACGGTCTTGTTATCCGGAGGCTATGCCGTTCTTTACCGCTCCGGTCGTGATATGATAGTCGCTGATGGCTCGCTGTCCCTTGGAATCGACAGATTTCCATCCGCGTTGGCGAATACGAGTAAGACGATAGGCCTTAAAAACTCAAAAGGCGAAGTGATCGATGAAATTACCTATCCGAATGCTATCGCCGGAAAATCATACGAGCGATCCGGTGATGGTACATGGCATGTATCGACCGATGAAAAGGGCGGAACTCCCGGAGCTGTGAATTCATCTTCGCAATCGCCGGACCCAAATCCGGATCCAAACCCCGATCCAGATCCTCCGGTTCCTCCAGTGCATAATTCTAAACCCGGTGATATTTTAATAAACGAAGTGATGGCAAACCCTGTTGGTCTGACCTTGTTGCCTGAAACCGAATATGTGGAAATTTACAATGTTTCCGGAGGTGATCTGTCGTTAAATGGTTGGGTATTTGTTTATGATGGGAAGGAAACATCTTTGCCTGATACGGTCTTGTTATCCGGAAGCTATGCCGTTCTTTACCGTGCTGGCCGTGATATTGTAGTAGCTGATGGCTCGCTGTCCCTCGGAATCGACAAATTTCCATCCGCGCTGGCGAATACGAGTAAGACGATAGGCCTTAAAAACTCGAAAGGCGAAGTGATCGATGAAATTACCTATCCGAATGCCACTGCCGGAAAGTCATACGAGCGGTCTGATGACGCTACATGGCATGTCTCGACCGATGAAAAGGGCGGAACTCCCGGAGCTGTGAATTCACCTTCGCACTCGCCGGATCCAGATCCTAAACCTACCCCGGATCCTGACTTGGATGATCTTGGTATGGCTGAACCTTTTGAAATTATAATAAATGAAATT
>JAVBNB010000025.1:0-92027 GCA_031551825.1 Tannerella sp. | reverse complement strand
TCTGAAAGCAAATCACAACGATCAGGCAGTCGCGGTTATAGGTATTGGCGCTGTTATAATCATGTCAAAGATACAATTCTGAAAGCAAATCACAACCCAGAATAATAATTTTCAAAATATTGATAAGCTGTTATAATCATGTCAAAGATACAATTCTGAAAGCAAATCACAACTCAATATATCCGGTTTAAGACCTTATGGCAGCTGTTATAATCATGTCAAAGATACAATTCTGAAAGCAAATCACAACTAAGAACAGCAAAGGAAAATGTTGCAGAACGCTGTTATAATCATGTCAAAGATACAATTCTGAAAGCAAATCACAACAGCATGCCGGGTGTTGATCTCTCTGATTAGCTGTTATAATCATGTCAAAGATACAATTCTGAAAGCAAATCACAACGCTAACGTCGATATGACGCTTAAGAACCGGCTGTTATAATCATGTCAAAGATACAATTCTGAAAGCAAATCACAACGCCGATGGTGGCGGTAATCCATTTCAGGCTGCTGTTATAATCATGTCAAAGATACAATTCTGAAAGCAAATCACAACACCATTATTTAGATCGATCGCTTCTCGCAAGCTGTTATAATCATGTCAAAGATACAATTCTGAAAGCAAATCACAACGATACAGGCTTTCCAATCACCGACATAAAGCTGTTATAATCATGTCAAAGATACAATTCTGAAAGCAAATCACAACGCGTGTTCAAAGTTTATAATTTTTACAGATGCTGTTATAATCATGTCAAAGATACAATTCTGAAAGCAAATCACAACATGAAGTAATTAAGCATTCGACTGTTATCAGCTGTTATAATCATGTCAAAGATACAATTCTGAAAGCAAATCACAACACGATGCAAGCTCACAATGTTTCTCCATTGGCTGTTATAATCATGTCAAAGATACAATTCTGAAAGCAAATCACAACATGAGACTTGCTCCGATGTTAGCTCCTGTTGCTGTTATAATCATGTCAAAGATACAATTCTGAAAGCAAATCACAACATGACAGGTATTGAAGCATTTATCTTAGCGCTGTTATAATCATGTCAAAGATACAATTCTGAAAGCAAATCACAACTGGTCCTGTATTTGGTTATAATGAGCGGTAGCTGTTATAATCATGTCAAAGATACAATTCTGAAAGCAAATCACAACTGATTCTTGCAGTTGATAATAGTGATCGTCGCTATTATAATCATGTCAAAGATACATTTTTGAAAGCAAATCACAAAGTTCAATAGAATAAATGTTATATCAAAGATACATACAGTATATATTTACGCAAAAACACAAACAAGTCGTTTATTTGTGTATTTTTGTCCTTTAATATAATGGAGTTTGTATATTTCTAACAAAAAACGAATTTGATTGTTCTTATTTATTATTAAAATATTAAAAATAATCCACTATGAAAAAGAATTTATTGCAATATGTATGGGCAGGGCTTCTAACCTTCTGGATACCCTTGACGCTTATCATTCATGTTATTAAAACAATCTGGCCGGTAATAGAAAAATTAAGCAAACCAATTTCCCGCATCCTACCTTTCCACAGTATCAGAGGCGAAATTTTAGATTCCGCAATAGGAGTGTTGATTATTGTACTAATCAGCATATCAGTCGGTTGGATTGCAAAAAAATCTTTCCTGAAAAACTGGACGAATAAGATAGAGGCCACGCTTGGTCTGCTATTTCCCGGATTTTCTTTCTATAAGAATTATCTGAAAACAAATTCTTCGGAAAATATACAAAACGAATGGAAGTCGGTTATCGTTGAAGATAATGACGAACTCAAATTAGGATTTATCATCCAGGAACGCAAAGATGAATTGTGCGTGATTTATGTTCCTGGAGCTCCCAATCCTTATGAAGGCGAAATCGTCTTTAAACCGTCGTCCAACCTTCGCAGAATAAATATTCCTTTCTCCGAAACCGTAAAGATCATGCGCCAGTATGGAAAGGGATTTTCGGAAACATACGATAAGTTCAATATTCCCAGGGGGACGCAGGTTTGATTGATGATATTCATCATGAATCCCTTATTTTATCTTCAACACCCAGGCGGACTGGCAGGGCATTTGCCAGTATTTGACGCTGCTGACATCGATTAGGAGACGATTGTTTTTGTATTCCCACGGGAGATTGCCTTCGCGACCGAGCAGGGTTATTTTTGTGCCGGCTGACGGAGGATCGATGACGAGTTCTAATTGGTCGGTAGTCCACTCGAGAGCGATAGCGTAGAGGGCATCGTTATTGGTTGTATAGCATAGATAGGGCATTTGAGAGGAATATTCGGCGTTCAGGCCTTGTTGGGCCGAATTGTCGGCGGAGGTATAAAACGCGGAGGGAGGAACGACTTCTTTTTCCTGGCTTTTTGAGTACCAGAATAAACTCGCGGAGGCGTTTAATACGTCTTCGAAATATTCTACTTTGATGGCATATTTTTTTCCGGCTTGCATTTTGAGAGTGTCCTTTTTGCCCTTGTTCTCAGCATGGCTTTGTACGTTACTCTCGCTTCCTTCTTCATGCTTTTCCCAATTGTCAATCAGTAGTTTGTTGTCTATCCATACGCGTACGCCGTCGTCGGCTTTGGCTTCAAAAGTATATGTTTCGCTATACCTGGCTTCGATGAAACCGGTCCACGTTGCGTTGAATCGGTCTACGCTAATGCGCCGGTCGGGCGAATTCCGTACCCAGTTGAAGTTTATAGACGAGTCTATTCGGGCTATTTCAACCTCTTTTTCTTCAGTAAATTTTTTATAGGGGCGTGAACCGTAGATCGCTTCTCCGTTTACTTTCAGCCAATCACCCAACGCTAACAAGCGTTCTTGCTGTAGTAATGGGATTTTCCCATCGGCGGATGGGCCTACATTGAGTGTCATGCCTCCTCCCGACGCGACTAATTGCGCGAAGTGGCGTATAAGTTCATCGTTTGTCAGATAGTTTTCTATCGGTTCGTTGCGATTCAGGCCGAAAGACCGGCCGAGGCCTCTGCATTCCGCCCAGGGACGGTCGGTTTGCACAATGCCGGCGCTATATTCGGGCGTACGAAAACCATATTCGGTTCCGTGCCCCCAGCGGTCGTTTACAATCGCTTCGTCGCCCACCGTGTTGTAATACCAGGAAATCAGTTCGGTCGCACGCCATTGTTCGGCGGTATTATACCACTCACCATCGGTAAATATCACGGATGGTTTATACTTGCCTACCAACTCTTTAAATTGCGGCACCATGTACTCGTTGACATAGCGGCCGATGGAGTCGTTCGGATCTGTGTACCAACGATGCAACGGATTATTCCATTCCGCCAACGAATAATAAAATCCCATCCGCATTCCTTTTTCACGAACCGATTCAGTCAGGTCGCCCACGATATCACGTTTCGGGCCTCCTGTTACGGAGTTCCAGTTCGGTGCATACTTGCTATCCCACAAGCAATAACCATCATGATGTTTTGTAACAAGCAATACATATCCGGCGCCACTTCGCTTGAATAAATCCGCCCACTCATCCGGATCAAATAATTCGGCTTTAAACAGACTATTATAATCTTCATATTTGAAATTATCTCCATACACTCGCTGCTGAAATTCTTTGCGTGTTGTATTATTAAGAACGCCCAACAGAAACCATTCCGCGTATTGTTCTTTACCCGCCCACGCAGGCACGGAATATAGTCCCCAATGAATAAATATACCTAATTTGGCATCGCCAAACCACTGTGGATAACCGCGTTGTTGCAATGATTCCCAAGTAGGTTCAACCTTGGTTTGCGCCTGAGGCATCAGAAAAGAAAGACAAAGTAAAACTGATAATAAGTACTTCATAAATAATGGTTTTAAGTGGGTAAAATTAGTAAATCATCACCAATCCCTCATCATTGATAGAGATTCGCGCGTTGTTAGATTGAATGGTAACCAAAAATTGTTTGCCGGTCGCGTCCAGTTGCAAGGTATTCTCCTGGCCATCAATATCGAATGTTGTTTGCGTAATGCCTAACTCAGACAAAGCAGGCGCATACCGTTTATGCTCCCGCAAAAACTCTTTCTGCCTATAATAAACCAACCACAAATATTGCCGTTGTTTTTCGCTATAGGGAAACACAAATGCGGGGGCTTCATTAAAATGCGTTTTCGTTGAAAATTGCAGATAACCCCATCGTTCGGGGTAATGCATATTAATCACTCCTTGAGGCGACCAGACCCAATTGTATTCCGGGAGGTCTTTGCCGGAAGGAGATTTTTTCTTGACATACCGGCCATCCACGATTTCCGTTTGCCACTCCACCCGCGAAAATCCGATTCGCATGATACGGCCATCCACAGGCACATCCGGATTATTTCCGATGGTAATCGCAGAAAACGGGATTGCCATCTCTACCATCCAACCTTTGTCCGTATCACGGGGATTATTCAACGAACCCTGTATACTAACGGCAGTCTTCAATCCCGGCGCATCCCAACTGATCAACGCCCCGGAACCATTGCGGTAAGGTTTCGGCATAAACAAATCAAAAATCGTATTCAATGCGTTGATCTCTATTTCAAAATATCGGTGCGTATCGTTATCCGGATCGATAAAAACCTCAAAATCATTATCATAAAAAACGACTTCATCGTGTTTTTTCAAATTAGCCCACACATGCGGTTCTTCCATCTCGGCAGCAATAAAGAGATGTGTATCATTCCAAAGCATTTTTACCCGGGTTTTGTAAAGCGGAGCAGGCTTCAGGTCACCCTCAATATCCTGAAAGTAATTACTCCAAGCAGCATTATTCCATACATCATCGGAAATATCGCCATCCACAAGCGGACTTTGCGGTGTATAACAAGCCACATAACTTTCGGGCATTGTAAACAGATGTTCCAAACCGGAGAAAGGAGATTGAGCCGTACATAACAACGAAATGGCTCCAAGCAGTAGTTTCATGGTTATTTTCTTCATCAATTGTCACCTGCAAAAATACATATATATTTCGGATAGATCGCAGGATTTAAAATCTTTCTCTATTTTTTGAGTGTGTTCGCACACAAATAGTGTAGGAATTGTTTTTTTATCTACAAATTATTACTACTTTTACAGCCCATATTAGTTTATAAAAATCAGACAAATAAGATATTAATACAAATAAAACACATTTACTATGAAACAATTAGCTGACATTGGATTGATCGGTTTGGCGGTAATGGGCGAAAACCTTGTGCTGAACATGGAAAGCAAAGGCTACACGGTAGCTGTATTTAATCGCACAGTGGAGAAAGTCGACAAATTCATCGACGGACGCGGAAAAGGTAAAAATTTTATCGGAGCGCATTCGATTGAAGAGTTGTGCAAATCGTTAGAGAGACCACGCAAAGTGATGATGTTGGTGAAAGCCGGCCAGGCGGTCGATGATTTCATCGAACAGATCATTCCTCATCTCGAACCGGGAGACGTGATCATCGACGGTGGAAATACGCATTTTCCGGATACGATACGCCGCACAGCTTATGTTGAAAGTAAAGGTTTGTTATATATCGGAACAGGTGTTTCCGGTGGTGAAGAAGGCGCGTTGAATGGGCCGTCCATGATGCCGGGAGGATCCAAAGCGGCATGGGAATTAGTAAAACCGATCTTTCAATCTATCTGCGCTAAAGCTGACGGTCAACCCTGCTGCGACTGGGTAGGTGAGAACGGCGCCGGACACTTTGTGAAAATGGTGCATAACGGCATCGAATACGGCGATATGCAGCTGATCTGCGAAGTTTACCAGATCATGAAGGATCTGTTGGGCATGTCGGCACAGGAAA
Source organism: Tannerella sp. (assembly GCA_031551825.1). GTDB lineage: Bacteria > Bacteroidota > Bacteroidia > Bacteroidales > Tannerellaceae > Tannerella. Next base: position 86,224 of record JAVBNB010000025.1, on the reverse strand, counting down.
TGCATGAAGTATTTAAAGAATGGAACGAAGGAGAGTTGGATAGTTACCTGATTGAAATCACACGCGATATTTTGGGTTATAAGGATGAAAAAGGCGAAGTGGTAGTTGATAAAATCTTAGACACGGCGGGACAAAAAGGTACGGGAAAATGGACCGGCGTAACGGCATTGGACCTGGGCGTTCCATTGACGTTGATCGCTGAATCGGTATTCGCACGTTGTTTGTCGGCACAGAAGGACGAACGGGTCATCGCCTCCAAACAGTTAACAGGCCCAAAGCCCGTTTTTACCGGCGATAAGGCCGCGTTTATCAACGACCTGAAAAATGCACTCTATGCTTCAAAAATCGTATCATACGCACAAGGATATTTGTTGATGCGCGAAGCAGCGAAAGAATTCAAATGGAACCTCAACTACGGCGGCATCGCGCTGATGTGGAGAGGCGGATGTATCATCCGTTCCGCGTTCTTAGGAAAAATCAAAGAAGCGTTCGACAAGAATCCGGAGTTGACCAACCTATTGTTGGATCCGTTCTTCAAAGAGAAAGTAATGACAGCACAAGAAAGCTGGCGTCGTGTGGTAACGGCTGCAATCGCAAACGGAATCCCGGCTCCGTCAATGAGCGCGGGACTCACCTATTTCGACGGATACCGTACGGAACGCCTGCCGGCAAACCTGTTACAGGCGCAACGCGATTATTTCGGAGCGCATACTTACGAACGTACCGACCGTCCGCGCGGAGAGTTCTTCCATACCAATTGGACCGGAAAAGGCGGGGACACGGCAGCATCCACCTACGTTGTCTGATTTCAATCTTACAGTATCTCATAATAATCGTACCCCAAAAGTTTTTTCGTCTGACTTTTGGGGTATCGCTTTTTATCACTTCCAATCAATCACACTTAGTTAATTTTCTATAAAAAATGCTTCATCTGTTGCATTTAACATTTCACGCATTTATATTTGTCCGACAAATAAGATTAATCTCTTTAATAAGACGAACATTTCATTAAACAAATCAATCCATGGAAAATCTGAAAATCAATACGCAAACCATTACTTTAGTTGACCAGGTAGAGGATAAACTTCTTACCTATTTCAAACAGAATGACCTGCACGCAGGTGATGCCATCCCGAATGAAATGGAACTGGCTGGTGCATTGGGCGTAGCCAGAAGTGTCCTGAGGGAGGCTTTAAGCCGGTTGAAAATGATGGGGATGATCGAGACGCGTACACGCAGGGGAATGATACTGACTGAGCCATCTATTTTAGGAGGTATGAAGCGGGTGGTCGATCCCCGTATTCTAAGTGAAGATTCTCTTTTCGACATCCTCGGGTTCCGTATTACGCTGGAAGTCGGTATATGCAGCGATATTTTCAGTAATATTACACCAAAGGATCTAGAAGACCTGGAAGAAATTGTAAAGATGGGAATTGCTTTTGAAAACAACGAATATGCTCCTATCAGTGAATTCTCCTTCCATGCAAAGTTATATGAGATAACAGGAAACAAGACCATCTCAGAATTTCAAGAAATCATACATCCGGTCATGGTTTTCGTCAAGGATAAATTCAAAGACTTACTGGAGCCTATTAATATAGAGATGAAAAAGAAAAAGAAACTTGTCACACATGTCGACCTCCTTCATTTCATCAGGAATAAAGATTTGAACGGATACCGCGAAGCAATCGAACAACATTTTGCCGTCTATAAGATATTTATGAGGAACAGAACCTGAACATATTTAAACCCATACCAAAAACACATTTATGTCTAATACCTTCAGAATCCTTACTATTTTAGGGTGCATGTGCTTTGTCACCGCAACCAGAGCGTCCGATGAGCGGATCAGGTGGGACAACACACTCACGTTACCGGCAGTAAACGGATATGATCATCCGGGTCTGGCCGGTGCGTATTCCGGTTTTATAAACGATATGCTGATCATTGCCGGTGGTGCAAACTTTCCGGACGCAATGCCCTGGGAAGGAGGAAAAAAGGTATGGAACAATGCTATTTATTCAATAAACATAAAAGATAAGGATCAACAATGGAATGTGTCGGAAAAGACACTTCCCCACCCCTTAGCTTATGGTGTTTCCATACAATTAAATGAGGGTATATTATGCATCGGAGGATGTGATTCTTCACAATGCTACAAGGACGTTTTTGAAATAAAAATGTTGGATGGAAAAATATCCCTCTCCGGCGAATGGCCTCCGCTTCCGGTTCCCTTAGCCAATATGACAGGCACCTTATCCGGCAACAAAATTTATATCGCCGGCGGACAGGAAAGTATGACCCGGCAGGAGGCCACCAGACATTTCCTTATGCTCGATATTTCCAACAAATCCAAAGGTTGGGTCGAACTACCGTCATGGCCGGGCGAGGCAAGAGGATACGCTGTCAGCGCCGTACAAAGCGATGGATTTGACAATTGTATCTATCTTTTTAGCGGACGCAATTATAAAAACGACGGAAATCTGAAAATACTGTCGGATGGATATCGTTACAATCCAAGGTTAAATACATGGGAGCAACTGGAAGGATATTTTCCCATCATGGCAGGAACGGCTATCCCCGTAGGAGCCAATCATATCGCAATATTCGGGGGTTCTGCGCAAATACTGCCCGGTTCCTATAATCATCCTGGCTTCAACCAGACTTTGCGTTTATACCATACGATTACTAACACATTGATCGAAAAAGAAATCATTCCTTATCCGGTTCCCGTCACCACCAACGCACTCCGGAAAGATAATACATTCTATCTCACAAGCGGAGAAATCAAACCCGGTATACGCACCCCGCATATATTAACCGGCGAAGTAATTACCTCTGAAAAGGGATTGGGGTTGGTTAATATCATTGTCATCATCCTCTATTTTGCTTCATTAGCCTGGATCGGATATTTCTTTTCAAAAAGACAGAAAAACACAAACGATTACTTTAAAGGAGGGGGACGGTTACCCTGGTGGGCCGTCGGGTTAAGTATATTCGGTACCAGCCTGAGCGCCATCACCTTCATGGCCATACCGGCAAAAGCTTATGCGACAGACTGGAGTTATATGCTCTTCAATGCCGGGATTATCATGGTAGTACCGATCATTCTGTTTTTATTTATCCCCTTTTATCGCAGACTCAATGTAACGACTGCTTACGAATATCTTGAACAACGCTTCAATCCGATGATACGGGTCATCTGTAGTGTTGCATTTATTTTGTTCCAGATCGGACGAATGGGAATTGTGATGTTCCTTCCTGCCATTGCGTTAAATATTGTAACCGGATTCGATATTTTTCTATGCATCGGATTAATGGGTCTGTTAAGCCTGATATATACGATGATCGGAGGAATTGAAGCGGTAGTATGGACAGATGCATTACAGGTCGTCGTACTGCTGGGTGGCGCCATTCTGGTCGTTTTTATTGCCGTATGGGATATCCCGGGCGGATTCCATACCATTCTGAATGAAGCCGGAGAAATGGGTAAATTCAGTCTGGGCAGCCTGGATTTTAACCTGAAGCAATCCACGGTATGGACAGTCCTCATTGCCACCCTGTTCACCAACCTGACCACTTACGGAACGGATCAGACCATGGTACAACGCTATATGACAACCGAAACGGAAAGTCAGGCCAGAAAAAGCGTATGGACAAACGCCCTGTTAACCATACCGGCTACACTTATTTTTTTCTTTGTCGGAACGGTCTTATACGTCTATTATCGTCACAATCCCGGCGAATTAAGTATGACTATAGCTGACGGCGATGCGATCCTGCCCTGGTATATCTATACCAAGCTTCCCCCCGGAATGGTCGGATTACTTATCTCAGGAATATTTGCAGCTGCCATGTCAACATTAAGCAGTAGTATGAATTCTGCCGCAACGGCTTATGTAACGGATATTCATCAGAAAATAACTTCAAAAAGTTCTTTAAAAGCAGCCAAAACAGCGACTTTATTATTGGGCATTACGGGAATCATCTTTGCTTTTATGATGGCGACCTGGGAAATCAAATCCATGTGGGATGAATTCAACAAAATACTGGGACTCGTATTAGGTAGTATGGGAGGGCTCTTCCTGTTAGGGATGCTGACACGCAGGGCCAATGCCACGGGGGCATTAGCCGGAATTATCGGAAGTATAATTGTCCAGTTGTTTGTGATGAAGCATCAGTCGGTACACCTGTTGCTATATACCACAACCGGATTTATCTCCTGTTTCGTGATCGGCTATATTTTCAGCCTGATCACTCCCGGAAACAAAAAGAATATCAGCGAATTAACCATACACAAATTATTCACTAAATCAAAAAATGATAAATAAAATGGACATGAAAAAATTTCAACCACTCAAAGGCCTGATTGCGGCGGCTTTTACCCCTATGGATCCGGCAGGCAATGTGAACCTGCCAGTCATTCGTTCTTATGCTGAACGGATGATTAATACGGAAGTGACAGGAATATTCATTTGCGGTACAACCGGCGAATCGGCCTCATTAACGACAGAAGAACGGAAATCCATCACTTCCGAATGGATCAAATGGGCGAAAGGTAAATTAAAAGTAATTGTGCATGTAGGCAGCAATTCCCAACCTCAGGCCATCGAACTGGCCAGACATGCGTATGAAAACGGGGCCGACGCTATTGCCGCCATTGCTCCCAGTTTCTTTAAACCCGAAAGCGTAAAAGAACTGATTGAATATTTTATCCCGATAGCCGGCAGTGCGAAAGAGCTCCCGTTCTATTACTATAACATGCCGTCAATGACCGGTGTGCATCTATCGGTACCCCGATTTCTGGAAGAAGGGATAAAACAAATCCCGAATTTAGCCGGGGTTAAATTTACCCATAACAACCTGATGGAGATGGCAGAATGCCTGCATCTGGAAAACGGTCGTTTTGAAGTATTGCATGGTTATGATGAAATACTGATTACAGGATTGGCCCTGGGTGTAGAAGCAGGAGTTGGCAGTACATACAACTACATCCCTCATATCTATCAAGGCATTATCGACTCCTTCAACAATGGCGACATAGATACAGCCCGGAAATTACAGATGCAATCCATTGAAATAGTAAAGATAATCATCAAATACGGAGGTGGCGTACGTGGAGGAAAAGCTATTATGAATTTATTAGATATTGAGTGTGGGCCCTGTCGTCTTCCTATCGCTCCATTCAGCAGAGAAGAATACGATCTATTGAAAAATGATCTGGAAAAAACCGGATTCTTTTATAACAAAAAGTAAGGGAAATGTCTTTTAGCAATTTCTATTTCCCTTACCGGTAAATTTTAAAAACAAATTATTTCTAAAATCAGTACAAAGATGAGAAAATTAAATTATTTTTACCTAATTCTATTCTTACTATTTTTCCCGAATGCATACCTTTTGGCACAGGATATAAATATTTCGGGAACAGTAACGGATAACGAAGGATTAACATTACCCGGCGTATCGGTCGTTGTCAAAGGTACGACCACCGGTATCAGTACGGATATCGATGGACAATATAGCCTGAAAGCACCCAAAGGATCTGTTTTAACCTTTTCCTATATCGGTTATGAATCACAGGATATCAAAATTAATAATCAGACGCAAATAAACGTTACCCTTCAGGAATCTACCTTAGGGTTGGATGAGGTGGTTGTGGTCGCCTACGGCACACAATCCAGGCGTATGCTGACATCAGCCGTATCCAAAGTAAATACCAAAGAACTGGAAAACATGGCGGTGAACAATGTCATGGAGGCATTAAAAGGAAAAGTTGCAGGAGCGCGTATATATGGCAGTTCCGGCCAGCCGGGCGAATCACCCACGATCATTATACGCGGAGGATCATCCATCAATAAAAGTAATTCCCCATTGATACTGGTTGACGGTTTCGAACGCAGTTATAATGAAGTCAACCCCAATGATATCGAATCGATACAGGTATTGAAAGATGCCGAATCCACAGCTTTGTACGGATCACGCGCATCGAACGGGATTGTACTCATCACTACAAAAAGCGGATCCTCGGCAGCTCCCCGTATCACCTTTCAGACGGACTTCTCCCTGCAACAGATAGAGCGCTATTATGACCTTTGTTCTGCCGAAGAATATCTTTCCGTCATACGTCCCAGTATAGCAAGAAGTCCGAACCCGAAATGGAATGAGCAGAATAACAACGGGTATAGCAGCGGGAATAATTCATCTTCTTCTTTTACTACCCGCTACCTGCAACCCGGAGAAACTGTTCCTGCGGGATGGAAATCAATGCCGGATCCGATTGATCCTTCTCAGACACTTGTCTTTCAGGATAATGACATGGTCGATATCGCTTTCGGCACCGCATTACGTCAGAATTATTACCTGGGCATCGACGGTGGAGATAACACATTGAAATACTCCGCTTCCGTCGGATTTACGGATGATGAAGGCGTAGCGATGGGAACCGGATGGAACCGCCTTTCTACCCGGGCATCTGCCGACTACAGGGTCAGAAACAACCTGAACGCATTTGCAACTATCAGCTATCAGCGAAGCAACCTGGAAGACTACAGCAATCAGAATCAGGCCGTTTCAAGATCATTGTATCTGCCTCCTACCCAACGGATCTATAACGATGACGGAACACCGGCAAAGGGGTATAATGCCACAGCGGCTCCATTACCCTGGTGGGTCAATGTGCACCAGAGGGAAACGATCCTGCGGCAGACGAACGTTTCGGGAGGTATCAACTGGGGGATAACAGACAAACTAATTGCAACCGGTACGGCGACGACCTACTTCTCGACAGAGGAATTTGACGGTTTTCAGCGGGCAAATGAGTATAACAGCCTGCGCCCGGCAAGTTCCACGTTGAATAACACGGAACGAAACCAATTCGAGGGATTACTGAAATACAACAATACTTTCGGAGATCACACTTTGTCCGGTTTGCTGGGCGCCTCTTATATCCATACAAATACCAAGGGATTGGTTGCCGCAGCTCAGGGCGCCAGTTCGGATAAGATCGAAACACTGAATGCAGCGCCGGAAAAAACGAATGCCAGCACTACAAAAACAGAAGAAATCCTGATCGGTATGTTCGGTAAAGTATCCTATAATTATAAAAGTAAATATTTACTGTCTGCTTCCCTCCGCCGGGACGGCTCCTCCCGTTTCGGGACAAACCATAAATGGGCTTATTTTCCGGGAGCATCCGCAGGCTGGGTTATTTCGGAGGAGAACTTTCTTAAAAGCAATCAGACCTTATCCTTCCTGAAATTACGTACCAGTATCGGACAGACGGGGAATAATGCGGCAGGTCTCTATACGGCTCAGGGAGCCTATACGGCCACATACAAATACAACAATGCGGCAGGTATAGTCAACACCGCCATGCCGAATCCGAACCTTACCTGGGAAACAACCACACAGTTCGACCTGGGTGTCGACGCCGGATTCCTGAAAGACAGGATTCTCGTCACATTCGATGTATTCAATAAGAGAACCGACGATCTGATTTTCAGCAAACCGTTACCGAATACTTCCGGATTTTCTTCTATTGAAACAAACATCGGCTCTGTCAGGTTTTACGGATTTGATCTGGAAATCACATCCAGAAATATCCAGACAAAAAATTTCCAGTGGGAAACAAGCTTTGCATGGGGATTCGTCAAAAACAAAGTCGTCTCCCTTCCGGATAACGGACAGGTTAAAAACCGTATCGGCGGCATCTATTTACCCGACGGGAAAAGTTTCGGAGGAATAGCGGAAGGAGAATCGCTTTACCGTATTTACGGATACCAAACCGAGTATATCATCGATACGGACGAACAGGCAGCCAATGCACGATATGATGAACTGGCCAGAGGATACGACTATCGTACGGGTAAATTTACCAAAGGACAGAAATTTGCCGGTGACTATGAATGGAAAGACCGGAACGGAGACGGTAAAATCACCGAGGTTGACCAGTTTGAATTGGGGGTTACGGTTCCTCATTCTACCGGAGGTCTGACAAACACGCTCAATTACAAGGCGTTCTCATTACGCATCTATCTTGATTGGGCGATCGGGCATACGTTAATCGATACAGACTTCAAATACCACATGATGTCGACTTTCAACGGCAACACCAACCTGGTACGTGAAGCGCTGGGAGCCTGGAAGCAACCGGGTGACGCCGCAAATACAAAATGGGCCCGGATCGCGGCGCACGACAGCAATGAAAACTGGAACTACCGCCGTGATAGCGACGTATCCGCATTCAAAGGCGATTATCTCTGTATCCGTGACATCTCCCTGGGGTACACAGTACCTAAAACCCTGACGAAAAAAATCGGTCTGAACAGCGCCACGGTATTCCTGTCCGGAAACAACCTGCATTATTTCACCGCAGTACAGGCTACACCTCCTGAAGTGGGAGTCATCAACAGCGCCGGTACCGGATACCCTCCTATCCGTAAATTCACACTGGGATGTAAACTTGAATTTTAACTTTAAACAGATTGAAAAATGAAAAAAATAATTTTATACAGCCTGCTTCTATCCCTTACCGGATTGTTTATGGTATCATGCGACGATATGCTGGATCTGACGCCGGAAAGTTCCATTACGGTAAATTCCATGTGGGAAAACCCGGGTGATGCCAAAGCAGCCCTGAACGGAGCATTCAATCGTTTTCGTACGGCATATGCCGCCAATTATATCGCCTGGGGTGATTACCGTACCGGTTTTTACGGAAACGGGGTCGCCAACGGCGCGGTAAACCGTGGAACATTATGGAATAACCAGCTGATTCCAAGCAGTATGGCCACAAACTGGGATGGGTTATACAATGCAATAAATGATTGTAACCTCATCATCAAACATACGCCGAAGATCACTTTCACTTCCGAAAGCGAAAAGAACCATATCATCGGAAGCGCTTATTTCCTCCGGGCGTTTATGTATCACACGATCTCCCGGATCTGGGGGGATGCACCCGTCCTGACCATCGGTTTTGAATCCGATAGCCAGGAAGGACTGTTTCCGGTTCGTAATCCGGTCAATGAGGTATATGATCAGATTGAAAAAGACCTGACCGAAGCGCTGAGACTGGTAGGCAGCAGCGGAAAAGCGCCTTACGACATCACCAAAGAAACAGTATGTATGTTGCAGGCCGATTTCTACCTCTGGCAGGCGAAGAAGAATGGCAAAGGCAATACTGCAATAGAGAAAGCAGACGCCGCATTGAGTACCGTATTAAACTCCGGAAAATCCCTGTCAGGCAGCTATGAGAATGTATTCCGGGATGATAATAATCCGGAGATTCTGTTTTCCATCGCTTTTGTTGAAACCGAAAATACAACGTCCTTTGCGAATGACTTCCTGCTCAGTCTGGCGGATGTCCCGAGCAAATATTATAACAACCCCGTACAAGTAGGAAGCCATGCACATTGGGTGTCGATCACCCCGAAACACAAAACATTCCTATGGAGCGTTGAAAATGATACCCGCGCGGCCGTTAACATCTCCGATTTCACGACACCGGAAGGTACATACTTTTCGTGGATCAACAAATACCTGGGGACATGGAAAGAAGGAACCCGTATCTTTGATTCGGACATCCGTATATACCGGTACGCCGAAGCTTTATTATTTAAAGCGGAGATAGAAATCGCCAGAAATAATTACGCTGACGCCCTCAACTATATAAACCGGATCGCAAAACGGGCGTACAACACGGAAAACTATTATTCCGGCTCTTATTCGCAAACTGAAATGGAAAATATCCTGGTCGACGAAAGATTGAAAGAACATGCGTCAGAGGGAAAAGCCTGGTTTGACCTGATTCGTATGGGGCAGGTTTTCGACAGGGTCGAATCCCTTAAAGGACGCGAAAACGAGCTGAACATCCTGTTGTGGCCGGTTGACAATGAGTCTATCAATACAAACCCGGCGATTACCCAAACGCCCGGATATGAATAAAGAATGAAAAGAAAGTTCCAGCAAATGAAACAACAGAAGATACTCCAACTCATAGCCGGATTACTGACCGTCTTCCACCTCTTTTCCTGTTCGGCCGGAAAAGAGGCGGAATTCACCCGATCCGTCGTATGGGATAAAGGAGAAGGAGATGTGGAAGGTTACAGAATACCCGGTATTGTTGTCAGTCCGAAAGGTACCGTCCTCGCTTTCACCGAAGCCCGGATCAATTACCACGACGAGACTCCCAATCATATCGTACTGAAACGAAGTACGGACGGAGGGATAAGCTGGTCTCCTTCGATAATGATCGAAGAGAGCAACGGTCATTACTGGGGAATGCACAAGGAACAGATTGATCCGCTGGATGATCCGGAAAAAAAAGAAGTCTGGACAAACATTGCACCGGTTGCAGACAATAAAACCGGGCGGATCTTCTTCTTTTATGCGCTGAATGAAGGTGAAATAGCCGGAATGAACCTGCAACGCTATACCAGGATATTTTATAAATACAGTGATGATGACGGACTTTCCTGGTCGGAAAGAAAAGAAATCACTTCATTGCTTCATGTAAAAGAGGATGGTACTCCCCATAAGGATGATTCCGGAAATTATATACGGGATGTAAACGGTTTCCCCTGTGATTATCTCGGACGCGCCTTTCATATGCCAGGCCCGGGCCATGGAATCCAATTAAGCTCCGGACGTCTGTTACTACAGATATGGAACCGGACGGCGCTGGGGAAAATAACAGGAGACAGCACATTCATTCCTGTTCCTATTGAAGACAGGGAATACGGCATTTCAACCATTTACAGTGATGACCACGGAGAGACCTGGCATTATGGTTCTTCTTTCGGGGAAGACATTCATATGAACGAATCGCGTATCGTTGAACTGGATAACGGCAACGTCTATATCAATGCCCGCTATACCATTCCGGGCAAAACAGCTCATCGTGCGACGGCGGTAAGCCATGACAGCGGAAAAAGCTGGAGCGGTGCGCGGATAGACGAAAACTTTCCCCTTACCAATCAATGCGACGGTGGTTTAAATAAAATAACAGATCTCAAAAGCGGAAAAAACTATCTTATTTACAGCAAAAACGAATCTGCCGAAGGACGGAAGAACCTGACAATCCGCCTGAGCGAAGATAACGGCAAGACCTGGCCGGTGAGTAAAACAATCGACCCCGGAGCCGCATCATACAGCGACATAGCAGTCTTACCGGATCAGACCATCCTGATTCTGTACGAAACAGGAAAAGGCAAACCGGTCTATTGCATACGGACAAATCTGGAATGGATACTCGATAAGAAAAATCAACCCATCCATTGGATAAACTGCGAAACGGGTATTATACCCGAACTACCTGTCCGGCAAGGTTTGGGCGGGGCATTTGCAGGCACACATAACGATGTGCTGATCGTAGCAGGAGGGTCTTATTTTGACGCCCCGTTGTGGGAGGACGGTAAAAAAATCTACACCGATTCCATCTTTGTCTGTACCCGTCAGGGCAACGAGACAAAATGGTCATTTGCCGGCCTTTTACCTCATCCTGTTGCACACGGTGCATCCGTATCAACGAGCAGGGGACTGGTGTGCATCGGAGGAAAAACAGATGAAAAGAATTTTGCCGATGTATGGTTACTTCAATGGGATCCTTCCGAAAAAAGAGTAAGGATTGAAACTGCTTTCCCGTCCCTGCCGGAAGCATGCGCCTACCCTTCAGCCACAATGATAGATAACCATCTCTTTGTTGCCGGAGGTCTGGCAGACAAGCCGCTACAGACATTCCGGAAGCTGGATTTCAGATCCGGAAACAGCGCTCAATGGCAGGATATAAATCAGGAATCCTGGGACGCCCGTTATGGTTCCGTATTGATAAAACAATCGGACGGCGAAAATGATTGTCTCTATCTGTTCGGCGGAAAAAACAGTTCCGGATATCTGACAGATGCTTATTGCTACATCTATAACAGTGCAAATCCATCCTCTTCCCAATGGAAGAAACTACCGGATATACCCCGGTCTGTATTCGGATCGCCGGCTATCGCTTACAGTACGTCCAACGTATTCCTGTTCAGCGGCTCCGATGGTCATGATACGGATAAAATCATGCAGATAAAAGATAATTACCGGTTTACGACAGATATATTATCTTTCAATACAATCACACAAGAATGGTCGTCTGTCGGCACAATGCCCCAGGGAGTCGTAAATACTCCGGCTGTTCAATGGCATGACCGGATCGTGATTCCCGGTGGTGAGATCAGGCCGGGCGTACGAACGCCCCAGATATTCACAGCACAAGCCAGAATGGAAGAAAAGGGCGTCTTCTCTATCCTTGACTACATGACCTTAATCGTTTATCTGTTACTGATTGTCTGGCTGGGATATCATTTCTCCAAAAAGAACAAATCATCAAAAGATTTTTTCCTCGGAGGACAAAAAATTCCCTTCTGGGCTGCAGGGATCAGTATGATGGCGGCACAGGTCAGTTCTATCGGATTCATGTCTATTCCTGCAAAGTCATTCATTACCAACTGGAGCTATTTTGCCGGAGTCCTGACCTGGTTTATCGTGGTTCCGATTGTAATTTATGCATTTGTCCCGTTCTACAGGCGGCTCAACGTAACAAGCGCCTATGAGTACCTGGAAAAACGATTCAACGTGTTTATCCGTAAATTCATCGCTCTCCTGTATTTACTGTTCCAGTTATTGGGCCGTCTGGGAGCAATCATCTTCCTTCCGGCGATCGCACTCTCTGCCGTAACCGGTATGGATACGTTATTATGTATTGTCATTATCGGAGGTCTGGCAACCCTCTATACCGTGCTGGGCGGAATGCATGCCGTTATATGGATAGATGTCATCCAGGCCCTTGTTCTTTTCGGAGCGATCTTCCTCTGTATCGGATATGTAATTGCGAATATAGACGGAGGCATTGGTGAAATAGTATCAGTGGCCGCAGCCGACAATAAATTCAGCTTTGGACGGATGGATTGGGATATGACAGCAGCCGTGTTCTGGGTCATTGTCATCGGAAATATTTTTAATCGCATTGGCGGTATGGCTACAGACCAGTCTGTCGTACAACGCTATCTTACAACCAAAAATGAAAAGGAAACCGCCAAAGCTTTATGGACCGACGCGTTGGTCTCCATACCCTGGGCATTGTGTGTCTTCGGGCTGGGTACCGCCTTATATGTGTTTTATAAAATGAATCCGGAGATGCTTAATCCGTCCATTTCAAACGATGAGATCGTTCCTTTCTTTATCGGACAAAATCTACCGGTCGGTTTAAGCGGCATTGTGATTGCGGGGATCTTCGCTGCCTCCATGTCGAGCGTAGACAGCTCCATCCATAGCTCCACCACCGTCATCATGCGCGATTTTATGAAAAATACCCTCTCCCGGATCAGCGAACAGCAAAATGTAAAACTGGCACGTATCATAACGGCTTTAATAGGCATACTCGGTACAGGAATCGCTGTTGTAATGACATTCTTCGACATCAATTCGGTCTGGGACATCATTCTTGAATTCGCCGGATTATTTACAGGAGCAATGACCGGCGTATTTATCCTGGGAATATTTTCATCAAGGGCCAATGGACAGGGCGCTGTTGTCGGAGCTATAGCCAGCGCCGCCATACTATTGTATGTAAAAACATTTACCCCGCTGAATTTCTTTCTTTATAGCGGCATCGGCATTATAAGTTGCGTACTGATCGGTTACCTGGCAAGTTTTTTATTCAAATCAACCAAATCAACCCAGGGCTTAACGATCTATAGTGTAGGACTAAAAGAAAAAACAAATAAATCAGAATAAGATATATGAAATTCGAAAAAGATATAAAAGTAATTGAAGCATACGATGTGGTAGTTTGCGGCGGAGGGCCTTCGGGCTGTGCCGCAGCATTGGCCGCCCGTCGTGAAGGATTAAATGTTTTACTGGTGGAAAGCATGGGACAGTTAGGAGGTATGGCCGTCTCCGGCCATGTCTCCCACTGGCTCGGCGGGCGTACGCAGGAAGGCGAATGGGTCGTCGGCGGACTTTTCCGGTCACTGGCAATAGAAGCGGATAAAAAAGGGTATGCAGTAATACCGTTTCTCGAACCGGAGAAAGAGTATCACCCATACGGCTGGTTTAATTGGTTCGTACACGGAATACCGCTCGATCCGTTTTCCATTGATCTTTTCCTGGACAAAAAAATGGAAGAGGCCGGAATCGATGTGCTTTTACATACCCAGTTTGTCGAACCGGTCATAAACGGAAACCGGATCACCCATGCTGTGTTGTATAACGCCGGCGGATTATCTGCCGTTCCGGTAACAGCGGTAATCGATGCCACAGGAAACGCAGATGTTGCTTACCGTAGCGGATGCGAAACAATCAAAGGAAGAAAAGAAGATGGCCTGATGGCACCGAGCTCCCTGATTTTCCATGTATACAATGTAGACACGGAGGAATTAACAGCGGCTGTGGAAGAAAACCGGGATCCGAAATTCAGGGATCTGATCGACTGTTTACGGAAGGAAGGAATATGGCCTTATCCGTATGATATATTTATTTGTACTCAACTATCGCAAAAAGGTGAATTTTACATCAATACATGCCGCCTGACCGGTGTAGACGGAACAGACGGCAAATCGCTGTCCGAAGGGATGCGTCGGGGCCGGAAAGAAACACATGAACTGATGCATATCTTCCGGGAATATTTTCCCGGATTCAAAAACGCGCGGATAAAATCAATTGCATCCCAATTAGGTGTCAGGGAGACACGTCGCATCGTCGGCAACTTTGTTCTGACCGTAGAAGACCTCCGGAATAACAAGTCGTTCGACGACAATATCGGATTCAGTATGTACGGCTGGGATCTTCCGGATCCGAATAAACCCAGTATTCAACCTTTTGCGGAAGATGAAAAAAGCGGCTTCCGGCCGAAGGTAGAAAAAGGCTTGAGTACCCCTCTTCCTTACCGGATCATGATCCCCCGGCCTATAGAAAACCTGATTTGTCCGGGACGCGCTGTCAGTGTGGAAGGGCAGGTATTAGGCCCTGTAAGAGTGATGGCGCCTTGTATGGCCATGGGCGAAGCTGCCGGTATGGCAAGCCGTCAGGTAGTCAAAGAACAGGTCGGATTTGCCGATATCAACATTCATAATCTCCGCCATCACCTGAAAGAGGCCGGGGCGATCATTGATCCGGAGCAACTCCCTCCGATTTATCCCAGAATCGATCAGGTATAATTTAATTTTATAATTATATGAAACGACATCTATACATTCCTATCTTATTTTTATTTCTTTCTACAAGCATATTGTATGCACAATACATGATTCCGGCCATAGATCTTTCCGGTCAGAAAGAACGCCATTCCGTCATAGCCGCCGGAACGGAAACGATTTATCAGGGGCATCCTACCACCGTTTTAATGGAAGATAATAAAACGATCTTCTGCGTCTGGAGTTTCAATCACGGAGGAATTGCCGGACCCATGGCAAAGAGCCCGGACGGAGGCATCACCTGGGAACAAGTCGGAGCGCCTGCAGACTGGGCCACCATGAAAAACTGCCCCAGTATATACCGGATGACCGATAAAAAAGGGAAAGAGCGCCTGATGGTTTACTCGGCACAGCCCGATATGGCGCAAACCTACAGCGAAGACGGAGGCAAGACCTGGACGCCTGTTAAAAGTCTGAATATACCCTGCGTAATGGCTTTTACCAGCATGGTACAACTGAAAAACGGCGATTATCTGGCCATGTACAACAGAAGGCCGGAAGGACAATCAGGTCCACCACAAAACGAAGTCTGCCAGGCCATTTCGAAAGACGGCGGCCTGACTTGGGAATCTCCGCGTATGCTAATCCCCAACAGCAATCAGAATATCCCCTGCGAGCCTTTTGTTTTTTATTCCCCGGAGAAAAAACAATTAGCTTGTCTGGTCCGGGATAACAAACGGGACGGACACTCCCTGGTTATTTTTTCGGATGATGAGGGACAAACATGGAGTGAGCCGGTCGAAACACCCTGGGGCTTAACCGGTGACCGCCATATCGCACAATATGCTCCCGACGGACGACTGGTCGTCGCATTCCGTGATATGGCGCCTCTCAGTCCGACACGCGGACACTTTGTTGTATGGGTAGGACATTACGACGATCTGGTTCGACAGACCCCCGGCCTGTATCGCGTAAAACTCCTGCACAGTCATGCAGGAAGCGACTGTGGTTACCCCGGTTTGGAAATACTCCCCGACGGAACGTTTGTTGCTACGACCTATATCAAATACGAAGCCGGCGAAAAAAAACATTCGGTTGTATCTTCCCGGTTCTCCTTACATGAGACAGACGCATTAATCAAAGAAGCTATCGATAACAAAATGTGATTATCTATGAAACGAGCATTTATTCAATGTTCAATGTTCAATGTTCAATGTTCAATGTTCAATGTTCAAAGTTTAATGTTCCAGGTTCAATACTCCGGATCCATAATTTTGAACTTGAAACTTTGAACTTAAACATGCGACTTTAGTGTTAAAAATCAAACTGTACGTATGAAACCGATAAGACAAAGCGACCTTTCGGGCAGTTGGGCTACATTATTATTAACAACCGACAAGGACGGAACAATCGATTATAAAAAGCTTGAAGATGAAATAGACATACTGATAGCGTCCGGCCCAAACGGCATCTATTCGAATGGCACTGCAGGAGAATTTTATGCACAGACCGAATCTGAGTTTGTCCGGGTAAATGAATGCCTTGCTATCAAGTGCGAGCAGGCAGGCATACCGTTTCAGATTGGCGTAAGCCATATGAGCCCGCAAATCTCCCTGGAAAGGCTTCACCTTGCTAAACAATTCCGGCCGGGTGCAGTGCAGGTTATTCTTCCGGACTGGTTTCCCGTTACCTTGGAAGAAGCGGTTATCTTCATGCAACGGATGGAAGAGGAAGCTGGCGGCATTCCGTTTGTACTGTATAACCCTCCCCATGCAAAAAGAATACTGACTCCGGTCGAATGGATGAAAATCAAAGAAAAAACGCCCTCCCTGATCGGCGTAAAAGTCTTTGATAAAAACCGTGATCCCGCCTGGTATAAAGAAGTGAAAGAACAGGTAAATAACCTCTCTGTTTTTATACCCGGACATCATCTGGCTACAGGTATATCGCTCGGCGCGCAAGGAACCTATTCCAATATGGCATGCCTGAATCCGTTTGCTGCGCAGCAATGGTACAATCTGATAAAAGAAGATGAAGAAGCAGGCCTGGAACTGGAACAACGTATTCAGCAATTTATGGATAAAGTCATCAATCCTTTCATTGTAAGAGATCGGTACCCCAACCATGCATGCGATCGCTTTATGGCTTTAACCGGAGCATGGGCGGATATCGGGAGCAAAATGCGATGGCCCTATCGCTCCATACCGGAAGAGTATACCCTATTTGCAAGAATGGAAGGCCGGAAAATCATACCCGAATTTTTTACATCATAAAACTCAAATCCTCAAAAGAAATCGTATGAAAAATACATTCATCCTGATTGTAATATCTTTATTACAAACCGTAAACTTCACCCACGCGCAATCCGGATCCGGAGGAGAATGCAGGAAACAGGTCCTATTTGAAGCCAATACGGATGGCTATTATATCTATCGTATCCCGGCCATGGTTGCCACACCCAAAGGCACTTTACTGGCATTTTGTTCAGCCCGCAAAGGGAAAGGCGGCGACTGGGATCCGATCGATATTGTCCTGAGACGCAGCACGGACAGTGGAAAAAACTGGACGCCAACCCAGATTATTGTCCATAAGGACAGCCTTCCCTGCGATAATCCGATGCCTATTATCGATTATCAGACGGGAGAAGTACACATGCTATATCAGATAGATTACGCCCGTTGTTTTTACATCAAATCAACAGACGAAGGTAAATCATGGAGCGAGCCGGTCGATATAACGCACGCAATCGATCATTTCAAAAAAATATATGATTGGAACGTGCTGGCGCCGGGTCCCGGTCATGGTATACAAATGACTAACGGACGATTAGTCGTACCTTTCTGGTTATCAACCGGCGGCAGAAAACACAGGCCATCCATTGTCGTATCGGTATATAGCGACGATCACGGCAAAACCTGGAATGCCGGTGAAGTGGCTATTCCCGATAACGACACGACGGTTATCCCCAATGAAACCTGTTGCATTCAGTTAGCAGACGGTCGCGTCATGTTCAATTCACGGAACGAGTCTCCCAACTACAGAAAGTTAGTCACATACAGCGATGACGGCGCCACCCGCTGGTCAGAACCTTACTTCGCCGATGCTTTTTTCGAACCGATCTGCCAAGCCAGTATGTGTCGTTACAGCCTGCAGCCTTATCAATCCAGAAACCGTATCCTGTTCTGCAATCCGGACAGCCGACAGGATCCCTGGACGGCAGAAAAGAAATCGACTCCACGTTCGGCTCAGAACCGTCACAGAACAAATCTTACGGTCCGCATGAGTTACGATGAAGGAGACACATGGCCGGTAAGCAAAGTAATTGATCCCGGAATTGCCGGATACTCGGATCTGGCCGTTACACCCGACGGAATGATCCATTGCCTGTATGAAGGAGGAACAGTAACACAAAGCCACTTCACGAATAACCACGTGACAGTTGTCTCATTCTCCCTGGAATGGCTGACAGACGGCAAAGACAAAGCAGACAAAAAAGATAAACCCCTGAATCAGATAAAAATACAAAAATATCCTTAACTTTGATTCCCTAATGAGTACTACTTGTACAAAAAGTGATGAACATTTCAAAAAAACAGATAAATCAAGAAATAATGAAAAAAAAATTGATTCGAGTAAATATAAGTTTTAAATACAAAAAAAACAGGAGCCGGTATTTTTTATTCCTGATCACATTGATTTTCCCGTCTTTGGTATGGGCAAACATACAACCTAATAGCTTATTCAGCGAACACGCTATTTTTCAACAAGGAGTTCCCGTTCCTATATGGGGCACGGCCGATTCCGGAGAAGAAAGTGTCACAGTAGAATTCAACGGCCCTAACAAACAAATAATACAAACGACAATAGAAAATGGTAAATGGATGGTCCAACTTTCCCCAATGCCGTCCGGAGGCCCTTATACACTGATCATCTCCGGCAAGGATAACCGCATGGAAATCAAAGACATTTATGTTGGAGAGGTATGGGTATGCAGCGGGCAATCCAATATGGAACGCCAATTAGGGCCGCGTCCTCCCCAACCCTTGATAACTAATTGGGAACAAGAGCGCGATGCCGCCAATTATCCGCTGATACGCGAATATTATGTACCTATCGCTACTACGGACGATCCGGTGGAAGATATTGGGAGTAAATGGGTGATTTGTTCGCCGGAAACCGTCAAAGATTTTTCCTGTGTGGGTTATTTTTTTGCACGCGATTTATTCAAGGCGCTGAACGTTCCCGTCGGAATGATTTTTTCTGCCGTGGGTGGTACTCCGGCTGAATTTTGGACCAGCCGGTCCGGACTGGAGAGCCATCCCGAATTCAAAGCAATGGTAGCACAATATGACAGTGCGTTGATAAATTTTCCTATACGACTGGCGCAATACAAACAGAGTGGTTCCCAGGGAGCAGCACCTACCAATCCTGCCGAACAAAGGCATGTTTACGGCCATTTCAACGCCATGATCAGCCCATTGCAACCATATGCCATTAAAGGGGTCATTTGGTATCAGGGCGAAGCGAACAATAAACGGCCGGAGCAATATAAAACGCTCTTTCCCTTTATGATTAACGATTGGAGAAAAACCTGGAATCAAGGCGATTTTCCTTTTTTATTTGTGCAGGTCGCTCCTTTCAAAAATCTTTCACCGGAAATCAGGGAAGCGCAACTTTTTTCATTGAAATCGACGCAGCATACAGCCATGGTAGTTACGACCGATTGCGGCGATGCGGATGATATCCATCCCCCCTATAAACAACCGGTAGGCTACCGTCTATCACTGGCCGCCAGAGCCTTGGCATATAATCAAAAACTGGAATATTCGGGACCTGTCTATGAATTTATGGAAGTAAGGAACAATGCGATTATGATTTATTTTTCACATGCCGTAAATGGCTTGAAAAGTAAAAATGGTTTATTAAAAGGTTTTACCATTGCAGGAGAGGATAGAAATTTTGTTCCGGCGAAAGCTGAAATAAAAGAGAACAGAATAATAGTATCAAATCCGCAGGTTAAAAACCCGGTTGCAGTACGTTATGGTTGGGATAACGTACCGGATATAAATTTATATAATAAGGAAGATTTACCGGCTTCGCCTTTTAGAACAGATAAATGGTAACAATTATA
This sequence comes from Tannerella sp., assembly GCA_031551825.1. Classification (GTDB taxonomy): domain Bacteria; phylum Bacteroidota; class Bacteroidia; order Bacteroidales; family Tannerellaceae; genus Tannerella. The sequence goes on along the minus strand of JAVBNB010000025.1, from coordinate 65,920 downwards.
ATCCGGTCAGCTTCAGATTCCGGAATTGTACCGGGCCTCCTTCACTCTGCAAACCGATATGACCTTCTTTTACCTTATTGGTTCCCTGGTTCTGAAGTATGCCATTAATATATACCGTAGTCTTGCCATCTTTTACTTCAATTTTGGCTTTATTCCACTCTCCTACAGGTTTTTCATTGGAAGCTTCCCGTTTTTTGATAACCGGGAATTTAGGACGTCCGTCTGCAGGCGCCACATATTCTTCCATATCAGAACCTCCAAGGAGTACCAAATCTCCGGCAGAAGCAGCCTTGAGCTGACATTCTATACCATTTGGAAACGGGTTTCCGGCTTCAGTCGCCGCAATCGTCAGGAAGATCCCGCTGTTTGTCGCTTCATCGACCCAGCTCCATTCAAGTTCCAGTACATAATCTTTATATTTCTTCTTCGTATACATATACCCGAAAGGATTTCCGTGTATCAAAATAACACCATCCTGTACCGAAAATACATTTTCGGCAGGCGCTTTATCACCGTCCACTATAAAGTTCCAGTTTGATAAATCCACCCCATTGAACAAGTCTTCTGTTTGTGAATAGGATTTCACGGAAAACAGAAAAACAGCCATTACCGTCAAAAATAGAAATCTCTTCATAATCATATCAGTTTTAAATTAATCGATCAATTTACGATACCTGATTCTCTTAGGCTCCGTATATCCGTTTTGTTTCTTTTTATATTCTTCATATTCCGAATAGGTACCTTCATAATATACTACTTCAGAGTCTCCTTCAAAGGAAAGGATATGCGTACATATACGGTCGAGGAACCAGCGGTCGTGGGAAATCACTACGGCACATCCGGCGAAGCTTTCCAATCCTTCTTCAAGGGCGCGAAGTGTATTTACGTCAATATCATTGGTCGGCTCATCGAGCAACAAAACATTTGCCTCAGCTTTCAATGTAATAGCTAAATGCAAGCGGTTCTTTTCTCCACCGGAAAGAACTTTACAAAGTTTTTCCTGATCGGCTCCGGCAAAATTAAACCGGGAAAGATATGCGCGCGAATTGATCTCTTTACCTCCCACGCGGATAAATTCACTTCCTCCGGAAACTACCTGATAAACCGTTTTCTCCGGATCTATATCCCGGTGGGTCTGGTCGGCATAACCGATCTGCACGGTTTCACCCACTTCAAATGTACCCTTATCCACGGTTTCCATGCCCATAATCATCTTGAAGAGAGTCGTTTTCCCGGCTCCATTTGGCCCGATAACGCCTACGATCCCATTCGGAGGCAACATAAAGCTAAGATTGTCGAAAAGCAGTCTGTCTCCAAATGCTTTCGCTACCTGATGGGCTTCAATCACTTTATTTCCAAGACGGGGGCCGTTCGGAACAAATATTTCCAATTTTGCTTCACGCTCCCGCTGATCCTCATTAAGCAACGATTCATAAGAATTCAAACGAGCCTTTCCTTTTGCATGGCGGGCTTTGGGCGCCATTCGTATCCACTCAAGCTCGCGCTCCAGCGTTTTGCGACGTTTACTTACCTGTTTTTCTTCCTGAGCCATACGCTGTGTTTTCTGATCCAACCAGGAAGTATAATTACCCTTCCAAGGAATACCTTCACCACGGTCAAGTTCCAAAATCCATCCAGCCACGTGATCTAAGAAGTAACGGTCATGGGTAATACAGATCACCGTACCGGCATATTGCTGAAGATGCTGTTCTAACCAGTCGATCGATTCGGCATCGAGGTGATTGGTCGGCTCATCAAGCAGCAACACATCCGGTTGCTGCAACAACAGACGGCATAAAGCCACACGACGGCGTTCGCCTCCGGAAAGAGAATCCACAACCTGTTCCTCCGGCGGACAGCGAAGCGCATCCATCGCACGTTCCAGTTTACTATCGAGGTTCCACGCATCCAACGCGTCTATTTTATCCTGTAACTCGGCCTGACGATTCATCAGCGCATCCATCTTATCCGGATTTTCCAATACATCCGGATCACCGAATTTCTCGTTTACCTCCTCAAATTCTTTCAGAAGGTTAACCGTATCCTGAACCCCTTCCTGTACGATTTCCTTCACCGTCTTTCCGGAAGTCAGCTGGGGATCCTGCTCCAAATATCCGACGGTATATCCCGGAGAAAAAACAACATCTCCCAGATAGTCTTTATCAAGGCCGGCTATGATTTTCAAAAGCGTTGATTTTCCGGAACCGTTCAAACCGATGATGCCGATTTTAGCACCATAGAAAAAAGATAAGTAAATGTTCTTGAGAACTTGTTTTTGAGGAGGATAAATCTTGCTCACCCCCACCATCGAAAAAATAACTTTTTTATCGTCTGCCATAATCTGTTAAATGGTAAAAATTTTAGTGAGGGCAAATATAGTGCAAGTTGAGCGCAATACAAAACAAAAGGATTACTTTGTTTTTATTGCCGAAACGCCGCCTATATTCATGTAAATAAAGATAACGTAAGCCAAGGGGAATACAAAACAAATTTCATTTGTTTTTATTTCCGAGGCACGGTTATCTTCAGCATTAGTCAAATATAGTGCAAGTTGAGCGCAATACACTAAAAAAGGGATTACCCGAATTTCACGGATAATCCCTTATAAATATTATCTTTTACCTGTGCTTAATATACGCCAATAAAGAACTGGCCTGCCAGATTATCAAGTTTTGCTCCTACCGTAAATGCATCGGCCGAAGTAGATGACGGATCAAACATATAAATCGCGCCTTCTTTCCCTACAGGCGCCAGAGCCATGTGGAATTTACCGTTTTTCAAAACGCCGCTCTGATATTGGCGCAGCCAAAGTTTATAAGGAATATTCATTTTGACGGCAGTATTATTATATACATCAATCCGAGCAATTCCCCATGCCGAAATTTCTTCACTCTGACCTTGTTCAAGATCATAGAAAAGCACATACCCGATACCGTTGCCAACATAAAACCAACCTAATGCACCCACTTCATATCCTAACTTAGCCGACAAATCCAACTTATAAGAATCGTCGTAAGCGCCGTTTTTAATTCTTAGAATACATGCTTTCTGTCCGTTTCCTACTACCTGATAAATATCATTTTTTTCGTCCACATGCATGGCCGGCGTTCTGTAACCATAGTTTTCACCCGTACAAACTCCCGATTCGATTGTTGTCAGATTTGTCAGAGAAGGATAGTCTGCGACAAGCGTTGTTGTTGAATAGTCGCTTACCGTTACATTTGCAGCAGTTTCGGGATCATAGCTTCTTTTGGCAACGCCATAGTACACTTTTCCGTTTGCCACCACAGGAGCGTCAATACGCCAGATATTCAGATTTCGTTCTTTATCTTCAGCACTACGCGGAATTTCCAGCTTTTGAACAGAACCCATGGATAGGTTCGCGTCTCCGCTTCCGAGATTAACACCTGCAAGAATAGCAGTTGCTGCAGAATAGTCATATTCTGTTCCGGCTTCATCTTTATATTTACGTACTACGGAAATATTATGCAATAAAGCCATTTCGTCATTGACTTTACCCCAACGTGGATTAGTACTTCCAATCGCTAATGAGACATCGATCACATTGATTTGCGTATAGTTTTGTCCGCCATTCACTTTATATTTACTAAGCGTACCACCACCATAATCAAGGCTATATACATACTTTCCATCATCCGAAGCCGTTACTCTGGCTGTTCTGGTTGCAGGAACCTCATATCCGTATCCATTGAAACTGATTGTGCCTTTAGATACATCTTCCAAAGCCTGTACATAAACTCCGTCATTACCGTCGTCGCCCACTCCGAGGAAAACATTGAAATATTCCCGATCCTGATTTCCTTCAAACTTAGGCTCATCATCGCTACATCCTGAAAATACAACAGCCGCCGCGGCCATCAAACTGAAAATTGCTGATTTTAATAATTTGTTTTTTCTCATAATTAATCAATGTTTTTGTTTGTTTAAAAAATTCTGTAACTTATTTTACCATAGAATGCCCGTCCGGGCTTTTGCAAAGCCCAGTTATCAAAAACCTGTTCATCAAATATATTTTTTGCATTAAAACTCAAATTCAATTTACTATTTGGAAAAGTATAAACTACGCCCAGATCATGAACATTCTGGGTGGGTATGACGGCCTTTCCGGCGCCACCGATACTTTCCCAGTTCTTGAAAAACTCATGCACATATCCGAAGTTATAAACAAAAGACATCCGCGAATTTTTCTGAAAAACATTCTGAAGCACATATTCGGCATTGCAATTCATCGTAAAATAGGGAGCATTACGAAGGCGGTCGTTATAATATGCATACTCTTTGCCGTTCTTATCATACTGCAGTTTATAACGCGCGTTGAACAGAGATAAATTATAAGTAAAGAAGCATTTCTGATTATAACTGTATCCCAGCTCTGCATCAAAGCCTTTACTTTTGACTTTTCCCAGATTTTCATATCCGTATGTTCCCGTTCTGGAGTTTTCCGTACCACGCATAATCATATCGCTGATATCACGTATAAAGAAATTGATATCCGCCCGGAGTTCATGCTTTTGAATATCAAATGTCCCCAGAATGACGCCGACATTTACATTGTGACTTTTTTCCGGTTTCAGATCGTAGGTAGCATCAATACTTTCCGATGTATTACCCAACAACTCATTACTTTCGGGCATACGCAACGCCTTTTCAAAAGAAACCTGAAACAGTACATCCGGAATAACCAGATAAGAAGCCGTCAACCCATAACCGGTATTATTCACGGATTCGTCATACTCAACAGATGACAAGACATTGTTACTTTTAACCGGATCTTTCAGTTTCACGCTTTGCATATAATGTTTGCCGAACAAAGATGTTTTCAGTCGTTCGTTGAAAAAATTATTTTCGTAAGTAAGCCCGAGAATTTGTTTCGTAAGATAACGCGTTTCGGTTAATTCCTGCTCCGCCGCGGGCAACAAAGGGTCTTCGATATCCCGGACAAAGCTGTTATACAGATAATTAACACTTACACGATGTTGCGAATGTAATTTATATGACAGATTCGCCCTTCCGGCCAATGTTTTTTCCTTATTTTTGGCCAACGTCGCTGTTCCCTGCTCTCCACCGCCGCTACTCCATTGATAATAGTCTTTTTTTTCTTCGTTCCAGATCATACCGCCCAACCAATTGTAGATATAAGGGATCGTATCGACTACCCAACGATTGCTGTGCGTATACGAAACAAACGCGTTAACGCTCATATTTTCAATCAGAAAATCTTTTTTTTCATAACGCAGGCTCGCCATTTTGGAGTCCTGTCCGGTTCTACGATTACCATAAACGACTTCCATTGTTCCTCCGTTCTGAACATCTTTGTTCATATCGGAATACAATGCTCCGACAGTCATGCGATCCGCCCACTTAACATTCACAAATCCGACATTGGTATTGACGCCATACGATTTGTAGGAATCATGGAAACGTTCGGCTGTTACATGTTCCAACTGCCACGATGGAGGAGCGCTGACATAAACCTGATCGCCCCACACTTTATAGTTATTATCCGTATAATTATAGAATAGAGATCCTTCGGCTGTAAAACCAGTCTTTTCATTACGGTAACTTCCATCGACATTCCCCCTGTGCGTATTGAACGAACCATAAGAATAAGATGTTGACAAACGATTTCCGCTGCCTTTCGTCTTTTTCAGGACGACGTTTATCGCGCCTCCCAAAGCATCCTCCGACAAATGCGCCGGTACAACGCCTTTAAAAACTTCAATACGCTCTATTTGCGCAGGAGGAATGCTGCTCAATGAGAACGAAGCGCCGTAATTACGGATTGGAATACCATCGATAAAAACACGAACGGAACTCCCCGAAAGCCCATTGATATTAAAATTCGTTTGTGACCCCAAACCTCCGTCCTGACGGATTCTCACCCCTGCCGTACGATCTAAAAGTTCATCCGCCTGAACTGACTGAATATCTAATTTTTTCATATCCAGCACATTCATGGAAAACCCTTTTTCTTTCAATTGGTGGGATTCGTTTTTTCCAATAACGACAACTTCATCCAGTTTGAATTTTGAATTCTCCGTCAGTACAATTGACAATTCCGTAGAGCGTTTACTAATGTTGATTTCTACTTTCTCAGGATCAGCCTCAATTGTTTTTACTTCCAGATTATATCTGCCGTAAGGAATCTTCGTAATTTCAAATTGTCCTTTTTCATCGGACATCACATGCTTGTTCAGACTCTGAATATACACCAAGGCATCGGCTACAGGCATCCCGTCCGGAAACGTCAGTATTCCTGAAACTTTTCCGTGAGAATGAATATTTTTTCCCTCTCTGGGGAGAGCTTGATGCTGTGAAAAAAGGGATATAGAATATAATATAAATAGGAATATAATCGGTTTATAAGGCCTCATTTTACAATTGGTTTATTTTTGGCACTCTTACAATTAAAGAAGTGCAAAGGTCTTATAAGCGGGGATTATATACAATCCCTATTTATTTGTATTTTTCATGTCAGGTTACACTAAAATACCTAATACTTGTGATATTATTCTTCCTTATTTCACCCACACATTGATAATCTCACCGATATACATTTTGTGGAGTTGTTTTCCTACCCAATCCGATTTTATTTTTTCATCGAAAAGCGCGTCATGGTTCAGTGACTGTCCTACCAGTTTTCGACATTCGATGATCAACCAGGCTTCCGAGAAAGCTTTGCTACCCGAAGGCGTCGTTACCGGAGTTAATCCGGAACCTTTTACTTTATCACCATCACGTCCGCTGTTCGAACCGCAATAATTCAAAGCTTCGCGATAGGCTTCCGTATAAAACGTCAGTGTATAGGTATCGTTCGTTTCCATCAGCTGATAAGTATAACGCGTCGGATTAATAAAACAGATTGCCATCGGTTTACCATAAAGCACTCCGAGTCCGCCCCAACTGGCTGTCATCATATTGAATTTCTGATCCGTACCGGCAGTGACCAGCATCCAATCTTCATTCAGCATCTTAATGATATTACCCGGTATTTTGTCCGGAGAAAGTTGTTTATATCCCTGGAGCGAAAGAGATGAATTTGATTGCGATGCTGTTTGCGGCGCAGAAGCAGTAGCGGCAACCGGCGGCTGAACTGATACCGCCGTTTCAACCGGAACAGATACCGGCACTGAAGGCGTCGCTTCCACAACAACCGGAGCTACAACCGATGTTTCAACAGCCTGAACCGGCGGTGTATTTGTCGCAGGCACTGCCTGACTAACAGGAGTCGCATTCACCTGCTGGGCTTGTGAAGCCATCAAAGTAGAAGTTGATTTTTCATCCTTGATTCCAAAAGCCTGACGCGCGCTATCAAACAATTCATCCATATAATCAATTGTATTGACACGAAACTTTTTATACCCACGGTAAATGGATGTTTTTTTCTTATTAAGCGCTACATTATCAACAATTTGCTCTTCCGCCGCATACTTATTGTCTTCATAGCCATAGCGGATGCGCTCCACTTGCATTTCACATTTTCCGGGTTTACACAACACGACAAAATTATAACTCATCAAAGAACGATCCAGAGACAAAGCCGTATTACTAAATACCAGAAATTCCTCCCCGGAAGCAACAATCTGTCCTTTTTCCTTATCAGAATAGGCAATCCGGCTTCCATTTCCGTTTGCTTTCATTCGATTATCCAACCAATTGTACGCATGGTCATAAATAGAATTCTGATCAATTCCCGGCAAATCAAATTCCTTCGTAAAAACCACTTTTCCATCCACTTCAGGCACCGCGCCCGCCAAATATTTTTGATCATCATCAGCCCACAATATTGCCGGCATACAAGCCATCGCTAACACTAAAAAACGAATCTTTTTTCCCATATTATTTCATTTAATTATTTGCTTATTAATAGATGCAAATATAGAAAAATGTTTTTCAAATACTTACCCGTATTATGAATTTTATTATTAATTTTGAGAGTTGACAACAATATTAAATTCGTGCTTATGCAGATTTCCCACAATAATTATTTGGAAGAAAGACTAAAAGTCTTTCAATATCTGTTTAACACCTATTATCAACCACTGACCGCATACGCATACAAAATCGTAAATGATAATCAGGAAGCCGAAGATATCGTACAGGATGTATTCATGTCATTATGGATTAACAAAGACACTTTTAACTATGATCAGCCGATAAAACCCTATTTATTCAAAGCAGTCTATAACCGCTCTATAAACTACCTGAAAGCCCGAAAGCCGAGTATTGACATAACAGCAAGTGATATCAACCAAATGCTTTCTGATGAAATTATTTTATCTCACCAAGAGGAATCCTTACTGCTAAAAGAAACATCTGAGCAGATAAAGAATTTTATAGAAACCCTACCTGCCCAGTGTAAGAAAATATTTAAATTAAGCCGTATTTCCGGATTGAAAAACAAAGAAATCGCCCATACTCTAAATATCAGCGAAAAAACCGTTGAAAGTCATATTTCCAAAGCACTGAAAGACCTGAGAATTCATCTGAAAGCAATAGGAATTATGTCACTGTTCCTGTTGTATTTGCTCCATATATTCATCCGATGAAAACCGGTCAACGGACATTAAGCATCAGTGCAACCGGCCTCATATACTCGCTACCCTGATATTCTTCACCACTCAATGTAATAATATGCTCGCCTTTTTCCAGCTTTATTTCTCCCACAAAAACCGTATGGGTTCCCTGGCGTTCCGTATAAGGAGTATATGTCACTTCATGCTTCTTTCCGTCAACATCAATAGTCACAGTTCCTTTATCTTCCGCTGAAACGGTGTTGTACTGTATGTACAACTTATAACCGGTAGCCTTATTCAGACGGAATTTCCATTGAAGGTTCTGTTCATTACTTTTCCAGTTGTTCACATAGTTCCGGTTCGGTTTTCCGTCGCCGAAACCAAAAGCTTTACTGTTCAGGGTTGCATCAAAAGCATACAACATATTCTCCCCCGACGGATCAAGTAATCTGACAGGATAACTTTTGCGAAGGTTTTTTAGCATCACGGCAATAACCGTATTCATTGTATCCGGAGCGCTTCCCGGCAGACTAAACAACACATCGTTTTCATTGATTCTTGAATGGCTAATCGTCTTCCGACTCTTATCCGATACAATCCAAGCGTCGGAAATATCCGAAGTTAATCCCCCGACAACAAGTTTGTTATCTTTCGGCCAATGATACACATGAAGATATGTGACATCCCCTTTACACGTGGTAACTCCCCAAGTCTGAAGGGGAAGATCCGTTTTAATATTTCCATAAATAGCTTCTCCGTATATTTTCAGCCAGTCTCCGACTTTTTTAAATACATCAATGTCCGGCTGATCCCATTTTCCATTACCCATCGGGCCCACATTCATCAGGAGATTACCGCCCTTAGACGTCGCCGAAGCAAGCAAGCGTACAAAATGAACCGCCGGTTTACGATACGGATCCACCTTGCTGTACCCGTACGACTCGTTTGTCGTAGGGATCGATTCCCAATAACCTTCCACGGGATAAAAATAAGCTGCCCTGTCGCCTGTATTCAGATAGTCGCCGAAATTTCTCTCTTCAAAACGCGCCAGACGTCCGTTCACCACAATCTTATTTTCCGGATCGACTTCACGGATCGCTTCCAGTATCCGGATATTCTGATATAACGGTAACTTATGAGGGGTATCGAACCACATAATATCAGGATCATACTTTCGTATCAGTTCCTGTACCTGCGGGATGGATTTCTCCACAACATATTGATCCGCATTCACCAGATATTCCGGCATTGTAAGCCACCAATCTTTACCGCCGACCAGCTTGTCACCTCCGGGATGATCCGGAAAATCCCAGTCGTTACCCGGAGCATCCGGATGTTCCCAATCAAATGCCTGCGAATAGTAAAATCCGAATTTTATCCCACGTTTCCGGGCCGCCTCCCTGAGTTCTGCCATCGGATCCCGGCTAAATGCAGTCATTCGCATATCGTACGGATAAGCATCCGAAAAATACATCGCAAAACCGTCATGATGTTTGGCCGTCACAATAAAATATTTCATCCCGGCATCAACAGCATGTTGAATCCATTCATCGGCATCAAAGTCGACCGGATTGAACGGTTTAACCAACTCTTCCTTATATTCAACTACCGGTATTTTTGCAGAGCGCATCAAATGCTCGGTATAACCTCCTATTTTCTTATCTTTCCAGATTCCTCCCGGTACGGAATAAACTCCCCAATGAATGAAACAACCGAATTTGGCTTCATTATACCATTCCATGCGTTCATCTGTATTTTTATGGGATTCCAACCACCAGCCTTCATAGGCTTTCTTTACAGCCTCCTTATCCTGAGGCAATTGCAGGTCTTCAGGAATTTCCATACCTTGCTCATCGCCGCTATTCTGCGCCAAAGCAATCGTATGAAACAAAGAAAAAACAAAAAAGGATACTATTATTTTTTTCATATATACAAAATTTGATTTATCAGTTCTTTTCATCCACAATCTCAAAATAGCGGGCTGTGTTAGACTTAACAGGAGTTGCCGGCAATTTAGCCTTCAGTTCAAGTTTGACCACCGATGCGATGGGGTTCGGAACCTGCTCCGGAACATCAATCACAATCCCCTCTTGGGTGTTTTTGACCGTCAGCTTTCTACCGTCATGCAGCATCTTGGCGCTTTTCACTTTATACTGCGCATTAAGCAGCAGCTTTCCGTCGGATGGCCAGTTAAACACACAAAGGTATATCGTCGTATTATTCTTCCCATCTTTACGGGTGCATTCACCCCATTCCGGAGTGAGCAAACTTCTTTGCGTTCCGTAAACAGCCTCACCGTATATACTCATCCATTGCCCCATATCCTTCAGACGGGACACAGCCTCTCCGGGTACAAGCCCCTCGGGATCCGGACCTATATTCAGCAGGTAATTACCTCCTCTTGCCGCAATCGTTATCAGATTTCGTATCAGTATCTCGGGTGATTTCCATGCTTTATCCCAACTCTTATAGCCCCACGAACTACCGATATTCATACAGGTCTCCCAGTCAACACCTTCAATATCCTCCGCCTTTGGTACCAATCCTTCCGGTGTTTTATAATCGCCCGGAAAATTCGGACGTTTCAGACGATCGTTGGTTATGATCTGGGGATACTTATCTAATTCACGTTTCAATTCTTCGGCCAGCTTATCCGAAATCGACATGGGTGTATCCCACCATACAACAGCTATGTCTCCGTAATTTGTCAGAAGTTCTTTTACCTGAGGAAGTGATACACGGTAAAAATATTCCTCGAATGTGGCATCCCGCTGCAGGCAATCCCATGCCCCATTATTCGCTTCCGTATAATCATTAATACGTACGGAATCCGGATTCGGCCATCCCTCCCACATCAGCTTCCGCGCTGTCGCTCCTCCGGCATTACACCAATCCTGCGACTGGGAATAATAAAATCCAAGTTTCATATCATAACGTCTGCAAGCGTCTGCCAATGAGGCTACAAGATCTTTTTTATAAGGTGTATAATCGACGATATTAAATTCGCTCGCATTGCTTTTAAACATGGCAAAACCATCATGATGCTTTGTTGTAAACACAATATATTTCATTCCGGTTTCTTTAGCTAAACGCACGATAGAATCTGCATCAAATTTAACAGGATTAAATGTACTCGCTTTGGCACGGTATTCCGCCACGGGGATCTTACATCGGTTCATGATCCATTCGGCGCCCCCCCGATGCTGCTCAAAACCGTTGTATACTCCACCATAAAGAGCGTATGGCCCCCAGTGGATAAACATTCCGAACTTGGCTTCACGCCACCAGCTCATTTTCTGATCGTGATTCTTTTGAGCAGAATTTTGTGCGGATAAGCTTTGCAGACAAACAACTGCGACTAGCAAAAGCATCAATTTTTTCAAACGACTCGACATAATAAATTTGGTATTAGATGTATTTGGATTCCAAAAGTAATTTAAATTAATCATAAATGCATTCCAATATATGATCTAGCTTTATTTTAAATTGCAGTTTTCATCCAGTCTTCGATGAGTTTATCACCCCATTCGGGATCGCCTTCATTTTTCTGGGGAATACCCGGAGTACTGCGGCCATCTCGGATATATCTGATCATGATATCCCTGAATTCCCTGACTACACCTGGATTTTCTTTATATACGTTATATACTTCTTCAGGATCTGTTTTCAGATTATAGAGTTGTATTTCAGGTAATGTCCGTATAATGGCAGTATCTCTTCCGGGACGCGGAAAACTCCATCCCCCGGAGCTGGGTGAAAACAGCAACTTCCAGTCACCGCGACGTAAAGAAAATTCTCCGTTAATGGAATGATGTACCGTAGCCTCCCGGATCGTTTCCTGCCCGGATGTCTTCATTAGTAAAGGCAATATATTATAGCTGTCTTCGGCCTCATTATCTTTAAGATCGTAACCGGTTATAGCCGCGAATGTCGCCATGAAATCGGTCAGACAGACAGTCTGGTCTACAACATGAGGTTTTATACGTGCCGGCCATTGCACGATGCACGGTATACGGTGCCCGCCTTCGTACAAATCCGCTTTGTGCCCGCGATATATATAACTGGGATAATGCCCTTTTTCCTGCAATTCCTCAATCCTGGCTGCAGGGCTGCAACCATTATCGGCAGTAAAGACTAATAATGTATTATCCTCCATCCCGTTTTGCTTCAATGTTTCGACGATCCTGCCCACCATATAATCGACCTCCATCACAAAATCCCCATAAGGATTCAGGCCTGATTTACCCTGAAACTGTTCATCCGGTAAGATGGGAGTATGCGGCGCCGGTAACGGAAGATATAAATAAAACGGCTTATCTCCTGCCCGATTATTAATATATGCGACAGCTTTATCTATCAGATGCGAAAGTGTTTTCCTATGCTCGAAATCCGACGCGGTAGGCCCTTCCCTCCACATCTGCATCCCTTTTCCGGAGGTTATCCTATCAGGCAAAGCCGTCGACATCTCATTTTCCACATACACGTATGGAGGCATATCCAATGAGGCGGCAATACCGTAAAAGTAATCGAACCCGATAGCTGTCGGACCATTGGTAATCGGCCTGGTAAAATCGACACTGTCGGGGCCTTTCTCTATATTATTCCAGGTCCATCCCAGATGCCATTTTCCGATACATGCCGTCTCATATCCCTGTTCTCCAAGTATCGAAGCCGTTGTTGCGCGGTCCGGCCGGATCAGCGCTTTGTCATATCCGTACAATACTCCGTTTTTCAACGTAGACCGCCAGTTGTAGCGGCCGGTAAGAATACCGTATCTTGTCGGAGTACTTACAGACGAACTGCTATGGGCATTCGTAAAAACAACTCCGTTCTCCGCCATTTTATCTATATAAGGCGTTTTTATTTTCGAATCTTTGTTCAGTGCGGAAACATCCCCATATCCCATATCATCCGCCAAAATGAATATAATATTGGGTTTTTCCGGTGTTTTTGTATGACATCCCGTCAGGATCGCAAGACTGCTTACCGACAGCAATATATTATGTTTTTTCATTGTAATCTATTATTTAAATTGTACTTATACAGCGATATCACCTTAAAACGGTTAGATCCTGTTCCTTTTGATTTCTTGATATTGTAATAGTAATCCTACTTTGTACCTTAATCAACGCTTCTTTCATATCCCGAATATTTTTGACCGGATTCCGGTTAATCTGCAGAATAACATCACCAGACTGAAGAATCCCCTCCGCAGGACTTTCCTTGGAAACTTCAAGAATCCAGACACCGGAAACATCACTAAGCCCCGCGGCGGAGCGTTCACCTAACGTAGTAACATTCCTCACCTTCATTCCCATCACTTCCTGAACTTCATCATCATTTCCACCTAACCGGATCAGTTCGGGTATGGGTACCGGTTTAGCCAGTGCTTTCAACTCCGGAGATACGACTCCGAATTTATCCATATCAAAGTTCCTGAATCCCACGGATAAGGCGACCGATCCGTCTTTTACCCTGAAATCACCATGTATAGGATCTATATATCCGACATCCCCATACACGGAATGTTGATCTGTTCCGTTTTTTTGTCCTTTCTCCAATGAGATTTTGTCAGGAAAAACATTACAATCCACTTCTATCCCCCAGTCATTCACCCTGATCGGAAAATAGGCCGCAGAAACGATGTTACGAACAAAGATATCTCCGCTGTTCGGGAACCATACATGAGGATGAAATGAATTATTAACCATGATATTATTTTCCACAACCCGCTGAAATCCTTCGCGTAGTTTTAATCCTCCGTTCAGGCAGACATTGTTATATATGTGATAGTTACTTGAACCGTCGTCCAGGTCAATATCCCATCCATGATCACAACGAAACCGGTTGTTCCGTATAACAGTCGTTTTAACAGCATCTGACAAAATCAATTCCGGATGATTTTTTACAATTTCTGTCATCGTAGCATAATCAGGATGCCAGTAACGGTCACGCCCCCATGAATTGAAGGAACCATGATCGCCCGTTTCCAACACCGTATTGAAGACTTCATTGTATTCAAGGATATGCCCACCCCATGTACCTTCACTGATATTGATACCGGCACGCGGCACATCATAAATCGTATTATGACTGACGGTAATATCCTGCGCCATGGAGATTTGCACTCCGGCAATTTGTTTTTCGATTCTTCCGAGCCTGTACATCAGGTTATCATATACAAGACATTCTGCTGGAAAATTAGTTGTTTTTGGTCCAGTTTCACAATCCAATTCTTCCACAGGTACAAACTCCTTATACTCAAAGCTTGGAGAACGTACGGCTTCCGGATCTCCGACAAAGCAAATCCCATTTGCTCCGGCATCGGCAATGTGGCATCCCGTCACTTCATTGTGCCGGTTGTAATTACTGAAAAAGACAGCATTACCTCCCACCGTATTAAAAAAACATTTTCTGACCGAACAAAAGCAGGCGCCCTCCATCAGTACGGCTCCGCCGCGATATATCGCCCAGTCACTACGCAAAAGCTGTTCGCGGGTATCCATGAATGTGCGCAGTGTATGTGTTAATTCCAATCCTTCCAGATGAATATTTTCAACCGGATCGGATTCGTTACCGCGAAATTCAAACAAATGACTGATCTGCGGCGTTTCCAGTATCGCATTGGTTAAATCAATATTTTGAGCAGGATAATAATAAAGGATGCTTGTATTCTTATCATAAAACCATTCTCCGGGATCATCCAGTTCTTCAAAGACGTTCTCAACAAAACGCCTTTCCGGATGCATGCCCATCAGGCGGTTATTTTGCCATCCGCCTTCCAATTCCAGTTCGTTTTTATCATTCTTCCCTTTAATAACCCAGTGATAACCACCCCATTCATGACGGTGTGAAGCATGTACATATCCTCCCGACGGATTTTCCCAGGCCCGGACCCGTTCAGGATCAATCGCATCGGCAGCAATTCCGTTGTAATAACGCGCATTGGGATCATAATTGGGATAACGCGCCATATACTGCAACTGTCCGTTCACAAACAACTGGTCAAAAACAAGACCTTGCGGTACAACAGCTTTCCGGATTCCATCCCTGTAGTCCTCCCATTTCAACGATGAAAGTCTTTTTGCGCCACTAATTATGACTTTTTCATTTTCATAAGCAGTCAGGGTCAGACCGGCATTTTCCGTACGACTGTCTTTCAATGTGAAAATGATTGGCTTGTCAAGATAATATGTACCTTTCCGAAGATAGATGGTAACAGTTTTATTCTTCTCCATCCGGGCTACCTCCAAAGCTTTTTGCAACGTAGCAAACGGACTTTCGATTGTTCCCGGAGAGGTATCATCTCCGGACAAAGAGACATACAATGATTGGTTAGTCTGACATGAAGATATCAAAATCGAAACCAACATCAGAATAAAATAATAAGCTTTCATTTTTTAATATTTAGAATAATTTATCTTCATATCAGACTAATAGTAGAACAACAAAACAAACCGTTTAACAGATCATTTATACCCAGGGTTCTGCTCGCCAAGTTTCGCGTTATTAACAAACTCCGTTGCGGGAATCGGATAAAGATAATAAGGTTTTCCCGTAATCGGATGCGTGATCATCTTATTCTTTGGAAATTTCAGGTTCATATAATCCAATTGCCTTTGTATCACTTCTTCGACTATTCCCCATCTATTAAGGTCAAAATAACGTTTACATTCAAACGCCAGTTCTATCCGCCTTTCCTTGATAATTTCATTTCTGAATTCTTCCTGGTTGGCTATCTGAGCTGCTGTTATTGCCTCCAATCCGGCATTTTCACGTATCCGGTTGATTAACTGAAAAGCATCACTATTCGCCGAAAATCCTTTTTCGTTTAAAGCTTCGGCCTTTGCCAGTAATATCTCGGCATACCGTATCAGCGGAAAATTCCATGTACTAAGTCCAACCGCGTCAACCGTATTGTAATATTTATTCACATAATACAATGTTCCGTCGGGTTGACTCGGTTCGAGGAAATTAGCCAGACCGTATGTCTGAAGAATGACGTCTTTACGTTTATCATCCGGCCTGTCATCAAAAAGCTGTACAAACCCTCCTCCCGAAGAAGGACCTCCTCCCTGTCCATTCAGATTATCATCAGTAGGCAATATCATAGCGCTTCCACTCGGAAAAACCTGTGGTGAAAACGAAGTACTTAAATTGGTCGTTGTTGCGGAGGTCACACCTCCGTATTGCACTTCAAAAAATGCCTGTTTTCCATTTTCGGCCGTACCGTTAAAATTCTTTGCATAATCGATCAGTACGCCTTTTCCGATCACCTTATCGGCTGATGTGATAACTTTATCCCATTCTTCAATTTCGAGATATACAAGTGCTTTCAAAGCGCTTGCAGCAAACGAGGTCGGACGTCCGGTTTCAGAACCGGCACTATTACTGTATTCTGTCGGCAAAAGGCGTTCTGCATCATCCAGATCTTTCTCTATTTGTGCATAAACGTCCTCAATAGATGCCCGTGGCGCCTGTGCATCCTCCGCCTGTTTTATCTGTTGCAAAATGACCGGTACCCCGCCGTACAACCGGACCAGATTGAAATAATAAAAAGCACGCATAAACTTGGCCTGTCCCTCATAATGCTGCTTCAACTGTTCCGAATCAAAATCCGTTACATTATCCAGATTATCAAGTATTACATTCGCACGACCGATGCCCAGATAATTCTGTTGCCATATAGTCGCAACATTCGTATAATCCTGCTCTGAAATAAAAAGATCCGCTTCCGGAGCATTTCTCCATGCCCATCCGTCGTCACTTGCCAATTCAAGTACCAACTGCATATTTCCTTTGTATATCGGTTGCAATGGTTTATACATTCCGTTGACAGCAGTAAGCATCCCTTGCTGAGAAGAAATCAGTTGCTGCAAATCTGTCGAACCTTTCATCTGAGGTTCAAGAAAATCGGAACATCCTGGAAAAATCAACAGAATACCGACTACTAGTATGGTTAATTTTGATAGTTTCATAATTTCCGGATTAAAATGATATTTGTAATGAAAGTGAATAAAAGCGCGTTGACGGATACGGAGTATAATCAATACCTCCGGATAATAAACTCGATGTACTCAGTGCTTCCGGATCCAGTCCCGTATATTTCGTAAAAGTAACGAGGTTTGTTGCATTCACTGTAACAACAGCGCTGCTACTGTTTATTTTTGACAGAAACTTTTGAGGTAGAGTATATGAAAGTGATAAATTTTTCAAGCGCAGGTATTTGGCATCTTCCAGATAGCGTGTTGACGTCCTGGTTGCCAGAAATGTTGTATTTCCTCCCTGTGACGGCCTTGGAACCGTATTGGATGGATTGTCTTCCGTCCAGAAATCGGCGACTTCCGCCAATTGCTGATTGAAAGGAACCGATCTTGCATTCAGATTCCGCATGGCATTGTAGAGTTTGTTGCCGCCGGCAAAATTGAAAAATACGTTTAATGAAAACGGCCCGTATGAAAAAGTATTGGTAAATCCTCCGAAATATTTAGGCAAAGGAGAACCTACAAACTTTTTATCTTCGGTATCCAATGATTTGCTGTTATTCAGGTCGGCATATTTAGGGTCACCCGGAACAGCGCCAAACAATGCAGCCTCTTCAGCCTCGTCTTTTTGCCATATACCGATAAACTCATACATATAAAATGCGCCTACGGTTTTTCCTGCCATCGTAAGATTTACAAAATCATTCGGTAATGATATATTCGCACCCGGTATTTGCAAAGGCTCCCCTAATGCATTCCGGCCGATATCCAAGACTTCGTTTTTATTGAAACTGATATTGAAATCCGTCGTCCAGCTAAATTTCCCGGTGAGGTTACGTGTGGTAAGATTAAATTCAATCCCGCGATTCCGCAACGAACCTAAATTCACATACGGATTTTCCGTAACGGAAGCGGTATAGGGTACTGGCATCTGTATCAGCAAATCCTCTGATTTTTTATTATAATAATCAAGTACAAATGATATCCGGTCTTTAATAAGCGATACATCAACCCCTACATTGAACTGTTTTGCCGACTCCCATTGCAATTGAGAATTTCCCATATTCACAGGCGAATTGCCAACCACGAGGGTATTTCCCCAGACATACGGAGTGGCTCCGGCACGTGTCAGAAAGGCAAAATCACCGATATCCTGGTTACCTGTAACACCATAACCAACCCTGAGTTTCAGATTATTCAAAATGTCCGCATCACTTAAAAATGATTCTTCAGAGATACGCCATGCGGCCGATACGGAAGGAAAAACGCCATATCGTTTATCCGCACCGAATTTTGATGAGCCATCCCGCCTTAACGTACCTGTCAGCAGGTATCTATCTTTATATCCGTAATTAAATCTGAAAAAGGTTGATAAAAGGCTTGATGTTACAGAAGTTCCCGTAGCGCTGAAACTGGTCTGATTGGATAACTGATCCAGAAAATTATCAATTGTACCGGTTCCTACGGTATTGGTATTTTCCAGCACGTGTTTCTGGGCAGAAGCGCCTGCCAGCAGGGTTAATGAATGGTCCTTCCACTTTTTTTTGTATTGCAACGTAATATCCGTAACCCAGTTTACCGTTTGCCTATTGATCTTAGTCGTACTTCCCTGCGTCCGGGTATATCGTCCGATTTCATAAACCGGCAAATACTGATACCCGTTTATAGAGGCTGCATCAGCTCCTGCATTTGCTGAAAGCGTCAGGCCATCAATAATTTCATAATCAGCCTTTATGTTCCCCATAATTCTTGTTGTATTTTGCTTGTTGGTAGGCAGCAACTGATCAATCAGTGGATTGGAGTTTTCTCCGAAATAAGGGTCGGCTGTTGTCGAAACGGCAAAAAGATCTCCATTTTCGTCATAGGCAGGCAGATAGGTATGGCTGCTGACCAGGCGCTGATAAGCCCCGGTACCCCATTTATCATTTTCCAGCAGATTCTGATTCTGGTATGTACCTCCCAGGCTCGTAGCTACTTTCAACTTCTTTCCGATTGAAATATCATTATTGGCACGTAAAGAAAATTCATCAAGATCCGTATTTTTCATGATACCGAGCCTTCTTCTGTAAGATCCGGATATGGCATATTTATTACTCTCGCTACCTCCATTGATACTAAGATTGTAAGTCTGCCTTACCCCGGTTTGCGTACCAAGTTTTTGCCAATCCGTCTGTATCTGCCATACAGGATTTGTTGTATCTTCATAGACAGCCGGATTCCGGTTCGTATTTTTAAATCCTTCAACAAATAATAGCCTTTGCTGTTCCGTTGTCAGGACTTCATACCGCTTGGCGATATTTTCGAAACCAATATCCATATTAAAGGTAACCACCGGTCTCCCGACCTTTCCACGTTCGGTCGTAATGATTACTACCCCGTTTGAGGCACGGGCTCCGTAGATTGCCGTAGCCGAAGCATCTTTCAGGATATCCACGGATACGATATCTTTCTGATTAATAGTTGATAAATCACTGTTAAACAATGGAATACCATCGACAACAATTAACGGGTCATTACTACCGGTTACCGATCCCGTTCCCCTGATCGAAAACTGAAACCGTCCGGTCAAATCACCTCCCGTCTCCTGTACCATTACGCCACTTAGTTTACCCTGCAAAGACGCACCGACAGAAGGAACCGGACGTTCTTTTAATGCCTCGGCATTGATGCTCGATACCGCACCTGTAAGATCTTTCCTTTGCATCGTTCCGTAACCGATAACCACTACTTCTTCCAGCATCTGGTTATCTTCCATTAAAGTGATAACTATATTGCGTTTATCTTTCACAGTTATTTCCTGTGTAACATATCCGATATAACTAATCCGCAAAATGGCATTAAGACCGACATTCAATGTAAAATTACCCTCAATCCCGGTAGTTATCCCATTAGTCGTTCCCTTCTCAACCACACTTGCCCCAATAATCGGTTCGCCGTCTTTATCAACAACCAAACCCGTTATTTTATCAGCTTTCCGGCTATCTGCCGGCATTAATAAAATCTGTTTGTTTTCAACAATATACGTATAATCATCGGATATTTGTTTCAGTACATCGGTGATAGTTCCCTTTTCAATGTCAAAACTGACTTTTTTGTCTAAATCAATCTTGTCATTACTATAGAAGAATACAAATTCAGTTTGTTTTTCTATGCTTCGTATCGCCTCCCGCAATGTCACATTATTCACTCTCAGGGTTATCTCTGTTTTTTGCGCATAGCTATTCGTTGCCGAAATATGGCAAACAGCAATAGCGATAAAAACAACAACAATTTTCATTTTTCTTGATAAATTGGTATTAGAGAAAGATGTTAACCTTTCTTCTATTAATTTTTTTTTCATACATTTGTATTGCTTAATTAAACATGAAGCTCCATTGTGGAGCAGATTTTTGATTAACTCTCATGATTAGGCAGGTGCTGGATCCACTTGCCTAATTTTTGTTTTTCCGACATTTAATTTTTCATAAGCATTCTTTTTACTAGGTTGTTACTATATCATCATTTTCTGCTGATTATTATCTGATTATTTTCTACTTTATATTTTACGGGAGAAATGATAGATAACAAACGAAGGATTTCTTCTTTAGGTTCATCCGTTATTGTGATGGAATACCTGGTTTTCAATGGCAAAGTCCGGTCGTAAACAATATCTACATCATACCATCTTCCGATCTTTTTAAATATTGCCTCAAGCTCTTCATTGTCCATTACCAATTTATCATTCTTCCATAATGCATATTCCGGTGCATCAATATCCTCTATATAGTGGTTTCCGGTCTGTTTATTATAAGATATTTTTTGATTGGGAGATAAGAGGATCGGATCTTTGTCATTATCCATATCAACTTCAACTTTTCCCGATAACAAAACCGTTTCGGAAATAACATCATCTGAATAATTTTTCATATCAAACACAGTTCCTAAAACTTTAACCGTCATCCCCTTGGTCTCCACAAAAAACGGCCTCGTTTCATCATGAGCAACCTCAAAATATCCTTCTCCGTCCAGTATAACAAGACGCCGCTTATCATCGAAAGAGTCCGGATACGAAATTTTACTGTCTTTATTCAACCAAACCTTTGTTCCGTCAGGAAGCAAAAGAGATACTTTTTCATTCCGAACAATTGTCTGATTAACAACTGTTTGAAGTTTTTCTTTTTTTATATTTCTACCACCCAACAGATACATACCCAATGAACATACGATGAATATGGCAACGGATGCCGCATATTTAAGAATCCGAATCCTGTTTCTCTTTTGCTTCCTAACATTTTCGTAACCGGCCACAGACTGTTTAAACCGGTCAAATGCTTTCTGACTATCGGATGTTTCAGATAATACGTTCCCGGTAGTAATCCATAAATCCCGGATTTCATGAAATTCGTTTTTATTCGATTCGTTTTCATGAATCCAATTCAAAAGAGTTTGTTTTTCTTCGTCGGAAGCCGTTCCTTCCAGATATTTCAGAATAAGATGCTCCATGTTTTCAATCGTTGTTTTATTATATCACAAAACAAAAAGGCTTTCCCCTTAGTCCAAAACAGCAAAAAGCTTATATTTTACAAAGTTTAACACATTATTCATCCAAATCTTAGAACGACAACGCCCAAGTGGTCTTAGCATAAAAATCTTTTCCTGCTTGTCATACATGAAAGAAGTTGTAGATAATCCTGTAAATGTATTCCAATTAAACACATATTTCACGGTTTCCATGAAATAATAACGGTCGGAAAAAGAATTCAGTAGAAGAAAAACTTTCAGATCAATGGATTGGATAGATGAAGTTCTTACGAAAAACGGTCAAAATATTCTCGACTGGTTCAGGCTGAAATATCAGGAAATGAAACAGTCTGTAAGACCGCATATCAAGCCTCCGACTAAGCCTGAAATAAACAAGGACAAAGGAATTATAAGATAATTGAGGTTTTGATCAAAGATTTAGTATCTTTGGCAAATGTAAGCCTTTTAGTTATCAGGAGCTTACATTTTTGACATCGTGGAGAACTGTGATTGCACTACATAAAGTTCAGTTGGGCGCAACTGGCAATGGGTGTAAGATCATCTTTAAAAACATTAATAATTGATTAATTATAACTATTTTACTTATGAGAAAATGGAATAAAGTATTTTTTATAGCAATAATACTTTTCTTCGGATTAAATGTATCTGCACAAAATTCACCGTTTCGTTTTGGTATCAAAGCGGGACTTAATCTGTCAAGTGCTACTGTCGGTGATGCTACCGACACTGATTTTAAAACAGGTTATCACATTGGTGGTACTGTGGATTATCTTTTGCCGAAAAATTTTCTGATTCAATCTGGTTTGTATTTTTCAACTAAAGGCTCAAAAATAGATAAACTCAATGGGAGCGATTATATCCCGACGGCACCAGACTTTACACATACGTTTAATGAATTGTATTTGGAATTACCGATACATGGTGCCTATAAGTTGAACGTTTCCAACCATTTTAATGTTGTGTTTGGAGTCGGTCCTTATTTCGGATATGGCATTGGGGGTAAAACCAAGGAAAAACTGAACAGTGGCACTTGGAGCGGAGGAATCACGGAGCACGAATGGGATACCTTTGGAGATGGTGTTTATGATGAAGGCCTTAGCCATTTACATGGAGAAACATTAAAACGGTTTGATTTCGGAATAGGCGCTGGTATCGACTTGGAATATCGAAAGTTTATTTTGGGTATTGGCTATGAATGTAGTTTAATAAATATTGCAGACAATGAAGATTCTTATCAGAAGTCACAATACAGAAATAGTAATATTCAAATTTCTGTGGGATATAAATTTTAATCTGAATATCAGCAGGTTGATAAATTACAAAACGCAGCGCCCAATTACCTGTCTCATATTTTTGTAACAAGGATAGTCCTTTATTTATAGGCTGCGCCTCGGTAATGAAAACAAATAAATTTGTTTTGCATTTCTCTCAGTTTGCACTACCTTTGCCAAAATTTTCTGACAATTCTTATGCAAAAAATACTCGCCATTCCGTTTTCGATTATTTACTATCTGCTTTTCGGTATGACTTTACTTATTTTTCATCCGGTGCAGTGGATCTGTTTTAATTGCTTTGGTTATAAGGCGCATAAAAAAAGTGTGGATATCCTGAATTTTTTTCTGGTGGCAAACACGTATGTATTGGGAACGACTTATAAAATTGAGAACAGGCACTATCTGCCGAAAAGCGACCCATTGATTATCGTTTCCAACCATCAAAGTTTATATGATATCACGACAATCATCTGGTTCATGCGCAGTATTCACCCTAAATTTATCAGTAAAATCGAGCTGGGCAAAGGCATTCCAAGCATATCCTATAACCTCAGGCACGGAGGTTCCGTACTTATAAACCGAAAAGACGCGAAACAATCGTTGACCGCCATCAAGCAAATGGGGGAATATATTGAAACAAACAAACGATCAGCTGTAATTTTTCCCGAAGGAACAAGGAGTAAAAACGGCGAACCGCAGAAGTTTGCCGAAAACGGCATAAAAATCCTATGCAAATACGCCCCGTCGGCATCCGTACTTCCGGTTACGATCAACAATTCATGGAAAATGACAAGATGGGGATCTTTCCCGCTCGGTCTCGGAAATAAAATAACAATCACACTCCATCAGCCGATATCAGTCAAAGACACTCCATTTCAGGAACTTTTCGAACAAACGGAAAAAGCCGTAACCGGCTCTATTATTCCTTAATAGTAAACTAAAGAGGCTATGCAATCTTTAATTACACAGCCTCTTTTAAAAACAATCTTTAGCCTGAAACAAAAACTAATTAATCACAACATTTATTTTACAATACCCTATTCTACAAGTTTTCCATTGATATACAAACCTTTAAAAGCTATGTTTTTGGCTCCTATGATAGATGTCGGTT
This sequence comes from Tannerella sp., assembly GCA_031551825.1. Classification (GTDB taxonomy): domain Bacteria; phylum Bacteroidota; class Bacteroidia; order Bacteroidales; family Tannerellaceae; genus Tannerella. The sequence goes on along the minus strand of JAVBNB010000025.1, from coordinate 41,493 downwards.
GTTCTACATTGTCAAACTTACAATTCGTAATATTAATATCATATATATTATCAGAATCCTCATAACCAATCAGATAGACACCAATACGACTTTTATTGCATACGATGTTATCCAGATTGATATTTCTTACAGTCGGCGGAAAACTATGGTCACAATTTTCTTTAGCCTCATAAAGCAGATTGACCTTCAGAACAGCTTCCCGACACTGGCCTACTTCTATATTGCGTACGTAAACATTTTCAATAACGCCTCCTCGACAATTGTTTGTCTTAATACGTATGACACGATCCAGCTCAGGACTATCCATTTTGCAATCTTCTACATAAAGATTCCTGTATCCGCCCGAAATTTCGCTACCTATTACAACGCCACCGTGCCCATTTCGCATTTCGCATTTACGAACTACAATATTCTCACTTGGTATACTCCATTTCCGGCCATCCGCATTACGTCCCGACTTTATCGCAATACAATCATCTCCCGTATTGAAGTAACAATTTTCAATCAACACATTTTTAGACGATTCCGGATCACATCCATCGCTGTTAGGCCCATGGCTTTCAATGTAAACACCCCTCACAATAATATCCTGACAAAGAAGCGGATGAATAACCCAGAATGGCGAATTTTTCAATGTAACATTTTCAATCAGGATGGTATTACAGGAATTGAAATTTATCAACTGAGGACGCAATCCGTCCTGAGGCCCCATCACCCGTTTGTAAACAGGAACAAGGTTTTCAGAATCCTGAAGAAGCTGTGCGCGCGCCGCATTTTGTGTAATAGCGGTTTGCGGGCTACGCCCTTTCATCACCCACCAGTCGTCATAACTTGCATCGCCATTTATTACACCTTTCCCTGTGATTGCGATATTGGTTTCGCCATACGCATAAATCAACGGATGAGCATTATAGCAATCGAGACCTTCCCAACGCGTCAAAACTGATGGAAAATACAGAAAGCGATCCGTACTGAATTTCAATTCGGCGCCCTCTTCCAAATGAAGGTTTACGTTGCTTTTCATTGTTATAGGACCGCAATGAAATACTCCTGCCGGAATAAAAACAGTACCTCCTCCCGACTGGCTACACACAACGATCGCACGGTTTATTTCCTCATGAAAAACAGCTGTCGTATCTCCCGGTTTTGCTCCGAAATCAACAATATTAAAAACCTGATCCGGAAACGATGTTCTTTTTATTGAAGTAACAATTTTTTCCGCTTCCTCCCAGGGATTATTGTTTGCATACAGAGAGATTGTGGCTGAGTTAACAACCGCAAGTAACAACGTATAAAAAACTCTGATTTTCATCCTGATAAACTATTATGTACTTTATAACACTTTTTCTTTCAACAAAAGATAACCTTTACTTAACAGCGCTTTCCGCCTTCACTGACTTTTCTATTTCTATCATTGCATTGATAAATGGCCCGATCGCTTTGGGATCATTGGAACGTATCATCTCATTGATATAATATTCATAATCTCCGGAACGGTTATTACTTCCTCCCAATCCGGCAACAGCACATGCGCGGGTGATGTTTGTTAACCCGTTTTCATCTGTTTCAATAAACTCTTTTATAAACCCGTTGTAAGCCTTATTCGCCACCTCTTCGTAAGAAGCATCGATATATCCCTTGCGAACAGCCTTAAACAGGGAATACATGAACATGGAAGAGCAGGACGATTCCAGGTAATTCCCTACGTCCCCACTACGATCAAGTACCTGATACCAAAGGCCTGTTGCCGGATCCTGTATACGCTTCAGTTGCGTCGCGATATTATTCAGTATATAAAGCATCGAATCACGTCCCGGTTCATTTTCAGGTATAAAATCCAACGCGTCAACAATGGCCATGGCATACCATCCCATAGCGCGTCCCCATGCATGTTTAGACTGTCCGGTTATACTATCGGCCCAAAACATTTCTTTGCTGACATCACACGCGTGACGATAAAGTCCGTTTGCCGGATCATACGTATGACGGGCCACAATAATAAACTGATCCACAATATCTTTAAAATCATCCGGACGATTATATCTCGCCGCGTATTCAGCCATAAATGGAGCAGCCATATAAAGGCCGTCAAGCCACATCTGGTGAGGATATACTTTTTTATGCCAGAAACCGCCGTCTTCATTGCGCGGATGCGTATCCATCTGGCTGCGTAAAAGATCTATCGCTTTCTTATATTTTTCATCTTTCGTATACTCATAAACACGAAATAACATTTTTCCCGTATTCAGACGATCAATATTATATTCTTCTAACTTATAGGTTTTTATGGATCCATCGGCATTGATCATCGTATCGGCATACGATATGGCATAATCCTTATATTTCTCATCGCCTGTCACTTCATAGAGGTTAAGAAACGCCTGAAGTTCAACGCCATGACAATAATCCCACTTCAGTGTCTTCTGAAAATCGAGCTGCCATGACTCCGGACAACGTGCCATTTCGGAGTCAGCAATACGAACTGCATAAGTCAGGTTATCAGACAATTTCTGCTTTTCCGACTGACAGGAAGTTATCATAGTAACTGCTATAATAGCAAAAGTAATTTGTAATAAAGTTTTCATATCCTATTTCTATTTCAATTATGCATTATCAATTGAATTCATTGAGTCGATGATTCAATGAATTCTAAACCAATCCACTTCGGTCCAACCGCCGTCGTTAATAATCATATCCGGACGGGTACAGAATGTTCCCACTTTAGCGCCGATCCATTTTCCTTCGCGAGCCTGAAACGGCGATCCGAATGTGGTATATTTTTTATTATCCGTACTATAACTGAATACACATTTTGCCTGTTTATCAAACGATACACGCAAATAAACAGTCGCATCTCCAAGTACAGTTTCGGCTTTAACGGTTTCCGAGTTTCCTTTATCGGCATCTTTACATTCAACCTGTGAGAGCACAATTCCGCGATCCGTATTTTCAATAACCAAAGCGCCATAATCAAGCCCCATTACGACCAGCCCAGTACGTTCTCCCTTATATTTGGCTGTGGGGCGAAAAGTCATTTTCATCGTTGCCGTAAAAGAGGGAGCCGGTGTTTTCTGCAGCAAAAGATTCGGAACATCCCACAGACTTTTATAATCCGACACGACAGGATAGGAATACAGTTTTATACGACTATTGGCCGCATCCGTAAATATCCATTTTGAATTGAAGTTCGCATGCCATTGCCATTGCAAACCAAGTATATTTTGATTAAATTCATCACTTTCTTCAGGTGTACAAATCGGGTATGTCTTTCCGACATTCGGCTTACGGTATGTACTAACAGGTTCTCCGCATCCGTCACCATCCTTATCCTCTCCGATAACCGGCCATCCGTTGACCCACTTCATCGGTTGAAGATGCACGAGACGCCCGTATGCGCCAACATCCTGAAAATGAAAAAACCAGTCTTCGCCCGTTTCAGTATCTACCCATGCTCCCTGATGAGGGCCGTTCACACTGGCTTTACCTTGCGCAAGGACAACCTTGTATTCATAAGGGCCATAAGGAGAATCCGAACGCAAAACAAGCTGCCATCCCGTAGCGACACCGCCGGCAGGAGCAAAAATATAATAAAGTCCGTTGTATTTATGGAATTTAGGGCCTTCAATCGTTTCATTACCATCATGTCCATCAAAAATAATGCGGCTTTCGGTAATCGCTTTCGTAGCATCCGCATTCAGCTCACACACGACAAGCACACTCTTCAGTCCCGCACGGCTACCGGCGTATGCATGCACAAGATAGACACGGCCATCGTCATCCCATAGCGGAGTTGCGTCGATAAGCCCCTTTCCGGCTTTCACCAAAACGGGTTCACTCCATCGGCCTGCAGGATCGGTAGCTTTTGTCATATAAACGCCATAATCCGGATCACCCCAGAATATATAAAACACATTCTTATGATAGCGGATACTCGGCGCCCATACATGATTTCCATGCTGAGGACGTTCCGGCATTGTTCGCGGCTCAAGAGCGTAAGGTATAGCCGCACCTACGATCTGCCAGTTAACCATATCTTTCGAATGAAGTATCTGCAATCCGGGAGTACAGTTAAAACTGGAAGAAGTCATATAATAATCACTTCCGGCACGACAGACATCCGGATCGGAATAATCCGCGTAAAGAACCGGATTTTTATATTTACCATTGCCCAGATCGGAAACCCATACGTCCGAGACATAAAGAGACTGTGCCTGTAAGGTTGTAAAAGAGAATAAAAGGAAAAAAATCACAGAGTAAAGCGATTTTTCTGTAAAATGTTTTTTGCATCTGATCTGAAAAATATTCATGTTCTTATGGATATTAGTTTACGATGCAAAAATAGAATCAATAAAACATTTACAGGTGTATATTTTGTTCGTTTTTATGTAAATTTTGTTCTTTATACTCGGTAGGGGTCATCCCATAGACGCGCCTGAAGCACTTACTGAAATAACGGGAATCATTTATACCCACCATTTCGGAAACCTGAGTAATGGTATACTCATCTGTCCGGATAAGTTCCGCAGCCTTTTTTATTCGTATCTCACGAATAAATTCTATCGGCGCCATCCCGGTCAACGCTTTCAATTTTTTGAAGAAAACCGAGCGGCTCATAGCAAGTTCCTTTGCCAGATCTTCTACTATCAGTTCGCCGTTATCCATATTTTTCTCCATCAATTCCATCAGTTTGTCCATAAACTTACGGTCTTTGGGAGAAATAGACGGCTCTTCTATTTTCAGGGGTTCATTTTCCTCCTTCTCCGCAATAGAGTTCAACTGAGAAGAATCGTTCATCAGGCTCGCATAATACAACTCCTGCAACTTGCGCCGGCGCGCGAGCAGATTCTCCACACGAGCCTTCAGATAGGCCGAACTGAATGGTTTGGTGATATAGGCATCGGCTCCATAATCAAGACCGGCCAATTTATCATCCATGGTTGATTTTGCCGTAAGCAATACCACCGGTATATGGCTTGTATCAAAACTCGCCCGCAACTCTTTCGTAAGCTCTAATCCGTCCTTTCCGGGCATCATGATATCACTTATAATTATATCCGGAACAAACTGAATCGCTTTGGCCAACCCTTCCTCTCCATCTGAGGCCTCAATAACACTAAATATATCACAGAAAATCGTTTTCAGGAAACGCCTCAATTCGACGTTATCCTCTATCAGCAGCATCAACTCCTTTTCTTTTTCTTCCGGCGCCTCTCCCTCATCATCCGGCTCATCATCAGCATCCGGGCTTCGATTAACAGTTCCCTCACCATACAAATCGGCAGGACGGCTTTCCCAATCATTTGTCGCGGATTCTTCGCCGGAGATTTTATTTTCAGAATCCGTCAGAAGATATTCAGCATTTTTATCGTAATGTTCATATCCCTTCAAAAATTCAACACTGAAAGTACTGCCTTCTCCCAACTTACTTTCAAGATTGATCTTCGCATGATGCATTTCCGTCAATTCCTTCACCAACGATAAACCGATTCCGGTACTATTTAAGTCAAACAAATTCTTATCGACAATATTTTCAAAACGTATGAATACGGACTCTTTTTTATTTTCGGCAATGCCGATTCCCTGATCCTGAACACCAATAGTACATGTTTTCTCTTCATTCAGAAGAAATACCTTTATCATTTTCCCATTTTTCGTGTATTTAAACGCATTGGAAAGCAGGTTAAACAAAATCTTATCAAATTTATCCTCATCAACCCACAAATACACCGATTCACTCTCGGTTTCAAAAACAAAATCAATATTTTTTTCCGTAGCTAATAATTCGAAATTCTTCATTATTTTACGAATCAAGACTACCACATCGACACGTGATATAAGCATTTTCATCCGCTTGTTCTGAATCTTCCGGAAATCAAGTATCTGATTAACAAGATTCAACATCCTGTCGGAATTACGTTGCACGGTTTCAAGTTGTTCTCTCACCCTGTCCGGCAACGACTTATCTTCCAGCACATGCTCTACCGGACCATTGATAAGTGTAAGCGGAGTACGCAGTTCGTGGGAGATGTCCGTAAAAAAGCGCAATTTTATATCTGATATCTGTTTCTCTAAAAACACTTTATGCTTGAGCCGGAAAATAGTAAACAGGATATATACCGCCGTGAAAATAATAAGCAGAATCGCAAGCACATACAAAACATACGCGTACGGGGTTTCCCAAAATGACGGCAAAATAGTGATCGGTAGCGTGCGCGTATTTTCAACCCACACACCGTCGCCGTTTGTCGACTTGACCTTAAACAGATAATCCCCTTTCGGAAGGTTTGTGTAGGTCGCAACCCGTTGCCCTTCAACATACGACCAATTATCTTCAAATCCCTCCAACATATAAGCGTATTTAATATATTCGGGATTAGCCATATCAAGAGCGGAATACTGCAATGAAAATATATTTTCCTTATGCGAAAGTGTAAGTCCGGGCACATCATTAATAATATTCCGTATGACACTGTTATCTCCGGGAATCATATTTTCGCCTTTCACCTGTAATCTGGTAAAAACAATCGAAGGAACATAATCATTTTTACTCACGGAATCCGGAGTAAAAAGCACCAAACCATCAGAAGCGCCAAACATAAATCGCTTGTCATACCTTTTCACAGCCGCAGCTTCATTGAAACGAGTCTGAAAATTAAGGCTTTTCCTGTCATAATTCTCAAACTGCCCTGTTAACGTAGCAAATTTGGAAATTCCGTTTTCAGTACAAATCCAGAGATTCTTGTTGCCGTCTTCCTGCATAGACAAAAGCATATCCGAGGACAAACCATTCTCTTTGGTATAAGATTCAAAATAAGAAGGTTTATTTTTATCAAATGACCGGATAAAGCGGTTAAGCCCACCTCCGAACGTGGCCAGATAGATATCCTTGTCCTCCGTAACGGTAATCCAGTGAACATCATTATTACTTAAGCTATTAACCTCACCCTCCTTATGCATATAATGTTCGAAAACGATGTCGCCCGGATTCTTAAAATCCGCATTGAAAGTAAGAACGCCCACCGTTGTCCCAACCCATATCTGGCCCGAATCATCTGATGTAATAAACCGCGTACGGTAGCAACGGTCTATCGGATAATTCTTCAGGTCATTCCTGCAATTTATAAACCTCAATGAACCATCTTCCTTCTTTTCAATATAGTTAATGCCATACCCAAACGTGGCTATCCATATACGTCCGTTATAGTCCTGATGAACCGAATAAATATTATCATCACTCATACTATAAACATCATCCGCATTAAATTTATAACGAGCTAATTCATAAATTGAATCGCCGCGCTTTGTTGCACATATCAATCCGTCTCCTTTCGTTCCGAGCCATATATTACCCTCCTTATCCTGCATAATCGCATAAACGACCCCCTTAACCGGATCGCCGCTGACAGATACATGCCCATCATTACGCAAATACCCCTTGTACTGCCCGGCAGAATCATAAATGCGCACATTACCATCTTTCAATCCGACCCACAAATTATGCTCCGAATCTTCATAAAGCGCACGTACCTCATTTGAAAGCGATTCATGAGTCGACGCTTTGACAAGAGCTTTCAGGCTGAATGGAGAGTTGTGAAAACTTATTTTTTCAAGCCCTTTGGAATGCGTACACACCCAAAGATTACCCTGAACATCCGAGTAGGCAGCATGTACTTTATTGGAAAACCGCCAGTCCTCCGACGCCGGGTCATTAAAAAACGGAATTAGTTTATTTTTCTTACGATCAAAAAAAGAAAAACCTCCGCCATACGGATGTACCCATGTGTAACCGTTTGAATCTTCATGGACATGAAATGACGGCAACGCACGATGAGCCGGCGCCAGCTCCACATGCATTTTTTCTACTTTCAGAACATTACTAAGCGGATTAAAATGCAAGACTTGCCCCAGGACTTCCTGTTCAAACCACATCTCCGAAGATTGATCCTTATAAACCGATAAAACCAGCATTCCTGAAAATTCTTTATACTTTTCCGGCGAATAATGCGTAGTTCCTCCGGTATCCATGTTGTACATGAAAAAACCGTCCGTTGATGTAGCAATAAAGAGTTCCTGCGGAGTCACATAATGCACGGCTACAACTCTCGACATAGCCGGCATCTGCAATAAGACAAAGCGATTATCGGCTTTCTGATACTTCCATACGCGTCCGTTCCCGGAACCAAAGCAGATCTCACCGGTATTCTCGCAAGCAGAATAGAATCTCTGATAGTTGTCGGAGGACTTTTCTTTTTCAGCAAAAAACATTTCCGGTGTTTCCATGCCGGAATGGAAAACGCCTAATCCGTTATTTCCGAGAATCCATTCGTTTCCGTCAATGTCAAGAAAAACTTGTTTGATCATACGAGCCGGAATAAAATCAGACGACTCCGAATAATATTCTGTTTTAATCGCATGGCTTATGCTATCGGTGGTCACCCGGATAGCCCCCTTGTTATCGGTCAATAACCACACCACACCATTAGACAAAACCCTGATGGAAGAGATATTTACGGTCTTGTTTTCTTCCGTATAGGACACATTCCTAAATGTTTCCGTAGAAGGATCAAACCGATGAGCCTTATCATCATACGACAATAACCACAAATAACCGTACTTATCTTCAGCGATAGAGTTTATCCTGTTATGGCTCAGCCCGATATCATTCCCGGGATCAGCTTTATATATTTTGAAATTATATCCGTCAAATTTATGGAGACCACCCCATGAAGCAAACCACATAAAGCCCTTATGATCCTGAATGATACTCATTACCGTATTCTGAGAAAGCCCGTTCTCTGCCGAATAATGAGTAAAGGAACAATTATATTGCGCGCGCGCCATACACGACACCCACAACAATAAACATATAATCAAACAGTTCTTCATGTAAACCCGAAATCCTTTTTTTATATGGCAAATATAGCGAAAATTGAGTGCAAAACAAAAATTTATTTTTGATTTGCCGAAATGAAGCTATATTCTGTTTCTTTGAGCAAAATATAGAAATTTATTTTTATCTTTCAACATCAACTAAAGCCGAAATACTAATTCCGGCAGGCACTGTTTCCCATACTCCCTGACTTTCTCGTCTTACATAAGTTTTGTGTAAAAGGCTGGCAGGAAAACAAAGATGGCCGGTTCCTAAATTTTTTACCGTTTCAAAAGTGACAAGAAAGTCACCATTTAATTCAAGATAAAGGTGTCGTAAATCAATAGTAATTTTATCTTTCACTTCCTCTTTAGATGAACTGATATAGATCGGATTAGTCAATATGTTTTCAAACAGCATGTCTTTAGATGCTTTATAAATATTTATACGATAAAATATGCTATCATAAGTGCAAATTGCGACATTAAGATTTATCTCCTTGAGAAATACTTTATTTTTATTTTTCATTAGTATTCCTACCTCCCTTCTTTTAATACTGTCCGCAAAACACCCCACTGCCAACTTGCTTTTGATAGTAATCCCCAATGTCTTCTCCTTAATTCTTTTAGGACGTACAACAACTTCAGCCAATTCATATTCCTTTTTTTCAAGATTGACATTCCCATTATTCAGATGAATAAAGTCGGAAACTCTAACGAAGTAAGAGTGATAACCAATACATGAAAATATTAATGTATCGTTATAATATTGGGGATCAATTTGCAACGCATACTCACCGTTTTGGTCTGAAACCGTACCAACGTTTTTACCAACTATGCCGATATTTACAAATTCAACAGGAGCATCACTGTTCTTTTCGAAAACAGTACCTGATATTTGTTGCCCCAAAAGCAACACACTACTTTGCAGTAAAAAAAGAATAATGAATAATTTCATCTTGCTCATATTTATTTGTTTATATCCACTTTAACAACGATTTCAGTGTTTTTTTATCGCCTTTTTATTGATTTCAATCCTTTCTCTTCCATTTCACTTTACAGATTTTGAATATTTTACTTTACAAATTTTGAACGTTAAAACTATTCTTTCTTGTATTTTGCACCATGCCGTCCGCCGCTGACAACAAGCCTTACCAATTGTACTCTCCAGCTGCTGAAAGCAGACCAAGTTGACAGCATTTATTTTTCCAATATCCATTCAAAAACATTTTTGTAAATTATTCCATTCCTATCCTACTCTGTAGAAACGAGTCAGTAGTAAGTAAAAATTTCGGATAATTATCCTTTGTCTTTGTATGACCAAAGTTCTTCGATATATTCTATACGTTCTATATATTTTTTCATACTACAAACATAATGCTAATTTTATCAAAACTTGTATTTTTTGCAAGTTTTGATAAAGTAAAACTCTATATATTGCAGTCAACGTTTCATTCTGATAAATCGAAACTGGATGAGAATATAAGTTATATTGCAATTTTACTTAATGATGCTTAGAGTCATGACAAGATTTGCAAACTGAGACTAAGCATTTGATTGGTTCTTTCCCAATGTTTTTTCTTGCATATCTCTTATGATGAACTTGAGTAGCACGTGCACCACAATACACACAGCGCCAATTATCTCGCTTAAGTACTACATAACGTTTTCGTTTCCACTCATTCGATTGAAGATACTCGTTCCTATAATAGTCACGACGATGTGTACGTTTTATCTTGAACACCCAATGACGAAATACCAATATGATTACGACAAAAAATAATAAAAGTAAAATCTGATAGTCCATGTCATTAGTTTCACTCATTTTTACGCACTTTCGTTTTCAACTCTCTTGTTTGTTTTATTCCTCGTTTACAATATCATCCCATTTATTTTGCGGCGTATTTTGTCGGTGTTTCATCCTTACTTTGCACTTGATTTTATGAGTTTATCAAAACGCTCGAATGGCTCGAACACAAAATCTATAAGTTTTGTCATAGATATGATTGTCTGCCCAAAAACCAAAACAGAAATGAATAGCCCTAAATTTACTCGTTTCCGTCGATGAGTAATATAGTGCATTTCGAAAACCGCCTAATCTTTTTGCTTTCAGGTTTTCATACATAAGTCTTAACTCATCAGCGCTCGGCAAAAACCAATCATTATATCCGTTAAAAACAAGACTTCCGCCTAGTTATGCTGCTGTATCAAAATCTTCTACAACCGGTTTTGCACAATTGACAATCATATCTGTATTCTGCTTTCCGCTTCCTACTGCTACATATTTTACTCCTGTCTCAATGTCATAAGTTCCCCAAGTTGCAACAAATTCTGTCTCGCGCGGTGCAGCCTCAAGGTAGCGCCAACCGTCAGAATAATAACTTTTATCGTAAAACACGATTCCGCCCGCAGGACCGTAGTGTCCAATTTTTTCATCTGCTTCCGTATAAGCTAATGGAATTTTTGTTTTTGGAAAAAGTCTAATTACTGCAATAATGGCACCTAAGAGAGAAAAACAATCAATACAGTAAAGGATTTCTGCTCAAATGTAAGGTGTCTAAAAAAATCTAACATTTCCATTTTCGATCCCATTTTTATCTATTATTGTACAATGTCCGCCGCTGACACCTAACGTTCCACGGTTCCTGACGGCGGGCATTGCGGGCGCAAAACTGTCCGCCGACACAAAAGATGGCGCAGGCGACAAAAGTTGATAATACCATTTCACGTCCGCTGGAAGCAGACCGCAAGTTGGCGGCTGGGATTATTGTTCTGTCGTTAATTCAGCTAAATTTAATTGAGCATTTGCAAATTGCTGTGTCCAAAATCCATGAAGTTTTCCATTCTTATAGTTTTTTTCCAGCTCCCTTATATCCAAAATTTTTGTTTTTGCAGTGTTTGATATCGATTGAATGGCTTTGATTCGTGAATGTTCATTTATTTGGGTTAAAAGTCTTTTTGGAATTTGATGTGATTTTAATCGACCATTTCTTCTAAAGTCAAAAAGTTTGAAATCTATATCTCGTTCTGTAATTTGAAAAAGGTCTTTGATTTCTGGGGTGTCTAAAACTAAAAAGCCTTTTTGATAAGCTTTTTCTCCTACTGGAATCTGATGATCTTCTACCAACAACAGGACACCATTTTCTTTTAAACATTGTGATATTTCCCCATTGTTTTGGAATAATTTCAGCCAATCTTTTGGATCTATTTCATGTAAAACGTTACACATAATTACAATGTCAAAACTATTCTTATCAAAGTCAGAAAATAGAGAGGGGAAGTCGTTATAATATTTTTTATTTGACTCTCCAAAAACTTTGGTTAAAGAAGCTTCGCAATACTCTTTGTCATTAGGATATTTATCGAATGCAATGTATTCAATTGATCCTAAGAGCTTCTCTTGGCTTGTTTGATCTAAATCTGAAATATTAGAAATCAACCTTCCTTTCCCAGCTCCATAATCTAAAATTCTTATTTTCCCATTTCCCGATATTGACAATAAATCGGTTCGTATTTGTATAACTTGCGAATCTGTTGAGTCCGTCATTACTGTGGTCGGTTCAAATAGGCTTTCGAATGCATATTTGTTTGTTGCAAATTGTGCAGGAAGACTTATGAAATCTTGTAATTTTGCAATCTCATTTTCGTCTCCAAGTAGACTTTGCAATACCTTTTCAGGTATTTTTCCTGCATGAGTAATTTTTCCTTGCTCTACAAACCAAATTTGAGAAGGGTCAAAGTGTGACAATAACGGCACTGAGTGAGTTGCAATCCAAATCTGTCCGTTTGTTACACAAATTTGAATCCGTTCGATAGTTTCAATAATTACAGATGGATGCAGATGATTTTCAGGCTCATCAAGCACAAGGATCAAATCTTTTAATGCTTCTTCTTGACTATAAATTGCCAAGCAAAATTGAAGTAAAACTCTCTGTCCATCAGATAAATTAGATTGCCCCATAGGAAATCCAAAAAGAGTTGCTTCGTCGTTTATTGTTCTTGTTATTTTTGTATTTAAGAAAACCTCTATAATATGTTGTAGCTTTTCATAATCATTAATTGCTTTTACTTTTTCTTCTTGTGAAATTTGTGAATGTTGATGTGTCGCATTAAACCATCTATCTTGCAAAAATTGTATTTTAGCAAGGGCGCCTTGTGGTAAACTATCAATACCAACATGGTCAATAGATGATGCAGAACTAATAATTTTTCTTTTATCAAAGCCGCTAGGATCTTGTAAAGTTAATTGTTTAGGCACAAATTTGACAAATGAATAATTATCTGCCTGAATATCTGTTTCAATCAAATTCCAATTCTGTGCAATTTGACAATTTATGAGGTATGTTTCATTATCCTGAATGTTTTTTTCAGTGTTATCAATGTTTCTTTGCAATTCTATTCTGCGATTATCCTCAGTCTCCTGCTGCAATTGACTTTCATATTGCTTTAATTGTAAGTGATAATGATTAAGGTTATTTTCATAGCTTTTTATATCAATCAAATACTGTGCTAAATGTGATTTAATGGGTTTACTTCCAAATGTATTGAATACTTTATTAAGAATCCGTGTTTTGCCAGAACCGTTTTTCCCTGCAATAAGTACCATGTTCCCCAGTTTATCCATTTTTATATGTTCAAGGCCATCATTGATGTCTTCTGTTCTTGGTATGTTAACCTTTTTTATTCTCATGATATGTCATTTTAATTATTCATTGTTTTTGCACCTTGCAGCCAACGTTCCACGGTTGCTGACGGCGGGCGTGGCGGGCGGCTTCACTGTCCGCCGGCACAAAAGGTGGCGCGGACGACAAAAGCTGATAATACCGCTTCACCGCCCGCTGGAAGCAGACCGCAAATTGGCGGTAGTTTTTATTTATTTGGCGATTCTTTCATTTTATCTTCATATTCTTTTTGTTTTGAATAGAACAATAATCGACCGTCATTTGCAGTCGCTAAATCTGTTTCCAATTTTGTGTTGTAATCTTCAAGAGTTAGAATTGTAGAATCTCTTGAAACTATCATCTTTTTGAGATTATTTATTTCAATTTCTTGCTTTTTTGTCAAGTCGTAATAATCCCTTTTTTCTTTGTCAAATTTCGCAGAGCCAATATAGAGTCCAAATGTAAATAAACCACTAATTAGAAGTCCAATTAAAGTAACAGTAGTACCAATATTCCAAGACTCTATAAATTTAATTATTTTATTGCCACCATATTTTGGTTTCGGGCTAATACTCTTACAAGCTTTCAATGCTCCAATCAATATTGATAGTTGCTTCTCAAAGTCATCTTGTAAATAGCCGTTTAATTCTTTTCGGTTAAATGTTTGGAATAATTTAAATGGGGCACTATCTTCTCCATAATTAGTATGGATAAAGTCCTCCACAGTTGTAATCCAGCTTAATAAATCTGATGAAGGTCTACTAAATGTTCCGTGAGAAGCTGTATATGAGTTATTTCGGAATGTAAAAGTTTCCCCTTTTCGTATCAATTCATCGATTGTTTGCATTATTCTGTTGTTGTCTGTTTTTTGTTTCATTTCCACTAATCATTTATTTTGAATTAAATCTATTGTGTTGTACCTTGTGCGCGAATTACCGCCAACGTTCCACGGTTGCTGAACGGCGGGCGTTGCGAGCGCTAAACTGTCCACCGACACAAAAGCTGGCGCGGGCGACAGGCCTTGCCAACCGCACTTTCCGCCCGCTGGAAGCAGACCGCAAGTTGGGGGCTACCATTATTATCAGAATGCATTCAGATTTCTCAATGTTTGTAATAGTCTTACAAAATTTCTCAAAGTCTCAGTGCTTTCTTGTTCTAGTCCGTCAGGATCAAAATGCATTATGGTATTTCTTATATCTCTAATCTTATCAAGTTGTTCACAAAATGTTTTTCTATCTATAGTCATACCTAATTTTTTCCAAGTGTCAGGATTTTGACAAAGTCTTAAATACTCGCCAAATGTTAAATCTGCAACAGATTCAATTTTACGTTCGGTGTCTCTTTCATCTTTTCCTGTTTCTAGTTCATCTTTACTAAGCTTAATTAGCATCTGTCTTATGTGATTTTCAATTTCAGCTACAAGCAAAAAAGGTTCTGTTAATTGTTTGAATTGTAAGCTTAAATCACTAGCTGTTACTATCCCACAGATTTCATTTAATTTGTTCCCTACTAAAACATAATCGTGTTCTACTATTATAGGCAAGGCTTTAAAAAGAGAGGTTTCGAAAGGTATTAGCTGATAATTTGGTTCCATTAAATCTCGAACTTTTGTTGAGTTTTTCCCAACAGCCAATTTTTGCCCTATCGACCGCCAACTAATTACGCCTTTTAGATTTCTTTTGGGATTTTGCATAACTGGAAGTTGTGAAAAATCATAGGTCATCATTAAAGTTATGGTTTCTGATAACTCGCTGTCTGGGGTAACAAAAATTAAATCTTTATTTGCAGCCTCTAATCTAGATATTCGATAAGTGGGTTCATCAAGATTTAGTAGTTCATCTGAATTTTTTTCTGCAATATTCTCTGGTTGATGTTCTGCACTTTCCTCTATTTTCTTTGCCGCTTCTTTTTTTGAGGGAACAGGTAATTTCCTAAACTCAATAAGAGAATCGATATATGCACTATTAAAATCTGGGAACGTCTCCAACTGTTGATCTGCTAAGGCTTCTCTTATGGTCTTTACAACATACCAACCACGTCGTTGGGAATTCCAAAACCAACTTAAAAATTTTCTGACACTAATTGGGTCAATATTTTCTCCTCGATCAAGTTTCGTTTTGACTTCTTTTAACTTGTCTGGTACATACATATGTTTTATTTTATTGTTAATTTATATTGTCAGCAAGGTTGCCCCCAACTTGATTATTGCTGTCACTACTTTCGCTTTTTATGACAGCAAGCATACTAATATTAGAATGCTTGCTGTACCTTTTATCCATTTTAAGAGATTCTTTGTTCATAAGTCCAATGTATCAAATGGCGATTGTATTTTTCTTATTGACTCAGAACTAACATGAAGATAGATTTTGGTGGTTTTGACGTATCGATGTCCCAACAATTCCTGTATGTAGCGCAGTCCTACCCCTGCTTCCATCAGATGAGTGGCATAACAGTGACGCAAACCATGCAATTTGAACGGGATAGTGATACCCGCTTTGTGTTTAGCTACCGTAAATACCTTATGCAAACTCTCGGCAGCATAGGGTGTACCCGGTTGTTCGCCTTCAAACAGCCACACGATAGGACGGTACTGTTTGAAGTATTCACGCAACAGTTCCAGTACTTTCGGCGACAAAGGTACTTGCCTGTCTTTATCGCCTTTTGCACGCCGAATATTTACCACATTTCGCTTCGAATCAATATCGATGATACACATGTCTAATAGTTCACTCCTCCATAACCCGCAAGAATAGAGTAGTGATAACATAGCACGATGTTTCAGGTTGCCGGTGGCATTGATAATCCGGGCGACATCATCTTTGGAAATAACGCGTGGAAGCGGACGCCCCCGCCTTGGCCGTTCGATACGATCCAACATAAGATGTTTATCCAAAATATTTTTCCAATCGAGAAAATCAAAAAAGATACGTAAGCATTCCACATAGCTTTCGATGGTACGCGGACTATATCGCCGCTCTTTCATATAACCGGAAAAGCGAACAAGTAAACCCTTTTGCTCATCTTTATTTACCAGCAACGGCTGGACTTCCTTCCTTGCAGAAAGAGAGGAGTTCAGACCTTGAGCGTCAAACTTTGAACTCAAAACCGCTACTGTTTCCGGCGTATCGAGTACAGACCAACAACGCATAGTGCGACTCCACCGCGCGTCGGGCAATTGGCTACGCACTTCAGCTATTAATGTCGCGTCATATCCGAAAAGCATTTTTATAATTGCCTGACTGCGATATTCTGTTTGTTCAATCCAAATACGGCTCATATCCGATTATACAATTTTGAATCACTGATGTTCTCGCTTTTCACAACTTCGCCACGGTCAGTCACAGTTTTTCCATTACTAACTATTTTTTTAATACTACAAGCCAAATGCTATTTAACTTGCATTGCAAATATAGGATTTAATTTTAACTTACAATTAAATAAAATTAAAAATATTTTAATTTAAACACATCGTCAATATAAATTTATATTAAAAAGTAAGAGAAATTAATTTTGAGATCATATTCCAAGTTAGCCAGACATCTGCCTGCTGCACAACGGAAGGTATCCTTATTAAAAACACACTCAATCATTTTATCTTTTTTTCTTCAAAGATACGATCGCCTTCTTTTGTCGGATTCCAGCCGTCGTCGCCGGCGAGAATTTTCTCTATATCATAGTCATCAAGCGATGTCAGTTGGTGTGAATAGGGAGCGCGTGCTCCGGGGTTAGCGCCTTCACCTGTGCTTTTGTATTCGGCATAAAAAACGGTCTTTTCGGCTTCGGGTTTATTCCAATTATTCCATCCTTCGGGGAGGATGTGCTTGCCCATATCGCACCGAATAAAAACAGCTTTGGCGTATGGACGCCAGGGACGCGACAGATAAACTTTGTCCACTCCCTCATCGGCAGTCAGGCGGCAATCATAGAAAACATATCCGTATGGCTTACCTTCGTCTGTTGAAGGAGCTGTAATATAACCAGACCTTTTACTATGAATCTGGCAACGGTTGAATACGGCAGTCGACCATCCGAAGATAAAATCGACAGTGCCTTCAATATAACAATCTTCATAATACTGGCGGCTCTGTTTGCCGTAGGTATAAAGCGTATCCTGAAATCCTAAGAAACGGCAACGTTTGAAAAAGACACGGTCGCCGCTCACAAAACAGGCAACAGCCTGTCCGACAGGTCCGGATGTATTTTCAAATGTGATGTTCTCCGCATAAAAATCCGGAGCATAGATATAACACGATGCCGAGCCGGAAGTACCTTTATTTTCCCCGAAAAGATTCTTCTTATCAGCATAATCATCATACGAAAGCACTGCCCCATCTTCTCCGATCAACGAAACATTGATTTTAGATTCCGGAATGATCAGTTTCTCTTTATATATTCCACCACGGACCAGTACGGTTGTACGTGCATTTTTTCTGAAATCCGGTACTGCATTGATCGCTTCCTGAACCGTAAAAAAGTCGCCGCTCCCGTCTTTCGCTACGACAAAATCATAATAACGCACATACGGAGCAAGTGCAGGAATTTTTTCATTGAATTGATCAACCACCAGACGGGCAAGCGTCCTGCCTCCGAAAACATTCAGATGCGTATCATCTTCCTTACCTTCAGGACAACACAGAAGTGTCTGTTCCGGGACCCACATAAACAGTTTCTTCGATTCTTCGTCGCCCATATTTTCTATCAAATCATGGGTAAGCTGTTGCATATCGATAAACAAAACATTTTTCTGCGCCGCCACCCTGCGAACCGCATCAGGATATTCTCCATGCGTATCAATCAGCTTCCCGTCAGAACCGAATTTACGTCTCACAATGGAAGTAAACAAAACCGGTATGCCTCCTTTCGCGCATGTTTCATCAACAAACCTGATCAGATTGGCATCATAGGTATCTCCCGGTTTCGTATAACGTTTTTCATCTGTTTTCTGGTCATTATGCCCAAACTGAATAAAAACATAATCGCCTTCTTTTACTTTCGAAATAACACTATCCCAACGTCCTTCATCAATAAAACTCTTCGAACTCCGTCCATTCTGGGCATGATTGTCCACAACGATATCCTCCGAGAAAAAGCCAGGCAACGTATGCCCCCATCCACGCTCCGGATTTCCACCCTTCAAACTCTTATCCGCCATTGTAGAATCCCCGATCATAAAAATCGTAATCTTCTTCTTTTTCTCCACAGTAAAAGAGCTAAAAGAAATCAACAAAACCAATCCCAGCAAAAAAAATGTAATATGTTTGATCATAGCATTTATTATTTTATTTCAAAAGATATAATAGATAATATTAAGAATAAAGGATTTAGACCGACCTCGTGCGGTGAGCCGTTAAGTAGCGACCGAGGCGTCAAAAATCTATGCTGTTTGAGCGAAGCGAGTTACACAGATTTTAGCCGACAGAGCGTTAAGCTTAACGATGCGAAGCGCACGAAGTCTTGATTTTTGCTTCTTTGCATCAAGGCAAAGAACGAACCTCAAGACTATTAATCATCGTCGCACCCGCGCCAACGGTTCCTGTATGCTGAAATCCAAGTCCGCCGAACGAAGAAGGCTTAATCTCGGCCTTCAATTCCACTGTCTGTTTCAAATCCGGATCCGACACGCGACTATCCGCTTCTGCCGTCGTATAAGCTTTTGCCGTAAGCATCTTTCCTTTGACCTCAAGTGTTACCATACATTCGGAACGATAGCATGTAGCCGACACCGGCTCTGTGATCTCCGTAGTGACTCCATTATCATACCTCATCAATATAAAGTCAACCGCGCGATCATACTTTGTTGTACGGATAATACGCAACGCATAACCGGTCAACGTTTTCGTATCAAACTTAATAAAGACATCCAGATATTGTCCGGTAGCGCTACCAAATCCCTGTCCGGCGGTTTTGCAGGGAGAAAGGCTCAGATTGATCGTCATATCACCATATTTGCCAGCCGGCGGAGTATACCGCAAACGCGCACCGCGGGCAGCTTGTAATAAACCTATTTTTCCGGATGTTCCGTCAATACCCGGGCCGTAAAGCCAACTACTTTCCGGTTTTGCGTCCCAATCAAACTCATCCGTATCCGCCGGTTTGTAACCGTCCACGGTCCAGAAGCCGGGAATTACTTCCGGCTGATATTTAACGGAGAAGTTATGAAAATCAGTAGACAATACATTTTTAACAGTCACATCTTCCGCTCTGACTGGAAATACGCTCACAACCGTTTCGGGTTTTCCGGGATGACAGCGCAGGTGCTTTGGCGAAACTTCCGCCATCAAATAATAGCCGGCATCGCCGGGAGAAAGAGTATATATCTGTTCCGGTTTATCAAGGCGCGAAACAAGCACTTCCACCGGATTCGATCCTTTTGCATCCGTACAACGATACCATGTAATCAGAGACTGGTCTTCACGTCCGTTCAGGTCTAACCGGTAACTTACCCTAACCTGTCCATTCTCCGGTTTCAACAATTCCGGCAGCGATAAAAATGCAGGCGCGTCGACAAATTTAGGCGCAACAGTCAGCTCACAAGCCGACTCAAGGCCGGAGGCCGTAATCGCTTTAACGATCACCTTCTGGGTTTCATCCAGTTCATTAATCCCCTCAACATCGCAACTGCCGTCGTCCTTCACATTCAGACGTACATACTCTTTATACTGAGACGGCAGTTCCCACGACACCTCTTCATCCGTATTTTCAATACCTCCGAAATTTTTCACCGATGTAGTCAATTTAACAGAAGTCACGCCCGACTCAATATATGCTTTTGGCGGCGATATTTTCAAATAGGTCGGGATAAAAGGCACTTTTTCTTCATATAGGAAAGCCACTTTTGCCTTGATGTCCATCGGATCCCATTCATCCGAACCACGCAACAGGTTATATGTATTATAAATGATATCACTTCCGTCTTCCAGCCTGTACGCATTCAAAACGGGTTTTCCCGTCATATCGACTGTCAGTTGCGGCTGATCGTTCTGAATCGTGTAGGGTTCTCCATTCAAAGACACGTTATACTGATAGCAGCGCATATCCTCCACCGGATCCTGTGTCCAGCCGATAAACAGATTGTCATCAGAACTGGTGAAGCGCGTATCCACAACAGCTACCGGAGCTGGTATTTTTGTAAAATACTGCCGACGATTAGTCAACAGGTTGATATCGCAATTCAGAAAAACCGCCCCCGTTCCGATCGTTCTGAAAAACGGTTTGGAACTGAAAATCGTAAACTTACAGTTAAGATAAACGCCTGTGCTGCACAACGCGTCATCAGTACATTCAAAGTAGCTGTTGTCAAAAAGGATACGTTTAGCTCCGTCAAACGGACATAAATTCAGGCGGCTTATAAAGCGGGTATTCCGCGCCAACACCTTGTCGCTATTGCATATAATCAATTGCGCCTGCACAATCGCCGAAGAACGTTTGGGACGACTAAGTTCAGGAAGCAGTTTATATTCAAGGTCTACATTGCAATAATTCCCGAACGTCAGGTTTTCCGAACGTATCCCATCGCCATCAAAATAAAACATGGTGAAATTACCTACAGCACCCTGTGTTTGCCCCCGTTGGGATGCAAGCACCACATTTTCAGAATCATCGGTTAACCCGTAAAAAGTCAGCCAGTTGCACTTTACCTTCAATCCATAAGGAATAGACTCACCCTCCTCCGGCTGACGGACAGAGGAATCATCCGGATTATCTATCCAATATACATAAGGGGCTATATAGATGATCATCGGCCGCTCCTCTGTTCCGTCCTTGACATACTTAAGCGCCTCATTGACAGATGCGAATACAAACGGAGATTTTGCGACCTGCGCCTTATTCAACCGGCCATCGACAAAAAAAGTATACTCATCAAGCAGGATTTTCTGGCCCTTATACTCTATGTATTCACCCCTGAAAAAGACCGGATGCTCCTTATCTAAAGGAACATAATCCTCCGCAAATAGCAGGCTCGGGAATAAAAACAGAAATAAAGCAATTTTTTTTACCATAATATGAAATTTCTATATCCTCGCAAAGATAAAATAAATATTCACAAAGCATAACAAATATTTTATCCTTTTCGGATAAAATATCAGACGTTGCATGGGATTTTTCCCCACTTTGTACAAAATATCCATGTTTTTGTACTTTATTACATTTCCCGAATTAGACCTTCTTACTACTTTTGCACATATATCCTGGCAAATGTGTGGAGGTAAAATAACTCCACAGCCCTTATTAAGGATTAATAAACGAAAATGTCAATAAACTCAAAATAAAAATATCATGAATTTAACAAAAACTATTTTTTACCTATTGTTTGTAACTTCATTCTTTGCAGCAAATTCCTGCATCAACAAACATTCATCAAAAGAAACTACCGTAAATCCGGGAGTTGAAGTAGACAGGTATACCCCCCTATCTCAAAAGGAACTCACAAAGCCATTGAAAAAGAAAGATATCCTGGAAAGCGCCACATTGGTAAACGATTACTTTATGAAAAAATACCCCGATGTAAAAGCCTATTCTTACGTAAACGGCCGCCAAAGAGATAGCAAGATCTGGACGCGGGGAGTTTATTATGAAGGATTAATGGCCATGTATTTACAAAGTCCTAATCCCGAATGGCTGAAATACGCCACGGATTGGGCTGAATTCCACCATTGGAAAGCAGGTGTTGACAATGCCAGCCGGCATGCGGATTACCAATGTTGCGGACAAACTTACCTTGACCTGTACATGCTGGATCCATCCAAGCCTGAACGTAAAGCACACATAAAAGAGTTAATCGACACAATGTTAGTCACCGATAAAATCGACGACTGGCACTGGGTAGATGCATTGCAAATGGCCATGCCTATATTCGCGCAACTTGGATCTATCGAAAAAGACAACCGCTATTTCGAGCGGATGTACGAAATGTATATGTACACTCGCGATAAACAGGGAGGTGAAGACCGTTGCGGAGGCAAACCGTTATTCAATGAACAGGATGGACTATGGTACAGAGATCATCGCTATGATCCCCCCTATATGGATCTTGTTGAAACAGACAAGCCTTGTTACTGGTCGAGAGGAAACGGATGGGCGTACGTCGCTTTGGCGCGGGTGCTTCAATATTCTCCGGAGAATGTGCCCCACAAGGAACAATATATTCATGACTTCAAACGAATGTCCGAAGCCCTGCTCAAATGTCAGCGCACCGACGGATTCTGGAGTGTGAGTTTAGCTGCTCCGTCCAACACCGGTGGCCCTCGTTCTCCCGGTCCCGAAACATCAGGTACGGCCCTATTTGTTGCCGGAATGGCTTATGGAATCAGCGAAGGGATACTGGATCGAAATACTTATTTGCCGGCCGTCATAAAAGGCTGGAATGCGCTAGCGGAAATAACCGTACGAAAAAGTGACGGTTTGCTGGGTTACGTACAAGGCGCCGGTTCCGAACCGGAACACGGACAACCGACGCTTAAAGACCATGTTCCCTCTTTTGAAGATTTTGGCGTCGGCTGCTTCCTGTTGGCAGCTGCAGAGGTTTACCGCTTGGCGGATAAATAATCTGACTGCTTCTAAACAGAACCTCACGAACCGAAAATTGCCGTCCTATCATTATTCAATAACGCTTTTTGCAGTGAAATTGCAAACAAAAAAACGTTCGACTTTTTGCGAATTATTAGAAATAATATTATATTTGTAGCAAATTACAGCAAATATGATTGTTACTTTTGACAAAGAATATTTGAAAGAGTTGTATGAAACAGGTAAAACAAACGATAAAAAATACCGGTTTCAGCCGGATATTGTATTAAGATATCAGAAGCGCATTGACACGTTATTGTATGCCTCAAACATACAAGTATTACAGGCCATTAATTCATTACATTATAAAGAATTAAAAGGTGAAAAGAAAGGGGTTTCATCTATTCGTGTAAATGATAAATACAGAATCGAATTTGCCGTAAAAGATGAAGATATTGAACCGATCGTTACTATATGTAACATCTTAGAGTTGTCGAACCATTATAAATAAAGCCATTATGATTGACATCAAAGGAATCGATCCGAAAATGATAGCCAATAACCTCACGCCGGTTCGTCCGACACACCCAGGTGAATTACTGAAAGAAGAAATTGAGTACAGAGGCATTTCCCAGCGAAAACTGGCTGCCCGAATGGGTATTTCATATACTGTCCTTAATGAAATACTAAACAGTAAACGTCCTGTCACTTCTGAGTTTGCTCTACTGATTGAAGCTGCATTGGGTATAGAAGCGGATCTGTTTGTTCGGATGCAGACACAATATAATCTGCAAAAAGCCCGTCAGGATAAAAAATTACTTAAACGCCTCAAGGAAATACAAAAGATTGCATCTGTTCTATGAAGCGTCACTCACCAAAAAAGAGAGTCATCCAAATCAAGGCGACTCTCTTTCATAATAACGACATCCCCAAAAACCATCAGTTTAAAGGATTATTATTTATTATAGATTAGAAATTAAAGAATTTCTTAGCATTGTTATAGCTGATATTTTCTACCATCTGTCCGATGAAGTCCAATTCAGAAGTTGGCAGTTGTCCGCTTTCCACATCATTTCCAAGAAGATTACAAAGCGTACGGCGGAAATATTCGTGGCGTGGGTATGAAAGGAAACTACGCGAATCGGTCAACATACCTACAAAACGGCTTAACAAACCAAGTACGGAAAGCGCATTCATTTGTTTCTCCATGCCGTCTTTCTGATCAAGGAACCACCAGCCTGAACCGAACTGCATTTTTCCTGCAACCGTACCATCCTGGAAGTTTCCGATCATCGTGGCAATGACCTCATTCGCACAAGGATTCAGATTATAAAGAATTGTTTTTGCTAATTTGCCGCTACTGTTCAATTTGTTAAAATATTTCGACATCGTTTTGGCTGTATTGAATTCACCGATAGAGTCAAAACCGGTATCCGGGCCAAGTTGTTTAAACATGCGTGAATTATTATCACGGATTGCCCCGTAATGAAACTGTTGCGTCCAACCTGCTTCCGCATCCATCTCTCCAAAAACAATCATCATGGCTGATTTGTACTTCAATATTTCTTCGCGGGTAAGAACTGTTCCGCCATATACTTTATTGAAAATTGCTTTGATTTCAGCATCCGTATAATCTTCCGCATAGAATTCTTCAATGCCATGGTCTGAAAGTTTACAGCCCTGTTCTTCAAAGAATTTATGGCGTTTGCGCAATGCTTCTATTACATCATCGTATGACGAAATCGTTACTCCACTCACCTCCGACAGTTTTTCAATATAAGCACGGAAGTTTTCAGGAACTTCCACCGCCATCGCTTTGTCCGGACGCCATGTAGGAAGCATCTTTATTTCGAAACCGCTTTCTCTTGTTTTAATATGATATTCAAGTGAATCGATCGGGTCGTCGGTCGTACAGACCGCTTCTACCTTATAACGACGCATCATGCCACGTGCCGTATATCCCGGTTGTGCCAGTTTTTCGTTACATTCATCGTAAATCTCTTTCGCCGTTTTCGGACTCAGCAATTTATCAATACCAAAAGCTGTTTTCAACTCTAAATGTGTCCAGTGATAAAGCGGATTACGCATCGTATAAGGAACTGTTTCCGCCCATTTTTCAAATTTTTCAAAATCAGAAGTGTCTTTGCCCGTACAGAAACGTTCATCCACACCGTTTGTACGCATAGCACGCCATTTGTAATGGTCGCCGCCAAGCCACATTTCCGTCAATGATTTAAATTGATGGTCATCGGCAACCATTTTCGGTACAAGATGACAATGATAGTCAATAATCGGCATTTTTGCCGCGTGATTGTGATACAAATCCTGCGCAACCTTCGTGTCAAGCAGGAAGTTTTCATCCATAAATGCTTTCATCAGTATACTTTTATTAGTTAATTTTTAATTGATTACAGCGTAATTCCTGTTTTAAAGATAGCAATCTCTCTGTAGTTTTTCTTTTCGGTGTTCACTTTTTTGCCGCTCGCCGCTGCTTGTATAAACTCTATGAAACGTTCGGCAAGTGATTGCATCGATTCGCCTTCGACCAATGTGCCCGCATTAAAGTCAATCCATCCCGGTTTATGTTCAAACAAACGGGTATTGGTCGAGATCTTTGCCGTAGGTACAAATGTTCCGAACGGCGTTCCGCGTCCTGTTGTGAAAAGAACGAGATGACAACCGGTTGATGCCAAAGCCGTACTTGCTACCAGATCATTACCCGGAGCAGACAACAATGTTAATCCTTTTTCCTTAATCCGGTCACCATAACGCAGGACATCTTTTACAACCGAACTGCCCGATTTTTGTGTACAGCCCAAAGATTTTTCCTCCAAAGTTGAGATTCCTCCTGCCTTGTTGCCCGGTGAAGGATTTTCATATACCGGCTGGTTATTGGAAATGAAATAATTTTTGAAGTCGTTAATCAGAGAAACCGTTTTATCAAAAAGTTCCCGGTCTTCGCAACGATTCATTAATATCGTTTCGGCACCGAACATCTCCGGAACTTCCGTCAATACCGTACAGCCACCCTGCGCCACCAGAAAATCGGAGAAAACTCCCAGCAGAGGATTTGCCGTAATTCCGGAAAAACCATCCGAACCGCCGCATTTAAGGCCGACCTTCAATTCCCCGAACGGAACATCTTCGCGTTTATCCGCTGATGCAATCTGGTACAATTCACGAAGAATCTTCATGCCTTCTTCATATTCATCGTCTACTTCCTGAGTTACCATAAAGCGAACACGTTCTTTGTCATATTCGCCAAGGAATTCACGAAATACCGCCGGTTGGTTATTTTCGCAACCTAAACCGACAATAAGAACGGCTCCGGCATTCGGATGCAAAACCATATCTTTCAAAATCTTGCGCGTATTCTCATGGTCGTCGCCAAGTTGTGAGCATCCGTAATTATGCGGATATGCGACGATCGCGTCAACACCGCTATCACCAAAAGAATCGCTACCGTTTCCGAGAATCCCGGTTTCCGCTTTCAGTGCATCGGCAAGTTGCCCGACAATGCCGTTCACACAGCCGACAGTAGGGATAATCCATATCTCATTACGTATACCCACATCACCATTTTTACGGCGGTAACCGCGAAAAGTAAGATTTTTCTTCTCCGGCTGTACGGGTATCTGCGAAGGAGAGTAAGTATATTCCGACAAACCTTCCAGATTTGTCTTGATACTTTTCTCATTCACTAAAGAACCGAGAGTTATTTCTTTCACAGCATGGCCTATCGGATCACCATATTTTATGATGTTATCGCCCACAGCAAAGTTTTGCAAAGCAATTTTATGACCTGCTGGAATTTCTTCCTTTACTTCGATATCGTTTCCGCCTATCAATAGTTTTTCTCCTGCGGATAGCTTTTGGATTGCTACCGCCACGTTATCCGCAGGATTTATTTGAATATATTTCATATTAAATAATTGATTTCACAACCTCCAACATACCTTTTTCCTGAATATCATCCAGATATTTTTTGACCATATCGGTCAGCCCCGGTATCTTATTCAGATCTTCATTCCAAATAGATGTCGCACCGAGAACGCCTTCGGCCACTTTCTGAGTAGAGCCTGTAGCCCACAATGTTTTCAGAAGTTCCATGATTTCAGGCGCATCATTTGGTATGATCTCTGCCCCGTCAGCGCGTTTTCCACCTTTATAATAAGTGATAATGGCCGCAAGTCCGAGCACAAGCCCTTTCGGCAACTCGCCCTTACGTTGAAAATAAGTCTTCACACCCGGCAGATCACGTGTCTCATATTTCGGGAACGAATTCAGCATAATGGAAGTCACCTGATGGTCAACAAACGGATTATTGAAGCGTTCAAGTACATCGTTCGCAAATTTTTCTAATTCGGCTTTCGGAAGATTCAGCGTTTCCATCAATTCGTCAAACATCACTTTGTGAATATACTTCCCGACAATTTCATGATTACACGCGTCACGCACAATGTCTATTCCTGACAGGTAAGTCACAGGTGAAAGAACCGTATGCGGCCCGTTCAGGAGTGTTACTTTACGTTCATGATAAGGTTCCTCGCTCGGTACAAATAAGACATTAAGCCCGGCTTTATCCGCAGGAAATTCCTTCGCAACCGATTCGGGCGCTTCGATTACCCAAAGATGGAAAATCTCTCCCTGAACAACTAAATTATCATTGTATCCTATTTTTTCCTGTATGGCAGCAATCTCCTTGCGTGGGAAGCCCGGCACGATACGATCTACCAATGTTGCGTACACACCGCATGCTTCCGTAAACCATGCCTTGAATTCTTCGCCCAGATTCCAATGATCAATATATTGATAAATCGCGTCTTTCAGTTTGTGGCCATTCAGAAAAATAAGTTCGCAGGGAAAAACAATAAGCCCCTTTGTTTTATCTCCGTTGAAAGTTTTATAACGATGATACAGTAATTGCGTCAACTTACCCGGATAAGAAGAGGCCGGAGCGTCAGTCAACTTACATGTCGGATCGAATGTGATACCCGCTTCGGTTGTATTTGATATAACAAAACGCATTTCAGGTTGTTCCGCCAATTTCATAAACGCGTCATTCTCCGTATAAGGATTCAGCGCACGGCTTATCACATCGACCAAAGTCAGACTGTTTACGGTCTGGCCGTTATCACGCCCCTGCAGATTCACATGATACAGGCAATCCTGTTTATTCAACATATCAATCATTCCCTGTTCGATGGGTTGAACAACCACCACACTGCTGTTAAAGTCTGTTTTTTCGTTCATGTTATATACAATCCAATCCACAAAAGCGCGAAGGAAATTGCCTTCACCGAATTGAATGATACGTTCCGGACGCACCTTTTTCACTGCTGTTTCTTTGTTTAATTCTTTCATACGATTTATCTATTTTTCAAATTTATGTAATAGCATACTATTTTCCTTCAAAGTTACTTATTTTTACTTAAAAACGGAGAATTATCTCATTTATTTAAGATGTTCTTTCATCCAGATCATATGTCCGTATTCCGTATCATCCGACGTCCAATGTTCGTTGATGGGCGTAATCAACGCTTCTTTCGGGCATTCCAACACATTATATACAATATAGCTTGTTGTCGGAGGACATGTATTATCATTAAAACCCCACGTCAGATAAGTCGGTACGGTAATCTGCTTGGCAAAATTTACCACATCATAATATTCAAGCGTCTTTATCTTCTCCGGCGTATCCATATCTTTCGTTTTTGTAAAAAAATGCGGATACCCTCCGGCGCGACCGGCCTTATATCCGGCCATATCGCTTAATGCGGGATGATTAGCGACGCAAGCCGTAACACGCTTATCCAATCCGGCTGTTATCAAAGCCAGCGCGCCACCCTGACTACCTCCTTGGGCGATCACATTTTTTCCATCCCATTCCGGCAAAGAAGTCAGAAGATCAATACAACGTACACATGCAAGATATACGCGTTTCATATAATAATTATCCCGACTATCCAATCCATTGGCAAGATATCCATTGTCCCTTCCATTAAAAGCGTTGCTTATCTCTTTAAAAGTATCTTCATCAATCTCCGGATTCAGACCGTGTATTTCTATTTCAAAACGAATAAACCCTTCTTCCGCATAATATTTGCGTCTCATCGGATCTTTGATTGTTTTTATTCCGGCTCCGGGAGGAGTGAAAACCACAGGACACGAAGTTTTTCCCTTCGGATAAAACAAATATCCATAGATACATTGCCCCTGTGCATTCAACTGCAATCTCACCAAGTAACAATCTATTTTTTCCGTCGAATATTCAGGAATATGCTTTTTGGTATATTTCAAAGGAAATTTTTTATCCGCATCCTTTTCCTGCTCCCAGAATTCGTTAAAATCAACAGGCAACTTCGTATAGGGTTGCAACTTTTCTGGAGAAAAACCAACTTTGACATGATGTGCGTATGTTTCACCATCTAATTCGATCGTCATCCGGCAATCACGGAATCCCGGCTCTTTCATTGTTCCCATTGGAATAACAGCCTTTCCTTTCCGGAGTTTCACTTCACCTTTACTATCGGCAGGCATCATATCACCTCCCAGTTCATAAGAAATGGTCACATTGTCCTGAGGAATACCGTATTTATAGAACTGAACTTCCAACGAAGCCTTCTCGCCTGTTTTATAAAGCCAGTCGTCATGGTCGGGTACAGCTACCCACAACACATCACTGCGATATGGATAATTTTCCGCTGCTACAGATACCGTAAACAAAAGAAAAACAATGATTGTCAAATATAGATTCTTTATACGCATAATAAAACTACTTAAAACTATCCACTTGTTACGAATCACCAATTAAAACGAACGCTTTTCCCCGTTTATAGTAACGTCCGATGATTTTGATACGTTGAAAGGTTCGCCTGCTTCCGGTATGATACGAACATTTTCTATGACTACATTTTTTGTATTCACTAATTCAGCTCCGATTTTTGATGTTATAACCGCATCCTTGACCGTGACATTTTCGATCTTCATTTCCGGTAAACCATTAAAATACATGGCTCTACGCGCCCCTTTACAATAAATATTTTTTATTGCGATGTTACGAAATACCGGCGTTTCTTCCGTTACTTCAGGTATAACTTCCTTTACTACATCACCCGGACCTTCTTCTGCCAAATCTTCAACGGCGGACTTTCCACTGTAAAACAAGTCAAATAATAACGGTTCCGTTACAATATCAGCCATACTGATATCTTCTATCGTAATATTTTCAACAACGCCTCCACGTCCGCGATTACTCTTGAAACGCAGTCCGACATCCGTTCCAACAAAAGTACAGTTTTTCACAAAAATATTATTAACTCCGCCCGACATTTCACTTCCGACAACAAAGCCTCCATGTCCATGTAATACCGTATTATTGTAGATCACCAAATTCTGACAAGGCATACCACGCTTTCTGCCATCTTCATCCTTACCTGATTTGATACATATCGCATCATCACCTACATCAAAGAGGCAATCTCTGACAATCATACGATTACAGGATTCAATATCCAATCCGTCACCATTCTGCGAATACCATGGATTAAATACCTTCACATTGCTTACAATAAGATCCTCACACATATTAGGATGCAGGCACCAGCACGGAGAATTACGAAAGGTAACACCTTCCAATAGCACATTCTTACATTTTGCAATACTTACCATTACCGGACGAAGCCACTGTTGTATCTCTTCCCAATCCTTATCACTTGCAAGATTCTGCGGATTATTA
The DNA here is from genome assembly GCA_031551825.1 of Tannerella sp. Taxonomy (GTDB): domain Bacteria; phylum Bacteroidota; class Bacteroidia; order Bacteroidales; family Tannerellaceae; genus Tannerella. Next base: position 10,719 of record JAVBNB010000025.1, on the reverse strand, counting down.
AATTTATCGCTTAGCTGGCTTCCCTTATACGACATCTCACTTGGATACCACACATCTTTCTTTTCATTCAGAAGACCTCCCGATGCGATCAGCGCTTTCCATTGACTTTCTGTCATTTTTTCTCTTTTTACAAGCCTCCACGCATCGCCCGAACCTTCAAAAACACCGGCGCCCGTTATCGCAATATTTTTAAGCCCCCGCGCCATGATCGGAGAAGTACACCTACGCGTATCAAGCCCCTCAAATGACGTTTCTATAATAGGATACTTTCTATAATCAGGGCTGAAAATCACAAGCGCGCTCTCTTCGGTATAAAGATTGATATTATCCGCTAAGTAAATAGGGCCTGTCAACCATACACCTTTCGGTATAACAACCATTCCTCCCCCTTGCTCGTTAAGAGATTTAATCGCGTCGTTGATCGCTTTGGAATCATCCGTCAACCCATCCCCCTTTGCTCCAAAATCGCGGATATCGACTTTCTTATCAGGAAATACCGGTCTCGCAACTTTGTCCATCTTAAATGGCAGGCTTTCGAATGGATAGTCGCAGACACTTTCCGAACATTGGACCGTGCGATCGGAAGAATCAGTCTTATTGTCCGAAGCCTGACATCCGCCAAACAAAAAAACACTCGATAATAAAAGCAACGCGTTTCGTTTGAAATCTCTTCTCATGATATTCTAATATTAAAATTTATTTTCAACATACAAAAAAAAGTATTCTTACCCTTTTTTATGTTGAAAAAATGATTTTTTTGCCACAAACAAACAATCAGCTCAAAATAAGCAAATTAAAGCCTAACAAAAGAATCAAATCCACATCAGGAAAACAAAATATACACAACACAAGTACTTCAAAGTTGTACACGATATACAAAATAGAATTTCCGGTTCTGTCATTTACTATCAGACAGCAATAAAAAACAAAATAAAAAACAAAATAATCAAAAAAACAAACTACTTTTGTACCGATTAATCAAAAACAGATCTAATATGGTAAAGTGTATAAAAAGAATTTCAGGGGCATTAATTGCGATATTACTACTTACAGCATGTGGTAGTGTGCCATTGACAGGAAGAAGACAAATGCTATTAGTATCTGATTCGGAATTGCTTTCGGCAAGTCTGACTCAATACAATGATTACATGAAGACGGCGACCAAATCGACCGATAAAACCAAATCGGCCATGGTCACACGCGTAGGCAAAAACATTGCTGCGGCAACCGAATCGTATCTGAAGCAAAGTGGAATGGCAAGTGAAATTGCCAATTTCAGCTGGGAATTCACATTAGTAAAAAGCGATGAAGTAAACGCTTTTTGTATGCCCGGAGGTAAAATTGTAGTTTATGAAGGACTGCTTCCTTTAGTGTCATCGGAAGACGAATTAGCCGTTGTTGTCGGACATGAAGTAGCCCATGCCGTAGCAAAACATAGTAACGAACGCATGAGCCAGGAACTGCTGGCACAATACGGAGCATCCATCGTCGGCGCCGCGCTAAGTACCAAATCTAACGCGGTACAAACGCTGGGCAACACGGTATTCGGGCTTGGGGCCCAATTGGGCGTCATGCTCCCCTATTCGCGCCAACATGAATATGAAGCCGATTATATGGGACTCGTTTTCATGACAATGGCAAATTATGATCCGAATAGCGCGGTTACTTTCTGGCAAAAAATGTCGAGTGTATCCGGAAATGCCGAAGCCTCCGATTTCATGAGTACTCACCCAAGCGACAGCAAGCGTATCGCTGAAATACAACGCCATCTGCCCGAAATGCTAAAAATTAAATAATAGATTTTGAACGTATTTTTTGTTATTTCAAAAAAAAGCGCTACATTTGCAGCCCAAATTTGAATCAAAATAACAACATAAAATATAATTAAAATGAAAAGGACATTTCAACCCTCTAACCGTAAGAGAAAAAACAAACACGGATTTCGTGAGCGTATGGCTTCAGCAAATGGCCGCAGAGTTCTTGCAGCACGTCGCGCCAAAGGTCGTGCGAAACTGACAGTCTCTGACGAATATACGAACTAAGAAAGCGCCTTGCGCTACCGTATATAGCAAAAGCAAGAGTTTCCTCGTAGAGACTTTTGCTTTTGTCGATTTATAAAAAACACACAAACAAATATTCGGTATAGATGAAATCTTTTTTCGAGAAAATATTCAAATTACCTGTCTACATCCATATTCTGGCTGTATTGGCAGTAGCATGCATCATAATCTATATCGCACTTAAAAGCATCGACTCTTACACAAACCACAATCAGGCTGTCCATGTGCCGGATGTAAGAGGGCTACAGATAGACGACGCCATACCTTTCTTAGAACAAAGTATGTTACGCTATTTCATTATCGACTCTGTCTATTCAAAAGAAGTGACGCCCGGCGCTATCGTGGAATTGATGCCCGAAGCGAACTCCAAAGTCAAAAAAAACCGTACCATATATATCACTGTTAATGCGAGAACAGAAGAGACAGCCCCCATTCCCGAAGTTGCGGACATTTCGTATCGCCAGGCCTACGCGCTCCTGAAAGCGCGCGGATTTATGGATGTGGAGTGGAAATATGTAACAGGAGAATACCGTGACCTTACAATCGGAGTTGAATATGGAGGCCAGATGGTAAACAGTGGCACGCGTGTACCCCTTACGGCAAAACTTATTCTCGTAATAAGTGATGGCCATATCCTTCCGCATGAAAAGGATTCCGCAGCGGAAGAAGGACCGGTAACAACAGGAGACGAAGAAAGCTGGTTTTAACGATGGAGACACATTCTGAAGAAACAGAGGGCAATTTACAACCCGACGACTTGTTTGATCCGGAAGAGTTCGACGATGAAGGATCATCTTCCGGCGAAGAAAATCAGTTGTATGAACATTTCCGTTTCGTTGCCGATAAAAATCAATCACTTCTACGCATAGACAAATTTCTTATAGACCGATTAATGAATACCAGCCGCAACCGTATACAATCGGCTGCGGAGGCAAATTGCATTTTGGTAAACGGAAAAGCGGTGAAAAGCAATTATCGGATAAAACCGATGGATGTAGTGACCATCATGATGTCGCGCCCACGATACGAGGCCGAAATAATTCCCGAAAACATCCCCCTTAACATCGTCTATGAAGACAACGAACTGCTCATTGTAAACAAGCCGGCAGGATTAGTCGTACATCCCGGACATGGTAACTATCACGGCACACTCGTCAACGCGCTTGCCTATTATCTCAAAGATGATTCACAATATGACCCGGCGGATCCGCGTCTCGGCTTAGTACATCGTATAGACAAAGATACTTCGGGGCTTCTTGTCATCGCCAAGCGACCGGAAGCGAAAACAAACCTCGGCCTGCAATTTTTCAATAAAACAACACAGCGTAAGTATATTGCCTTAGTTTGGGGAATTCCAAAAGAAGAGGAAGGCCGCATCGAGGGAAATATCGGACGAGATCCGCGCGACAGAATGAAAATGATGGTCTTTCCCGATGGAGAACAAGGCAAAACCGCCATAACACATTATCGTGTCTTAGAAAAATTCGGATATGTGTCATTAATTGAATGCAGGTTAGAGACAGGACGTACTCACCAGATACGCGCCCACATGAAGCATATCGGACATCCGATTTTCAATGACAACAGATATGGGGGCAATATTATATTGAAAGGGGTTCCATCCGCTAAATACAAGCAGTTCATACATAATTGCTTTGAAATATGCCCCAGACAAGCATTACATGCTAAAACTTTAGGATTTAAACATCCGGTAACAGGAGAAGAAATCTTCTTTGATTCGGATATTCCGGATGATATGGAACAATTGATTGAGAAATGGAGAAACTATTACAGATCAGAATAATAAAACAAACTAATTACTAAGAATGAAGAATGTAGCAATTGTTGCCGGAGGAGACTCTTCCGAATATGAAGTTTCTTTAAAAAGCGCCAAAGGATTATCCGGTTTCATCGACAAAAGCCGTTATAACCTCTATATTGTCATCATGAGAAATAGCAAATGGACAGTTGATACAGCCGACGGAAATACAGTCGATATTGATAAAAACGACTTCAGTTTCCGGACCGGCGAACATAAAATAAAATTCGACTACGCATACATCACAATCCACGGACGACCGGGTGAAGATGGCCGCCTTCAGGGATATTTTGATATACTCGGCATTCCGTATTCCTCGTGCGGAGTACTTGCGGGAGCTTTAACCTTCAACAAATACATCAACAATCAGTTCCTGAAAAGTCAGGGAGTACGCATAGCCGACTCCATACGCCTCCTGAAAGGAGAAAAAATAAAGACAGAAGAGATTGTCCGTCAATTAGGGCTACCTGTTTTTGTAAAACCAAATGACGGAGGTAGCAGTTTTGGGGTCACGAAGGTAAAAGAAGTATCACAAATGCAGCCGGCGATAGAAAAAGCGTTTGCCGAAGGACAAGAAGTCGTCATCGAACGTTTTATCGAAGGAACGGAAATCACGTGCGGTTGCTACAAAACAAAAACAACACAGATGGCTTTTCCCATAACCGAGGTGGTAACCGACAATGAGTTTTTCGATTACAACGCGAAGTATAATGGTGAAGTCCAGGAAATAACGCCGGCACGCATCTCTGACAAATTGACAGCGGAAATACAACAGGAAACACTAAGAATATACGATATAATCGGCGCACATGGTATCATACGCATTGATTACATCATCCCTGAAGACAATCATGCGGTACTGTTGGAGATAAATACAAACCCCGGAATGACTGTAACAAGTTTTATCCCGCAACAAATAAAAGCCGCGGGCCTCGATATCAAAGATATTATGACCGAAATCATAGAAAATACGTTGTAAAAAAAGGTTAAAGGTTGTAGTAAATTAAAATAACATTTGTATGTTTGTAGTCTAACCGTTTATATAATGATGAGCACAGATTATTCGAAATATAACTTTGATGATATTCGCCCTTTTAGCAATGACGAAGTACATGATGCTATAGAATCACTCGTATCCTCAGACGGATTAAAAAATGCCTTACACTATATCATGCCTGATCTTGACTGGGAACAGTTTGTTCAGGCAATGCGAATGTGCAAAACGAAAGAACAATTTAAAACAACACTCGCATATCATGCCGTAATGGAGATCGCCAAAAAAACAACGTTCTCACTTACGATATCCGGCAGGAGCCGTATACCCAAAGATAAACCGTGTACATTCATTTCGAATCATCGGGATATAGTTCTCGATGCGGCCTTTTTGAATGCTCTGCTTCTTGATATAGGCCATGGAATGACACAGGTTGCCATAGGAGATAACCTGCTGATACATCCATGGATAGATACGATTGTGAGATTAAATAACTGTTTTATCGTCAAACGGGATATCTCCGTCCGCCAACTGCTTAAATCAAGCATGCAGTTATCGGCTTATATTCATCACACAATCAAAAACTTAAAGGAATCCGTATGGATCGCACAGCGTGAAGGACGCGCCAAAGATTCCAACGATCATACGCAAAACAGCGTATTAAAAATGCTCAACATGGCAGGGGAAGATAAGGATAAACCACTGCAAAACCTGATGGATCTTAATATTGTTCCGATAGCCATCTCTTACGAGTACGATCCGTGTGATTTTCTGAAAGCCAAAGAATTTCAGCAAAAGCGCGACAATCCGGATTTCGTGAAAAGCAAACGCGACGACTTATTAAATATGGAAACCGGGATGCTTGAAAACAAAGGACGCGTACATTTTACATTAGGCTCACCTATCAATGACAAATTGGCATTACTTGAAAAAAAACAGCTTGACAAAAACACTTTGATCACAGCAATAGCTGAAATCATTGATAAAGAGATATATAAACATTATCGTTTTTATCCATGCAATTATGTGGCATACGATTTGTTACACCATAGTGTGTATTTCCGTACAAACTATGACTTGCGTGATAAAATGCAGTTTGAAACATATCTGCAGAAACAGATTGAGAAAATAAATCTTCCGGATAAAGACGAAATTTTCCTCCGGGCAAAAATTCTCGAAATGTATTCAAACCCACTTAAGAACCATATGGATAATATGGAATAAAAATTTAAGAATGAATATTATGGCAAATGACGAATTGAAATATAGTGGAAAAATTCCTGAACCTACACTTCGGAGATTGCCTTGGTATTTAGCATACGTTAAACTGCTTAAAGGAAAGGGAGATGCGGTTGTTTCATCCACACAAATAGCAAAAGAAATCAATGTAGACGCAAGTCAGGTTGCCAAAGACTTGTCTTTCGTCAATATTTCAGGAAAAACGCGTGTCGGCTACGAAATTGACGCGTTAATTGATACACTGGAAGATTTTCTCGGATTTACCTCACAACATAAAGCGTTTCTTTTCGGCGTAGGGCGATTGGGGGCCGCACTGATGAGAGATTCCGGGCTTAATCAATACGGACTTGATATCGTCGCAGGATTTGATATACGTAATGATGTTACAGGCAAAGAGATAGACAACATACCCGTATTCCCGATGGATGTTCTTCCTGAAAAACAAAAAAAACATGGAGCCACAATCGGAATTATCACTGTTCCCGTAGAAAAAGCGCAGGAAGTAGCTGATTTCATAATCGATAACGGAATCAAAGCACTGTGGAATTTTACGCCGTTCCGTATTCGGGTTCCTGAAAATATTGTCGTACAGAACACGTCAATATACGCTCATCTGGCTGTTATGTTCAACCGCCTGAACGAAACGAACAACTGACCATAACGTTTATTTTCTGTGTATAGAGATCACTATTCATCACAATATTTGCTATATAAATGAAAATTATTGCTGTAGGAATGAATTATGCAAATCACAATAAAGAGATGCGTCATTCGTTATTATTATCAGAACCGGTTATTTTTATGAAATCCGAATCGGCATTGTTAAAAGACGGAAAACCTTTTTTCATACCCGATTTTTCATCGGAGATTCATTACGAAACAGAGGTTGTCGTAAAAATAAATAAAGTCGGTAAAAACATTGCTGAGCAATTTGCGCATCGCTATTATAATGAGATCACTGTAGGCATAGACTTTACAGCGCGTGACCTTCAGACTGAGCTGCGTGGAAAAGGCTTGCCTTGGGAAATTAGCAAAGGATTTGATCAATCTGCCGTAATTGGAGACTTCATACCCTTAGAAGAAACTGACCATATTCAGGGTTTAGATTTCCACCTTGAGATAAATGGTGAAACGGTACAAAAAGGCAATACATCCGATATGCTTTTTTCCGTAGATCGGATTATCGCGTATGTAAGCCGTTTTTTCACCTTAAAGATTGGCGATCTGATTTATACAGGTACACCCGCAGGGGTTGGGGCTGTCGAAATCGGAAACAATTTACAGGGATATCTTAACAATCGCAAACTACTCGATTTTTATGTACGATGACATCTGTTCCATTTTTTTGCGGAATAGGTGCAAAAGAAAGGGTTATTTCAAATGATGTTACGAATACTATTTTCCATATTATTTTGCTTTATAACGTATGCCACCGCAATGGCAGACGGTTCTATTTACGCGACAAAATCCGCACTATCGGAAGGCAAATGGGTAAAAATAAGCGTCAGTGAGACAGGATTCTATAAGCTGACCTATGCCGACCTGAAAAAAATGGGCTTTTCGAATCCCGAAAAAGTTTCTGTTCACGGATACGGAGGATGGCCGATGGAAGAAGACTTTTCCAAAGCCGTTTACACGGATGATGCACCTTCCGTTGAGCTCTGGAGGGGAAAAGACTATATCCTCTTTTACGGAAAAGGGCCAGTCAAATGGACATCCGATACGGGTAAACAAACTTTTACGCACGAAAACAACGCATATTCCACGCTCGGTTACTATTTCGTTACCGACGCGACGGAAACAAACGAGATGACATCCGTCTCATCACAAGGTACCCCCTCTGTTCGGATAGATACGTATGACGACTACATGCTGCATGAGTGGGAGAAATATTCCATCACAGTCGACGGACGCCCGAATTCCGGACGCGAACTTTTCGGGGAAAGTTTCGAATCCGGAACATCACAGACCTTTTCGTTCTCCACTCCCGGTATAACCAATGATGCTGCTACAATTTCATTCCGGTTTGTCGCGAAAGTCAAATCCGGAACAGGGACGGTAAGCCTGAGCGCAAACGGAACCAATCTGCCATTCAGCAATAACAAAATTTATACAAACACGGGAACTTATACAGCTGCGACAGGTATCTCACCTGAAGTTACATGGACGGGAGAAAAAAGCGAAACAACGAAGATCGGTATCTCATTCAGTCTTTCACAACAGACAAGCCATCTGGATTACATACGCCTGCAAATGAAACGTCAGCTCCAGCCTTACGGAGCATGTACTTTTTTTCGTAGCTTCGCATCCATCAACAACAATGCCGGATTTACCATTAAAAACGCTTCATCGAATATCCTTGTATTCGATGTTACGGAAGGCAGTCCCGTACGGCTGATGGAAACGTCGCTAAACGGAAGCGAATTGTCATTTACAATACCTTCCGGAGGATTACGCGAATTTGCCATGGTAGATGTTTCAAAAACAATAAGCACACCGGAAATTGTCGGTGAAGTAAAATCGCAGAATCTACACGGAATGGATCAGACGGACATGATCATACTTGCTCCTGAAGCTTTCGTTTCGGAAGCGGAGAGGTTAGCTGCGTTTCGCCGCACAAATGACAATCTGACCGTTAGCGTGGTAACCCCCGAACAGGTTTATAACGAATTTTCGAGCGGGACACCGGAAGCGACCGCTATTCGTCGTTTTATGAAAATGTTTTACGACCGGAGTACATCCTCCGCAAATGCTCCGAAATACCTGTTGCTGTTTGGTGACGGTTATTTTGATAATAGAAAACTGACGGATGATAGCCAAAAGAACTCATCCGACAACTACCTCCTGACTTATCAGTCAAAAGAGACGTTAGGAGAACTTTCATACGTATCCGATGATTACTTTGGTTTTCTTATGGACGGACAAGGCAAAGACCCTGTTACCGCAAAGGTTAACATCGGTATCGGCCGTTTCCCTGTCATCACACTCACACAGGCAAAAAATGCCGTTGACAAAGTGATTTCATACACAAAAGAATCTAAATCAGGCTCCTGGAAGAACAAGGTCTGTTTTGTCGCGGACGATGGAAACTCCGGCGATAACTATACGATAGATCACATGAGCCAGGCAAACAGTTTGGCCGATTATATAGAAAACAATCATCCGGCCTATCTTCCCAAAAAGCTACTCTTCGATGCTTTTAAAAGAAGCCTTTCCGGAGGAAAACCCGACTATCCGGATATCCGTACAAATATTCAGAAAGAACTGAAAGAAGGCGTACTGATCATCAACTATACGGGACATGGGGACGCGACATCCTGGGCCGAAGAAAAAGTAATGACCCAATCATACATAAACAGTGCAACCTATACGAATCTTCCGTTATGGATCATCGCGGCATGTGATTTTGCCCCGTTTGACGCCCAATCCACATCAGCAGGAGAAGATGTATTCCTGAGTAAGAAAAGTGGAGGGATTGCAGTATTTTCAACCTCCAGAGTCGCATGGTCTTATGAAAATTTCAGGATGAATACACAATTCATGAAATACCTGTTTGAGAAGCAGGATGGCCGCCACCTAACGCTCGGGGAAGTGATGAAAAATTCAAAGAATGATTATCAGCATGTCAAGTTGATGAGTTATGTTTTACTTGGAGACCCTTCACTCACTCTCACATATCCTGACGAATACAATACGACGATCACAGAAATAAACGGCAAGGCTGTTTCCGAAGATCCGGTCGAATTCAAAGCCTTCGAAAAAATCACGATAAAGGGACAGGTTAACACTCCTGAGAATTCAATAGTCGGTGATTTCAACGGTTTGTTGTCGACAACCGTATTCGATGGCCAACAGCAGATCACTACATTAAATAACAGCGGAGTATTAAATAACGACGGAACAAAAAAGACGCTCACATACAACGATTATCCCAACATCATGTACATAGGAAACGATTCCGTCCGTAACGGCGAATTTTCCTTCACTTTCACAGTACCCAAAGATATTTCCTATTCATACCAGAATGGGAAAATAAACCTTTACGCCATCAACGAAGAGAGTCGGAAAGAAGCGAACGGTTCCTATAAAAACTTTAAGGTTGGCGGAACGGCTGACACTTTTGAACCCGATGAAGCAGGGCCGGAAATACGGGCATTATATCTCAATACGTCCGACTTCAAGGATGGGGACAAAGTGAACGAAACCCCCTTACTAGCCGCGATCGTATGGGATGAAAGCGGAATAAATGTAGGAGGCAGTAGTATCGGACATGATATCATGCTGACGATTGATAATAATCCGATATTGAGTTATTCATTGAACAACTATTACAGAACATACCTTGCCGGTGACGAAGGAGAAGGTATTATCAAATTCCCGATTCCGGAGCTTGAATCAGGAAATCATACGGCCGAATTCAAAGTCTGGGACATCCATAACAATTCCAGTTCGCAGACATTCAGTTTTGTCGTGACGGACAATTACAAAGTATCCATTGTGGAACTTACAGCTGGCCCGTCTCCTGCAAGCGAATCTGTAAACTTCATGATTTCGCATGACCTGCCGGAATCAACCGTAAATGTAGAAATCCAGGTTTACGATCTGAA
>JAVBNB010000098.1:0-2830 GCA_031551825.1 Tannerella sp. | reverse complement strand
TATCGGATACATCCTGCAATGACATATTCTTGCTTTCCCTTATTTTCCTAATCTTTTCACCAATCTTGGTCAACATTTCTTTCCTTTCCATAAAAACAAATCATTATCATGTTTGATAACAAAGATTTATTTTTACTTTTGTATCAACACTATCATATATGATAGTGTTAGAGGAAAGACAATTTTTATAGAAATCAATAAACCATATACCATGAATAAAAATGTGATTCCTGCAGCACAAGCATTTGAATTGTTGCGATTCATTATTCCCAAACCACCACGTTTAACGGTAGAAATACTTAATTCCCCCAACGGGAAAATTGTACAGCATTACGAATGTAGCGATACCCAACCTGACATTATCTCGATGCGGGAATATCATATGTTGTCCACATCGCAGTCCGTTTTCCATTATTTATTTAAAATCAGGGACAATGATTTGATTCTTCAATCCCTTTCGGAAAAAACGCATTCAGGCGAAGTGTTTGCCTATAAGCAGGGTTATCCATATATCCGGTTTCCTGAAAAGGACGAACGTGTTCCCTGGACATATTGTATCGATGAAAATATCCGGATAAAATGTATATCATGTTTTGTACGCCAGCAAATTGAGGAATCCGAACATGATATGCTCATAGTAGTGCGAAAGATGATATACCTGGATAAAAGTGCGACCGATGCCTTTGTCAATACAGAATGTTATATCGCAGGACAAGGTATTCAAAGTAGAGAAAAAACCAATGATATTCTAAATCATTTGATATGGAAGACGGAATTACTACAGTCAATGGTGTAAAATTGAGACCCAAAACGTTGGAGTATCTTGCCGAAATGCAGGAGGATATACCTCATTATATTGATGCATTGATAAAACTCAATGATATGCTTATTTTAAAATCCGTACAATACGGCGAAACAATGATATCCGAGGAAGCCGAGATTTCGCACGAAATGGATTTCTTAAATTGGTTGAAGTATTTCAGGGATTTTTTAGAGACCATGAAAGATGATTGAATACATCGGTATCTTTACTAGAAAATAATTGTCACTATATTTGTGAACTCAATAAAATATGCTTACAAAAGACAGACTCAGACATATCCTTACCGATACGGAAAGTTATCACATTGAACGGACAACTTCAACCGACAATGCCGATAAATTCTGTCAGGCAATCTGTGCTTTTTCTAATGACATTTCGGGAAGTAGGAAAAACGGATACCTGATTATTGGAGCATATGACAACGGAAAGTTGTCGGGTTTAAAAGTCGATGATAAACTGTTGCTTCAAATTGCCAACATCCGCACGGATGGTAATATATTGCCGCAGCCTGTAATGACTGTTGAAAAATTCAGCTTCGAGGACGGTGATGTTTTGGTTGCCGAGGTTCAACCATCTGAATTTCCGCCTGTACGTTATCGCGGACGTGTTTGGGTACGTGTCGGTCCACGCAAAAGCATTGCTTCCGAAGCAGAAGAAAAGATATTAACCGAAAAGAGGCTTTCCAATATCCATACGTTTGATGCCATGCCATGTTTAGGCACAGCCATTACTGATTTGGATGCATCACTTATCAAACGGGAATTTTTACCTAAAGCAGTTGCCGAAGAAGTGCTTGCCGAAGACAAACGTTCTATTGAAGAACAGCTTGCCTCACTTGGCTTTTACGATTTACGGTATAACTGTCCTACTAACGGAGCAATCATTCTTTTCGGAGTCAATCCAGAGCGTTATTTACATGGTTCGTACGTTCAATATGTCCGGTTTAAGGGTAAAGATAGAGCAGGGGATATTATTAATGAACATAAATTCAGCGGAAATCTATGCAAGGAGCTGGTGAAAATAGATACTTTCATTGAAACCAGCATTTCAAAAAAACGTCCTATTCCCGTGAGTGTTTTAAGGGAAGAAACCGTTTCCAATTATCCTTATTGGGCTACCCGCGAATTGCTGATGAATGCCATCATGCATCGTGATTATGAGACCAATGCTCCCGTACAGTTTTATGAATATGATGACAGGATAGAAATACAAAATCCCGGAGGACTATACGGAAAAGTCAGTCCCGACAATTTCCCGAATGTGAGTGATTACCGCAATCCATTCATTGCGGAAGCCATGAAGATTTTGGGCTATGTCAACCGTTTCAGTCGGGGCGTTTATCGTGTGCAAAAAGAGTTGGTAGAAAACGGAAACGGCGAAGCCTCATTCGATTTCTCATTAATTACAGCTTTCAAGGTGATAGAAAAAGTTTCTGAAAGGTATTTTGAGGCTGGATTTGGAGCGGATACAACCCAAGAGCATCCAGAAAACATCCAAGAAGCATCCAAGAAACATCCAAGAAACATCCAAGAAGAAATTTTGCAAGCAATAAAAGATAATCCGTCTATTACTCGTAAAGAACTGGAAACCCTGTTGGACAGCTCACATGGCAGCATAAAGCATCACATATCACAGTTGACTCAAAAAGGTGTTATAAAACATGAGGGTTCAACCAAAGCAGGAAAATGGGTTATACTTTAAGCCTGTTTCTCTAAGGCTATGATTGTATCCTTGATATCTTCATTGTTGGTGGGTAAAATCATCTTTCTATAATCTCCATCGCCTTTCTTTTTGAAACCATTGCTTACCAATGCCTTTATCGAAAACATATTTTCCTCAGAAGGGTCAGCCGCTATTTCACGTCCGCCCAATTCTATGATTTGCTCTTCTAACTTCTGAATAATTATTTTGCTAATGCCTCTATTCAAATACTCTTCTTCTCCAATCAGATAGCCAATTTCATACGTATGGTTTTCTTCTATTATGTCTCCATACAAACTCTCGAAA
>JAVBNB010000035.1:0-29550 GCA_031551825.1 Tannerella sp. | reverse complement strand
AGAGAACATAAAGGAATAGCCTGGTTTCCTGTCTTTAATGAAGAAAATAAAATAATCTGGCTTCCTAATCCTGATTACGAGGCTTCCGAATTGATATCAAAAAGACCGGACAATTATAATCTGTTTGGTATCCGGAAGGGGACACCGATTTATAAATTATTTGAGGAAGATCCGGATATTTTTCTTTATGTACCTTGTCCTCAATTAAAAGAGGAGTTTTGGATTGATTTTATACCTTAAAATTTTTAATTGAATATCATGAATACAGTGTACAACAAGAGTCTGGTTTATATCATTACTATGATAGCAGCAACCGGAGGTTTGCTTTTCGGATTTGATACGGGAGTCATTTCAGGGGCGATCCCTTTCTTTCAAAAAGATTTCGGGATCGACAACTCTATGATTGAACTGGTCACGGCATCCGGACTGATCGGCGCGATTTTGGGCGCTTTGTTTTGCGGAAAGGCCGTAGATCGTTTCGGCAGGAAAAAAATAATACTAGCGTCAGCTGTCGTATTTGCGCTGGGCGCCCTTTGGTCCGGATTTGCTCCTGATATCTATAACCTGATACTCTCCCGTTTGTTTTTAGGCGTTGCGATAGGCGTTTCTTCTTTTACAGTACCTCTGTATATAGCCGAAATATCTCCGGCCAGGTCAAGAGGGAAACTGGTTTCTATGTTTCAGTTGATGATAACGATCGGCATTTTATGTTCGTATATGTCTGATTTGCTCTTTGCGAACGAACAGGATGTAACCTGCTGGCGTCCGATGTTTTATGTAGGTGTTATTCCTGCTGTTATTTTGTTGGTCGGAATGAGTTTTATGCCCGAATCTCCCCGTTGGTTAATGAGTAAAGGGCGGGAAGACGAAGGCCGGATCATATTATCGCTTATAGAACCGGGTGAATCATTGGAAGATACTTTCTATCAGATAAAAAGAGATATCCGGGAGGACTGTCGGAATAGTTCCAATTGGAAAGATTTGTTTCAGCCCTGGCTTAAAGTTCCTTTGATTATTGCTGTCGGAATTATGTTTTTCCAGCAGTTCGTGGGCATTAATACTGTGATTTACTATAGTCCTAAAATATTTTTAATGGCCGGCTTTGATGGTGCTGTTTCTGCTATAGGAGCTTCGGTGGGAGTCGGGATTATCAATGTGATTTTTACGATCGTATCGGTTTATTTTGTAGACAGGCTGGGGCGTAGAAAACTGTATTTTATAGGACTTAGTGGTATTGTCATATCGCTTATTTTATTGAGTACGGTCTTTTTGCTGATGAATCAATTGGGGGAGACGGGCAAATGGATGTCTATTCTATTCGTATTCATTTATGTAGCTTTTTATGCGATCAGTATCGGTCCGTTGGGATGGTTGATTGTTTCTGAGATATTCCCTCAATATATAAGGGGGCTTGGTTCTTCTTTGGGTTCATTATCCGTATGGTTTTTCAATACGATCGTATCCTTTACATTCTTTAAAATTCTCCGGTTATTATCCATACCGGGAAGAGAACTTGTTATTGACGGAGAGCGTTTGGGAAATCCTGCCGGTGTGTTTTTCTTTTATGGTATGATTGCGGTTTTAGGTTTGATCTGGGGCTACTATTTTATTCCCGAGACAAAAGGCCTTTCACTTGAAAAGATCGAACAACATTGGAAAAAGCGCGGTAAACCGCGTGATTTGGGTAAGTAGGTAATTGTGGTAAATTATATAAAAATTATATGAGACATTTATTTCTGTTATTAGCAATTTGTTTGTTTGGCACTCAATTGAGGGCACAGGAGTCTTCTTCCCGGGAAGTAAATACACCCGGCAGATGGGTGGTTTGGTCGGAACAACCTTCGCAAAAATGGGAGGATGCCTTTGTGACAGGAAACGGACGGCATGGAACGATGGTTTTAGGGGATGCTTTTGATGAACGGATCATCTGTGTACATGAGGAATTATTTATTCGTTCATGGGATCGTCGTAAAGTAACTGTTCCGGTTACGTCTTCTCTTTTACCTGAAGTTCGTCAACTTATTGATGAGGGGCAGCCGGGTCAGGCTTCCGAACTGATAACGGGTGAAGCAGAGCGTCAGTTAGCAGCTATGGGTATCAGATATAACAGGTGGAGTTTACTGCCTCATCCGGCTTTTGATTTGCGTATACAATATCTTGATACAACCCTTTTTTCGAAAGAGAAATATCATCGTTCATTGGATTTGGAGACAGGTGTTGCTTCTGTTTACAGAGGGGGGAAGAGAGGAATAAGTGAGTCTGTATTTTCCTCAAGAGTGCATAATATAAATGTTATCCGTTTGAAGGCTGGTGAAGAGCGGAAGATTAATGTAAAATTAAGTTTGGCGGAAACTCCGGGATGCCATGGCATCTTTCAGGGACACAATCTGGATAGCGCTTTTTTATTTGTCGAAACAGATGCTGAATTAGGATGGTTGACTTATCGTGCAAATTATGCGAATGATCCGGGAGGGTATGAAGGATTGGCGAAAGTTGTTTTAAAGGGAGGAAGGATGAAGAAAGATCGTTCGTGCCTGAATGTCGAGAATGCTGAAGAGGTCTTGATTCTTGTTCGTATTACACCATTGTCGGATGGTAACAAGTCAGAGGCAGGCATTGTACGGAAAGAATTATCCGGATTGTTGGAAAATTATGATGAACTATTGCTCAGTCATAGCCTTAAACATGGAGAGCTTTTCCGGCGTATGCAGTTCGATTTGGGTTGTTCTTCCGAATGGAAGGATACTCCTACAGAAGAGATGCTTAAGATTGTTGGTGAACAGGGAATTACTCCTTTGTTTTTAGAGCAAATGCATGCCATGGGGCGGTATTTATTGATTTCGTCCTGTGGTAAATATCCTCCTCCATTACAGGGAATTTGGGGAGGAAGTTGGAAACCCCAGTGGATTGGCGGTTTCGTCTGGGATTCCAATATTAATCTGGCTATATCCGCTGCTTCGATGAGTAACTTACCGGAATGTGCCGAATCGTACTGTTCCCATGTAGAGAGTCTTTTGCCGGGATGGCGTTTAAATGCAAAAAAATATTTAGGTTGCCGTGGTTTTTTGGTTGCTCACTACAATGATCCGGAAAACGGTTATCTGACTCATTTTAATGTTCGTCACCCCTGGATGTGTTGGTCCGGAGGGGCAGGGTGGAATATACGCCCTTTCTATGAACGTGCCATGTTAATGGGGGATAATCTGTTTCTTAGAGATCATGTCTTGCCATTGTATCGTGAGATGGCTGAATTCTACGAAGATTTTTTGGTTATGGGTAGCGATAGCCTATTCCATCTCAATCCAAGTCTTTCTCCGGAGAATACACCCATGGGGACAAATGCTCCATTGACAAGGGATGCTACCATGGATGTAGCAGTTGCCCGTGAAATATTCAGTATATTACTGGAGATTGGAGAGATTCTTAATTTGAAGAAAGAAGACCGAAAAAAATGGACTTATTATTTAAACCGGTTGCCGGAATATCGTATCAATGAAGACGGAGCGCTTGCCGAATGGATTGATCCTGTATATCAGGATCGATATGATCATAGGCATCTGTCACATTTATATCCGGTCTTTCCTGGTTCGCAGTTAGGTAAATCAAAAGGCGATAGGCAGTTAGTCCAGGCAGCAAGGATCGCTTTGGATAAACGTTTTGATTTTGATACCGGCTCCGCTCATGGTTTAATCCATGTTGCGCTTCAGGCAGTCCGTTTGGGTGATATGGAAAAAGTAAAGCAAAATTTGGACCGTTTCAGTCGCCGGCATTATGTCTATAATGGGTTGATAACATCACATGACCCTGATCATAAAATATATAATCTGGATGCCGTTTTAAGTTTACCCCGGTTATTAATGGAAATGTTGGTATACACAGAGCGCGAAAAAATAGAATTATTGCCAGCCTGGCCAGAAGAATATGCCGATGGGCAATTGAAAGGTATACGTATATACGGAGGACATACGCTTGATATTACCTGGAAGAACGGCAAACTTATAGAGGCTGTTTTACGGGCAAAACAGAATGGATTATATGAAATTGTTTATCGGAACAAGAGTAAACAATTGCAGCTTCAGGAAGGAGAGAGTTATCATATATCAGAAAATCTTTTTTGATATTTTCAGCACTTGTTTATTTTCTTCTTGAAGAGACAAGGTACT
Organism: Tannerella sp.; assembly: GCA_031551825.1. GTDB lineage: Bacteria > Bacteroidota > Bacteroidia > Bacteroidales > Tannerellaceae > Tannerella. The sequence continues at coordinate 25,387 of JAVBNB010000035.1, read as the reverse complement.
AAATATGTTAAAGGAAGAACCGCAATGAAGGTTTTGTTCTATTTTTATGACTACATGAATGTGTAAATCAAATGCCTATGAAAAAAGAAAAAGAGTAAAATAAAAACCGGCAAGTATATAATATGCTACTTGCCGGTCAATAGTGAAAATCAACTCAACACTTATTCTATTGATGACTGAACTTTAAGTATAAGTGTATTATTAACTTTCTAATCTGATACAAAAATATGTATAATACTTCTGATTATCTGTTTTTTTTGAGAAAAGACATAAAGAAAAAATTAACAATTATGAGGATAGCTGTATTTCTGGTGTTTGTGATCATCCTTCAACCGACAGCGGCGTCTTCTTATTCACAAATGACCACGTTTTCCGTAAAAGAAAACGGTCTTGAACTGACTGATAAAAGCTGCTTGGAAACCACACAACAATATTCGGGGCGGCAGATTTCCGGAACAGTAACCGATACAGAAGGACAACCGGTGATCGGGGCAAATGTTGTGGAAAAAGGAACAACCAATGGAATAATGACGGATTCGGATGGGAAGTTTTCATTATCCGTATCCGAGAATGCTATATTGAGTATCAGCTATATTGGATATATCATGCAAAGTGTACCGGTGAAGAATCAGACCTTCTTTTCTATTACATTGGTGGAAGATACTCAAATATTGGATGAAGTGGTAGTGGTAGGGTATGGTACAGCCAGAAAGAGTGATCTGGCAGGTTCTGTTGTCCGCGCAGATTTGGCAACATTACAGGAGTCTCCGAACATTAATCTGGCTTCTGCTTTACAGGGAACAATTCCGGGACTGAATGTAGGTGCGGTTACAAAAGCCGGCGAAGGACCCGGTATTTCGATCCGCGGACGAACATCGATCAGCGGAGGAAATTCTCCATTGATAGTTTTGGATGGTATCATATTTCGTGGAAATCTGGGAGATGTTAATATGAGCGATGTGGAATCCGTAGATGTTTTGAAAGATGCCAGCGCTGCGGCAATCTATGGTTCTGAAGCAAGTAATGGAGTTATTCTTATTACTTCCAAAACCGGTAAAGTGACGGGTAAGCCGACAATTGAATATAGTGGCTCTTTCTCATATCAGCAACCTACAAACAAAGATATGTTCCCGGAAGGGCGGGATGGTTTTCTTCGAAAGATGGCAGACACCTTTTTGGAAGAAAGTAGGACCGGAAATGATTTATTGCAGGCCAATCCGAATTGGGATGTCGCGAAACATTTTCAGGGTGAAAGTGTGCTGACCGGTTACAACAATGGGACCGATACCGATTGGTGGGATTTGTTGACAGAAAACATGCCCTATATTCAAAATCATAATTTGAGTGTACGAAGTAAAAACGAATTAAGTAGTTATTATTTTTCAATGGGGTATACCGATCAACAAAATCTTATCATTAACGATACTTATAAGAGGTATAGCATAAGGGTCAATCTGGATACGGATATTACTAAATGGCTTAAAGTCGGGTTACAATCCTTTTTTACGGTCAGCGATTATTCGGGAGTTGCACCGGCCCTGGCAGATGTAATTGGATTACCTCCTTTAGCTGCCGTGTCAGATGAAAATGGGGAGTACATCAAGTTGCCCTATCTGACAACAGTAAACCCTATGCTGCAAATTCAACAGGATGATGTGGATAAGCGTTATAATCTATTCGCTAATTTTTATGCGGATATTGATATTCCTTTTGTAGAAGGACTGAATTATCGGTTGAATTTCTCGCAAAATCTAATTGAGGGAAAAGAATTCAATTATAATGCTCAAGGTAGTAATTTTACAGGTGCCGCATCAAAAATGAATAGCAGTCAGTATAACTGGACTGCCGATAATATTCTTTCATATAAAAGAATATTTGAAAAACATGCGATAAATGCGACTTTTGTATATGGGGTTGAAAAACGCCGGTATGAAGATACAAAGGCCGGCGCTTCCAATTTTCAAAACGGAATTTTAGGATATAATATGCTGGAAGCCGGACAAGCGGATTTACAGACAGCGATTTCCGATGCATGGGAAGAATCCAGTTTGTATACGATGTTGCGCGCTATTTATACATTTGATAGCCGATATATTTTTACGGGTACAATCCGTCGTGATGGTTTTTCCGGATTCGGAGAAAATCATAAGTTCGGCGTATTCCCTTCCGCTGCTTTCGCCTGGCGTATCAATGAGGAAGACTTCTTTAAAGAACAAATTGACTGGGTCGAAAATCTGAAATGGCGTTTGTCTTATGGAGCAAATGGTAACCGTACTGTCGGGCGATATCAAACTTTAGCAAAACTGGGTTCTGGTGTTGGGTATTTGTTTGGAGACGGAGCGAGTGCGGAACAAATGCAGTGGATAAACAGTCTGGCAAATGCCGATTTGAAATGGGAAACAACAAAGACGTTCAATACTGGTATTGATTTCAGTATGTTCAATGGGCGCATTTGGGGTGATGTAGATTTTTATATCTCTAAAACAAATAATCTGTTGTTTAATATAAATATTCCGCAGATAAACGGTCTTGATCAGGTTCCTTCTAATATTGGGGAATTAAGTAATAAGGGGTTGGAATTTTCTGTAACCGGTGTTCCTGTACGAACAAAAGATTTCAGTTGGGATATCACGTTTAATTTTTCCCGAAACAGGAACAAGGTGGTGAGTATCCTTGGTATTGATGCTGATAATGATGGCCGTGAAGATAATCTGATAGCCAACAAAATTTTTATTGATCATCCGTATGGCGTATGCTACGACTATAATCTTATCGGTATGTGGCAAATTGCAGATAAGCAGGCCGGTCTGATTCCCAATGGTTTTGAATATGGAACCTATAAAGTGGAAGATATCAACGGCGACGGTAAATATACGGCTGATCAGGACCGTAAAATTTTAGGTTATACGGACCCTGCCTATCGGTTCAGTATCCAAAATACTTTCAGTTATAAAAATTGGGAATTCAAATTTTTTATAAACTCTATTCAGGGAGGAAAGAAATATTACTATGGACAACCAGGCAGCACATTGAAAAATCCTGCTAATATATACCAGACAAACCTTTTTCATTTTGATTACTGGACGCCGGAGAATCCAAATGCCAGATATCGCCAACTTGGTTATTATACAGAGGCGCTGGGAAATCAGTTTTCCCCCTATATACAACGCAATTTTGTTCGTTTACAAGACGTATCGCTCTCTTATAATGTTCCTTCAGCCTGGTTGAAAAAGATTCAGGTGAATCGATTGAAACTTTATATTTCCGGAAAAAACTTGTTGACATTTACGGATTGGGATGGCTGGGATCCTGAGACGGGAGCTGGTCTGGATACGTCACAATATCCGGTTATGAGAAGTTATTCTGTTGGGCTTAATCTTGAATTTTAATAATATAGATATGAATATGAAATTTTTTAAACATAGTTTTGTGTCATTATTTTTGTTGCTGACTTCAGTTTCATGTAACGAAAATGACTTTTTGAAAGAAAAACCATTGGATTTTTATTCCCCCGAAAATTCAATGGAAACGACAGCTCATTTTCAAACATCTGTCAATTATTTATATAATAGAGTCAGATTTATAATATGGAATATGGCCGCGGATTCGCGTTTTGCTTTACTTTATGCGACAGATTTTGCATTTTGTGCAAATGCTTATTACGTTCCGGGAAAATTGAATGATTATACGAATGTAATGGTTCCTACGTTTGCTGTGCCACTCGACGTTTGGAAGAATTGTTATACAATTATTACGAATGCCAATGTAATATTAAATCGCCTGGAACAGTCTCAATCGATTACAGAAAACGATAAAAAAACAATCAGAGGGGAGACTTTGTTTTTTCGGGCATTTGCTTATCGCTTCCTTGCAAACCTGTACGGGGGAGTTCCTTTGGTTTTACAGGAGATATCTGAGCCGCGCAGAGATTATGTTAGAGCGACTCGTGATGAAGTTTATTTGCAAGTAAAGGATGATCTGGAGGAAGCGGAATCTTTATTGGCAGATATTGATAAAGTAAAAGACGGGAAAATAAGCAGACAGGCTGTTGAACATTTATTATCTGAAGTATATATCTGTTTGGGCCTGTTTGATGAAGCAATTCAAACAGCAGGAAAAGTGATTGATTATCCGGCAATGGGTCTGATGAATGCTCGCTTTGGATCCCGTTTAGATGAAGAAGGTGATGTTTATTCTGATTTATTTCGCTTGGACAATCAAAACAGAAGTAGTGGAAATAAAGAAAGCCTATGGGTGCTTCAACATGATTATTTAAATCCGGGTTCAAGCAATCATAATATGCCATGGGCTCTTCTACCTACTTATTGGAATATACAGATTTCAGAAGATGATGGAAACGGAAAGATTGTAAAAACAACTGCGTTTATGGGGATGACCGATCGGAAGGGTGGTCATAGTCAGGCTTGGATGCAACCAACCAATTATTTCTTTAATGAATTGTGGGATAGAGGATCGGAAAATGATATGAGAAATTCTGAATATAATATTATCCGGGATTTACAAATTGATAATCCTCAATCTCCGGCCTTTGGGAAATGGTTTGTAAAGGATGGATATTATAAACAAGCGGATTCTGTAAGGCAATGGTATCCTTTAATAACCAAAGTTGCGCGAATGGGAAATTTACCCGAAGAATATTATGATAAAGATGCAAACGGAGATCCTAAGATAACTCCTTTCGGGGAACATATAGTAACTTCAGCAGCAAGCCTTACTTTAAAAGATGAATATATGTTTCGATTAGCCGAAACATACTTGCTGAGAGCCGAGGCATATTTAGGAAAAGGAGATCAAATAAATGCTGCAGCTGACATTAATATTGTTAGAGCAAGAGCTAATGCAGAGCCGGTACAACCTTCGGACGTTGATATCGATTATATTCTGGATGAACGGTTGCGCGAATTGTATGTTGAGGAATTGCGTATGCTGACTTTATGCCGTATGGGAAAATTGGTTGACAGAAATCGTAAGTATAATCCTGCAACAGGCAAGACCATTCAGGATTATCATAATTTGTGGCCGATCCCTTTTTCAGAAATAGAGCGTAATATTTATTCTGAGATAAGTCAGAACCCCGGTTATTGAATAGTTATGTCGTATTTTTTTAGATAAGAAGCGATTTTTTAGCATGCATTTTGGGACTGATTGTCTCCATCCTGCAGCAATTAACATGGATCGACAGTAATAATATTAAATATGTTAAAAGATAAGTCATAACTAAGGGGCTTTTCCTATCTTTACGACTATATTTATATATACTATTTTGAAGGAGGATAAAACCATTGGGAAAAAAATCGCCACATATTGCACAATGGATTTGTGAAATTGCCGTGTCTGATTCTCAGGCGGCTTTTCAATCGTTATATCTGCATTATTTCGACAAGTTGTTGCGGTTTGCATCTTTACATGTGATTTCTTATTTGGATGCGGAAGAAATTGTATCCGATACTTTTCTTGCTATATGGAATGCGAGAAAGACCTTATTAGAAATAGTTAATTTTGATGCGTATATTTATTCGGTTATGCGTTATAAAATTATCAGCCATTTACGTTCACAGACTCAGCATAATGTAAGTTTTGATGAGTTGCAGATCGACTTTTTTGCATCTGTAGAAACGACGCCCGAGGATGACTTTATCACACAGGAACAGGTTACTCTGTTGAATGAAGCAATCAATTCCCTTCCCCATAAATGTAAAATGGCATTTAAAATGGTACGCGAAGATAAAATGAAATATAAAGATGTTGCTGCTATTCTGGAGATCTCCATAAAAACTTTAGAAGCTCATTTGTTTACGGCAACACGCAAGCTAAGAGATGCATTGGCCGGAAAACTATAAATGGTTCTGATTTATGAAAAAAGATAAACCAACTAAGGGTTTATCTTTTTTTTTGCGACTTTATTTATAGGAACAATATGATGAGATGGAAAATTATATCAATCAATTAATAACAAAAGTATTGAATCGGGAAGCTTCTACGGAAGAAATAATCCGTTTCAGCCAGTGGTTATCGGAAGAAGAGAATAACAAAGATGAATTTCGTAAGCTGAAAAGTTATTGGGATGCGGAAATTTCATTCGGGCATACAATCAATCCCGAACATTCTATGCAAAAGACTCTGCAAAAAATCCATGTGGCACGAAGTCGGAAAGTGAGAAGAGTAACGCTTTATGGTATTTCGATTGCCGCATCCATTGCCATTTTGCTGGGAATCGGCTTTTATTTTATGAATGGGATTAATGGAAAAAAGAATATTCCGGTAGAATATTATACTTACCTGGCAGGACAAAATAAAACGAATTTCACATTAATGGACGGAACAAAGATCTATCTGAACAAAAACAGTAAACTGGTTCATACGAACCGATATAATGAAACCGATCGTTTGGTTAAACTGGAAGGAGAGGCTTATTTTGAGGTATGGCATAATCCGGAGAAACCTTTTGTTGTAGAAGTAGGAGATGCGCAAATAAAAGCATTGGGAACCTCTTTTAATGTAAAAAAAGATGAACAGGCAAATATCCGGACGACCCTGTCCGAAGGCTCTATCCGTTTTGATGCACCCGGTCAACAGGTCGTATTAGTCCCCAATCAGCAGTTGATTTATACAAATTCTTCACACCGGGTTGAGGTTGCGATGGTGAATATTGATAAAGAACTGGCCTGGATGGAAGGAGTAATACGCCATAAAAGTGTTTTGTTTTCTGATCTTATTGAAGGCTTAATGAAACAATTCCAGGTTCGGATAATAATCAATAATGATAAACTAAAGAATTCGCAGGTTGTCATGACGGGAACTTTTTCTGAAGATCAGTCATTGGAGGAAATATTGAAAGTTATATCTATTACCTATCCGTTTACATGGGATAAAAGGGATGAAATCTATTATATAAAATAACGTATAAATCAAATGCCTATGGAAGAAGAAAAGGAGTACAAGAAAACCGGCAAACAGCGTATTGCGCTATTTGCCAGTCAATCGTGAAAATCAAATCAACACTTATTCTTTCGGTGACCAAACTTCAGGGATAAGTGTATTATTAACTTTCTAATCTGATACAAAAATATGTATAATACTTCTGATTATCTGTTTTTTTCGAAAAAAGACGTGAAAAAATTCTTAACTATTATGAGAATAGCTCTATTTCTGATGTTTGTGATCATCTTTCAGCTGATGGCGACATCTTCTTATTCACAAATGAACACGTTTTCCGTAAAGGAAAACGGTATTGAACTGGCTGACTTGTTCAAGCAAATTGAAAAACAGAGTGAATTTCTCTTTTTTTATCTTGATGCGGATGTGAAAAATATCCATGTCGATATAGATGTGAGAAATGAAAATATGGCGACAATTCTGCAGAAAGCATTGAAGAATACCGATCTGACATTTGTTATTCATGATAGGAATATTAATATCCTAAAGAAAAGCCGCTTGGAAATCACGCAACAAATTTCCAAACGGCAGATTACCGGAACGGTAACCGATGCGGATGGACAATCGGTGATCGGCGCCAGTGTCATGGAAAAAGGAACAACCAATGGAGTGATTACAGATATGGATGGAAAATTCTCGTTGTCCGTATCTGATGGTGCTACATTGAATATCAGCTATATAGGGTATGTTGCTCAAAGTGTGCAGGTGAAGAATCAAACCTCCCTTTCTATTACATTGGTAGAAGATACTCAGGTATTGGATGAAGTGGTGGTAGTTGGATTCGGAACTCAAAAGAAGGTAAATCTGACAGGGGCTGTAGGCTCCGTTCAAATGGACAAAGTGTTGGGAGACAGACCAGCTTCCAGTCTGGGGGAAATTTTGCAAGGTGCGATCCCCGGATTTACGGCGGCTCCGGCTTCTGCCATACCCGGAGCCGGTAATAAATGGAATATCCGTGGACTGGAATCTATTACCGGAGGCAGTCCGCTTATTCTGGTTGATAACGTGGTCTTTAATGATCTCTATTTACTTAATCCGGCTGATATCGAAAGCGTGTCTGTATTGAAGGACGCTTCATCTGCAGCCATATATGGTGCACGTGCTTCTTTCGGTGTGGTACTGATCACCACTAAAAAAGCAAAGAAGAACGAAATGCTGACAATCAATTATAATAACAATTTTGCAGTATCAAACGTGACTAATCTTCCGGAACTTGCTTCACCTGTCGAATTTATCAACACATTGAAGGAAGGGGGATATACTTCAATCTGGTCAGGGCAGAATATTGATACTTACCTGGATTTATTATCTGAATACAACCGGAATCCTTCCGCTTATCCGAAAGGATGGACGGAAGCGAACGGGACGAAATATTTTTTACGGGAAAACTCTCTGATGACGGATATGTTTGAACCGGCTTGGAAACAGACTCATAACCTGTCAGCTCAGGGAGGAAGCGAAAGGATTAAGTATCGCTTATCTCTGGGATATACAGATGAGGATGGGATATTGATAACAAGAAAAGATGCTTTTACGCGTACAAATGTAACCGGTTATGTGAGTGGTGATATTACTTCCTGGTTAAATACTTCATTGGATATCAGCTATAATAACGGGAATAAAACATATCCGGTTTTGGATGCTATGAATATATGGACTGTTAGTCTCCCGTCTTATCATCCGGTAGGATCATTACCCTATGGAACAGATGGAGAAGAGTATCCCGTTAGGACACCATCCAATGTAATTGAGATGACCGATATTCAACGGACAATAACTGATAATACTCGTATTCTTTCACGCTCGGTATTAAAACCATTTGATGGTTTTGAAGCGGTTCTGGAATATTCATATCAGGCAAGTTTTCAGGATATTGAATCCTATTCAAATTATTTTGAGTTGCATCAGGGATTAGCCGAAAGTATACAACCTTCCACCTCAACTACCCCCTTTACACAACAACGCAGCACAACAAAGTATACAACAATAAACGCATTCGCTTCTTATAACAAAACAGTTAAAGATGCTCACAATGTATCTGTTTTAGGCGGTTTTAACCAGGAAAAGTCTGATTACAGGTATTTGTATTCACAAGCATATAATATGATCAGCAATGAATTACCATCGCTGAGTGGTACGGATGGCGTAACACCCCCGAAAACAAGAGATGATTATAACCAATACGCGCTTCGAAGTGGTTTCTTCCGGGGCAGTTACAATTATATGCAGCGCTATTTTGTGGAGGTGAACGGACGTTATGACCTTTCTTCCAAATTCCCGAAAGATTATAGGGCAGGTTTCTTTCCCTCTATCTCTGCCGGATGGAGTATTGCAAACGAATCTTTTATGAAGAACACTTCTTCTTTTCTGTCTGCCCTGAAATTGAGAGCTTCTTATGGGACATTGGGTAATCAGAATATCGATACGTACAGCTATTATCCGACAATGAGTGTGACAAATTCTAACTGGTTGTATGGAGATAATATTCCCAAAACATTACAGCCACCGGGTATGGTACGGGCTAACTTTACCTGGGAAAAAGTAAAATCCATTAACGGAGGACTCGATTTTGGATTCCTGAGTAATCGCCTGACCGGCTCATTTGATATTTATCGTCGTAATACGATCGGTATGTTGGGTCCGTCGGAAGAATTTCCTGCAGTGGCAGGTGCTAACGCTCCTTTGCAGAATGCTGCCGACTTGAAGACGAACGGCTGGGAGTTTCTGGTTTCCTGGAAAGACAGGATTGGTAAGGTTGATTATGGACTGGGATTCAATATCTATGATTCACGTTCTTATATTACCAAATATAAAAATGAAACGGGGCTGCTTGAGGGATATAGGGTAGGAATGGAGATCGGTGAAATCTGGGGGTATATTACCGACGGTTTTTATACGGCCGGTGATTTTCAGGAAAACGGTGCATTGAAAGAAGGAGTTGTTAGGATCAATGGCGTTACGTCGCATGTCGGAGATATTAAATATAAGAATCTGCGCGACGATGAAAAGAGTACGAATGTCATTGATACCGGGGATAATACTGCCGATAATCCGGGTGATCGAAAAATTATAGGAAATAACCGGGCGCGTTTACAATATGCTATGAATGGATATGCGAGCTGGAGAGGTTTCGGTTTTTCTTTTATTTTGCAGGGGGTAGGGAAACGGGATGCCTGGATTGGCGGAGATATTACTTTCCCGATGCCGGGTCAATATAGTACCGTCTACAAACATCAGCTCGGAAGAATCTGGACAGAGAATAATCCGAATGCATTTTACGGCCGAATATATGAAAATGCCGGGAGTTCTCAAGGGGCTAATCAACGAACCAGTGATAAATTTTTATATAATGCCACCTATTTACGGGTGAAGAATATGACACTTAGTTATACTATACCTGATAAGTATTTACGGGCCATTTATCTGAAAAATCTCAAAGCGTTTATCAGTGCGGAGAATCTGTTTACGTTCGATCATCTACCATCAGGTATCGATCCGGAAAACTTGGGCTGGAATTATCCTTATTCAAGAACAATTTCATTTGGTATCAACTTTAATATTTAAGAGTTATGAAGAAGAAAATAATATATCTTTTTGCTTTGGTTTACTCGCTGACAGCTTGTAATGATGATTTTCTGGAGTATTTGCCTAAAACCGAGTTGACAGAAGAAACCGCTTTTGTCTCGTACGATAATTTTAAGACCTATTCGTGGGGTTTGTATGATATTTTCCAGAATGACGCAATGCGTCAATATTTAGGCTTCAGCCAGGATGTGAACACGATCGCTTTTGGTGATGTATACGCCAATTATCTTTATAGTAGTAACAGTACGAATACACAGCATAATAACTGGCAGTGGAATAATATCACTTCTACCATGAATACGGATGATAGCTGGAATTTTGATTATATCCGCCGGGTAAATATCATGCTCAGAAATATAGAGAAATCACAGATGAAGGAAGAGGATCAAAAACATTGGCGATCAGTTGGTCTTTTCTTCCGTTCATACCGTTATTATGATTTGTTGGCCCGTTATGGAGATGTTCCCTGGCTGGAAAATGTGGTGGGTGATGATGACGAAGAGATATTATATGGTCCGCGTACTCTCCGGGATGAAGTCGTTGCAAATATTCTCCGTGATCTGAAATATGCAGAAGAAAATATCAAAGAAAACGGAGAGGGTGAAAACTCAAATACCATCAATCGTAATTGTGTCCGCGCATTACTATCCCGCTTCTGCTTGTTTGAAGGAACCTGGCGTAAATATCACGCTTTGGGGAACAGTGAAACATACCTTGCGGAATGTGAGCGGGTATCTAAATTACTATTGGATGCATATCCTGCTATTGCATCTAATTATGTCGATTTATTTAGTTCCGACGATTTATCTTCGTTTCCCGGAATGATTTTATACAAACAGTTTGCGAACGATTTGCTTATGTGTACTTTCCCAAGAGCCGAACGGGGTGGTTCCCATAAATTCGGAATGCATGCCCGTACGGTGGGAAGATATTTGTGTCAGGATGGGAAGCCAATCGCTACCAGTACATTCTATAAGGGAAAAGGGGCAGAAGCATCCGTTAATGATGAATTTTACAATCGTGACCATCGTTTGTACTGGCGCTGTATACCTCCTTACAAAACAAATAAAACAAATGGAAACCCTGTTACCGAAGCGAATAAGAATTCGTGGTGGACCGAGGGTATGAACGAGAAAGATCGTTACTATATTGATTATATGAATAAGATCAACGATGTAAATCATCTGTTTCCGTTGCATACCTGGCAACCGCAGTTCCTGTCGAGAGTTCCCATGATACAAACCTCTCCTAATTCCTGGGGGCCGATGCGTAACTATGGTGGATATTATTTCTATATGTTCTATAGTACTTATAATGAAGCCGCTATTCAGGCGGGTGGGCAAAAAGCGGTATCAGATATACCAATCTTTCATATAGAAGAGGTCATGCTTAATTATGCCGAAGTGATGTATGAACAGAATAAATTTGACCAGTCGGTTGCCGATCTGACAATTAACAAATTACGTGCCCGGGCTAATGTCGCCTCAATGATTGTCTCAGACATAAATGAGTCGTTTGATCCGGACAGAGACCCTCAGGTAACACCCATTGCCTGGGAAATTCGTCGTGAGCGAATGGTCGAATTAATGGGCGAGGGGTTCGGTTATTACGATATCCGCCGTTGGAAGCGGGGTGATTATTTTATAAATCAACGTCCTTTGGGAGCCCGGGTAGCTGCCGATGAAGTAAATGATTATTTTGGATCCGGTTCTCTTTATGTAAAAGCAACTGATGTTAACCCGGCAGCATCGGTCACTTCCGATGATATCGGACGAGTGGTCTGTGTGGGAGATTATGTTTCGCAGGGCAAAGGATGGAAAGATCATTTTTACCTGAATCCGATACCTAAAACCCAGTTGATACTGAATAGTAACCTGAAGCAGAATCCCGGATGGGATTAGTCTGTGTGCGGATAAATTATTAATCTTTTAGTTTACAATATATGAAAAAAAAACGTTCCTATGTATTTATACTATCTGCCGCTCTGCCTTCTATGACAGGTATCGTATCGGCGCAATTACCGGAAAAACCCAATGTCGTATTTATATATGCGGATGACCTTGGCCGTGGCATGTTGTCCCATTACGGACAGAAGATTATCTCCACACCTAATATAGACCGGCTTTTTCGGGAAGGAGCGGCATTTGAGTATGCGTACGGTTGTATGTATTCCGCTCCCGCGCGGGCCAGCTTATTGACGGGCTACCATGATTGTCATAGGGATAAATGGAATGAATCCAAAGGAGGAAGATTGAAGGATGCGAATACTTATGAAAAATTAGACTCGGTGGAAAACGAGCTGAATGCTTTGCGGGTAGAGTTGTCTGCCGGTGATTTGTATCTGCCCCAGGTATTTAAACAAGCCGGCTATGTTACAGGACAAGTGGGTAAACTGGATTGGGGATTTACGGCAACCCGACAACAACTCCGCGAACATGGCTGGGACTATTATTGCGGTTATCTGGATCATCAACGGGCCCACTTCTTTTATCCCGGTTTTTTATATGAGAATGACACCATCCTGTATATTCCTGAAAATACACATCCAACCGGTGGAAGAGGTTTTGAAGGGGAATCACCGGAAAATTACAGGGAACGGTGGGATATGACAGGTAAGGTCGTTTATTCCCAGGATCTGTTTTTGGAGAGAATGATCCGCTTTATCCGCGAGCACAGGGATGAGCCGTTCTTTTTGTATCATTCGACGCAATTACCTCACGGCCCTGTTGCAATTCCTACTGTTCATCCGGAAGTAAAGGATAATAAGGATCTGGTGGAGATTGAAAAAGAATATGCTTCGATGGTAAAAAAGCTTGATGATCACGTGGGTATTTTACTTGCGGAGCTTGAAAAGCAGGGCATATTGGAAAATACCCTTGTTATATTCAGCGTTGATAACGGTCATGAAACCTATTACACCAATGGTAACCGCTGTATGAAGAGCCCTGTCCGAGATATGGACGGCAGAAAGTTTGATGCCTGGGATTATCCTTACCGGAGCGACAGGGCAGGTGATCGTTTTGATGGTAATAACGGCATGTCCGGTAAGAAATGGATGAACTGGGAGGGGGGCGTCCGGGTTCCATTGGTTTTTCGTTGGCCGGGTAAGATTGATGCAGGAAAAGTCTCGGAGCAGGTAGTTGCCAATTATGATTTGTTGCCGACGTTTGCCGATTTACTGAATGTAAACCTGACTGTTCCTAAAGATGGCGTATCCCTACTCCCTATACTCATGGAAGGTAAAGAGCGTTTACCGTTTCTCCGTTATGTTTATATTTCATCCGATGAAGGCCCGGCTGTAGTGGACAATGACGGATGGAAATTGAGATATAATAAAAAAATGAAAAAATCCAGGCTTCATTATTTACCCGACGATTACAGGGAAGAAGTGATACTGAACGAAAAACATCCGGATGTGGTGGAAAGGCTTTGGAAACAATTGGAGAAAGAAGTAGACTTAAAATAGAAATATTGTTGTTACAATTAAGCATATTTAATAACAAAAAGATCAATTATGAACGAAAAAATTAGTCGCCGTAAGTTTTTGAATTATTCAGCTATGGGCTTGGCAGGATTGACGATTCTACCGGGATGGAGTATAAATGGAATAAAAGTCGCTCCCAGTGATCGGGTTGTGGCCGGCTTTATCGGCTTAGGCAGACAGGGGCTCTCGGATTTTAAAAGTCTTTCGACATGCCGTGGAGTACAAGTCGCAGCCTGTAGTGATGTTGACTTTTTAAAACGGGAGAGATTTAAACGACGGATAGAAGATTGGCAAACCAAGAGTGATATGAATCCACGCTGCGATGTGTATGAGTTTTATGAAAAGATGCTTGAGCGTAAAGATATTGATGTGGTATGTGTCGCAACGCCTGACCATTGGCATGCATTGAATACGATCCATGCTTGCGAAAGTCATAAGGATGTGTACGTGCAGAAACCGCTTGCCTTTACGATCCGGGAAGGATTGGAAATGGTAAAAGCCGTACGTCGGAATAATACCGTATTGCAGGTTGGTAGCCAACAACGTTCAGGAAAAGAATTCCAAAAGGCGATTGAAGTGGTACGAAGCGGAGGTATCGGTCATATCGAAAAAATCTATGTAAGCGTCGGTGAACCTCCTCGTCCGTTTGACTTGCCGGAAATGCCTGTTCTGGCAAATTTGAATTTTAATGTATGGCTGGGGCCATTGAATGATCCGAAGATTCATTATCATTCCGATATTTGCCCTGTTATTACTTTGGAGCCGGAAGAAAAAAATGAAACTTTATGGGGAGCATGGCGTTGGTATAGGGAGACTGGTAACGGTTATACGGCTGATTGGGGCGCTCATATGTTTGATATTGCCCAGGCTGCGATTGGTATGGATGGTTCGGGACCATGTGAATACATCCCGAAAGGATATGAGGGAACAGACTATCTGACTATGAAATATCAGAATGGGATCGTGATGACGGAGCAACCTTTTCTGGAAGATAAAGTAAATGCGAAAGGAATCCGTTTTATCGGTACAAAAGGCTGGTTGACGGTAGGCCGTGGGTATATTGCCTGTTCGAATCCGGATCTGGTAAAAAACACAATGGAAAATAAAGGGGAATACGAAGTAAGTTCACCACATATGCATGACTTCATAGAGTCGGTGAGAAGCCGTAGGGATCCGGTCGCTCCGGTGGAAGTAGGATGCAGTACGAATACTTTGTGTTGTTTGGCCAATATGGCAATAGAGTTGAAACGTCCTGTGAAATGGAATCCTGCAACTCTAAACTTTATCGATGATAAAGAGGCAGAGGCTCATCGTTTGTATAATTATCAGTATAGAAAGCCTTACTCCTTAATGATTTAGTAGGATATGATGAAATGAGTATTTGCTAATTCCATGTTCAAAGTTCAAGGTTTTTATTTGGAACCTTGAACTTTGAACATGAAACCTTGAACTTAGTCATGCGAGTCCTATATTATCTTAATGTTAAATTTAAAATTTTGTACATATGAAATCACGTTTGTTATTTATATTGGCGTGTAGTTTGGTTCTGGTCCATATGGTTTATGGAAAGCAGAAGCCGGATTCGAAATTTGCCGGTGTTCAGATCGGAACAATCACATATAGCTTCAGGAGTATGCCCGATCAGTCGTTGGATGCGATTTTGAGTTATACGGTTGCTTCCGGTATCAATTCCGTTGAGTTAATGGGAAAAACGGTAGAGGAATATCTGGGTATCCCCTCAGAAAAAGATCCTGAGAAGATCAAAAAATGGAGAATGTCTGTGACCTCAAGGCATTTGAAAGAAATCAAAAAAAAGTTTTCGAATAAGGGAGTAAATATTCATATTCTGAAACTGGGAAATCCGGGATGGTCGGACGAAGAGATCAATTATGCTTTTCGGGCTTGTAAGGCACTGGGGGCAAAAGGTATCTCGATGGAGATATCGGAGGCTGCGGCAAAACGAATGGCTCCTTTTGCAGAGAAGCATAAGCTTTTTGTTATCTTCCATAACCATCTGCAACCGGGTAATCCGGATTTCAGCTTTGATAAAATCTTATCCTATGGTTCTTACCTCCGTCTGAATTTTGATGCGGGTCACTATTATGGGGCTACAGGTAAACATCCGAATGAGTTGATCGAACGTCTGCACGACCGTATTGTCAGTATTCATATAAAAGATAAAACAGGTAAGAATGATCCTGATCCGAATAAAAATCAGCAATTCGGCAAAGGAACAACTCCGGTTGCCGGGATCTTACAATTTATCCGAAAGAATAAATGGGCGATCAACTGTGACATTGAGTTGGAGTATCAAATACCGGAAGGATCGGATGCTGTAAAGGAAGTGTCCCGCTGTGCTGATTATTGCCGTACCTGTTTGGAGAATGAATAATAAAATTCTTTTGGTAATATTCCTGTGACCGTGATTTTTTTTGCGATCGTGCTTATCAGAAAATGAGTAATATAGATATTGAAAATGAAAAACATGTACAGTAAATTTTTAGGTGGTTTGGCATTGATGTCAACAGTGAGTGTTTCGGCTCAAAACGAATTAAAACGTCCGAACATCATTCATATTCTGATGGATGATGTAGGGTATGATGATCTGAGTTGTTTCGGGAGTCCGGATATCAAAACCCCCAATATGGATGCGATCGCGGAAAAAGGAATGAAATTCACCGATTTTTATGCTCCGCATGGAACGAGCACTCCGTCCCGTGCCGCATTATTGACCGGCCGGTATGCTCCTCGTGTAAATAATGGGACCGGTTTGTCTGTTTTATTTCCTCATACAGTGAATGGACTGGACAAAGATGAAATCTGTTTTACGGAGTTGTTGAAGAAACAGGGATATCTAACAGGCCTGGTCGGTAAATGGCATTTAGGACATTTGCCCCAGTATTTACCGGCAGTTCATGGTTTTGACGAGTTTATAGGTATCCCTTATCCGAATGATCACGGGCCGGAACGTTTGGGTGGGACGGGAGTACGTCCCAACGGTATCAGTGATCCGCCCATCCCTTTGATCCGTCAGGTACAGGTTATAAAAGAATGCGATAATAATGATCTGGCCGAATTGCCGGCCTTATTTCAACGTGAAGCCTGCAAATTTATTTATAACTCGGTTCAATCGGAGAAACCTTTTTATTTGCAATATTCGAATATAGAAACTCATACTCCTTATTTTATTCCGAGAGGTTTTGAGGGACGTAGTCAGGCCGGCGCTTTTGGGGATGCGGTCGAATATCTTGATAATACTGTCGGTGTGATTATGGATATGGTGCGGCGAATGAAGATAGAGGATAATACCTGGATTATAATCACATCGGATAACGGCCCGTTGATCCATAAGGATAAAGAACTGGAGAATTGTTACGGCCGTTTCGGAGAAACGGACCCGAACCGTAAACATGTATTACGAGGAGGTAAATACCAGGAAAAATATGATGGAGGTATTCGTGTTTCATGCATATTCAGCTGGCCGGGAGTAATTCCCGCAGGAACAGAATGCCGGGAGTTGACGACCGCTATGGATTTGTTTGCAACCATAGTAGAAGTGGCAGGTGCGGAAATGCCTTCCGATCGCCCGATAGACGGGAAAAGTATATTGACGTTAATGCGAGGTGAGAAAGGTGCAAAGTCCCCTCATAAAGCTGTCTTTGGCTTTCGTCCCCGCGGAGGTATAGAAAGCGTTCGTTACCAGCATTGGAAGCTGATCATGCCAAAAACAGATCCCCAGGGAAAAGAATTTCCGGTAGAACTTTATGATCTGGAAAAAGATCTGGGTGAAAAAACGAATGTCGCTTACGAATATCCGCATGTTGTAAAGGAGATGATTAAGATGGGAGAGGATGCAAATCAGGCAATTAAAAATGGGGTAAAGATTTAACTCACATCAAAATTTTGGTCAGAATTCTGAATACCTCGAAAATTCTTAATTTTAAGATTATGAAGAGTTGCCGTTTTATGTCAATTTACTTATTTGATCAGCCTGTCAATTACTCTTTCTTTCACGATTTTATATGCCTCCTGTATATCATAAGTTTCATCGGAGCGTATCAAACTCTTCATATCTTCTGAAAAATCAGGATCGATCATTTTGCTTTCCATATTCAGAATGAATTGTTTGTAGGTTGGAAGTTGAGAAACAGAAAAATCCATATACCGCTTGTAGCAACGAATAATTAGTTCCGGATCTGCAGCTGTTATGCTTAGAGCTTTGTATAAATCGAATAAATCACGTCCTTTCTTGCGTTGATACAAGGCACGAAGTTTTGTTCCTAATAGTTCATTCAAAGTATAGGTGGTTAATTTGCAATTTCCAGAAAACCAGCTGTTTTCTATAGAAAAGGGAACTTTAACCAATCCTAATTCATTGAAGTGCTCAAAACAATTTATCTCAATTTTTAAACGAATTGGGATGACAGGTGGTATTTCGGATTCCATACGAAACAACATGGTATTGTTGTATCGCTTTTGCTTGACAACTTTATCCGGCAAAAAATCCAATACCTCTCCTAAACGAGAAAGGATTGGTTTTATAGGCCCTGCTTCAATTTGTACAAGGTCAATATCCTCTGAATATCTGCTTTGAGGAGATAGATATAGCTTATGTAATGCCGTCCCTCCTCTGAAAGCTAACTGGCTTGCGAGAAATTCATCGCTAAAAATAGCAATCAATGCGCGGCATATTATTAAATCCTGCTCTACTTGTTCGCTGGCATTCCAGGGAACTTGTGTCCTCCATTGGAGTATGGATGCTCTGTTTATCATAAATCGTCAGTTTCTATTTCTGTATTGATATATATTTTCCAACGGGTATTTTTCTTGACATTTCTATTCACAGAACGAGTACTTAGTGGAACATAGTTCAACCTTTTTCCATAGTTAAGTAATTGCTCGTATAAAATATCCGCTTGTTGTTTTTGGTCTAAAATGCGTTCCAGTATAAACCCTAACCGTTGTATTGCAGATATAGATGTATAATCAAGTAGTTCGTTCGACACTTTTGAAAAATCGGCCGTTTCCGTCAATTCTTCTAAAACAGTTGCTGCTCTGGATAGTCCACCTATATGTTTCTCATATTGTATCAGGTCTATTGCTGTCAGTTCAGGATTTGAAAAACGGATAATTCCTGTTTCTGAATTTTTTGTATGCAAGAATTTTTCGGGAATTTCGTTTCTGTAAACCCAATCAAGAATGTTGTTTTTTGCCTTTGACACATTCGCAGACGGGTAAACCGTCATTACGGAAAGATGTTGCGAACGTTGGTGGGCTGCTCCATGCAGTTCTGCGGCATTAAGTAAACTGATATAATATGGCTTGCCAATATATTGCATTAGCTGATCAATGTAATAAGTTGGAACAATAATTCCCTTTGCGGCATATTGTGGTGGAATAATCACGTAAAAACCTTTATAAACAGATACAATTCTCTTTTTTACGGTCAGACGATAAAGAGAATTAGAAAGATTTTGCTCCGAAGCTTTCTGGAAGGTTTCACGTACCTTCTCAAAGGAAAAGGTATTGAAGCCGTGTATCTCTAAATTCCTAATCCAGTCGCTTAAACTAAGATTTTTCATAGACTGCTATATTTTTAGCAAATATAATCAAATTATGATTAGGATTGCAAGTTATTTCAGAGGTTTATATTGGAACTTTCCGATTAAGCCTACTTTTATTCTGCATTGATAGTGATACAGAACAAAAATCCGAATTTAAGCAATTCGACATGAACCGTATTCCTGAAAGCGAGTATCAGAAAATTATAGGGACGGCTTTCACAACTGGCCGTCCCTATAATTTTACCGGTTATATGTTACAGATCATTCTGCCATCAGGTTGAGTTCTGCGATTCCTACCTTTTCCGGATTGGTAGTAGACAATATTTCCAGTTTGATGTATTTGGCCGCATGAAAGAAGAGTAGGTCTATATTCTGGGCAACCGGACTGTCTGAAAATTTGTCTTTAACGAGCGGAATTTCCCAGTTGTTACCGTCATTGCTGATAAACAGTTGATAGTCTATAATTCGTCCGGATTGGGTATCGGATGCGGGATAATATATAATGCCTCCGACACCTTCTGTTTTATTCAGTTCTATAATGATAGCTGTTTCTTTGTTTTTCGAAAGAATCTTTCCGTTCCATTCCGTTTGTTTTTTATTGTCTACCAATGTTTGCCAGGAAGTTTCACTTTTTATGTTCTCAAAACGAATGTTCTTAATCAATTTATTATCTCCGGTAATCTTGCCATCTGAGAGTAATGCCTGAATCTGCTCGCCATTAATTTCATCTTTCGGTTTGAAATCATTGCTATTCATGTAATTGAAAAGGGAATGTTTGAACTGACGGGCTACGATGCGCGTTTCCATATTATTTGTGAGGTCCATGGAAGTAACAATGATGCGACCTTTTCCTATTTTTGCCTCGGCTAAAACTCCGACTTTCCGGTTGGTTCTCCAGCCGTCTACTAATTGGATCAACGGACGAAATGATTTATCCCATGCGTTTTGCATTTCGAATTCATCAAATATTAGAGGATATGCATTGTTTAATAATTCATACCAATGCCAGTTTGTATGTTGTTCTGTCGGAAAATAGTTGAACAACGGATGTTTTGGATTGCAGAGAATCCCCATCGTTTGTGAGTTACCCAGTTTGTCAAATTGTGTCCAATAGATCGGCAGAAAGGAGGGGGGCAGATCACCTTTTATTTGCGTTTTATTTAATTGGAGAACCAATGTTTCTCCCGCTTTTACCCGTTTCTCCGTATCCGGATTCCAGGAGGTGACAATCTGGATATTTTGAGGATTTTCCGTATTTATTGTTTCCGGGTAGACCCATATATCCCATTGGTTCTGAACGTCGCTATCCGTTTCAAATACTTTTAATGTTAATTTACACGGAGCTGGAATATTTTCCAGTTGCAGAGACACATTTCCCATTTCAACGGCATCTCCCCGTTTGATTAACTCCGGAGAAAATATTTTTTCAAAATAAACTTTCCCCTGTTCGTCGGTTAAAGTGCATCGGATAGAGCGATTTGACAGATCGTTTTCACTCCAGTTGGAATACAACATATTGGCTTTAAATTCTTCATTCGTTGTCCATGTAAATTTGGAGAATTTGGCCAATAAGACTTTCTGTGAACAGAAACGCCTGAATTCCTCGGGGGTAATGTAACCTTTACTATCATAAAAATAATCCAACACTCCGGCAAGTCCGGCTCCTTGTCCGGGAAAATCTTCCAGTTGCAGTATTTCATAGCCGGGATGGTGTGGCATACGTAAGTAGGTCTCTAATTCATGTTTATAAAATAATGTTTGTAATTTACCGGAAACGTTTACGAAATCCGGCCATTGTTCCAACATGCCGCGTTCTTTCAGTTGTGAACGGGCAATATCGATATATCCGGCAAATTGCGTACCTGTAAATTTGGTCATCTGATCCAGTGCCGGATAAGAAGAATGCTGTCCCGCTTCATGTGTAATGAGTGGAACCGGATATTTTACCGGATTGTCGAAAACAAAGTCTGTTGATGGTTTATTCCGGTAAAAGAATGAATATTCCGGACGCGGCGGCCAACCGATATTGGAACGTACCTCTTTTGTCACGGTAAATTCCATAGAGGGAGTCATTGAGGGTACGGAATTAGCTAAGCCTGTATATAATCTGCGGTTATCTTTTTTCCATTCTTCCAGTAATGCGTTTGTGATTGCATGTTCCGCCGCCATTTCATTGCCTATTCCCATCATGGTAAAAGATGCATGGTTACCATAGTATTTAAGGGATAAATGGCCTTCCTGCATAAGAAAATCCTTTTGTTTGGTTGTATTTATTCTTGTCCAGGCATCGGTCTCCGTATATAAATAGATTCCTAATTCATCTGCAGCCTGAAAAGCGGCTTCTGGTGGAGTCCATGAATGGAAGCGGACATGGTTGAGCCCATAATACTTGTACAAAGTCAGAATTCTTTTCCAGGTTAAATAATCCATTGAAGCATATCCTGTCATAGGAAATGAGCCGCACATCAGGTTTCCCCGTAAGTAGATTTCCCGTCCGTTTAACAGGAAGCGGTTGTCTTTTGTTTTTATTTCTCTTACACCGAATGTGTTTGAATAATGTTGTTCATATCTGTCGGTTTTTAATAAGGTTTCTAATTTGTATAAGTTAGGGTGATATTCGTCCCATAATAAAACCTGATCTGTTAAATTGACCGTATAAGAAAATTTGTGTAAACCGGGATCTACGACTACCTCAAACGGTGGAGGAGTTATTTTGTGTTTTATATCCGTATTATAACTGTTAATAATCCAGGACAATGTTGTTTGGATAGGTTTGTTTGTCAGATTTTTGAGTTCAAAGATCAATTCGGCTTCGTTTGCTTTTACATCCGGATAGATCTGCATGTCTTCCAGATGTAAAGCTTCGTTTGCGATCAGAGACATTTCACCGGTAATGCCGTTCCAGGCGGTCATCGTCTGGTCTCCCCAGGAATGAGCATTAGCGCCGACGTTTATTATTTCGCTATTATCGATACGTAATGTGATGGTATGATTTTTCCCCGGTTGAACGAATTTTGATATATCATAGGTATGAGGCGCTAATAATGAATTGCAACTGTCTACCCGTTGATTATCAATCCATAGTGTGGACTGCCAGTGTACCCGTTCGAAGCTTAACAGAATCTCCCGGTCCCTAAAATTTTCGGGTATAAAAATTTCTTTTTTATACCAGGCTGCACCGACATAATGCTTTTGGGGTTGGAAATTATTTGGATAGCGTAGATTCTCCTTTTTACGGAAAAATTCATACATAGGATGAACAAACCATGAGCCGCTACGATGTACTACCCCGGTTACCCATGGAGTTTCCGCCGTTATGTCATTTCCATATCCCTGGTTTTGCAAAGCGCCGGGTAAATTGATCGATTCACCGAATGAATGTTTGTACCATTCTTCTTTTACTCCGGCATTCAGTGAGTCGAGTTTAAAATCCCATCTTCCACTGAGGTCATTTTTTAAATTTTCCGCAAATAATAACTGGGGAAGGTAAATAAGAAGTGTAATTAATAAGAATCGCATGTGATATTTTATTTAATAGTTCAACAATAGACAAAACGCATCTTTTTCCATATATCAAAGATACGTTTTGTCAGATTAATCAGTTATTCCCAACCCGGATTTTGTTTTAACTGCGGGTTCAGGGCCAGATCGTTCAGTGGCAACGGATAAAGATAATAATAATCTTTCCAACCATAACCTTCTTTTACCGGATCTCCGAAAAACTCAATGTATCCTTCGTTTCCACCTCCTATAAATTTAAGTTTACATTGACTTTCATTACTAATAACTCCATCCTCTACCAATTGTTTAGCGCTATACCAACGACCGAGTTTCTGTTTATTTACATATTCTCCTTTTTTCCAACGGCGTAAATCATTAAACCGGAAACCGTCTGCCATCATCTCCACTCTTCTTTCCCTGCGTATTTCCCAAAGAACCGGATCAATCGAAGACTCGCGTTTGGGATCGAAAGAGGCTGTTATATCTGCCGGAAGCATAGGAGCTACACCTGCGCGTTCACGTAGTTTATTGATTGTCTTGTCTGCGACATCCTGATTAAATCCCCCTAATTCCCATGCCGCTTCTGCATAATTTAACATGACTTCTCCCATCCGGAAAAGGGGAGCATCGCTGGAATTCGCGGTTAGCGGATAGGGATCATGGGTGTTCATGTGTTTGTATATCCAGTATCCGCCTTCCGTAGCCATAAAACCGAATCCTCCATTATGTTTTACGAAATGCGGACAAAATTTTAAAACGGCTCCGCCGGATTGTTTTATCGGCAAAGTTTTGTATCCTTCTCCGGAAATTGCCTCTAAAACAGAAAAATACTCTTGGTCGGCAGGATTGTCTGTATGCCACCATTCCATGGCAAATGCGACAGGAGGAGTTGATACTTTATAAGGCAGGCAAACCGTATATAACAGGCGTTTATCCCGGTTACGAAATTCTGTATACGGACTCTTTTCTCCTTCGAAGACGGTACTTGTCTGAATTGTTTTTCCATCAGTACATAAATAGCTGTCTACGGCTTCTTTGCAGAATTCATAATTTGTTTGACGAACCATGTGGGTCGTTAATTGGAGTTCATATTGCCGGAATAAAAGTATTCCGTCTTTTCCGCTTAAATCTGCAGAATTAAAAACTTCGTCATAGTTGGAATGAAGTTTTGGATACTTGTTGACTAATTCTTCCGAAACCCGCTTGCATTCTTTCAGATATGTCTCAGCATCATTCAACCCGTGATATTTTCGCCAGGTTCCCTCAAAGAGACAGAAACGTGACATCAGCGCTTTTACAACATCCGGAGTAATTGTATTGGCTCCGTCTCCTTCCGGTTTAATATGTTCTTCCGCATATTTCAAATTTTCCAAGATGTTTTTTGCGACAAGATCACGGCTGTCGCGAGGAGCATATAACTCCGGAGATGAGTTGTCCAATACATGTTCTACCCAGACTACATCTCCAAAAAGGGATAAGAGATCAAAGTATTGAAATGAACGGAAAAAGTATCCGACTCCCCGCCAGTGATTTTGTTCTTCTTCCGTTAATTGGGAATTTTCTATATTGTCAAGCATTAAATTGACACGGCGAATATAGGTATAGTCCCAGCCGCCTCCGCTGGTAGGGACTTTTACTTTTTGCCAGGCCCATTGAGAGGTTGAATTTATATTACTTATGAACATATTGTCCGCATCATTTTCAGGTGCATACAGGGATGCCGGAGTATATCCTCCCAACTGCTCATAAAGTCCCCAGGAATAAGTTTTAAAATTGTCGTAAGTAACAAATGCTGTTTTTTCCGTCTGTTTATCCAACGGATATTTTTCCAGATAATCATTATTTAAACATCCGCTCAACAGGAACGAGCTACATAGTATAGCATATATTTTATTTTTCATATCTCGTATTAATTTTAAAGTGTTATATTAATTCCAAACGATATTTTTCTCATATTCGGATAAGCCCATCCACGTCCCATAGGATCTGTTTCCGGATCTATTCCTTTAGGCGTATTGTAATGCGTCCATAAATCTTCTCCGCTAAAAAATACGCTTACGCGATCAACACTATATTTCTTATACCAATTTACCGGTAATGTATACGATAATGTTACATTTTTAAGACGGATATAAGCTCCATTCAGCATATATCTTGTCTGTATGTTCCTGTTAGCTCCGGTATTCCCTGTTGCCCGTTCGTATAGCCGGGGATAAAAAGCGTTTGTATTTTCCGGAGTCCAATAATCCAATTGATGTTTATACATCGTGGAAAATTCCGAAAAATAGGGGAATGT